>JBDRIT010000001.1:0-8915 GCA_043815665.1 Pseudomonadota bacterium
CGACAACCATCGCACCGGAAAAACAGGAAATTCTGGTCCGACCACCCCTGACAGCGGTACAATTGCGCAGGAAGAGTGGATGGGTTTCTTAGTAATTACGGCCAGCTACAGCAATCCAACCCGATCGTGACGCCGTAGGGAGGATGTGTTCCACCCCCTGTCCAGCCCCTCCGTTCTGAGTTACACTCGGCCCGATGTCCATCCGATCCACAGCGTCGCCCTTTCTCCTCCTGGCCCTCGTCGCAGCCGCGCTCTGCGCGTGTGACACCAGCTACGACGCGGGGGCGCGCTCCGAGCGCAACCTGACCGAAGGGATCGAGGCCCTGGTCGCGGGGGAGTTCGAGCGCGCCTGGCCGCTCTGTGACGAGGCGCGGCGGCTTCGACCGGAGGAGCCGGCGGCGCAGCGGTGCGTCGCTCTCGCCGCGGTGGGATGGGGGCGTTGGGATCTGGCCGCCCGTGATCTCCAGGTGCTCCTTGAGCGGGGTGACGGGGGCGACCCCGAGCCCTGGATCTCCGTGACGCTGTGGCTCGCCCGGGTCCGGATCGGCGACGCAGCCGGCGCTGCCCGGATCATCGAGGACCTCGGCGACGGCGACGACGCCGAACGCATCCGGCAGGGAATCCTGGCCCTGGCGTTGGCCGAGGGAGCGGACACCCCGGCCTGGGGCTTCACCGACGCGGAGGTCGGGACCTGGAGGGGGATCCTCCCGCTGATCCGTGAGGGACGGATCCGGTCCGGCGAGGACCTCTCACCCCCACGCCCTGGTGAGGACCTCGAGACCACGGGGTACCGGGCCTTCGTCGCCGCTCTCGAGGGGAAGGCCTCCCACCCGTCAGCGGACGACGCAGCCGTGCCTGCGGGGGTGCGAATCCTGCTGACCGCAGCCGCCGGGGAAATACCGACGCCTCTGCCAGCGTTCGGGGGGGACGGCGACCCGTCGCTGATCCTCCTCGGGCGGTTCTTTGGGGGGGAGGGCGGTGGGGGATGCTCGTTCTCGGAGGATCTGTCGGCGGGGCGCCGACTGCACGCCGCCGCAGCGTTGCTGGAGGGCGTCTGCCTCGAACGACGGGGTGACCTCGAGGCGGCCATCGTGCGCTATGATGAAGCGGTCTCCCTGGCCCCCTGGAATCGGGTCGCTCGTCTGGATCGGGCGCTGCTCATGGCACGGACCGGGCGCTTCGCTGCAGCGAGGGTGGAACTGCGCCACCTGTCCGGTGACGAGCCCGGGCACCCACTCCTGAGGGTCCTCGAGGGTCTGCTGGCCGGGATCGACGGCGAGCACGGCACCTTGGACGAGGTCCGCACCGAGCTGGCCGAGATCGCTCCCGTATATGGGGCATGGATGGACGAGGTGCTGGCGGAATGAGCGGGGACGGCGAGCGCGTTGGTCCGACGGTCCTGCGCCGGATCCTGTGGACCGTCGGACTCCTGGCGGTCTGCGGGGGGCTCCTGGCACTCCTGCCGCGGACCGCGGACACCTGGGTCGCGTTCGGCCCCTTTGCGTTGGCGCCACCCCTGGTGGCGATCCTCGTCGCCCTGGTGTGGCGACGGATCATCCTGGCCCTCTTTATCGGCGTGTGGCTGGGCGCCGCCCTGACCGGTCCCCACGATCCTGCGCGCTCCCTGTTCCACACCGTGTGGACCTACACCCTCCCGACCTTCTGGAGCGTGGGGAGCATGTCCATGATCGTCTTCACCCTCCTCCTCATGGGGATGGTCGGGATCCTGATCCGCGGCGGCGGCATCGCCGGGCTGGTCGACGGGCTCTCCCGCCTGGCCCGGGGGCGCCGGAGTGCCCAGGCCATCGTCGGCGGGATGGGGACGGTGGTCTTCTTCGATGACTACGCCAACACCGTGGTGGTGGGAACCACGGCGAGGAGCCTCACGGATCGCTACAGGATCTCCCGGGAGAAGCTCGCATACATTGTGGACTCCACGGCGGCGCCCGTGGCCTCCGTGGCCCTGGTCTCCACTTGGATCGGCATCGAGATCCAGTACCTCGACGAGCAGATGGCCCACCTCTCGGTCATCGCGGCGAGCGGCTACGGGGTCTTCCTGCACCTGGTCCCGTATCGCTTCTACTGCTTCTTTGCGCTGCTGATGGTCTTCGTCGTCGCCGCGACGGGCCGGGACTTCGGGCCCATGCTCCGGGCAGAGGAGCGGGCCCGGCGGGACGGGACCCTCGTCGCGCCCGGGAGCCGTCCCATCACCAGCGCCGCGTTCAACAGCTTCTCCACCAAGGAGGGGATTCCCCTGCGGTGGTACAACGCCGCGCTCCCCGTGGGCGCCGTCCTCGTTGCGATCTTCGTGGCGTTCTACATCGCCGGTGCGGCCACCCTGCCGCCCGGAGAGGCCGACGCCCTGTCCCTCGACGGGTGGCGAAAGGCCTTCATCAACGTGACCAACACCGGGCCCCTCATGGTCGCCGCCGGAGCCCTGGGGTGCCTCCTCGCGGTGGGCCTGGCCATCGGCCAGCGGCTGCTCACCTGGCGGGAGATCGGTGGCGCCTTCGTCACGGGGATGTCGAGCATGGTCCCTGCGATCGGCCTCATCGTTCTGGCGCTGGCGCTCCAGCGGACCACCGGCCCCGAGGCCCTGGGGACGGCGGAGTACCTGATCTCCCTCCTCAGGGACGTGGACCCCCTGTGGGTCCCCCTGGCCGTCTTCGGGGTCGCCGGGGCGTCGGCCATGGCCACCGGGACCTCCTACGGGACCATGGCGATCCTCCTGCCGGTGGCGGTTCCCCTGGCCGCAGCGACCAGCGCCGGCCTCGAGGCCGCGCCGCTCCTGATCCTCCTCTCCACAGGGGCCGTCCTGGACGGCGCCGTCTACGGCGACCACTGCTCCCCGATCTCTGACACGACGATGCTCTCCAGCATCGGTGCGGGCTCCGATCACATGGATCACGTGCGGACCCAGCTGCCCTACGCGACCCTCGCGATGGGCGTCGCAGCCGTGCTCGGTTACGTGGCCTTGCCGCGCCTGGGCTTCAATCCCTGGTTGACCTACGTCGCAGGTGTCCCCATCCTCGTCGTCGTGTTCTGGCTCGTGGGTCGGAGGATCGACTGATGGCGCGGTTCGAGGAGTTCAAGGTCACGTCGCGGAGGAACCCGAGCCGGTTCGGGATGCTGGGTGCGGCGCTGATCTTCTCGGTGTACCTCGTGAACTACCAGGGGCCCGCGCTGACCCCTGTGGACGCCAGGCTCTTCGTGCCCGCCCTGCTCCTGGCGGATCGGGACGTGGAGATCGTCGACGGGGAGGGCGCAGCCGTGGAGCAGCGCTCCGTCGGTCATGCGCCCCACAGCGTCATGGCCTTTGAGGCCGGCGCCAGCGCGACCGGGGACCAATGCATCGGCGGCGCCGCGGTTCTGGCGGTGCCGTTGCGGCTCTTCGGTCCGGGGGGAGCGCACCTCTTCTATGCGTTGATCCCGGCGATCCTGTCGCTCCTGATCTACGGGATGACGGTGCGGGTCTTCGGCCGCCGGTGGCTGGCCTTCTGCGCGCAGCTCCTGGCCGGCGTCAATCCGTTCATGCTCTCGTACCAGAGCCTGCACCCGGCCTTCCTTGCGACGACCCTGGTGGCCGCGGTCATGTACCTGCTCATGGAGCCGGCGCGGCACGACCTCCTCCTGGGGATGCTCTACGGCGCCCTGGTCGGTGTGGAGAACGCTGCGTTGATCTTCGCGCCGGTCATCCTGCTGATGCTCGCGACGGACCAGAGCAAGGAGCTCCTGTCACGGATCACTGCGGGTGGCCTCGTCCTCCTGGGGTTCGTGCTGGCCCTGGCCCCGGCGTTGTACTGGAAGGAGGTCGCGTTCGGTTCGATCCTGATCCATCCACGGGAGGCCCTGCCCGGGAGCGCGGCGCTCTTTCATCACTCCTTCCTGGGCTGGGAGTTCGACTCCGCCGTGCTGTTCAACTATCCCCTGCGGGACAGCGTGGTCCGGACCCCCCACTTCCCCTTCCCGACCTTCCTGGGGATGCCCATGGCCCTGGCCCGGGGGTTCGGGCTGATCCTGGTGGCGACGTTCTTCCTCGGGATCGGCCCGCTGAACCGGGAGGATCGGCGGTTGACCCGGTTCCTGCTGTCCTGGGTCGTGGTTGCCTACCTCTGGTGGGGGTTCCAAGAGGACTGGGACGAGCAGCGCATGGCCAGCGCCATGATCATTGCGCCGGCGGCGGTCCTCCTCATGGCCGCCGGGATCCTGCGCTTCGCGCGCTTCGCAGGGTTCCGGTCGAATGCGATCGCCCTGGTGGTGGTAACGGGCGCGCTGCTGGTCATGATCAAGGGGACCTTCTTCATGGAGTTCCCCGTGGATCCGCGCTGGACCGTGCGCCACTCGGACGCGGCCCTGAACAACTCCGGCCTCGACGGACTCCCAACGGCGAGACGACTGGACCCAGCATTCCATACCACCCTGGAGACCCGCGACGAGATCATCAGGGAGAAGCTCCGCTTTGCCACCGGCAACCTCCTCCCGAGCGCCTACCTCCCGACCAGATGGGCCCCGGGGGAGGCCCTCAACAGGCTCCTGGAGGCGTTCCGAAACCCGTCGGGCTATCCGGTGGTTCCGCAGGATCTCCTTGTCCCCTCGAGGGCGCCTCCGCACAGCCTCTGAGCGAGAGAAACCTGTTGAACTTGCTGCAGGTTTGGGTATAGACTGGAGTCCGAGACCCTGGGAAAAACATGACCGAGAATCTGATCTCACTGGACTTCAGTCTGCAGCGCCTTCTCCGGTCGGAGAACCTGAGCGCGGGCGATGTCGAGGAGATCGGTGTTTTCCTCTCCGGCTGCTCGGTGATCGACTGGCATCGGCTGAACCTCCACACAATCCCCGCGGTGAACGAGTTCCTTCGGGTCAACGGGTACAACCCCAACAACATTGCGGATCGGGATCGTCTCCAGAGCCTCCATGCGCGAACCGTCGACTACCTCAAGGAGGAGTTTCAGGTGACGCTGCCGCGGGTGCTGGTGAAGCCCTCCCGGTTCCAGAACATCTTCCTTGTGGCCTCCGGCAAGTCCCACATCCAGCCGCAGGCCTGCACCCTCATGAAGGTGCTCCACGTCCTCAACCACCTGGACGCGAGGGAGCTCTTCATCCGACTGCCGGTACCGGAGCGGACCCTCTTCGAGGAGGTCGAGCACCGGGTCACCGACATCGTGGAGCACATGCGCTCCATCGGCTTCAGCATCGAGCACTTCCGTTGCTCCCACAAGACCCGCGGCTCTACCCTCACCAAGGTCCTCTCCAAGGAGGCGCCGACCGCAGCGCAGGTCTACGATCGTCTCCGGTTTCGCATCGTCGCGAAGGAGACCGCAGACATCGTCCCGATCATCTACTTCCTCAAGAAGCGCCTGGTCCCGTTCAACTACATCATCCCCGATGAGTCACGGAACAACCTCCTGGCGACCCGCACCCTCCTGCCGCGAGTGGGCGCAGAGGAGGACCTCCAGGTGCCCCTTGGCGAGGGGCGCTACAAGCTCTTCAACGAGTTCACGCATCCCCAGTTCCGGGTCATCAGCTTTGTTGCGGACATCCCGCATCGCGTGGACCGCCTGCTGGAGGACATCGACGACCCGGCGCTCCTGGAGTTCGGCAAGATCGTGTTCATCCCCGTGGAGTTCCAGATCTTCGACCTGCGGACCTGGGAGAAGAACGAGCAGGGCCCGGCGAACCATGATTCCTACAAGGCCCGCCAGCGGGCCGAGGTCTGGCGTCGCCTCATCGGCCCGGATCCGGACGCGGGGGATCCCGCCGACGCAGTGATTCAGCGGCGAGAAAAGTAGCCGAACCTCAGGCGAGCGCGAGCTTCTGCAGCTCGCTCCGCATCTCTGGGACCCGGTCTTCTCGAATGAAGGAGCGCAGCTCCAGCGCCAGCTGGGAGGCGTTCTTGTAGACGAACATGCCCCCCGGGTCCAGGGCGTTGGAGAGGATGGTCACGAGGGTCTCGGGGAGGCCGCGGGTCATCGCGACGCTCGCGTCCTGTCCAGCGAGACACTCCACGAGCACCCGCGCGATCGCGTAGGTGTCCAGGTCCACCCCGGGGTGCTCCGCATCGAGGGCCAGGTAGGGGGGGTGGTACAGGCGGTGCCCGGGGAGGACCTCGTTGATGCCCCGGGCGATGCCGGCGGCGATCCCCAGGTCGAGGAGCCGGACCCGTCCCTCCATGTCGATCATGACATTCGACGGGTTGATGTCGCCGTGCAGGATCGCCCGATCCCCGTCGCCCCGAAGGCAATGGAGGCTATGCGCCGCATCGGCGATCTCCGCGGCGACGAGGACCCAGGTGGCTGCGTTGGCCCCGAGGGTCCCCTCGGGTCGTGCGTTGAGCATGTCACGCACGCGTCGTCCCTGGAGGAGTTCCATGGCCAGGTAGGGTTGTCCGCCGGCCATGCCCGACTCGATGAACCGGGGGAACGCCGGGTGCCGCACCCGCTCCATGAGGGCGCACTCCTCCCAGAACATCATCATCAGGCGGGGCTCAGGAGAGGCCTCGGGCAGAGGACGCTTGATCGCGATGCGGGCGAGATCGCCCTCCTCATCCACGAAGCGGCCCTCGAGGACCTCGCTCATGCCTCCGACGCGGACGCGATCGGTGACCGTGTAGCGGCCGAGCTGGAAGGGAATGAACATCCGTCGCACCAACCCTTCACGGGCGTCACCCGCGTTCAGAAAAGCTTCTTGAAATCCTGCAGCGCCTTACGTTGCTGCCGGTTCAGCTTCTTCGGGAACCGCACGTCCAGGTGAACGTGGAGGTCACCACGGCCGCGCTGCTGGAGCCGGTGGACCCCCTTGCCCCGCAGCCTGATCACGTCTCCGGGCTGGCTGCACTCCGGAATCTCCAGGCGCTCTTCACCGTCGAAGGTCTCCAGGGACAACTTCGTCCCCTCGAGGGCCTCCAGGAACGGCACCTCGAGGGAGGTGTGGAGATCCCACTCCTCCCGCTGGAACCGACGGTCGGGCTGGACCCGGAGCTCGACGTAGAGGTCCCCGGGGGGGCCGCCACTCATGCTCCCTTCGCCCTTGCCTGAGACCCGCAGGGTGTCGCCGTTGTCGACGCCGGCGGGGATGCTGATCTCCACGGTGTCCACGATCCGGTCGGTGCCCTCGCCGCGGCAGGCGCTGCATCGTTGACCGATCTCCTTGCCGCGCCCCTCGCACCGGGGGCAGGGCATGGAGAGGGTCAGGAAGCCCTGGCGGCTCACCACCTGCCCGGCGCCGCCGCACTGGACGCAGGTCTTGATGCTTCCCGGAGCGGCGCCGGTGCCTTCGCAGTCGTTGCACCGGACCCGCCGGGGGACCTCGACCTTCCGCTCGGTCCCGAAGATCGCATCCTTTAGGGAGACCTCCAGGCCCATGCGCAGGTCCGCGCCCCGGCGGGGGCGGCCACGGCCGCCGCCCATCCCGCCCCCGAACATCCCGCCGAAGATGTCGCCGAAGACGTCCCCGAACTGGGAGAAGATGTCTTGGTAGCTGGAGAAGCCCCGGGAGAAGCCCTGGTTCGAGAGGCCGTCGTGGCCGTAGCGGTCGTAGACCGAGCGCTTCTTGGAGTCGGAGAGGACCTCGTAGGCCTCCGCCGCCTCCTTGAAGGACTCCTCGGCCTCGGCGTTCCCCGGGTTCTTGTCGGGGTGGAACTTGAGAGCGAGCTGGCGGTAGGCCTTCTTCACCGACGCGGCGCCCGCGTCCCGGCCGACCCCCAGCACCTCGTAATAGTCACGCTTCATCCACACCTGCCTCCCGCGGTTCGTGTTAATATACGGCCCGAGGTCGGTATGGCAACCGCGAAGGGAGCGCGCTCAGGCGGTGGGCCGCAGATGAATGCCCCCGGGCAGTGACCGTCGATGGAGCGGGCCTTGGATTTCCACTCTCCCCGGGACCGGGTAGAATAGGCGCTTGAACCAAAGGAGCATCGAGATGAAGACCCTCTTGACCGCCTCTGTGTTGTTGCTCGTTGTCACCCTCGCACCGGCGCCGGCGGCTGCGGCCTTCGGCGTGGCCACGTCCGCGGGGATCGGCATGATCTTCGTGGACAAGGACGTGGAACGGTCCAACGTGGATCTGGAGATCCTGCTGTTCTACAAGCTCAGCATGCTCAAGATCGACCTGGCCATGCGCATGGACATGGAGGACATCGATCAGAAGGTCCAGCTCCTCCCCGGCGTGCGGCTCGACCTGCCCCTTGTCTATCTGAGGGCCGCGATCCCGGTCAACGTCCACGGCGCCTTCGACTGGGGATTCCTGGTGGGGCTCGGGATGGACTACCAGTTCATGAAGGTCATCGCCGTCTTCGCCGAGCTGGACACCACGATCTACCTCAAGGACGGAGATCCCACCTCCCACTGGCCCCTCGAGGCCCGCGTCGGTCTCGAACTCACCTTCTAGATGACCTCGGCGCAAATGATGATGCGGCCTGGGCGAGGAACCGGCGTCGAGGTCAAGGCGCTTCTACGAAGACGTGGTAGAGCCACTTCGAGGAGGGGCAACGCCGAGATCGGCGTCGAGGACCGGCTAGGGGGTATCATCACTTCAGCCGAGTTCATCTAGGCCCAAAACAAGCGCATCTGCCTGCTGCGGCAGCCGATCTGCCAGTGCTGAACGGCGGAAAGACCGTTCGCCATGCTCACTCGAACTCGCACCCTGCGGGTATAAGTTTCGTACGAGCGGAACTTCGTCCGCTCAACTCAGCTTCAACGATACTCGGCATCGCCTTCGTTCGCTATCCTTGTCAGCACCGCCATCTCGACCGCGCATCGGCAAGTTTTTTCGGTCGCGTCGCTACGGCATCTTCGCTTGTCTTGGGCCGAGTCCGAGGCAACCGGAGCCCACAACCTCGTCGGGTTCGCGAAAGCTCACGGGGTCAAGCCCGTGCCATTGCAGGTGAGGTGGTCTCGGCTCAGGCGGCGGCGGTGGGA
>JBDRIT010000002.1:0-90231 GCA_043815665.1 Pseudomonadota bacterium
GGAACTTCCGGTCCATCGCCAGGAGAAACCTCACCTCCCATGGAAAGGTCAGCACCCACTGCCGGTAGGGAGCCTCGGGCAAGACGCGGTCTACCAAGTGTGCCGCCGTATCCGCAGCCTTGCGGGCACCGGGGCTGGTGAGGCCCTCGGCGCGGACAGTGACCCCAGCAATGACATCGCAGCGGCGGGGCATTGCTCCCATGCCAGCCACGGCTCCCACGGGTCCCACGGCTCCCACGGGTCCCACGGGTCGCACGGGTCGCATGGTTCGCACGGGTCTCACGGGTCCCATGGCTCCCACGGGTCCCACGGGTCCCACGGGTCCCACGGGTCCCACGGGTCCCACGGGTCCTGGTAACGGGCTCGAGCGGGGGTGACCCCGCAAGGGCTTGAAATGTAGTGTTTTTATGGCTTGTCAACCCACCCCCCATGCCCCGTTGGCGGAGGCGTTGGAATGAGTGAACGTAGACTTCCCAGTCTAAAGAAGCGGCTGAAGACCTATCTCCTCAGCGAGGAGGGCAAGGTCACCCGCAAGCAGGCTGCCCAGGTCTCGACGTTCCTGCTCATGGCGGGGACGGCGGCGGGTGAGACTCTTGCAGCGGAACCGGGGGAGGGACCGCACGCTGGCGACTTTGTTGCTGCGGGGCACTGCTCCCACGGGTCCCACGCGAGCCACGGGTCCCACGGGTCCCATGGATCGCATGGTTCCCACGGTTCCCACGGGTCCCACGGGTCCCACGGGTCCCACGGATCCCACGGGTCCCACGGATCCCACGGGTCCCACGGATCACATGGTTCCCACGGGTCCCACGGGTCCCACGGGTCCCACGGGTCCCACGGGTCCCACGGGTCCTGGTAGCCATCGCTTCGAGACGCGCTCCGGGCTGAGACGGAAACTTCTCTGCCTCGGCTTCGGCATCCGCCTCGGCGGGGAGCCAGCGCTGGATGCCTGTTCAGTGATCATAATCAACCTTCCGCTGCAGACTTAATCGGTGACCCTTCGGTGCCGCGACCGGCATGCCGTTGATCTGTGCGGAGAGGAAGTAGTCTGCCGCGCTTGGTCCGGCGTCTGACAAATTCGCAGTGGCAAGATCCCGCTCGGCGGGTCCCCGCCGAGAAGTCCATGTGAGATCATGCGGTTAGCCCGCTTTTCGGGTCTGTGGAGCGTCCGCGGGCGGTGCCCGGGGGATCCCGGCGCGCACACAAGTCGCTCAGGCCCAGCATTTATGCGGGGTAGCGCCGCTTCTCCGGGGGATTTCGGGCGGTTCGCGTTTGGGCCGAGTCTGTGCGATCCTGGGGTTGGGGGACGAGGGGCCGGATGGGGTCCGGCCCCCCATCGACTGGGCCGGCGGGTTGCGCCGCCCCCACACCCAGTGCACGTGCACCACAGCACACGTGCACTGTAGCACAGGAGGCGATTATGGACCGAGAGGAAAGACGACGAGGGGCACGATTCTTGGAGCACGAGTTTGAGCGGCTGGACTTCGACGGGGTCGTAGATCGGCGTGGACGGTATGGGAAGAAGAGGTGGTCGGTGCTGCAGTTCTCCCGCTGCATCGTGGCGGCGGTCGTGGCAGGGCGGCCGGGCTTCGCAGGCATGGAGAAGCTCACCCGCGACCTCTCCGCCGAGTTTCGGCGGCGGCTGGGCCTTGGGCGGCGCCTTCCGGACACGACGGCCCGGGACTATGTGGTCCGGGCCGACTTGGTGGGATATCGGGGTGTGCTTCGCAAGCAGGCCAAGAGCCTCTATCGCAGCAAAGCCCTGGCGCGGGCCCGGGACATGCCCATCGGCATGACCAGTGTCGACGGGAAGTACCGGTATGTGAAGGTCAAGGCGCAGCGGGTCGACCAATCCCCCTACTTTCAGCCGGCGAAAGAGCCGGTCGGCGGTTGGCAAGGGGGCGAGATCAGGACGATCAGTGTGTCCGCGGTCAGCAGCCGGGCGACGTTCTGCTTGGACTGCGTGCCGGTCCGGCGGGAGACCAACGAGATGGGGATGTTTGCCGAGGTGTTCGAGCAGTTCCTGGCGGACTGGGGCGGCACGGAGCTGGCCGAGTTGGTGGCGACCGACTCGGGCTCGGCGAGCCTGAGCAACGCCACCCTCGTCAACCAGGCCGGGTGCGGTTACCTAATGGTGCTGGATGCCTTCCAGCCCGAGCTGCTGCGCGAGGCACAGCGCCAGCTCGGGAGCCGCACGGCCGAGGAGACGGCGGCGACCTGGGAGACGCGGTACCGCGGCAAGACGGTGATCTACCGGTTGTGGCAGACGACTGAGATGACCGGTTGGAACGGATGGGACCATCTGCGGCAGGTGCTGCGCCTGGAACGGCGGGAGGTCCATGACGACCCCGCCGAGGCGGACACAGTGGGCACCCGGTACTTCCTGACCAACCTCCCGGCGGGCCGGCTCTCCGCAGAGGAATGGATCGTGGTCATCCGGCGGCGGTGGAGCGTCGAGAACGGAACGCACTGGACGCTGGACGCCATCCTGGACGAGGACGCGCATCCCTGGATCCGCGACCCCAATGGGCTGCTGGTGGTCCAGATGCTGCGGCGGATCGCGTTGAACATCCTGGCGCTCTATCGGGGTGTGCACCTCCGCACCGAGGAAAATCGCCTGCAGCCCTGGCGGGACATCTTGGAGCCGTTCTATGACCTGCTGAGGTCAGCGACCGCTGAGGACCTGATGGACCGACGGGATTATCGGAGGTTGTCAATCGCGGCCTGAGCTTCGGGTCGGACCCCATCCGGCACGCCCCTCGTCCCCCAAGACATGGGCCCGGCGCCACCCGCCAGAACCGAGTTGCTCACGCCTCGGGAACGGCCGTCGTGTGCTCCCTCCGGCCCCTACCTCCGCACCAGCTCCTCACGAGTCTTCACCCGCGACTACCCTGGACGACTCCGATCAAGTCTGACGTTGGGGACTTCCGCCTTGACACCCCAGCGGCCCGGGGCTATAAGCGTTCAGCCGTTTTTATGCGATGAGGTACGTCGGAATGGCCCGCAAAAAGATTCGAAATATCGTTGGACATAAGAAGGGTCTGCAGCAGCCGGACGAGGTGATGTCTGCCTTGCAGGACACCTACTCCGTGATCGAGAAGTACAAGTACTGGATCGTCGGCGCCATCGTCGGCATCATCATCCTGGTCCTGGGCATCTCCGCGTTCGTGTCCTGGCGTTCTTCAAAGCGGCAGGACAACACCGAGGCGTTCTTCGAGATCTTCCGCATCCACCTCGCTGAGGTGGTCGAGCCTGCAGATGAGGGCGAGGAGCCCGTCGCCCCGGCGGAGGGCACCTACCCCACGGAACAGGCGAAGTACGAGGCCCTCGCAGCTGCGACCCAGGGCTTCATCGACGAGCACGGCGGCGGCTCCATCGAGGACGCCGCTCGGCTCCTGCTGGTCTCCGCCTACACACGCCTCGGAAAGAACGAAGAGGCAGCGACGGAGCTGGAGACCTATCTCAACGACGAAGGCGACTCCACGCTCAGGCCCCTGGTCCTCGAGAACCTCGGCGAGCTGAAGCTCCGCATCGGGGACGCGGCGGCCGCGGCGGCGCGGTTCGAGGAGATGCAGACGTCCAGCACCGTGCCCTACTTCAAGGCCCGCGCACTCGTCCATCTCGGTGACATGGCCAACCCCGCGCTCCGCTCCTCCAAGGGTGAGAAGGACGCTGCGGCGGCCCGAGACTACTACACCAAGGCCCTGGAGCTCCTCCCCGATGCCTCGGACGAGGGGGTCCTCCCGAGCCTCCTTGCCATGGCCCGTCACGACGTGCAGGTCCGCCTGCTCCTCACCCCGGAATCCTGACCACCATGCGAGCCGCGCGGGCCGTCCTCATCCTTGCGCTCCTCACCGCCGGGTGCGGTCGACCCGCTACGGACAGCCTGATCACCCATCCCGAGGGGTCTTCGGTCGTCTGGGGCCGTATGATCCAGACGCCGAACTGGTTCGCCGAATACGCCAGAAACCTCGCACCGGTGCTCCCGGTGCCCGGACGCCCCGTGGCGATCGTCGGCACCTCGTCGCGGCCCACGGGGGCCCTCCTCGAGGCCTTTCGGACCGATGACGGCTCCGTACTCTGGCGCAAGCAGATGCCGGGAGCGGTGGAAGCCGCAGGCGTCATCGCGGGAGACTCCCTCTACCTCGGCACCGGGAATGGCTCCGTGCATCGGATCCATCTGCCCTCCGGCCAGGATCTCTGGGAGCCGGCGGTACAGGTCCCGAGCGGAGTCTCGACGACGCCGCTGCTCCTCGAGGATCCGCCTCTGCTGGTGATCCGGGACGCAGCGGACCGATTGACTGCGCTCTCCTCTCACGACGGCGCAGAGCGCTGGACGCACGGGCGGCCGTTGCCCCTCGGTGGACCGAGCCTTCAGGGCGCACCGGACCCCGTGCTCATCGGCGGCGGGATCATCGTGGGCTTCGCGGACGGCACCGTCGAGTCCCTCGAACCGACGACCGGCAAGGTCCGCTGGAGCCGCAGGCTCTGCTCGGATCGCCGGAAGATGAACGACGCGGACATGACCCCCCTGGAGCTGCCGGACGGCTCGATCCTGGTGGGATGTCACTCCCGGGGGATTGCAACGCTGGCTGTGGTGGATGGAGAGGTGCTCCAGACCTTTCTCGTCCCGGGCCCCCTCCACGCGGTCCTCGACCTGGACAGGATCTGGCTCACCACCACGAACGGGAGGTTGCTGGCCCTGAACGCCAACACCCTCGAGGTGGTGTGGGAGCTCGAGCTCGGGGAGACCCCCCTGGCCGGCGTCCAGCGTTGCGGGGGCGTCCTCCTCGTGCCCATCGACCGCTCCATGATGATGATCGACCCCCGTGACGGCCTCGCCCTCGGTGAGCTGGCCACTGGGTACGGGCTCAGCGCTGCTGCGGCCTGTGTCGACGGTGATCTCCTCTCGCTCACGGACGGAGGAGTGCTTTACCGGACCCGCCTGCTTCAGTAGAATCCCCTTCCGGAATCAACCTGTGCTGTGTTCACGAGGAGGTCTCCCCATGCGGTACGTGGCGCGTCTCGTCCTGGTCCTCGGTGTCGCCCTCGCCATGGGCGCCTGCGGCGGCGGCGGCCAACTCCCCTGTGAGCTGACGAACAGCTGCGGCGGTGAAGGTGTCGACGACCAGGTGCCCTCGGGGGATTCCCTGACGCCCCAGCCGGATCAGGCCCCGGGAGTGGACACGACCCCGGCCTGGGAGCCGGAGTGCCTCACCGACGGCGACTGCGGCCCCAAGGAGGTCTGTGACTGCCAGGGGTCGTGCAGCCTCGCCGGCAGCGGGGCGGAGTGCACCGAGGACAAGAACTGCGGCGGGCAGGGCTACTGCGAGCCCTGCCTCGGCCGCTGCTTCGACCGGAAGACCCTCTGCGACCCGTGCAACTCCGAGAACCAGTGCAACCCCCTGACCGGCGTGTGCCGTCCCGTGGGCACCCAATGCGAGCTTCCGGACTCCCACTGCCTGGACTTCGTCTCCGGCGGCAGCTACTGCGGCAAGGCCTGCCTCAGCGCCGCCGGCTGTCCCCAGGGGTACACCTGCGAGGATCTCAGCGTCGCCGGGATCCCGATGAACCAGTGCATCCCCATCGGGCTGCAGTGCGGCCTCCCCGGGGAGTGCCAGGAGGACGGAGACTGCGAGTTCGGGAAGATCTGCAACCCGAACAAGATGTGCGTCCCGGGATGCCAGGCCGATACGGAGTGTCCCCAGGGCAAGGTCTGCAGCGCGTTCCGCTGCCAGGACGCGTGCCACCCGATCAACAGCCCCTGCCCCCCCGGCCAGGAGTGCAACGACGAGGGGCACTGCATGATCCCCGGAGGGTGCATCGACCCGTACGACTGCGAGGCCCCGGAGACCTACTGCGATCCTGTCGAGCACATGTGCAAGCCCGGATGCATGGAGGACTTCGACTGCAAGAAGGCGTCCAAGGAATGCGAGGCCGGGGGCTGCGTGGACAGGCCCTGCCCCGGGAACTACTGGTGCAACTTCGGGGAGGTCTGCGACCTGACCGAGGGGATCTGTGCGGACCCCCCTGAGCCCTTCTGCGAGCCCTGCGAGGCCGACGAGGAGTGTGGCCCGGAGCCGTCAAAATGCCTGGAACTGCAGGACGAGGAGGGGACCAGCCAGGGAAAGTTCTGCTTCCCCAAGTGCTATGACGATCCGGAGAACGAGTGTCCCCAGGGGTGGCAGTGCATGGACCTCGTCGACCAGGACGGCGCGTCCCAGGGCCGCGTCTGCGCGAGGACCTGCTACGAGCAACCCGTGGGTTTCTAAAAAAAAAATCTGCTCCGCCCCTCTTGATCGGGAAGCTCCTCCTCCGTACGCTGTCGCTGAAGAGCACCTCCAACGTGTAGACATTTTCCACACCCGTGGATCAGTCGATCAGGGTCGCGCCTCCGGACGCTGCCACGACCCCCCGGTCATGCTGGTGATCCCATCCTGGAACACCTCTTGCAGATATCTCCCTCGGTATTCGTATGGAGGGTCTCCATGTCTGAGTTCACCGGCTGTCGCACTGCAATCGATTCAACGCCGACCGTCCCGCATCGCCCCCTGGGATCGGACTCCGTCTACTCTCAGGACGGTCCGGCGCCTCGCAGGAACACCCCCCGCATGGACAAGGAAGAGACCGCCAAGGCCGACATCAACAACGTCCTCGTGTACCTGAAGCGCATCGGCGCCGTCCCCCTCCTCGACCGGCGACAGGAAGCTGAGATCGCTGGCGCCATCGAGGATGGTCATGTTCGGATCCTGGATGCGGTTCTCTCGGTTCCCTATGCCCGGACCCGCATCTTCGATCTGGTCGGCCAGTTCAGGGACGGCACCCGTCAGCTCGATGACATCATCGAGCTGACCACGGACTTCGTAACCTTCGAGCGGCGGGATTGCATGGCCGACGTGGAGGAGTTCAGTCGATTCCTCGACACCCAGCGGGAGGCCCTCCTCGGGCTGCCGCGAGGAGAGCAGCAGCGGCGCTCTCGACGTAGCATCCCTCTCCTCCCGCCCGCGTACCTGACGGATCTCTTCCTCGGGATCCACGGCAGCCCCGTGGGGAAGCGGATCATCCACCTGCTCACCCGTGAGATCAGGGAGCGGCTGCTCGATCTCACTGCATTCGCGGAGGGCTCCTCCCCCGAGGGTGGGGTCGCTTCGGACCCCAAGGAGATCCGGCGGCTCACCCGCGCGCTCGGGGTCGATTGCGGGGAGGCAGCGGACCTGCTCCGGCGCATCGAGAGCGGGCTTGAACACGGGGACAAGGCCCGGACGCAGATGGTGGAGGCCAACCTCCGCCTGGTCGTGAACATCGCGAAGCGGTACATGAATCACGGTTTGTCGATCCTGGACCTGGTCCAGGAAGGCAACATCGGCCTCATGAAGGCCGTGGAGAAGTTCGACTTCCGTCGCGGACTCAAGTTCTCCACCTACGCGACCTGGTGGATCCGCCAGTGCATCACCCGCACCATCGCGGACCAGGGGCGCACCATCCGTGTGCCCGTACACCTCATCGAGGGGCTCGGGCGAATCCACCGTGTGCGCGCGCAGCTCAAGCGGGAGCTTGATCGAGAGGCCACCGAGGAGGAGATCGCCGAGAAGTGCGCCACCACCAAGGAGCAGGTCGCACGAACCCTGTCCCTGCTGCGGGATCCGGTCTCACTCGACATGGAGGTCGGCGACAACAACGCCGAGGTCAAGGACTTCATCGCCGACGAGAACTCTCCGGATCCCTGCGAGATCAGCGAGAGGAAGGATCTCAGGGAGGCCCTCACCCGCGTCCTGAGCTCCCTGCCCCCCCGGGAAGAGAAGATCCTCCGCATGCGCTTCGGCATCGGGGAGCAGCGCACCTTCACCCTTGAGGAAGTCGGCCAGGACTTCAACCTGACCCGGGAGAGGATCCGTCAGATCGAGATCAAGGCCCTGACCCGGCTGCGCGGATCCATGCGCTGCCAGTCCCTCGCCGCCTTCATCGATTAGCAGCGACCTGCAGCGAAGCCGCCTTCAACACGTTCTTCATCAACATCGCGATGGTCATGGGCCCCACCCCACCGGGCACGGGGGTGATCATGCCGGCGACCTCGGAGACGGGTCCGTAGTCCACGTCGCCGCAGAGGCCGTCGTCCGTGCGGTTGGTCCCCACGTCGATGACCACGGCGCCCGGCTTGACCCAGTCGGCCCCTACGAGCCGCGCCGCGCCTGCAGCGGCGACGAGGACGTCCGCGGTGGCGCAGACCGAGGGCAGGTTCCGGGTGCGGGTGTGGCACACGGTGACCGTGGCGTGCCGATCGGTCAGGAGCAGCGACAGCGGCCGCCCGACGATCATGCTCCGGCCGAGGACCACGGCGTTGGCGCCGGTGAGCTCCACGCCGCTACGATCCAGCAGTTCGATGACCCCCGCCGGCGTGCAGGCAAGGAACCGGGCGCGCTTGGCGGCCATGAGGCCGACATTCTCTGGATGAAAGCAGTCGACGTCCTTGTACGGATCCACCCGGCGGACCAGGCCGAACTCGTCCATGTGCCTCGGCAGCGGCGATTGCACGAGGATCCCGTGGACCGCGACGTCCGCGTTGAGCCCGTCGATGATCCCCGCCAGCTCAGCCTCCGAGGTCTCCGCAGGCAGCTCGATGAGGCGGGATCCCATGCCCGTCTGCTTGCATGCACGCTGCTTGTTTCGCACGTATACGTGAGACGCCGGATCATCCCCGACCAGCACCGCAGCCAGCAGGGGCTGCACCCCGTGGGCCTCCCTGAATGCGGCCACCTCGACCTTCAGCTCCCTTCGGATCTCCTTCGCGATGGACTTTCCGTCGATGATGGTCGCTGTCATTCCGCGCCTCCGGTGACTCCCGAGGAAGATAGATGAACGGTGATATCAGGGCAAGCGGCGATGGCGTCAATGCACCGTCGGCCCGCTTGGCCGGCGATACTCCCACTCGGACTCTTCCTCCACCATCTGCCTCTTCCTCTTTCGGATCCGGCGGGTCTTGACGAAGACCGCCAGGAGGAAGAGGAACGCCATGCCGGTCCAGACCCACCAGGAGTCGCGCAGGGAGATGATCCAGGAGTTGACGCCGGCGAAGGTGTCCCGCCAGCCGGCCTCGATGTCATCCAGGCTCTTCCCCGAGGCCAGGTGAACGGCCCTGTCGATGGAGTCTCCGGCGACCAGGCGGGAGATCACCTTGCGGAGGCCCTCGGGGCCGCCGACCTCCGCCTGGACGTAGTACAGGAAGAGGCCGCTCTGCGCATAGGCGAGGCGCCGCCCGGAGGCGGAGCTCGGGAAGCCTTCCTCGAGGTCTTTGAAGGGGATCAGGTTCCCGTGGAGCGCGGCGCCAGCCGCGGCCTCGAAGCGCGAGATCAGATCCTGACGGGCCTGGAGGATCGCGAGGCCCTCGATGAACCACTGGGGGGGCCGCCTGGGGACCGCGCTCAGCAAGGCGATGTGGGAGACCTCGTGCTCGAAGGTCTCCAGGAGGGTCAACATCATCCCTTCGTCCAGGCGCAGGAGGATCAGATCCCTCTCGAAGTAGGCGATCCCCGCAGCCCAATCGATGTGGGCCCCGGGCTGGGCCTTCCGGAAGCTCTCTGACTCGGGGAGGACCTGGACGGTGATCGTCTGCTCGAAGCAGGGCTCGATCAGCTGGCAGTGGTGGTCCCGGATCTCCTCCGCGCGCTCCACAAGGGGCCGCAGAGCCCGGGCGTTGCCCTGATGGGTCTCGAACCGGAAGTGCGGGGTCTCCTCGACGTACCAATCGGCCGCCACGGCCGGTCCGGTCACCAGGAGCACAGCGACCGCGCCGACGAAGCGCATCACTGCAGCTTCCAGAAGACGCGGTTCTTCGAGGACGCGATGAGGAAGACGAAGCCGAACTCGAACCGGATCTTCGAGTCGTCCTTGAGCAGCCCGTTGGGCGGGTTGATGAATGGAGACGCCGCCCACATCGCACGCTTCGCCTCCTCGTCCAGGAACTTGAGTCCGGAGGTCTTGAGCACCGTGGTGTCTTCGAGATAGCCGTTGCGGTCCAGCACCACCCTCAGCACCGTCATGCGATCCTTGTATCCATACAGCTCGCCCGTTGGATCCCTGTGGCGATACACGTTGTTCGGGCTCCACTCCCGCCGCACCCCCGCCTTCACCCGCTCGAAGAACCCGATGTAGCGATAGGGCATGGTGTTGAGGACGTTGGTGTCGCCGGTCTTCTCGATGGGTTCGAGGAAGTCGTCCGACGCGTAGGGGCGCCCGAGGGAGCGGACGTTCTCGAAGGAGTCCTTGCCCGCGTCGGACGGCGAGACCACCGCGCCGCCCTCCCTCTGGAGGGGCCGCGCCATGGCCTCCCGCGCACCCTCGGTGCCCACCTCCGCCGGCGCCGGCACGTCATCCGTCGCCGAGGCAGGAGGCTTGACAGAGGCCTTGTCGGAGCCCTGCTCCCCGCGGCTCGCCTTGCGCTCCCGAATCGCGGACTTCTTCGGCGCGAAGGGGACCCTGGATGGGGTCTTGTCCTCGGTGGGCTTCAGGGCTCGAATCTCCTCCTTGACCTTGCTTGCGTACCGCGCCGAGACGTTCGCATGATCGGGGATCTCCTCGACCTGCGGCGGTGCGATCTCAACGATCTGTCCGATCGGCAGCTCGGTCCCGTCGATCTCCTCGAGGGCTTCCCGGCTCTGGTACTCCTCGATCTCGTCCTCCGAGTTGGCGCTGGCGCTCTCGTCCCTGGTCAACTCGAGCTCTGCGACGCTCTCGTGCTTCAGGGGGTTCATGGGGCTCAGCCCGTCACGGGAGTCCAGGAGCACCTGGATCATGTAGAGGAGCGGGACCTGGACCACGAGGGCGAGCACGAAGGCCTTCGCCCAGCGTGCGCCCTTCGATGGTGCCTGTCTCTTCTCCCAGCGTGACATCTTGGTTCGCCCGGACAGCATTCCTCCAAGGGGGGATTCGGGGCCGAGGCCCCTCCCACGAGTAGAGTATAACGGATCAGCCCCGAAGATCTTTCCCGTTGAATCAATCTGCGTACTGGAGGACCCGGTACCGGTAGGTCAGACGACGCTCCGTCGCCGCCGGAAGTTCGAGGTCCCAGGTGATCGTGGTGGAGGTGTTGATCGCGCCTGGCTGGAGGAGGGTCTCACGCACCTTCGCGCCCTCCGGCTCCCGGTCCAGGGCGCCCACGAGGCGCCGAACGGCCCGCACCCGGACCGCCTGAGGGGACGTGTTTCGGAGGACGAGGGCGCCGTCGAGGACCAGGCGATCCACGGTCAGGCCGGCGACCTTCGCTGCGCGGCCGTCGCGGCTCACCTCGGTCTCCTGAACCGATCCCATGACCCTGGTCGACCTGCTCACCTTGATCACCGCCTCGTCGCCGGCGGCGGTGTAGGTCAGGAGTCCCTGCCCGACGGGTTTTCCGCCCTCGACCACCGTGACCGGCCCGGTGGTGAGGGGGCCCGGGGTGGTGTTCCGGAGCTGGACCGCGAGCCACACCGGCGGCGGGCTCTCCGGATCCAGCATCCCGTCTCCGACGTCCCAGTAGAAGAGATCCTCGTAGGGGACCTTGCGCTTGAGCACCGGATAGCGACCGCGCTCCCCCTTGTCCAGGTTGAGATCGAGGGGACCGTAGAGGAAGGTGTCCTCGTGGACCTGCCCGAAGGCCTCGCCTCCATCCTGGCCGCCCATCCCCGCGTCGAGGTGATGGGGATCGTTGCTCATGACCTGCCGCATCATGTTCGGAGTGTTCCCGAGGAGCCCCCCCGGGCCGTCTCCTGCGGACATCCGCCAGAGGATCGAGGCCATGTCGCCCTCGGCCTCCAGGGGCGTCGGGGACGTGCTCTGGTTGAACCTCGCGACGCCCGTCGCCAGGAAGACCTCCGCGCCGGAGAGATCGGTGAGATCGTTGAGCACGTAGGCATCCATGTGCAGGAGGGCCTTCTTTGAATCCGAGGTGTCGATACGGTACTCGGGCAGCCATCCGAACCGATCCGTCAGGTACTCCGCCGCCAGGTGGACCTTGTCCCCCGGGTCCTCGAAGGTGATCCGGAGCACCCGCCTCCGGTCCACCGCCCCGGTGAGATTCGTCGGGCCCCAGAGGTTCATCTCCTTGACCTCGTCGAAGGGGATCAGGGTCCGTACGTCGTCGGCGACCAGCAGGAGGCCGCGTCCCCCGCTCGGGAGCGTGATGACGTCCTGGAGGATCCCGTGAATCCGGCCTCCGTCGGTGCGGACGTCGACCTTCCTCCCCTTGTAGGGATCGGCGAGCTCACCGAGATCCCGGGGTGACCGGCGGGTCTCGACCTCCGCGGAGACGGCGGAGCGGATCTTCACGCCGTCCCGTGTGGTGAGATGGAGAGACCCATACAGGGCGTGCAGCGGCTCCAGCAGGGTCACCCGTCCATCGCCGTCCGGGTCGCCCCGGCCCTCGGCCACCACCCAGGACAGCCCGTTCTTGTACGCGGTCACGTGGACCGGGGTGAGGCTGATCCCGGGCGTCTCGTCGGCCATGGCCCGTGCGGGGCACAGGGGCGAACTGATCGCCGCCACGACGACCCAGGCGGTGAACGGGATGCGCATGACAGGACCTCCTTTTGTTGCGTCCATCACGAGAGCCTGACATAGGGCACAAGGCGCTGCAACAAGGCAGCGCCTGGGCGGGGTTTGACTCAGAGCGCAAGTTTGACACTTTCGTCGATTGGGAATAGGGTGAGGCAACCGTTGCCGGGAGTCGCGCCGACGCCAGGGAGACACGATTGAAGCTAGGAAGAGCCCTCCTCGCCCTCCCCACTCTGTTCACGCTCTCCAGCGTGTTCCTGGGTTTCCTGGCGATCACCTTCGTCATGGACGGCGAGTTTCGCCTCGCGGCCATCGCGATCCTGTTCGCGGGGCTCTTCGACGCCTTGGACGGGAAGGTGGCGCGACTCACCCGTACCGAGAGCAAGTTCGGCATCCAGATCGACTCCCTCGCGGACGTCATGAGCTTCGGCCTCGCCCCGGCGGTGCTCATCTATGGCGCCGCGCTGCAGGAGCTGCGGCTCGGTGCGATTGACATCGGCCTCCTGGTTGCGTTCCTCTTCGTCGCCGCGGGCGCCATCCGCCTGGCCCGCTTCAACATCATGGCCGAGAGCGTCTCGGGTCCCGTCAAGAGGTTCATCGGTCTGCCGATCCCGATGGCAGCGGGCACCATTGCGTCCCTCATCCTGGCGGTGAGCCACTCCGGCGGGACCGTCCCCGCCGGCCCCATGGTCGCGCTGGTGATCCTGCTGTCGCTGCTGATGGTGTCGAACTTCACCTACCGGAAGTCCCCTGCGGCGAGCCGCACGGGCGCCCTTCTGGTTCTCAGCCCGGTGGCGACGATTGTCGTCGTCCTCCTTGTGACGCGACCCGCCTATGGGTTCTTCGGCTTCTTCGTGTATTATCTCACCTTCGGGCTGGTGGAGACGGCGGTGCTGCGCCTCCGTCACCGCCGGCGCGGCACGGAGGAGATACACGATTCCGTCGACGATTGATCAGCCCGGAACCCTCCTCGACGAGCTCCTCGCCTCGAAGCGCATCATTGTGATCCTCGGCACCGGGGGTGTCGGAAAGACCACCTTCGCTGCCGCCATCGGCGTGGGCCTCGCCCGTCACCGGAGGACCCTCGTCATCACGGTGGATCCAGCCAGGCGACTCCGGGATGCCATTGACAGAGTGCGCGGTGCGGATCTCCCCACGATCGACGTCCTCGATGTGCACGAGACCATGGAACGCCTGGTGCGGTTCCTGGCGCCGGATGAGGACACGGCGACCCGGATCATCGAGAACCGGTTCTTCCATTTCCTCGGAAGAAACCTGCCCGGCATCCACCATTACAGTGGAATCTTCCGTGTCCTCGAGGCCCTGGATCAGGGGGGGTTCGACGTCGTGGTCGTGGACACGCCGCCCATGGGCCACGCGATCGAGTTCCTCACCGCAGCCGACCGGATCGTCCGCGTGGGACGCCTCCTGGGCGCTGTGACCGGTTCGTCGAGCCGCAGGTTCAGCCTCAGATCAGGGTTGCCGCGCCTCGTGATCCGGACCTTCCGGCGGTTCCTCGGTGACGACTTTGCGGAGGACCTCTTCGAGTTCTTCGACATGATGCACCGCGTCCTCGTGCGGTTTGATGAGCAGGCCCTTGCGGGCCGGGAGCTCCTCACCTCCGATGAGGCCGCCCTCCTGGTCGTGTCCGCGCCGGACCGGGACGCGTCCGGGGACACGGATCGGCTCCTGGAGGACCTCCCGAAGGGACACCGGATCCTCGCAGAGATCCTGAACCGCGTCCTCCCACTCCTGGAGGGCGACCCCGAAGAGGAGGCCCAGCGGCTCCTGGCCGCGATGGAGGCCATGCCCGGCGCGAGGCTCTGGCTGCCCTCCAAGGGACGGGATGTCCGCCGCAGCGTCGTGCGGTCCCTACGATGGTACGGGGATCTCTGGGAGGCCCAGCAGCAGCAGATCGAGGCGACCCTCCAGAGGGCCGCCGCCCTTGGCATCCAGAAAGTGCTCAGGGTCCCCGTCGTGCCCGAGGGACTGGAGTCTGCGGAGGGCCTCAGGGCCTTGTACGACGCGGCCGAGCCATGTTGACAGCGTCCTCGAACCCGTGTTAGTTGGAGTGCCATGAAGCTGTACCTCGCACAAGCGGCTCAGGAGACCTATGGCATCGACCTCGTGGAGGTGCTCACCGAGTCTTCCCTCATGGTCCAGTCCGTGCTGCTGCTCCTGGTCCTCATGTCCATCGCCTGCTGGTTCATCGTGGGCTTCAAGTGGTTCCAGTTCCACGGCGCCGCACGGGCGAACCATGCCTTCCTCGAGAAGTTCTGGAACTCCCGCCAGCTGGACAAGGTCTTCGAGGCGGCGTCCGAGTACCCCGCCAGCCCCGTCTCCAGGGTCTTCCAGGAGGCCTGGAAGGAGATGGCCCGCATCAGGAAGCAGGAGGACGAGGGCGGCGGGATGCTCAGCGGCTTCGAGAACGTCGAGCGGACCATCCGCCGGGCCCGGCAGGAAGAGCTGACACGCTCGGAGCGCATGATCCCCTTCCTCGGCACCACGGGGAGCACGGCGCCGTTCATCGGCCTCTTCGGCACGGTCTGGGGCATCGTCGAGGCCTTCGACATGATCCCCAAGGACACCGGGGGAATGATCCTGGACAAGGTGGCCGGGCCCATGGCCCACGCACTCATCGCCACCGCGGTCGGCCTCCTGGCTGCGATCCCCGCGGTCATGGCCTACAACTGGTTCGTGCGGAAGATCAAGGTCGCGCACGCGGAAGTGGACGGCTTCTCCAGCGAGTTCCTGAACATCCTGCGGCGCCACTTCTTCAACAAGTAGCCGGAGGGCGCGATGAGCTTCAGCGCCGGCGGTGACGACGGGGGCGACGTCCCCACCACCCTCTCCGAGATCAACGTCACCCCCCTCGTCGACGTCATGCTCGTGCTTCTGACGATCTTCATGGTCGCGTCCTCGGTGGAGACCCTCCAGGTGAAGGAGGAGTCCCGGGCGATCCTCGAGGAGCGGGAGGACGACGAGGAGATGCGGCGAGAGCTCGAGCGCCTTCGGGAGCTGGAGCGGCGCCTCAAGGATCAGGACCCCACGGAGCGCCGGGAGCGCAGGATGCTCAACACCCTCAGCTTCCGTGAGGATCGGGTCAAGGAGCTTGAAGAGAAGCTCGAGGATCGCAGCCAGAACGTCCCCATCAACCTGCCGAAGGTCAACTCCGAAGCCGTAAATCTGGCCGAGGAACGGAAGCTCGTGGTGGTCATGACGAAGGACCTCAAGCTCCACGTCGGGGACACCATGGTGACGGACTGCGCAACCTTCGGCGAGGTGGATCCCTCGGGGGACACGGAATCGGAGGCCTTCCGGAGGTGTCTGACCGCGATCGGCGAGAAGCTCGTCGTGAACAAGAAACTGCAGGACGACAGGGAGTGCTACCTGAAGGCCGACCGTGACATCTCCTACGGAAAGGTCCTCGCCCTCATGGCGACCATTCGAAAGGCGGGGATCACCAAGTTCGGCCTGGTGGCTGATGAGCTCATGGACGCAGCGTCGGACGTAGAGGGACCGTGACCATGACCGGGGCGCCGACCGCAACCGCAGGTTCGAGGACCGGTCCGCTCTATGCGGCCGGCCTCGGGGCCACCCTGCTGTTCCACATCGCCCTGGGGGGGGTCCTCTTCGCTGCGGGCGGCGCAACGGAGAATCCCACAGGGACCGTCGAGCAGCGCATCCCGGATGGGCCGCGACGTCGTGGCGTCCAGACCGAGGTACGCCCCCACAAGCGTCGCACCATCGAGGGCCCCTGGCACCGCGCCGCGGGGTTCACCGAGGAGCGGTTCGATCGCCGCGTCGCGCTCCTCGCCACAACCCGCCGCCAGGTGGCTCAGGAGATCAACCATCCCTTCCGATCCCTGACCTACGGGGCGGGGCGGCGGGGTCGCGCCGCGGGCTGGAACCGGGACCGCCGGGGCCTGGACTTCCCTCCCCGGGACGAGGAGGTCCTGGTGGCCATGCTGATCCCCAGGCTCGGGGGGAAGAAGGCGGAGCCGAAGGAGCTCCCCAGGCTGGTGAAGTACGAGCAGCCGGAGAAGTTCGAGGATGCGGTCAATATCCGGGAGAACACCCCGGAGGAGGCCAAGGAGCTCAAGAAGGCTGCGAAGCAGAAGAAGGCCGAGCTGGACAAGCGACGGAAGAAGAGGCCCTCCCTCACGGATCTCATCGACGCGCCGGAGGACGACGACCCCCGAAAGCGTGCGGTCCAGCTCGACAGCATCATCGGCGTGAACCACGGCTCCGTACACGGTGTGGGCACGGAGGGAAAGGCCGGGGACGTATACCTGGGCCAGATCGAGCGCAACATTCGGCTCTCCTTCATCGTCCCGGTCTTCCTCACGGAGGAGGAGCTCAAGCGCCTGAAGGTGGACGTGATGATCACCCGCATCGACGAGAAGGGCCATGTGTTGAGCTACCGCGTCACCCGCAAGTCCGGGAACCCGGCGTACGACGGCGCAGCCATCGACGCGATCCGGCGGTTCGTGCCAGCGGAGGGTGGGTCGAAGACCCTGCCCGCCCCCCCACCCGAGATGCTGGATCTCATCAACCGGCGGGGCGTCCTGGTCAAGCTGGAAGGAAGTAAACTCAAGTAATGCTGAGGTTTGTCCTCGCTTTGCTCGTGTTCTGCTTCAGCTTCGATCTGCATGCCGAGCCCGCCTCCTTCTGCCTCTCCAACACCGCATGCTCCGCCGGACACCATTGCCTCTGGGGCGTCTGCAATTCCGACATGGCGCCCGACCCGGGACCGCTCTTTGCGGTGGGCGTCGGACGGATCCTGGACCTGACCCCCCGCGGCGAGGCGGAGACGGTCATCGCACGCTTCCGGGAGGTCCTCGTCCGTCAGCTCAACGCCACCGGCTTCTTCAGCGCGCGGGTCTACCGTCGTGAGAGCCAGATCCTCGACACGCCGGGAGAGCTGGCCCGGCGCGGCGTGGCCTACTGGATCCAGGGTCGTGTCGTGGAGATCAACGAGGTCGCCGTCACCATCCAGATCGAGGTGATCAACACCATGGCCTCGCGGCCGATCCTCGCCCTCGGACTGCAGCTCAGCGATCGGAGGGACGACCTCGACGATGTCGTGACCCACTGGGTGAACCGCATGGTGGAACACTTCACCGGGCGGCCAGGGCTCCTGGGGACGCGGTTCACCTGCGTGCGGAAGAACGGCTGGGGCAAGAAGGAGGTCATGACCTTTGACTTCGGCGAGGAGGCCGGCCTGCAGATCACCCACGACGGCAGCCTCGCTGTGCTCCCCGCCTGGACCCCGGACGGCCGGGTCGCCTTCACGTCCTTCAAGTCCGGACAGGCCCTGGTGTACATCCAGGGCGTAGCGGCCCCCTTTGCGGACTTTCCGCCGATGGCCACGGGGATCCACTGGTCCCCGGATGGTTCCTTGGCCGTGCTCACCCTCAACATCGACGAGAACCCGGAGATCTACGTCATCGAAGGTGCCTCGGGGGCGATGATCGCCCGGCTCACCACCCACACGGCCATCGACACGACCCCGCGCTTCGCCCCGGACGGAGCGTCCATCGCGTTCGTGTCCGACCGCTCGGGCAGCCCGCAGCTCTATCTCATGGATCCCAACGGCCTCAACAAGCGGCGGCTCACCGTCGAGGGCGCCTACAACACCAGCCCGGCCTGGCACCCCAACGGCCGCTACATCGCCTACACCGCCCGACGCGGCGGATTCCAGATCGACGTGATCGACCTCGAGACCCACCAGGTCCGCCAGCTCACCCACGGCCCTGGAGACAACGAGGAGCCGTCCTTCTCCCAGGACGGCCGCTACATCCTGTACACCCGCGCCCTCCACAAGCGGAAGGACCTGTACATCATGAACGCGGACGGCTCCGGGAAGCGGAGGATCAACGCGGACGACGGCGTGTACTCCAACCCCGTGTGGGAGTGGCCTCCGCGCTAGTCAGTGAGCGTGGTTTCCACTACACTCATCGCCCAGGAGGGTCCATGTTCGTCCTGATCTCGAACGACGATGGCTACGATGCCCCGGGGCTGGCGATCCTGGAGCGCGCGGCCCGGGAGGTCTTCGACGAGGTGGCGGTCGTCGCACCCCTGGAGCATCAGAGCGCGATGAGTCACGCGGTGACCCTCAACCGCCCGGTCCTCTGCCGTGGCCTCGGACACCTTCGCTGGGCCATCGCCGGGACGCCCTCGGACTGCGTGTTCCTGGCCCTCCACCACCTCCTCGACCGGAAGCCTGACCTGGTGCTGTCTGGCATCAACAACGGTCCGAACCTGGGCTACGACACCATCTACTCCGGCACCGTCGCGGCGGCCCGCGAGGGCCTGATGAACGACGTGCCGGCGCTCTCGTTCAGCCTCGCCGCCACCCGGAGGTTCGATCACGAGCATTGCTTCGAGCCCGTGCGCACGATCCTTCGAGCGGTCCGGGAGGCCCCTCCCCTGCCCTCGGGCACCATGCTCAACGTGAACATCCCGTCCTACGCCGAGTACGGCCCGCCCGTGGGCTATCGCGCCTGCTCCCTGGGGACCCGGGTCTTCGCGAACCAGACCTCGGAGTGGACCGATCCCCAGGGGAATCAGTACCTCTGGCTCGGCGGCTCTGACCTGGACATGAAGGGCGGCGAGGACGCGGATACCTATTGGATCGGGCAGGGCTACGTGACCGTGACGCCCCTGACCTGGGACCTGTACGCCAGGCCCGGCCGCCGCTGCGCCGAGGGCATCGTGTCCCGCCTGGATCTTCCTGATGATGACGCCATGGAGGTGCGCAGATGAGCGATGACACGCTGAAACTCGACCTGCGGGATCAGATCCGGGACGTCCCGGACTTCCCGAAGCCCGGGATCCTCTTCAAGGACATCACCCCGCTGCTCCTGAACCCCAGCGCGTTCCGCCTCTGCATCGAGAAGCTCTGCGCCCCCTGGTATCACACCGAGCCCGACGTCATCGTGGGCATCGAGGCGCGGGGCTTCATCTTCGGCGCAGCCATGGCGGTGCAGATGGGGATCCCCTTCGTGCCGATCCGCAAGTCCGGAAAGCTCCCATGGAAGACCCGGTCCCGGACGTACTCGCTGGAGTACGGCGAGGACACCGTGGAGATCCACGAGGACGCAGTGCAGCCCGGCCAGAAGGTCCTCCTCGTGGATGACCTCCTCGCCACCGGTGGAACCATGGGGGCCGCGATCCGTCTCGTGCAGGACCTCGGCGGAGAGGTCATCGAGGCCCTCTTCGTCGTGGAGCTCAAGGATCTCGCCGGGAGGGACAAGCTCCCCGATGTGCCGGTGCGATCGATACTGACCTATTGATCTCCGTTTCGTCCTGCCTGATACTACGCCCGTTGTCCGCGGGGCGTAGCGCAGTCTGGTAGCGCACGAGTTTTGGGTACTCGATGTCGCTGGTTCGAATCCAGTCGCCCCGACCCTTCGGTTCTTCTCCAGAGGTTGGTCATGCACAGGCTCACGATCCTGGCCCTCGCCGCAACGCTCCTGGTACCGGGACGCGTAGAGGCGAAGAACGTCCAGGGCAAGCTGGGGTTCGGATACCAGCTCACGTTGGCGGGGGTTCAGGGGTTCTCGCTCACCTACTGGGCCGCCGAGAAGTTCGCGATGCAGTTCATCGCGGGCGCAGAGTTCAAGCTGGACAAGAAGAACGAGGTCAACTCGACCATTCACCTCGGCATCGGCGGGCGCTACGTCCTCATGAGCACCCGCTACGCGAACCTCTCCATCGGGCTCCGGGCGGTCATGGCCTACGCACCGAACCTGTGGACCACCTCCAGCATCCTCAGGTGCCACCCCGACGGCGACGGCTCCGTGTGCGAGGAGGAGATCTCCACGGCCACCGAGAGCAACGTGGTCCAGTTCGGCGTGGAGCTGCCGATCGAGGTGGAGTATTTCTTCTCCGACACCTTCTCCATCATGCTGGGGGCCGGGGCCATGGCGGTGTTCGTCCCCAAGGCGGGGGCCATCCTCGACCCCGGTGGTCTGGGCGCTGTCCACCAGGCCGAAAACAAGGGCATCGGCATCGGGACCGGAGCGGTCTTTGGCGCTGCGGCCTTCAACTTCTACCTGTAGCGACGATCCCCCTGATCCTGTATGCTCGGTGGTCGAGAACTCCCGAATCGGAGGACCCGGATGAGACGACTCGCGCTCGACACCTGCCCCATCGTCGTCATGACGACCACCCTCGCGCTCGCTGCCTGCTCGAGCGGCGGCGGCGGGCAGGACCTCGACTCCAGCGCCGGCGACGGCGCACGGCTCGACTGCACCGGAGACTGCCTGTCACAGGAGGACGGTCTCGAGCCGGGCGAGGTCGTGGATCCCGTGGACGGCGACGCGCCTCTGGATGGCCTCGGGGTTGACACCCCGGGCGAGGACACCGCGGCCCCGGGCTGTGACCCACCGGATTGCGACGACGGGAATCCCTGCACCGACGACCAGTGCAAGGAAGGGTTCGGCTGCCAGCACCTCCCCAGGACCTGCGACGACGAGGACGCCTGCACCGACGACAAGTGCGATCCCGCCTCCGGTGCGTGCCTCAACGAGGCCGTCACCTGCGGGGATGGCAACCTCTGCACCGAGGAGGTCTGTGATCCCGATGTCGGGTGCGTCTACACCCTCATTCAGTGCGACGACGGTGACCCCTGCACCTCCAACGGCTGCTCTCCGAACGGCGGCTGCGTCTATCAACCCCTGACCTGCGCGGACGGGAACCCCTGCACCGACGACTGGTGCGACCCCGTCGCCGGGTGCCAGCACCAGGCGGTCGCGGACCCCGAGTGCTGCGCGACGAACCAGGACTGCGAGGACGGATCCCCCTGCACCGATGATTCCTGCGTCGCGGCCTCCTGCGTTCACAGCGACGTCCCGGGGATGATCTGCTGCGACACGGACCTGGACTGTGGCGACCAGAACGACTGCACCGACGACATCTGCATCGAGCAGGTGTGCAACTACTTCGCCGCGGGCGAAGGCTGCTGCGAGGATGCGCTGGATTGTTCCGACCAGGACGGCTGCACCCAGGACCTCTGCCAGGACTTCCACTGTGTCCTGGCGCCCATCCCCGGCTGCTGCCACGAGAACCTGGACTGTGACGATCAGGAGGCCTGCAGCGCGGACATCTGCAGCATGACCGGCGGGGACTTCGGGTTCTGCCAGAACACCCTGATCCCCGACTGCTGCCACGACACGATCCTCGAGTGCGACGACGGCGACGTCTGCACCACGGACGCGTGCCCCGGCATGGGAGAGGTCTGCGAGCACGCCCCCGTGGCGGGCTGCTGCAACGCCCCGTCAGACTGCGACGACGGCGACGGCTGCACCCTCGAGATCTGCATGAACCACGAGTGCTCCTGGTCCGAGATCTGCTGCCAGACCAACGCGGACTGCGACGACGGGGACGACGTGTGTACCGTCGAGGAGTGCGTCGGCAGCTTCTGCGTCACCACCCCCACCGGCGCAGCGGGTTGCTGCGAGGTGCCGCTCTTCGAGGACGACTTCTCCACGAACAAGGGCTGGATCTACGACGGCGAGTGGGAGCGCGGCCCCGCGCAGGCGAGCACCGGCTCTGTCTACAACAACGATCCAGCTCTGGACCACACCGGCTCTGACGACAACTACATCGCCGGCGTGGTCATCGGAGGCCTGGCCAACACCAACCTCCACGACTTCGACTACCTCACCAGCCCCGTGGTCAGCGTCAACACCCCGGGGAACGTCCACCTCTCCTACCGGCGCTGGCTCAACAGCGACTATTCGCCGTACATGATCAACGTCGTCGAGGTCTTCAACGGGGTCACCTGGGTGAACCTCTGGATGACCTCCTCCCCCGGGATCCAGGACTCCGTGTGGACTTATCACGAGTGGGACATCACGGCCCACGCGAATCCGGACATGCGGGTGCGTTTCGGCTTCAACATCGGCAGCGGCGGCGTCTTTTCGATCTCCAGCTGGAACCTCGACGACGTGAAGATCCTCCGCAAGGAGGCGCCGCTCTGCTGCGCCTGGGACACGGACTGCGACACCGACGGCCTCGAGGCGGACGCGACCTGCATGGCTGGCACCTGCTCCTCGGGGGAGTGCCAGGTGGACGCCCAGTGCGCCGACGAGGACTCCTGCACCGAGGACCTCTGCGTTGCGGGAGGATGCGTCCACGAGCCCATCGAGGGCTGCTGCAGCCTGGACGAGGACTGCGACGATGGGAATCCGTGCACTGACGATCTCTGCACCATCGACAGCTGCTCCCATGCGCCTGTCCTCGACTGCTGCCTCACCGCGGACGACTGCGGCGACATGGACGAGTGCACCGCGGATTCCTGCGTCGAGAACCAGTGCCAGTACGTCCCCATCGACTTCTGCTGTGTCGTGGACGGGGACTGTGATGACGAAGTCTCCTGCACGGAGGACCTTTGCGTAGAGGGGATCTGCGTCAACACGCCGATCCCGGATTGCTGTGTCGTGGACGGGGACTGTGACGACCAGGATCCCTGCACCGTGGACGCCTGCAAGGCCGGCTCCTGCAGCAGCCTGGAGCTGGTGGACTGCTGCGTCGACGACGCCTCATGCGCGGACGGCGACCCCTGCACCGAGGACGCCTGCGTGGACAACGTCTGCGGCAACACGCCAATCATCGATTGCTGCGTCGACGACACGGAGTGCGACGACGAGGACCCGTGCACCGACGACGCCTGCACCGGCAACGCCTGCGTGAACACCGCCATCCCGGACTGCGTCTCGGCGCCCACCTACACCAACGACGTCCAGCCGATCTACCTCGCGAACTGCAGCCCCTGCCACGCCGGCGGCGGGACCTCCGGGGGTGCCGGCTTCGGCGACTCCTACCAGGATGCGCTGAAGGACTCGACGATCTGCCCTGGGAAGGTCGTGGGCGAGTGCACCCTCATCCGGATCCAGAACGGCTCGATGCCCCCCGGCGGGGGCGGACCCACCGTAGACGAGCAGGCCGTGCTCCAGGCCTGGATCGACGCGGGCCTCCCCGAGTAGGCGCTACCGCCCCTCTTTGAACAGGTAGGTCCCCTTGGCATCCACGCGGACGACCGGCAGCGTCTTCGTGGCCTCGAAGAGGTCGTAGCCTTCCTTGATGTTCTTCCAGAACGCGAGGTGTTTGCTGTCGGGCTCCTGCTCGATGAGCCCCTCCAGATCCCGGGTCGGGAAGAGGTGGACGTAGACGCGGCGCTTCAGCCGGTCCATGGTGCGGGCCATGACCCAGAGCTCCTCGATACGCTCGTCGCTCATGGCAAGGCAGCCGATGGACACGCAGTTTCCATGGATCATGATCGCGCTGCCGAGGTTGCCCCGGTGCCCGAGGATCCTGTCCGACTCGTTGGGGTAGTTGACGCGGAACGAGAGGTGGAAGCTGCTCCTGCTGTTGAAATAGTCGAGGTGGTAGAAGCCCTCGGGCACCTGGCCGTCCCCCTGGCGCCGCTTGGGGCCGTCCCCCCCCGAGCTGTAGCAGATCTCGTAGGTGGCGATGGGTGTCAGCGGTCCGGTCTGCGCGGAGGCCGCCCAGACCTCGAGGTGGCGCTCCGCCTTGAACCCGCGCAGCAGGAGCTGGCGCGGCGGGAAGGTCACCCCCGCGTCCGCGAAGAGCTTCTTCACCACCGCGTCCTTCTCCCTGAACGCATGGGCATCCCGCTCCTTCCCGGACATGCTGTCGGGCAGGCTCTTGTCCGTGTGGCGGATGAGCGGTGGCTCCCCGGCGAACGCGGGGAGCGTGAGCGACAGCGCAAGGATCACCAGCGCGAACCTGACCTTCATTCGTTGCACCTCCTGGAGCGATGAACCCTCAGCCCCACCTCCCATTCCGCCCATTGTCCGTTGTCCATTGTCCATTGTCCATTCGCCGGGGCTGCCTCATTTGGATTTCCTCCCGCACCGGGCATCTGCTACCATTTCACTCCGGAGGCACGATGTCAGACACCCCATTTCACGCGTGGAAGCCCACGCTCCGTGCCGATGTCCACCTTCGGGACGATCGGTCCGGGGACTTGATCCTCCTGGGACCCCGGGGCGGATTCCTCGCTGCGCTCCCGGCGCGCTGGCGTCCCCTCCTCGGCCGGATGGATGGCCGGCTCGATGTCGGGGCGCTGCTGGTGGAGGACGCCCGCCTGTCGGGCCGCTTCGACCCGCGCAGCCTGGTCGGGCTCCTGGAGCGCCTGGCCTCCCTGGACGCGTTCACGGAGCGGCCCCCACGCATCCCCACCGCCGAGGCCACACCCACGGTGCTGGATCGCCTCCTCGCCGGCCTGGGGCGCTGCCTCGACATCAATCTGACCGGCCCCTCCCCTGCCCCATGGGATCCGGGCCGCTGGACGATTCCGGTCTTCGGCCTCCTGGTCCTCGTCGTCCATGTGATGATCCTCTTCCTGTTCCTGGACGGCGTGATCACCTCCGGTGAGGCGGGCCTTCCCCGGGCGCTGTCCCAGGCCGGAGCCGCCTTCGGGGGGCTGGCCCTCTCCATGACCCTGCGCGGACTGGTGCGCTGGTACGTGCTCTTCATCGGACGGAGGCCCGCACGCAGGGTCGGCCTGCGGGTTCGACTCGGGCTCCCCTTCCTGGACGTGGATCCCCGTGCCGCCGGGGCCCTGTCCCGCACCCGACAGATCGCCCTGGCGCTGTCCGGGATCGGCGCGTTGGCCGTCGCGTCCGGGGCGATGCTCTTCCTCCCGGGGGGCGGTCCGCTGGCTGCGGTGGCCGGGCGCGCCGCGCTGGCTGCGTTGATCTTCGATCTCTGCCCCTTCGCCCGCTCCGACGGATCTCTGCTCCTCGAGTCCATCCTGGGGATCTCCTGGCTCCGCGGTCGGACCCTCCGGTATCTCCGTCAGGGCCTCGCTGCCCGCTTCCTCCGGGGCCGCGCCTCGGAGACCGAGGAGTGGCGCCTCCTCCTGGTCCTGGGTCTCTGGGCGGTCTGGGCCGGCCTCGCCCTACCCCTCGTCGCCTTCCCGGCTTTGCGATCGGCTCTGGACATCACCGGGGCGCTCCTCGCAGACGCCGTCGCCACGGAGGACGCCCTGTCCTCGGTCCTCGGCCTCGTCATCGGTCTCTACCTGGCGCTCCTCTTCTGCGTCGTCTCGGTCTTCGGCGTCCTCCTCGCCGCCTCGTTCATCCTTCGTTCCCTCCAGGCCCTGATGCCGATCCGTGCCGGCGCGACAGTGGGACCAGAGCCAGGCGCGCTCCCCGAGGCCCTGGGCGCCCTGGGCCTCGACGAGGGCCTCGCCGGCCCCCTCGCTGCAGCGGGCCGTTGGTTTCGCCTCGGCGCCGGGGATGTCTTCCCGGTCCCCGGCGCCCCCTTCGAAGGCGTCGCCCTCCTCGTGGCCGGGCGGGCGGCGGTCCAGCGGAGGGAGGTCTCCGGCCTGGTCCACGACGTCGCCGAGGCCGGACCCGGGTGGGTGATCCAGGGGCAGCCCGGTGTGCCCGGGTGGCGGTGGAGCCTCTACACCCGCGGCGTTGCGCTCGTCCTTGTCCTGGATCCACCGGTCGAGGACGCCCTGGGCGCGCTCGCCGGTCGGATCCGAGGATACGAGGACTGCCCTGCGCTCTGGGGGCTGGGACCGGACGGCGTCCGGTGGGCAGCCTCCCATGGTGAGTTCACCTGCCCCTCGGGAGAGGCCATCACGCCCCTCGAGGGGACGGTCAGCGTGCTCCTCACCGGCTCCGTGGAGCACGAGACCCGTTCGGGTTCGACGCTCCTGCAGGCGCCCCGGGTCCTCCCGCTTCCCGGGCCCGGGGAAGCCCTCCGCGCGGCAGGCGCATCGGTCAGGCTCCTCCGGCTCCCGGTGGCCGCGCCAGGCCGCTTCCTCCCGTCCTGGTGGAGCCAGGGGTGAGATCCACGGTCCGCGTCCTCGCCTTCTTCCTCGTCCTGGCGACGGTGTACTGGGTCATGACCCACGGCGGGGGCATCCTATCCCGCACCATCGAGGCCACCCGCAAGGTGGTCACCATGTGGAACCTCCGCAGCATCAAGGACGTGGTCCTCGCATCCCGTATCCTCCAGGAGCCGGACAGGATCCTCGCCTGGTCCGAGGAGGACTTCTCGGAGTTCCTGCGGGACGCCCTCGTGACACCGAAAGACGACGCCGCCGACCCCACGGTCGACCCCTGGGAGTCCCCCTACCTCCTGGACATCCTCGAAGACGGCGAGGACTGGGTGCTCGTCAGCACGGGCCCGAACCTCGTGCCCGACCTCTGCGACTTCGAGGGCCCCGGGGGAGACGACATCTGCCTGGTGATCCCGGCAGCGGAGATCAGTCGCTGACCGTCGGCACCTCGCCCTGCAGCCAGTGGAATCTGTATCCGGAGGGCAGGATGAAGGTCTCCGTGGTGAGGATTGCATCGGGCCAGCGAACGGTGACCTCTGCCTCGCAGCCGGTCCCGAGGCCGAAGTGGAGGATCCGCTCCTGTTGGACGCCGTAGTGGCCGTGGCCGCCCCCCACCTCCTGGGTCTGGGTCACCCCCGCCGCGGTGACGCTGACCCGCGCTCCGATCGCGGCCCGGTTCGTCCCCTCGCTGCCTTCGAGATCGATCTGGATCCAGTTCCCCGCCTGTCCGAGGCTGTTGCGGAAGACCCGGATGGCCTGGGTTTCGTAGCAGTTGTTCGGTTCCCCCGCGTCGCAGCGCGCGTGGGAGTGCCCCACCACCATGTCCAGATCTCCGTCACGGTCGAGGTCCGCGATGGCCACGCCGTGGCTGCGGTTGTGCTCGAAGTAGTCCTCGATGCCCAGCCCGGTGAAGGTGCCCGGCTGGGCACCGTTCTGGTGGTACAGCAGGCCCCGGTTCCCGGGGTAGTCCGACGCGCCGATGTAGACGTCGGGCCAGCCGTCGTTGTCGAAGTCGAACACCGCGGCGGTCATGTCCCCGTTGTTCCAGGCGAACATCGCCTGCTCACGGACGAGGCCGGTCTGCTCGTTCCCGGGGCGGGAGAAGACCGGGTTCTGGGTGCCGTCATTGAAGAGCAGCTCCGAGGGATCCGACGACGACCCGACGTCCCAGTGAACGATCTCCGTGGTGAGAAGATCCATGTGGCCGTCGTTGTTCACGTCCGCGCAGACCGTGGTGCCGGAGTTCCCCCCGAGACGGAAGGGCTCCCGATCGTACTGGTGGTCCCAGCGGAAGGCGTCCTCGTCGGTGTTGCACACGATGTACTGGGGCGGCGGCACACCGTCACAGTCCACGGCCTCGGGATGGAGTTCGCAGTAGCACCGCGCCGACTCGTTGTCCGTCCAGTCCTGCCGCTGATCGTAGGCATAGCCGGAGTCCACGGCCCGGTTCATGAAGTTGAAGCCGTCGTGTTCCCACTGTCCCTGGAAGAGGAGGTTGGGTGCGCGCCCGTAGGAGGAGGCGAGGAGCTCGGTCATGCCGTCGCCGTTGAGGTCGCATGCGAGGGAGCTCCAGGCCCAGGAGTGGGAGAGACCCTCGTTGAGGTCGGCGATGTAGACCCAGCCCGTGGTCATGAGCCCCGCCTCCTCGGTGACCTCTGTGAACCCGCCGTCGCCGTCTCCGAGGTAGAGCCGGTCGTTGAGGGGCGCCGGCGCGCCCGCTGGCGTGTTCTGGGTGACCCAGATGTCGACGAAGCCGTCCCGGTTCACGTCCACGAAGGAGGCACCGGCGGGGACCTGGGGCGCATCCACGGAGCGGAGCCCGCTGTCCGAGGGGCCCAGGACGAAGGTCCCGTCCCCCTGGTTGATCATCAACTCGCTGGTCTCCTGATCCGGTCCGGGCTCGTTGACCGTCTTCCCGAAGAACACATCCACGTCCCCGTCGTTGTCCACGTCCGCGGCCGCGGTGACCTCCCCGGCCCGTGCGACCAGGGGGTCCCCCGCAACCCGGGGAGCCAGGATCCCGGACTCCTCGGTCACGTCGAGGAAGGCGCCGGTCCCGTCGTTCTGAAGGAGCCACTTCCGCCGCCCCTCGGCTTCGAAGCTGTCCTCTCCTCCGCCGTTCCGCACCAGAAGGTCCGGCGACCCGTCCCCGTCGAAGTCCACGACGCTGACACGATAGCCTGCGGCACCACCGGCCGCGGCGGTGGCGCTGGTCGTTACCTCCTCGAAGACCGGGGTCCCCGGCTCCCAGAGGGTTCCCGTGTTGCAGATCGGAGGCGGAAACAGGGAGACATCCATCGCAATGTCCGCCGCCATGTCCTCGTCGGGCACATCCGTCGACGGGACGTCGCCACGCGCCAGATCCTCGACGATCGTGTCCCCTGCGGAGTCCGACGGTGCGTCGACCCCGGCAGGACCCCCGGCCCCTGAAGCGCAGGCCCACAACAACGAGCACGTCGCAAGGAACAACCAAAAAGAGCGAATTGCGGTGTTCATTCTCCCTCCTCGCTGCCGCAGGTGATCACCTTGAGGGCGGCCGCTCCTCAGCACTCAGGATGACTTCGGGTCCTCACCTGTACATCACCGGGTTGACGTTGATCCGGTCGGCGAACTCCAGGGCCTCCGCCTCGGTGGCGTCAGGCAGGTAGTAGAAGCGCCACAGGTGGGGGCCCTTGGGATCGGCGGGGTCTGCCGGATGGATCGCCTTGTTCATGAAGCGAATCACCGGCTCGTCCTGAATGAGCTGGGCGGAGAGGTGCACCCGGGTCTTGTCCTTGAGGATCCAGGAGCCGTCACCCAGACCGAGGAGCCCGTTCGCCGCCGCGCAGCCCACGTCCCCGGTGCCCTCAGCGGGGAGGGTCGTGATGTCGATGGTGCGGATCACGCCCTCGTCCTCCCGACCCACGGGGGCATAGATCAGATCATCGCCGAAGCGCGGGAAGTCCACCCAGTGGTTCCACTCCACGCCGCCGGGGGCCTCGATGGCGATGTCCACGTAGGTGACGCCGATGTTCGGGTCCTCGAACCACGCCACCGTCCCCTCCCAGCCGAAGCCCTCGACCAGGAGCTCGAAGGGGGCGTCCACGGGCACCGGCGGCTCCGGTGCCTCGAAGAAGATGTCCTGGTACACGGTCCCCTGGGCCGGGGCCACCAGGAGGGAGGTCGCGCCGAGGGTGTCCTTGATGTCGTCCCAGAGCGCCTCGCCGGCCGCGATGGCCTGGGCGCCGTGGTCCAGGGCGTAGTTGATCTCCCCCGCCCAGGGGTTCCAGCCGGTCCCGTCGCTCACCTGGCCCTTGAGCTGGAGTCGCCAGACCTCGTCGAGGGCGTCCTCCCATGCCGCGCTGATCTCGGGGTCGGCCACCTCCCCGGCGGCGTAGGGGATCAAGGTCTCCAGCGCGGCCAGGAGCTGGTTGCCGCGGCTGAGCAGGGTCAGGATCTCGTTGTCCCGCTCGTCCGCGGACCAGAGGCCGGTGCCGCCCATCCAGGTGAAGGTGTTGTGGGAGTCCACGGGCTGCCAGGTCCCATCGATGATCACGGGCATGGGCTCGGCATCGACCCCGAGATCGTCGAGGTGATCGAGGTAGTCCCCGATGGTGGTCACGTGGAAGCCCTGGGCCTCGAGGTCCGTGAGCTCGGCGACCAGCGCGTCGGCGCTCGCCTGGTTGAACGCGAAGAACTCGCCGAAGTACGGGTCGAGGTCTCCGGTCAGCTCCTTCTCGCCGTCGTCGAAGAAGTGCCAGGTCACCTGGATCTGCTCCTCGCCGTCTCCCTCGGTGATGCCCCGCCCGCCGACGATGACCGGCACGCCCTCGTGCTCGAAGAGGAGCGGCGGCGCATCGTCGCCGTAGTGGTACCGGTACAGATTCTTCGGCAGGATCGCGGCCCGCCCGTCGTCCTTGAGGATCCGGACCATCCCCTCGCCGAACTGCCCCTCCTGGGTGAACACGCCCCGGCCCACCGGGAGACAGACCGCGCCCAGGGACTCCATGGTGAGGCGGCTGGAGGCCCTCACGCTGCGCAGATCGTGGGCGATCCAGAGCTGATCCGACCAATGGAAGCTCTGGACCTGGAGCTGACCACGCCCCACGAGGGTCCGCATCGTCTCGATGACCTGGGGATGGCGCTCGCGCATGACGTCGATCATGATCCCCTGCATCTCCACGTCGACGCCCCAGGTCGGGTGATCCATGAGGATGTCCAGGAGGGGCGCGAAGCTCTCCTCGACGATCCGGTCCTCCAGCGCGTCGTTGCTGAAGTCGATCTCTGAGCGTCCGCTCATGCCCTCGGTGCCACCGGCCACGTACTGGATGTTGAAGTGGTACACCGAGAGCGCGAACTTTCGGGGCGCCGGCGTGGGCTCGGGCATGTCGCCCTGGGCCACCATCTGGCAGCCCTCACCGACGTCATCCGGAACGTCGGGCGCCTTGCGGTCAGGGGTCGCCGTGTCGAGGGTCACGTCGGGGCTCAGGCCGTCCGCGACCACGTCCTCACCCACCTGGTCCGGCGCCGTCGCGCCGCGGCCGGTGTCGTCAAGGCATCCCTGCACCAGAGCCAGGGCGAGCACCGGGATCAGCAGCCCCGAGAGCATCGTCAGGCGGAGCGTCATCGTATGTCCCTCCATGGGTTCAATCGCCAACATCAATCAGCCAGGTGACCCAGTGCCAACGGTCCCCGCGACGCTCCCACCAGGAGAGTCCCCTCGACGACGGGTGGGGTGCCGAGCCCAGCGCGTCTACCTTCGCCGTAACGAAGGAGGGCGCGATCCACCGGACCTGACCGTCGCTCCGTGCTGCGTACACTGGACCGAGCTCGTCGATCTCATGGGGCAGCTCCGCGATCTCTGCCAGGAAGCGGTCACCTTCGCGTCCCGAGAACCAGCCCTGCCCCTCCGCCGTCTGCACGAGGAGACGGGGGTGGTCCTCCGCGTCGGGGCCCGGCAGGAGCAGGCGCGGCTCCCCCGGGATCGGTTCGGTCCTCCCGTCGGCGCCGTGGAGCTGCCACAGTGCGCCGTTGCGGGTGACGTACCACAGGATCCGTCCATCGGGACCGACAACCGTGAACTCCTGGGGGAGGACGTCGACGTGGGTCGGCTCTCCCTCCAGCGTGATCGTCGACGGACCCTTCGACCCGTTGCAGACGAGCACCGGCGCCGCAGGAGCCCCGGTCCATCCCAGAGGTGCCTCGCAGCAGAGCCCAGCGACGGCGAGGGAGGTCCACAGGCACTCCCCGCCAACCCCGCGGCCCAGCACCCAGGACCGCGCCACCGCCCCCTCCCCCACGAAGCCCAGCCCCGTGACCTCGTCCGTCTGGAAGACGACCCGCCCGTCGAGGAGGACGTCCTCGCGGCCGGTGGCACGATCATGAAACACCGAGAGCACCCGGGTCCCGTCGGCGGAGGGAACGAACCAGGTCAGCGCGTCCCCCTTCGCCAGGAGCGATGCGCCTGCGACGACGCCTTGCCCCCCCTCCAGGGGAGTGACCTGCGCGGTGAACCGCCCGTCCCCGAGGAAACCCTCACCCCAGATCTCCCGAAACCTGGGCCCGTCGGCGTCGGCGCCGATTCGATCCCCCTCGGGATCGCGGATGATCGGGATCGGGTCGCCGGAGGGAGGACGGAGAAAGCGCGTCACCGGCCCGCCCTCCACGATCACCCTGTCGTCAGCCAGGAGCACGGTGCGCTCCCCCTGGAACCACAGCGTGGCCAGCGCGCCGTCGGAGAGATGCGCCAGCGCGGCGAGCCGCCCCAGGGAGCCCGTGGTGCCGTGATCGGTCTGGATCCGATCCCCCGCGCGGTCGGAGACCATCACCGCATAGCGGAGACCATCCGCGGAGAAGGACACCCAATCGATCCTGCGCCACGGGCCCGTGGTCTCGAGACCGTCGGACAGGGACAGGTCCCCGCCCTCCCGCTCTCTCCAGGCCACCAGGAGGCGCCCCGTATGCGGCGCTGAGGCGATCATCTCGATGCGCGCCCCGCAGGCCATCTCGCGGGCTCCGACCACCAGGCACTCCTCGGAGCCGCGCAGGGCCACGTACGCGGGGACCCTGCCGGCGACCAGGTGGTACCGGAGCGCCATGGACCGGGACGCGCCCGGATCCGGGTCGCCCCGGAGGACCCGGTTGGTCGTCAGGGGGCTGCGCTCCAGGTCTGCGGGCTGGGAGGGACGTCGTGTGAGGCGCACCCATTGGGTGGGATCCCTGGGATCCCTGGAGGCGAAGGTCATGGACGCGCCGCCGCGATCACTCCAGCTCCACGAGGAGGGGTTGTCTGCTCGACCCAAGACTGCCAGGTCCGGGGTCCGGATGGCGTCCCATGCCCGACCACGCCGCGCCCCCCAGATCACCCGTGCGCCCCGGGCCGTCCGGACCCAGTAGGTCAGCTCACCGCTCCGGGTCCATTGCACCTGCTCAATCCCCGCGGCCTCCTCGATGACCACACCGTCGACGTAGAGTCGATGTCCCGCCTCTCCTGCGACGATCCATGCGATACGGCCATCCGACGACGTCGCTGTCTCCACAGGGCGCCCGAGGGCCGCCTCGAACGCGTACCGCGAGACGGGTTGGTCGGCGCGGGCCGGCGGCACCGCGGGGACCCCGCCGACCAGCAACGCGATGAGGAGGATGCGGACCATCGGGCCTCCAGGGCTCAAGGCATGGTGAGAACCCGGGCAGGGTCGAGACCCGCTGCGCGGTTCGCGGGAAAGAAGGCCCCCAGGATGGAGAAGAAGAGCGCCACCACGACCGAGAGGCCAACCCACAGGGGCTCGAAGTGGAAGAAGGTCTCCGGCTTCAGCGGGAAATCACCGACGTACCGGGCGACCAGGAGATCGATGCCCCTGCTGGCGCCCCAGGCGATGAGGTTCCCCGCGATGCCGCCGAGGACCCCGATGAACAGGGACTCACCGAGGAAGAGCAGGCGGACGTCCATGCGCGTGGCGCCCACGGATCGCAGGACCCCGATCTCCCGCTTCCGCTCGTAGATCACCATGAGGAAGACGTGGGTGATGTTGATCGCGGCGATGCTGAGGATCACCGACGCCATGATGAAGAAGATCGCCAGTGCGACCACGAGGATGGTGCGGAACTTCTCCGCCTCCGCTGAGCGCCGGGACAGCTGGACATTGTGCGCCTCGATGTAGTCCAGCGCCTCGGGGAGCTTCTCACGCTCCGCGAGCTGCAGGATCACGCTGTCGAACTCCCGCGTGGCCTCCCTGCCCTTGTAGCGGGAGTTCGCGCGCCGCACGTACTCCATGGGCATGGTGACCCCATGTTCCAGGGCCTTGCTCGAGAACCCGACCATGAGCATGCGCTTCTGCACCGGGGTCCGGTCCGCCACGGGATCCTTGTAGAACGAGTGTCCGAAGAGCACCTCGCCGTCGTATCCCATGAACGCGTTGATGGTGCCGAGCTCTGCGCGCCCGAAGGTGCTCTTCATCACGAGGTTGAAGATCTCGAGGACGAGGGGGTTCACGATCACCGGGATCGGGTGCTCGCAGCGGCCCTTGCCGCGGCGGTCGCGCCAGTAGCGGCTCGGGAACCGGTACTCGTACACGGAGCAGAACGTTCGGGGCGCACATTGGGCGGGAGGACAGCTCTCCCCCTCCTCCTTGGAGGTCCCGTCCTCGCAGAGACCGGGAAGGATCCCCCGGCGCAGCTCCGGGTTCGCGAGGAGATCGGCCTCCTCCCGCTCCTGGGCACAGCGGATGTAGTCGCAGGTGCCCTCGGCAGCGCACCGGCCATTGATGCACCGACCCGAGACGCAGTCGTTGTCTTCCTGGCACGCCCCGGGGACGCACTCCTGCCAGGCAGGGCAATCCGGCGCCCCCACACAGGGGATGACGCAGACCTCCCGGTCGCACCGGCCGTCGACACAGGCCGTCCCGCCGCAGTCAGCGGCGCTGGTGCACTCGAGGCGCCGGCAGACGGTGCCCTCCTTGCAGGCCCCCTCGTCACAGGTGGGCCTGCACTCCCCCAGGAGGCACGCGTAGCCCTCGGCGCAGATCTGATCGTCCCGGCAGGGGATGAACTCGCCGTGGTCCCGGAACAAGCGCCAGTACTCGAGAGCCCTGCACGCTCCGTCGTGGCACTCCTCCCCGGGGGAGCAGTCCTCGTCGTCGTAGCAGCGACGCTCTCTTCCGTACCTCTCCACCAGGGTCTGCCGGCGCCGCTCCTCCTGCGTCCCCGCCTGGGCCTCGGCGAGATCCGCACGGAGGAGCGCGTCGTCCAGGCCATCGAAGTAGGCCTCGAAGGTCATTCCACGTTCACCGAAGAGCTGCCCGCCGATGCGGTAGACCGCCTGGAACCGCGACCGCAGCTTCGGGTAGACCTGCCCGATCCCCGGAATCTCCGCGAAATCCTCCAGGTGATCCTGGTCGAAGTGGAGGCGCTCGACCCGGCTCTTCGCACCGGCGATGCTCACCGCGGAGGGCTCCACCTCGATGAGGTCCACCGGGTACATCTTGTTCAGGACCTCCTCGCGGACCCCGATGGTGAGCGCCGTGAAGAACGAGAAGACCGAGACGCCCACAATGATGCCGATGCTGGAGAACACGAGGTTCTTCCGGTTTCTCCGGACATTCTTGAAGACGATGGAGACGAGCTTCCCGGCCCTCATGCGTCCCCCTCGCCGACCACGAGGCCGTCTTTGAGGCGGACGATCCGCTGCGTCAATCCAGCGAGGCGGTCGTCGTGGGTGACGAGGATCACCGTGAGGGCCTGGGAGCGGTTCAGCTCGAGGAAGAGATCCATGACCTGGTGGCCGCTCTTCGAGTCGAGGTTCCCCGTGGGCTCGTCAGCGAGGAGGAGGCGGGGCTTCCCGAAGAGCGCCCGCGCAATGGCGACCCTCTGCTTCTCCCCGCCGGAGAGGCGCGTCGGGTAGGACTCGGCCTTGTGCAGGACCCCGACCTGGTCCATGGCCTCGTCCGCGCGGAGCCGGACCTCCTTGCGGCCCATCCCACCGCGGAACCAGGCCGGGGCCTCCACGTTCTCCCGACAGGTGAGGTGGGGCAGGAGGTTGAAGGCCTGGAAGACGAACCCGAGGGTCCGGTTGCGGAAGCGCGACAGCACGCGGTCCGACATCCGCTGGATGTCCTGGCCATCGACGGTGGCGGTACCGGTGAAGGCGCGGTCCAGCCCACCGATGACGTTGAGGAGCGTCGTCTTCCCCGAGCCGCTGGCGCCCACCAGCGAGACGAAGCAACCTGCGGGGATCTCCAGATCCACGCCGCGGAGGACCGCATTGGCGGCATCGCCTCGATCGTAGACCTTCCGAATGTCCTTCAGATGGATCATCAGCGCAGCAGAACCTCCCCCTCGAACCGTGTCCCCTCGGGGGAGTCTCTCCGCACCGCCTGGATCTCAAGGAAGCTGTTCACCATCCGCAGGTAGAACGGCGGCACTCCCTTGGACCGCAGGTCCCGCACGAGGCGCTTCATCTTCACGGTCAGGACCATGTCCCCCGCCGTGCGTCCCACGAAGAGGGCCTTCCCCAGCGCGGGGGCGGCGCCCGACCATACCTTGGCGACCCGATCCGTCTCTCCCTTTCCGGACAGCACCATGAGCCGGTCCGCCCCGGCCAGGACGCCCAGACAGAGGCTCCTGTCCTCCTTGGCCTTGCAGAACTCCACGGCCCTGGGCGCCGCAGCGGAGACCACATGGGCCCTCCAGCCGCCGGCGACGGGCCCATCCTCCACGGGGATCCACTCAAGGAACCTCTCGGGTGGCGTCCCCTGGACGATGAGCCCCATGTGCACTGCGTTGAGAGCCTGGAGGACGCTGCTGGGAGCGATGATTTCTCCCACGGGCGCCCTGGGGTCGGCGCCCAGGAGCACCAGGCCGACCTCGGCGTCCATGGCCTCGAGGGCCTGCCGGATCTCGGGAATCCGTTTCGGGTCGAGGACCTCGCCGGCGAGGAGACCGAGGATGTACATCCCCTTTCCACCGAGGAGCTCCCCGAAGGTGCCGTCGAACCGGGACCGGATCTGCAGGGTGAGGATCGTGTCTTCGGGGACCGCGTCCTTCCAGTCCGGGACGGCGGTGCCCGTGACCGACGGGCCTCTCGCCTCGGGCCGGGTCGGGATCATCTCGAGGTCCCAATCGATGCCGTCGATGCCCGCGGCGAAGGTGAGACGGAGGGTGCGGATCCCTGCCTGTATCCCGTGGAGCCAATGCCCCACCCCGGCCAGGGGCCCCAGCAATCCGCTGACATCGACGGGCCTCGCTGCGGCCACCCCGCCCCGCCACTCGAACAGGAAACGACCGTCAGGCGCCTCCAGCCCGACCGCCCCGTCCGGGAGGTGGTGAAGCGCTACCCGGGCCACGGCGGCGTCTGCCCGACCGTCGGGCCCGTATCCCAGGAGGACGAGTCCGTCCATGCGCAGCAACGCCACCACGCATCGTTCCTCGTCATACACCCGCGAGAGGAGCCCCTGCGCGGCTTCCCGGCGCTCGATGCGATACCCCGAGGTGTCTCCGACCCGCTCCACAATCTCGTCCAGTGGATCCCCGCTGCGTGCGCTGAGGATCAGACAGACCCCCTCCTCGACGCCGAGCGCCACGAGGGGCTGGTCCGGCGCAAGGCCGAGGTTCGCGAAGAGATCCTCGTCACCGAGATCCACCTCGTAGCTCTCCCGGAGGAGATCTACGACACCCAGGAGACCCTCCACGTTCACGAGGATCTGCAAGGCGGCGACCCGCACCTCTTCGAGGGGCGGTGTCACGAGGACCCAGGAGGCGCCCGTCGGGTCCACCAGCGCGGCGGGGTTCTCCGGCGCGTCGGCATGGAGTCGGCCGCCGCAGGCGCTGACCAGGGTGGCCGCGGAGAGAGCGATGACGAGGGCCCCGAGTCGGCGTCCGACGGGCCCTGCTGTGAGTGGGCAAGTCATGCCCCGACGGTATGCGCGCGTGGGTGCTCCGTCAAGGGAGAGGTCGCCGGGGAACGCCGCGCTCCGTCTTGACGTGTCGAGACGGCCTGTGCTTTACTTCGTGGGCTCCACCGAGCCTCGCCAACCGTCCCGAGGAGGCCTCGTGACCCAGACCTCTCTCCTGCTGATGCTGAGCTCCCTGACCCTCCTCGGTGCCGGGGCTGAGGATCCGGTCCATCGCGTGATCAAGCCCGGCCAGGAGGAGCTCGTCGGGAGGATGATGACCGCCGACCTCCCTCGGGGTTGGGACGTCGGCGAGGTGTCCATCGGACAGGATCACGTCGACGCCCTGTACACCCACCGTGAGAGCGGAGGCCGCCTGCAGGTCGGGCTGCACCACGTCTCCTGGTCCGGTGAGGCCGTCTTCCGTACCGAGCAGTTCGCTGCCGTCACCGGGAAGACGCAGCCCACCCCGGAGGCGGAGGCCCTGCTCACCCGGATCGAGGCCAACGTCCGCTCGATGGAGGCGGAGTGGTCCTGGAGCGAGATCGCGTTGGACCCCATGGGGGAAGAACACAGCGCCAGTCTTCGGCTCCCGCCGCGGTTCGTCGCATGGGCGAACCTCCGCGTGACCGCCATGGCCGGGTTTGAGCGGCGTGCCCGGGCCTGGATCCGCGCCCGCGTCTTCATGCGGACCCCTGACGAGCCCGATTCCCCGCACTGGAAGGACACGCGAGGAGCCTGGGATCTCATCTACGCCGCGGAAGCTGCGCTCGCCCACGAGGAGCGCGATCGGGCCGCCGCCGCGCTGGAGGAGCTGGAGCGATTCCAGGAGAGGATCGCGCCGCGCAGCCGGCCGATGATCGCGAATCAGATCGGGTTCCTGTTCTACGAGACGGGCGACATCCCTCGATCGGAGCTGTGGTTCCTGAAGGTCCGTGAGGATGCAGGACCCCTCCTCGACAGGACGGGTCCGTCGGGTTCTGATGCCTTCCTGATCCACCTCGAGGTCCTGCGGGCCGACATCGGCCTCGGTCGCTTTCCGCAGCCCGATGCCCTGGCGGCACAGGTGCTCACCCTCGCACCGGATCCTGACGCGGCCTGTGAAGGCTTCGAGCTTGCGAGCAGCTTCAGACGGAGGGGCCGGCCAGACCTCGGGCTGGCCTTCCTTCAGCAGCTCCACGAGCGCCTGGGCGACTGCAAGCGGGGGTATCGGATTGCGGCGGACCTTGCGATCCGCACGGAGCGGACCGCCGAGCTCCTGGACCTGCTCCGGGATGGCGCTGAGACGTACCCCGACGATGTGGGGATCGTCAGCGCCCTCGCGGAGCACTACAAGTTCGTCGGTGAGCCGGATCGGGCCATCGCCCTCCTCCAGGGGCTCGTGGATCGGGGCGCCCGGACCAGCGGCCTGATGGGTTCCCTGGATGCCCTGTACGCGCAGTCCCCGGATCGTGCGGAGCACCGCGCCCGGTTCATCCGGGTCGCCGACGCTGCCCCCGAGGACGCAGCGTCGGCCTTCTTTGCGGGCTCCCTGCTCCACTACGACGGCGAGCACGAGCGCTCCAACCAGTACCTCATGCGGGCCGCCGAGGGGCTGCCGGGGGTCGCGCGGGTCTTCATCTACATCGCGATGAACCATCATCGTGGGAAGGGAGATCGCGCGCAGGCGGCGAAGTATATCGATCTGGCCTTCGCCGCCGGGGCCCGGGACCCGGACATCTACTACTGCCGCGGGATCATCAACATGGACGTAGAGCCCGAGGCCACCATCCAGGATCTTCGGAGATACCTGTCCTTGACCCGCACGTCCTGGGACGTTCCCAAGGAGAAGGCCCGCCTCGTCGAGACGATCATCGAGCGCCTCGAGTCCTGCAAGCACGAGGCCATGCCCTCGCAGTGCATCGGGCTCGATCCGCCGTGAGCCGCGTCCCGATGCGGTCCCTCCAGGCCCTCGTCGTGGCCGGGTCCCTCCTCGCGTGCGCCACGGAGGTCGCTGCGGGAGGCCGGGTCGAGGACCTCCTCTGCGACGAGGCCGGAGGGGCCTTCGAGGCTGGTGAGGGCTGGTCCCTCGACGGGACCGAAGTGGGTCCCGAGGGCCTGTCCCTGCGCTTCACCAGCCCTGCCGCCCCGGACCTGGTCGTCCTCCTGTCCCCGCGGGACGACGGTGCGCCCGCGTTCCAGCGGACCCCCTCGTTCAACATCTCCCACCTCGGTCCCATGGAGGATGCGGGGTCCGGTCGTGGACGACTCCTGCACCGGGTGGTCGACACGATCCGCAGGAATGACCCGGGAGACTTCGATATTGTGGGGAGGTCGCCCGTCATTGCGGTGCCGCCCAGCCCCCGGGCCCGGGACGAGGAGCACCCGCCCCGGCGACCCAAGGCCCTCTTGGAGAGCATCTCCTCCATGGCGCCCGCAGAGCGCCTTCAGGTCCGCGTGGTGCTCCTGCTCCTCCTCGGGTCCCTCGCCGCGCTCGGGCTGTCGGTCTCGCTCCAGGCGAGGGCCTGGCGGGAGAGCGCGCCGGAGACCCGGCCGTTCGTGGCGGCGGCCCTCGCCCTGGGCCTCCTGATCCGCCTCCTCGTCGCGCCGCGGGTCGTCATGATCTACATGGCCTTCGGCTTCACGCAGGAGGTCTCCATGTTCGAGGGCCTGCCGAGGTACGGCGCCGGGGCATTCACCCTCTATCGTCTGCTCTTCGAGCTCTTCCCGACGGATCACCTCACCATCATCCAGGCCAACACTTGCCTGGGGTTCCTGACGATCCCAGCGATCCTGGCCTTCGTCCAGCGGCACCGGCCGAGGGGACTCGCTGTCGCCGTCCTGGCCGTCCTGCTGAACGTGACCCCGATGTTCATCTGCGATCACCGCACCGAGAGCATCCTCGTGGTGGCGGTGTTCTTCCTGTGGCACGGCCTCCTGCTCCTGGACGGACTCCTCGCGCACGGGAGCCGCTGGTGCCTGGCGGGTGCCCTGCCGCTCCTCGGCCTCGCCGCGCTCTGCCGTCCGGAGATGATCATCATCGTCCCCGTCGCAGTCGGCGTGGTCATCATCGCCCGTGCGCGTGAGGGGCTCCGCGGCGCGCGGATCCCGCTGGGGATCGCCGGGTGTGTCCTGGCGATGCCCCTCGGTCTGCAGCTCCATCACCTCCTGGAGGTCGTCCCCACGCAGATCGACAGGGGCGCCATCCCGGCCCTGGATCTCGGCATCCTCCTCTCCCTCCCCGGGGAGCTGGTCTTCGAGAACGGGTGGCTGGACGTGTGGACCTTCCCCGTAGGCGTCACCCTGATGGCCTTCGTCGGCCTCCTGACCGCCCGGCGGGGCCGGCGGACCCTGCCCCTGGGACTGGGCGCCCTGGCCGTGGTGTGGACCCTCGTCTACGTCGTCGACGCCCCGTTGACCTCCCTGCCCCGCCTCCACGCCCCCGCGGCCGCGCTGGTCGGGATCCTCGCGGCCCTCGGGGTGGACGACGTCCGCGCACGCCTCGTGAAGATCGGCGGCCGGATGGGCATCTCCCTGGCCGTGGGGGTCGGAGTCCTCGTCCTCGGTTCGGCCTTGCCGTCGATCCCGTCCCTCTTCGCGCCCACGAACGAGCTTCAGGACGAGCGCTTCTTCCGTCGAGCCGTTGCGGCCCTCCCGGACACCCCGATCTGTCTGGTCCGCATCGGCCCCGGGGACAGCCCCCCGAGGGGCAGGACCCACCGCTATCATCCCGACTACCTCGTCACCCCTCCGAACCGGGAAGGCCAGGTGAGCGGCATCGCCGCGTGGGAGGCCAAACGGTCCGGCGGCTGCGCTGACGCCGCGTACTTCTATCTCGGGCTCCTGTGCTACGCCGAGGAGTCCACAGGCGGCCCTCACGGCGTGCCCGAGCGCGTGGTGCAGGCCCGTTGTCTCTGGGGGGAGGACTGCTGGCGGGCCTTCTTCGTGCATCACGAGGACGCGACAGCCCCGCCGCGGAGGCCCCTGGTCTCGGCCTGCGCCCACATCCTGGACGAGGGTCGGCCGGTGCCGGTCCTCGAGGAGGACCTCCCCAACGTCGGCGACAACGAGTTCGGCTACTACCCGGAGGTCCCGACGTTCCGGGTCGGCCTCTACCGCCTGAGTCCGGCCCCCTGACGTTCCCTTTCGTGTTGAATCCACCGACGCGAATTGCTAGGTTCCCCCCGACCCTGGGAGGGAACCCGGATGGCCGCGTCCAGAGAGATCGTGATCCACGGTGCTGCGCAGCACAACCTGAAGAACATCGACCTGGCGCTCCCGAAGGAACGGCTCATCGTCTTCTGCGGCGTGAGCGGCTCCGGCAAGAGCAGCCTGGCCTTCGACACGATCTTCGCGGAAGGACAGCGTCGCTATGTGGAGTCGCTGTCCGCGTACGCGAGGCAGTTCCTCGGTCAGATCGAGCGGCCCCGCTTCGAGAGCATCACCGGCCTGGCGCCGACGGTGGCCATCCAGCAGAGGACCGCCTCGAGCAATCCCCGCTCCACCGTGGGCACCGTCACGGAGATCCTCGACTACCTGCGCATCCTCTATGCGCGGATGGGGGATCAGCGCTGTCACCAGTGCGGGAGCGAGGTCGGCAAGCAGACCGCCCAGGAGATGGTGAGGCATCTCCTGGCCCTCGAGGAGGGCACGGACCTGACGCTCATGGGGCCCCTCGTCGTCCACCGCAAGGGTGAGCACCGGGATCTCTTCACCGACCTCCTGGGTCGCGGGTTCGCCCGGTTCCTCGTTGACGGTACGATCCAGAAGCTGCGGGGGCCGCCGGAGCTGGACAAGAACGTCTGGCACGACATCTCGGTGGTGGTGGACCGGATCCGGGTCCGCCCGGACATCGAGAGCCGCCTCACGGACTCCGTGGAGACCTGCCTCAAGGTCTCCGGGGGCAAGATGAACGTCCGTATGGGGACGGAGGACCGCTCCTTCTCCGAGGACCTCTACTGTGATCGCTGCCGGATCAGCCTCCCGGAGCTCTCCCCGCAGCTCTTCTCGTTCAACACCCCCCAGGGCGCCTGCACCGCCTGCAACGGCCTCGGGACCCGCTTCGCCGTGGATCCCGAGCGGGTCGTCCCCGACCCGAAGCGCTCGGTCAACCAGGGCGCCATCGCGCTCTGGCAGAGCTGGAGGACTGCGGGAGATTCCTGGACCCGTGAGGTCGTCGGGCACCTGGCCTCCGGGGTCGGGATGGATCTGACCCTCCCCTGGGATGAGATGCCCGCGGACCACCGCCACGTCCTCCTCTATGGCAACCAGGATGGTCCTGGGGCCCGAGGGCGGGTGCCCTGGTACGAGACCGCGTCGGAGCTCCGCTGGGAGGGGATCAGCAACACCATCATGCGGCGGTTCCACGAGACCCAGTCCGACTCCATGCGGAGCTTCTACCAGAGCTTCTTCTCCACCAAGCACTGTGACGAGTGCGACGGGACGCGGCTCCGGCCCGAGGCCCGCGCCGTGACCATCGCGGGCCGTGACATCACAGAGATCTCCCGCCTCACGGTCGAGGACCTGCTGCCGATCCTCGAGGGCGTACCACGGGAAGGCCACCGGACCGAGATCGCGCGGGTGCCCCTCCGGGAGTCCCTCAACCGCCTGAGGTTCCTCGAGAACGTCGGCCTCGGCTACGTGACCCTGGATCGCTCGACGGAGAGCCTCTCCGGAGGTGAGTCCCAACGGATTCGCCTCGCCAGCCAGCTCGGTACCGAGCTCACCGGGGTCATCTACGTCCTGGACGAGCCCTCCATCGGGCTGCATCCCAGGGACAACAGCCGGCTGGTGGAGACCCTCAAGCATCTTCGGGACATCGGGAACACCGTCCTCGTGGTGGAGCACGACCGTGACACCATCGACGCCGCGGACCATGTCGTCGACTTCGGCCCAGGTGCAGGCGTGGAGGGAGGCGAGATCGTCTACTCTGGTGACGTCCAGGGGCTCTACACCGACGAGGCATCCCTCACCGGCGGCTACCTGTCCGGCCGGCTCTCTGTCCCGATCCCCGACACCCGCCGCGCTCCCAAGGGGTGGCTGCATCTGGAGGGCGCGACCCACAACAACCTGCGGGACATCGACGTCCACTTCCCCCTTGGCGTGTTCTGCGTGGTCACCGGCGTTTCCGGTGCCGGGAAGAGCAGCCTCGTGGACGAGTCCCTCCGCCCCGCGCTCCTGCGGCACTTCCACTCCTCTTCCACGGCGGAGCCCGGCAGGTACAGGGCGCTCCGCGGCCTCGAGTTGATCGACAAGGTGGTCTCCATCGACCAGCGGCCCATCGGACGCACGCCGCGCTCCAATCCGGCAACCTACACCAAGGTCTGGGACCTGATCCGTAAGGTCTTTGCGGAGACCCGCGAGGCGAAGACGTACGGCTTCGGTCCCGGGCGCTTCTCGTTCAACGTCAAGGGCGGTCGCTGTGAGCGATGCCAGGGCGCCGGAGTGCTCAAGGTGGAGATGCACTTCCTCCCGGACGTCTACGTCACCTGTCCGGAGTGCGTCGGCGGCCGCTTCAACGACGCGACCCTGCGGGTGCGGTACCGTGATCACTCCATCGCGGACGTGCTCAGGATGCCCATCGCCTCCGCGGTCGAGCTCTTCGAGCCCTTCCGGGGCATCCGGCAGATCCTCCAGACCCTCGTCGATGTGGGCCTCGGCTATGTTCGGTTGGGGCAACCCTCACCCACGCTGTCCGGCGGAGAGGCGCAACGCATCAAGCTCTCCAGGGAGCTCGCACGACGGGACACCGGGAGCACCCTCTATCTCCTCGATGAGCCGACGACCGGGCTCCACTTCGAGGACATCTCACGACTCCTCGGAGTCGTGCAGCGGCTCGTCAAGAAGGGCAACACGGTCCTGGTGGTGGAGCACAACCTGGAGGTCATCCGGGCGGCGGACCATGTCATCGATCTCGGTCCCGAAGGAGGCCGGGGCGGGGGTGAGGTCATCGCGGTCGGAACGCCTGAGGAGATCGCAGCAACCCCGGAGTCGTACACGGGCAGATACCTCCGGACGAAGGTCCCCGAGCTCAGCGGCAGGCGAACAACGGCTTGACCCCGCGGAGGCTCGTGCGGTTCTCCTCGGGCCAGGGCGCCACCGCCTGGTCAAACCGCCGGAGGAGCCGCTCCTGGATCTCCCCCGCATGGGACACCACGCCGGACCAGATTACCGCGTCCCGGCCCAGGTTGGACAGGACCTCGGCGCATGAGGCATCCACCGCCTTGCTGATCCCTCGGACGTAGTTCCTGACCTCCTCGGACAGGTCGTAGGGATCTCCTCCACCCTCGACGATGTCCACGATCTCCTGGAGCATGTTGTTTCGCCGCTCCCAGGGTGAGCCCGGGTATCGCTGCGAGATCTCGCCGCTCGGGTCAAGGGAGGGCTGGATCTTCGCGGCGGCCTTCACGAGCCGCTCATCGGCCGGAGCCTCCGGTTCCCTGTCGACACGCCCCTGGGCGATCCAGGCGATGGCGACGGCCAGGCAGATGACGGTGATCACGGCGATCACGGCCTTCTTCGATCGTCCCGGAGAGTCCTCATCCCTGTGGACACGACCGCCGAAGTCCTTCATCCCTCGACCTCCCATACGCCCAGGCGGCCCTTGAAAGCTTGGATCACCGGGATCGAGATCGGATCGATGCCGCGTCGGGCCGCCAGATCCGCGGTGGCCCAATCCGCGAGGAGCAGGCTCTCGTAGATCGCGGTCAACGGGTCGTCTCCTGCCAGGGGCAGGGTCTGCACAGGGTAGCCCTGGTCCTCCATCACCGCTGCGAACAAACGGAATCGTTCGGCGACCCTCGGGTGCATCCACGGGTCCGGGAGCAGCAGGAACATGAACTGCCCGGCGAAGGCAGGGTCGAAGCCGATCATCTCGTTGTGGTTGGCCTCCGGGAGTGCCCCGGAGAGGGCCGGCACCTTGGCGTTCTCATGGAGCTTGATTCTCCAAATTCGCGCGAGGCCCGACTCGAAGCAGGACGACGAGTAGATCACCGGGATCCGTCCGTGCAGGCGCTCGCCCAAGCCGGGTCCTGCGGCCTCCGTTGACGCCATGACGCTCTCGAGACGGGCCCTGAGCGCAGCGGCGTCGAAGGGACGCTCGAGCACTCCGAGCCCATCCAGGAGACCGAGGAGCAGCGCCGATGTGTAGTACAGGGAGAAGCGTGGCTGGAAGCCCGGGGGCTGGGGCGGGATCGTCACCGGGATGACGCCGCGCCCGCGATCCGCCGCTGCCGCCCGGAGGAGGCGCCCGCCTGATGCGACCGCGATGACCCGCGCACCGGCGTCGAGGGCCTCCCGGTACGCTGAGAGTGTCTCTTCGGTGTCCCCGGAGTAGGAGATCGCCACGACGAGGGTGTCGGCGCCCACGGGGACGCGCAGATTGTACTCCCGGGCGACGTGGAAACGCCTGCGGTCCGGGGTCCCCTCCAGGAGCGACAGGGTCTCCACGATCCCTCCGCCGAGCGCGCTCCCGCCCATCCCGGCGAGGACGACCCGCTCCGGGGTCGGACCGCTCCACTGTTCGAGCACCGTCCGTGCGGCCTCAGCCGCATCCGAGAGTTGGCCCGGGCCTCCAACGATGAACCGACGCATGGCAATCTCCGGTGGGTTCAGAGGCTCATGACTCGTGTGGAGAAACCCTGCTCCTGCTCGAACTTGCTCTTGAACTTCTGGGCGTCTTTCATCTTCATGAAGCGGCCGACCCGGACCCTGTGCCACATCCCCTTGTCGCCGAGTTCGACGCGCTGGACGAAGGGGTGATAGCCTCGCTCCTCCATGAGTACGACGAAGATGCGGGCCTCGTCGGGGTCGCGGAAGGACTGGAGCTGGAGGGTATACTTGCCGATGGTGTGCCGCTCCACCACCACCTCCTTCGGCTCCTCCTCCCGGGCCGACGCAGGGGCGACGACGATCTCGATCTCGACGTTGTCCTCCGGATCGATGCGCTCTCCCGCCTCGGCGGTGCGCGTCGGGGGGGCGCCGACGGCGCCCCCGGGGATCGGGGCTTCGTCAGATTTCTTGGCACCCGGATCAACCTTCACGGTCTCCCCGGTCACGGGATCGAGGGCGAGGCCGAAGCGCTCGCGGAGCACCTCGTCACTGAACTGGGAGAGCTCAACCTCCTGATCCGCCAGGTTCTTGGAACGGAACTGCCGGAGCGTGTGTGCCAGCTCGTCCTGGTCGATGCGTTGATCCGCTCGACGGCTCAGGAGGGTTGGAAAGAGGAGGAGGGAGCCGTCGGCAACCAGATCCGAGGCCGGAGTCAGGACTCGGAGGCTCCCCTCGAGCTGCTTCAATCCATCGGGCTCGCTCACCCCATGGATCCGGGCAATGGCATCGCCCTGGCCGAGGGTGAGGCCGAGGTAGAAGATCACACCGCCGACACCGAGACAGGCCACCACGATCTTGATGATCATTCCCGCCTCGAGGTCGATATGGACCCGCTCCTGCAGCCGCTCCGAGTTCCTCAGGTGCATATCAACACTCCTGGCATGGACTTTGGTTGTGAAACAACGTCCCTGGTTGAACCTATCCCCGATTCAGGGAGACGCAAAAAACCGGCACTGTTCGGGGACGGTCTTGATCTGGAGATCCATTCGCACGGGCGCCCACGTCGCCAAGCGTTGCATCTTGCCACACCTGCCGCATTCCGCCACACATGGCCCATTTCACCGTTACGACCTTTGCCAACAGGAGGCATTGGTCTGACCGGTCCATCCGAGGTCCCGGGCCTGTTGCATAACGCCACAACGCAGAATCCGGAGGTCCGCATGAACACTGGGCCTGAGGCTTGGCACGTGCCTTGCATCTAATCCGGGTGTTGATTGTTTTCTCCTATAAACGGTTATCATGTTCTACCCCAACTTCCTCGCTTCGGTCGCTGCGGTCGAATCGGGGCCCCGCCTCAGAAGAACAGAGATGCAGATGCGAGCTCGACGTGAAACTCTGTTCCTACTTTTAGTCTTCTGAGTTCTTCGGTTTTTCAAACGCGTCGAGTTCTGCAAAAAAGGGTCCTTCGGGACCCTTTTTTGCGTTCTGAGGAACCTTGCCCACGGTCTGGTGTCCCCGCCTTCACGTCTCGGCAGACGACCGTACCTCCCCCGGGAGACCTGGACATCAATGAAGGCGAACCACGCCGCCGCTGCGCTCGCCTGGGCATCCCTCCTCGCGCTGGGAAACGTCCACGTCATCTCGGTCCTCCAGCCGCCCCGGTCCCTGAAGGCACCGATTCAGCGCCATGAGCTGATCATGCAGGCCAGGGAGGGCCCCTTCGAGTCTGCTCGCAGTCCTGTCGTCGAGGAGGCCTCCGTCATCCCGGATCACCTGGTCCTCCCGGACGGGGAGACCCACCTGCGTCCCCACGTCCCGCCGCCTCGGACCCGCCATGGATGGGTGTACCCCCTGCCCGACGACGTCTCGCTCCTGCCGCACCCGATCCAGGCCGGCTGGTTCCAGGGCTGGACGCTCTCCCTCCCGGAGAGTCGGGCGCCGGGTTCCCCCGCCGCATACGATGGAGCCGTCTATGTCGCGGGGGGAGCCGGCTCGAGGGACGTCTACTCCCTCGACGCCATCACCGGGATTCCGCTCTGGTCCGTCCGTCTCTCCGAGGAGGGACCGGCGAGCCTCGCCGTGGTCGGCCGCCACCTGGCCGTCGCCGCGGCGTCCGGGACCGTCTTCGTCCTCTCCACCTTCGACGGCACCATGATCTGGAGTCGCCGCCACGTAGGGGCGTACACCGGGTCGCCGGTGCTCACCGAGGAGGTCCTCATCGGCGGTCACCTCGGCCCCGAGGGCTACCTGATCACCGCAGCGAACCTCGAGAACGGCGATCCACTGTGGGAGGCCTCCATCGATGGACGGGTCCTGGGCGCGCCGGTGGTCGACGGCGGCTTGATCTACGTGGCAACCGATGAGGGCTCCGTCTACTGCATCGACGCCCAGACAGGGCTCGAGCGCTGGAGCGAGCCGCTCGGCGCCTGGAGCACCCCACGAATTGACGGTTCCCAGATCCTCGTCGCCTGCGCAAACCCCTGGAGTCCGGCGGATGAGCAGGGGGCCCCCGGACTCCTCAGGGTCACCCTCTCCGCAGGCCTCCCCTTCGAACGTGTCGTATGGGGTCCACGGGAGGCAGGAGAGCATGTCCGTCTGGTCAGTCGCCTCTCCGTCGGTATGGGGTTCTCCGGGGTCCCTGCCGCAGGGTATCCCATGCAGACCGATGCCCGCCAGGAATCGGCGGGGGACGGCCCGGCCGCCTTCGACCAGGGAGATCCGACGGGCGCCCTGCCCCAGCCCTGGACCAGCGGTGGCGACATCTGCATCGCCGCGCATCGTTCGATTCGATGCGCAGACCTGAAAGCGGGTTCCCTGCGGTGGGAGTGGACACCCCCCTCGGATCTCGGCCCCTCCTTCATCACCGGGACGCCGGCATTGTCCCCCACCAGCGTCATCACCGCGTCCACCCGGGGAGACCTGGCCGCGCTCCAACGGCAGGACGGCGAGGTCCAGTGGACCCTCCGCCTCGGGGAACCCGTCACCAGCTCGCCGATCCTCAAGGACGGATGGCTGTACGTCACCACATCACGCGGCCGGGTCTTCGGTGTGGATCTGCATGAACCAGCGGACTTGGATGCCACGCCGGATTGAAACCTGCGTCCCCTGCGGATAGAATCCCTGCGAAGAGGACGCGATGACCGAAGACCACACCTCCATGGATGACCTCCGCTCCATCCTCGTCGTGGACGACGAGGAGGAGATCCGGGACATGCTCGCGGACTCCCTCGAGGCCGCAGGCTACCTCGTCACCCTCGCTGGATCGGGCCGTGAACTCGGGAAGGCCGTGCGCGACGGATTCCGAGGAGTGATCCTCCTGGACGTCCAGCTCCCGGACGCCAACGGACTGGAGCTGCTGGGACATCTCAGCCGCGAGATGGCCGACAACAAGGTGATCATCGTCACGGCGCACGGAAGCATCGGCATGGCCATGACCGCGATGTTGGAGCAGGGTGCGTTCTATGTACACAGCAAGCTCGAGGAGGGGTTCCTCACCCGCCTCGGGGTCTCGGTGAAGAACGCGTTCAAGGAGATGGAGCTCGGCTCTCAGGTCCGACGCCTCCAGGGGCTCCTGGACCAAGGCGCCCTCACCCACGATATTGTCTCGGTCTCCCCCCTGATGCAGCGGGTCTTCCAGCTGATCTCCCATGTGACCGACAGCCGCGTCTCCGTCCTGATCTATGGCGAGAGCGGCACCGGGAAGGAGCTCGTGGCGCGGGCGATCCACGCCAACGGCCCCCGCAAGGACAACCCATTCGTCGCGATCAACTGCGCCGGGATCCCCGAGACCCTCCTCGAGAGCGAGCTCTTCGGCTACGAGAAGGGTGCGTTCACCGGCGCCTACGCCCGAAAGATCGGGCGCTTCGAGCAGGCCCATCGCGGCACCCTCTTCCTCGACGAGATCGGGGAGCTCAGCCCAGGCCTCCAGGCGAAGCTCCTCCGGGTCCTCCAGGAGCAGGAGTTCGAGCGCGTGGGCGGCACGGAGCCGGTTCGGGTGGACGTCCGGGTCCTCTCTGCGACGAACCGGGATCTCGTCGTGGAGATCGAGAAGGACCGCTTCAGGGAGGACCTCTACTACCGCCTCGCAGTGTTCCCCATCGAGATCCCGCCCCTCCGGGATCGCCCCGAGGACATCCCCCTGCTGTCGAAGCACTTCCTCCACAAGTACACCACGGCGGAGAACAAGCAGATCAAGGACATCTCACGCGAAGCAATGCGCCTGATCCTCGATCATCGGTACCCCGGAAACGTCCGACAGCTCGAGAACGCGCTCGCCCACGCAGTGGTCGTCTGCCAGGGCGACGAGATCGAGCCGGCGGACCTGCCTCGGTTCCTCCGGGACATGGCCCCAATGGCCGACAACAGCCCCAGCCTCGGTCCGGGTGGCATGAAGAACCTCATCGAGAAGATCATCCGATCCCGAAACGACGTGCCCCGCCTGGCGAGCATGGAGGACGCGCTGATCCGTCGCGCCCTCGACGTCCACGACGGGAACGTCTCCGCCGCCGCGGAGACCCTGGGCATCGATCGCACAACCATGCACCGCCGGCTGAAGCGTCTGGGCATCCGATGACGCGCACGCCGCTGCGGCGCCTCGGCGCCGTGATCCTTCTCCACCTCCTCGTCGGCGCCTGCTCAGGAAGCGGCGCGCCCGGCGCGGACGTGGTGAGCAGCCTGGACCTGGCGGAGGCTGACGTCGTGGTTCCCGTGGACGCGGGCGGCGAGATCATCCTTCTGCGGTGTCCGGCCTCCGTGGATCCCTCCCACGAGCCCGTCCGGATCCTCGAGAGCGACCGGGTCTTCTGGGATTCTCTTCTCTCGCGCATCGATCCGCCGGGCATCCCCGATGATCCCGACGCCTTCCCCGCCTGGCAGGACGAGACCCGGGAGGCCCTGCTCCACTCCCTTGGCTTTGACGGCATCGAGCCGCCGGGGACCTTCGTGGCGTCGGAGCTGGTCGACGTCCTCGACAGAGGTGATCACCTGGTGGAGCTGCGGCTCGTGGAGGCGCATCCCGGGATGTGGATCCCCACCCTCGTGCTCCGACCGAAGGGGAATGCGACGTCCCTCCCCGGGATCCTGGTCCACCACGGACATGATCAGCCAGGGAAGAGTCGTGACGCCATCTTGACCCTCGGGGTGAACCTCGCCCGCCGCGGGGCGCTCGTGGTCCAGCCGGACTGGCTGTTCTTCGGGGATCTCACCAGGAAAGAGAACGACCACATGCACGCCGAGGGGAACCTCCTCGCCGGGCGCTCCATGAACCTCCCCATCACCTCCGTCGCACGCCGCATGATCGATTACCTCGAGCAGCGGCCGGAGGTGGATCCGGCCCGCCTCGGGATGGTGGGACACTCCGGCGGCGCCGAGACCACCTTGTACCTCTCCGCTGCGGAGCCCCGCATCCACGCCGCGGCGCCCATCGACGGGGTGGACGACTGGACCTTCCGGGTCGGGTACCGCCTCTTCCGGGATCCGGAGCACTTCCCGACCGCGCTCCTCACCTTCGCGGGATATCGGGAGGTGGTCGCCCTCTCGGCGCCCCGCTGGTTCTTCTCCCTGTCCGGAGACGAGGACTACATCGCGGGCCCCACCCATGTGGTCCAGGAGGTCATCGCGGACGCGGCCATCGCCTGGGAACACCTCGGGCATCCCGAGCGCATCCTCCACCAGGGCTTCCCGGGCGGCCACCAGGTCAACCGCGTCAAGCGGGAGGCCGTCTACGCGTTCTTCGCTTCGGCTCTGGACGCCCCGGGGCTCGCTGGCGAAGAGGACGGCACCGCCTTCACCGACGACCCGTCCCTCCACCTCGCACCTCCAAAGGGGAATCGGACGATCCTCGATGTCGTGCGGGATCTCCTGGACGAAGCCCTGGCCGCGCTCGATGCGCCCAGCGGTGACGCGCTCTCGCTGATCCTCGGGAGCCCCGGGCAGGGCAACGGTGTCCTGGCCCTCGAGGCCGCCGATGGGGCTCCGATTCCCGGACGGGCGATCCGGGACGAGGGACCGGACCTGCCTGTGGACCTCTATCTCCCGGAGGCCTGGGATGGCCGACGCGGCGTGATCTGCATCGCCCGGGAGGGCCGCGCCGCGTGCGCAGCGGCGGGGCGACTCCTCTCGGCCATCGGGTGGACCGTGCTGGCCGCAGACCTCCGGGGATACGGCGAGCTCTACGCAGATTGGCCTGCGGAGGATCTCTGGGACTGGGCCCGCACTGCGAACCTTGCGGTGATGCTCGGCGATCCGCTGCCCAACATGCAGGCACGGGATCTCTCCGACCTGGCCGTGGCGCTCCGAGGCCACCGGGACCTGGACTCCGTCGGGGTGATCGGGGTCGGTCCCGAGGGCGGGTTCCTCGCCCTCCTCTTCGGCGCGGCCATCCCCGCCCTCGATCCCGTCGTCGCCCTCGCCCCCCATCTCTCCCTCCGGTCGGACTTCGACGACCTGGGTGCGCTCTATCCGGCCCCCTGCCAGATCTATCCTTTCGGGATGTTCACCGCGGCCGCACCGGAGGACCTGGTCGGGCTCCTGGGCTCCAGGGACTACTACGTCACGGATCACTGGGTTGCTGAAGTTTCTGATCAGAAAGCGCTGTGTAACTTCTTTATATCTTTGTGGAAATAGCTAATTCCCGATCGCGTCGACGGCGGCATCCACGATGCGATCGGCGTAGACGCAAGCCTGGTTCTCGTCGGGGCACTCCACCATGACCCGGAGGACATTCTCCGTGCCGGAGTAACGCACCACGGTGCGTCCGTCCGCGCCCATCTGAGCCTCCACTGCGCTGATGGCCTTCTGGACCGTGGGGAGATGTTCCAGATCAGGCTTGCGAGCCACCTCGACCTGCCGATGGACCTGGGGGAAGCGCACCATGACGTCGGCCAGCTCGGAGAGCGGTTTCTCCGCCCGGATCATGGTCGCCAGGACCTGCAGCGCAGAGACCATGCCGTCACCGGTGCTCGCGTGCTCGAGGAAGATCATGTGGCCGGACTGCTCCCCGCCGAACTTGTACCCCTCGGCCCGCATGCGTTCGAGGACGTAGCGATCACCGACCTGGGTGCGGACCACACGACCACCCGCCGCCTCGATACGACGGTCCAGTCCGAGGTTGGACATGATCGTCGCGACCAGGGTGTTCTTTGGCAGGCGGCCCTCGGCGAGCATCTGCGCGCCGATGAGCGCCATCACCGCGTCGCCGTCCACCACCCTCCCCTTCTCGTCGGAGAGGATCAGCCGATCCCCGTCTCCGTCCAGCGCAATGCCAAGGTTCGCACCTTCCTGGACCACCGCCTCCGCCATGAACTCCGGGTGGAGCGCGCCGCATCGACGGTTGATGTTCGTCCCGTCGGGCCAGACCCCGCGCTCGATCACCTGGGCGCCCAGCTCCTCCAGGATGGCCGGCCCGACCCGATACCCGGCGCCGTTCGCGCAGTCGATCACGATGCGGAGCCCGCGGAGAGTCAGATCGTCCGGGAAGGCCTCCTGGGCAAAGACGATGTACCGACCCTGCGCGTCCGCGATGCGGTAGGCGCGCCCGACATCGGCGCCCACGGGCCGCCGCTCCTCGGCGAAGCCCTCGTCCATGAGGTCCTCGAGGGTCTCCTCCACCGCATCCGGGAGCTTGTAGCCGTCCCCCCCGAAGACCTTGATGCCGTTGTCATGGAAGGGGTTGTGGCTGGCGGAGATCATGACCCCCGCCTGGGCCCGCATCTTGTGGGTCAGGAACGCGATGGCCGGCGTGGGCAGAGGCCCCACCTGGTAGGTGCTCGCGCCCATGGAGCAGGCGCCCGCGGCGACCGCGAACTCGAAGATGTAGCTGGATCGACGCGGGTCCTTGCCGATGAGAATCCTCGGCTCCGGATGGTCCTTCGAGAAGTGCCACGCCAACACCTGTCCGAGACGCATGGCCATCTCGGGGCTCATGGGCGTCCGGTTCGCCTGTCCGCGGATCCCGTCGGTCCCGAAGTATCTCCGCATCTTCTTCCTCCAATGATGAGGACGTTCGTCAGGGGGCGCGGCGCCGCCTGAGCTTGATCTTGAAATATCGGTTCTCCTCGTCGAGCTCGAAGCGCAGCCCCTCGCCCTCCCGGATCACCGGCTGCACGGGCCCGTACACCTCCGAGAGGAGATTCCCCGGTGGCGGCTGTATCCCGCCGGCGTCGAGCCAGACGTGGTTGCCCACGTTCGCCCGCGTGATGCCGACGAGGAGCCGCTCGGTCCCGGAGATCCGCACAGAGAAGCGCTCCGGGATCGCCCTGCAGGTGAACCCCGCCGGGCAATCCACGACGCGTATCGGGACGTCGGCCAGGGCCTTGACGTCGTGCTTGTCTCTCAGAGAGATGAGGACCCGGACCTTCGAGGGCTCGATGGTGATGAGATCGCCCGGGGGCGGCGCCACCTCGACCCGGGTCTCGTAGGCGGTCTCGAGGCCGGTGATGTCCACCGGGCGCGTGCTCAACTCCTCGATCTCGTCGAGGACCGTCATGGGACCGGTGATGGTGACCGTTGGCGGCGCCACCTCGATCCCGGCATAGTCCACGAAGACGTACTGGCTCGGTCGCCCCTGGACGTTGGGGCGCACGGACAGGGTGCGGGCGTCCAACGTGTCGATGCGCACATCGAAGGACGGTGGGTAGATCGCAAGGATCCGAGCCCCCTTCATGTCCAGATGCTCTTCCAGGGCCTCCACGATGAACTCGTACTCGGAGCCGCCCTGGAGGTCGCCCAGGTCCACCACGAAGGTCTCGGGGGTCCGCTGCAGGTACGTGACCAGCCGGGACCAGGGCCCCCGGAGTCGCAGACGGATCTCCTTGGGCGGCTCCTCGAGCAGGAGCGCGCCCTTGGCCGGCAGGTTCGCGTGGATGGGCACGCGGATCTCCACCTCCCGGATGGTGTCCTGCCGGACCATCCAGACCAGGAGGATGGCCACCACCAGGGAGAAGGCCTTGAGGAACGGAAAGCGCAGCAGGCGCTGCACCATGGCGCTGCGCTCGCTCATCGGTCACCCCCGGCGCCGGTGTCCGTCAGGAGGAGCTCACGGAGCCGGTCCGGCTCCACGCCCATCTCGAACCTGCCGCCACGGGCCACGGAGATGCGGCCGGTCTCCTCGGAGACGACCACCACCAGGGCGTCGGTCTGCTCCGAGAGGCCCAGGGCAGCGCGATGACGGGTGCCGAGCTGCTCGTCGTCGAGGTTCTCGGACAGGGGCAGGATGCAGTGCGCCGCCACGATGCGGTTGTTGCGGACGATGACTGCGCCGTCATGGGTCGGGTTCTCGTAGGCCGGGACGAAGAGCAGGAACAGCAGGTGCCGCTCCAGGGCAGCGTCCAGCGGGATGGAGCCCTGCTCGAAGGGCGAGAGGTCGCCGGTGCGCTCCATGACGATGAGGGCCCCGATGCGTCGCGAGGAGAGCGCCCGCGCCGCGTCCACGACCTGCTCGGCGGACTCGGACGTCGTCCTCGCACCGGAGCCGCCCCCGAGCCAGCCCGGGACCCAGTAGAGCCGCCCCAGGGCCCTCCGGATGTCCTCCTGGAACAGGATGATCACGAGGATCAGGAGACTGCCCATGAAGTTCGAGAGGAACCAGTTGACCGTGGTCAGCCCCAGGACCCGGTCGCTGGAGACGGTGTAGAGACCGAGCACTGCGGCGAGCCAGATGAAGGCCTGGAACGCCCGGGTGCCGCGGAAGAGGAGGATGACCTGATAGATGATGAACGCCACGACGAGCACGTCGAGGACGAACCGCACCACCTCCAGACCGCTCCCCAGGAAGCTCATCGTCGTACCTCAGACATCCCAGACGATCCCGTCGACCACGCGGACCACGTCCCGCATCGCCTCCACGTCGTGTACACGGATCAGGTGGACACCCTGCGCCGCCAGGACGGCGACCGCCGCCGCGGTCCCCATGACACGCGCTCCGTGGGCCCGCCCCGTGAGCTCACCGATGAACCGCTTGCGGGAGGGCCCGTACACGACGGGATAGCCGCCGAGGAGGACCTGGGTCGCGCTCCGCATGAGCTCGAGGTTGTGCGCCAGGGTCTTGCCGAACCCGATCCCGGGGTCGATGAGGAGCGCGTCCCGTCGGATCCCCCGGGCCTGGGCCCAGCTGGCCTGCATGTGGAGGAACTCGATGACGTCGTCGACAACGTCCACGTACTCCGGGGCGTCCTGCATGGTCGCCGGGGGCCACAGCGCGTGCATGATGATCAGGGGGCAGCCTGCCGCGGCCACCACGTCCACCATGGCGTCGTCGCCACGCAGGGCGGAGACGTCGTTGACCATCTCGGCGCCGGCGGCCAGGGCGGCCTTCGCAACCGGAGCCTTGAAGGTGTCCACTGAGAGGATGACATCGAGCCTGGCCGCGACGGCCTCGACAATGGGGATGACCCGGTCCAGCTCCTCCTGGAGCGGCACGGGCGCAGCGCCGGGGCGCGTGGACTCGCCGCCGATGTCGATGACGTGGGCGCCTGCGGCTGCCATGTCCGCTGCATGATCCACGGCCGCGGCGCGCGTCTGGAAGCGGCCGCCGTCCGAGAAGGAGTCGGGGGTCACGTTCAGGACCCCCATGAGACGGGTCCGATCGAGGGTCAGCTCACGCGTCGCCGTCTTCAGGGTTCGTGTCCTCACCGGCCTCGGCCCCCTCCTCTGGGTTCTTCATCTGTCGCAGAGACAATCCATGTCGCAGCAGAATCTCGATCAGGTCTTTCTGGTCCAGGGTCTCACGCTCAAGGAGGGCCTCCGCGAGCTCATCGAGAACCGCGCGGCCCTCCTGGACGATGCGGCGGGCGCGATCAAAGGCCGTGTCCACGATTCGCTTGATCTCCCGGTCGATCCGCTCTGCGGTGGCTTCGCTGAAGCCCCTGACCTTGGAGAACTGCTTGCCCAGGAAGATCTCCTGCTGCCCCTGGCTGTCGTAGGAGAGGGGCCCGAGGTTGCTCATGCCCCAGACACACACCATCTTGCGGGCAAGTTCTGTGGCGTGATCGATGTCCTGTCCTGCGCCGGTGGTCTGCATTCCGAAGACCAGCTCCTCCGCGACGCGTCCGCCCATGAGCATGGTGATCGTGTCCTCGACCCAGCCACGGGAGTATCCGTGACGGTCCCGCTCGGGGAGGAGCTGCGTGAGGCCCAGGGCCATCCCCCGGGGCACGATGGTGACCTTGTAGAGGGGATCCGCGTGCTCGAGACGCGCCGCGACCAGCGCATGACCGGACTCATGGTACGCGGTGGTCCGCTTCTCATCCTCGGTGAGGACCAGGCTCCTGCGCTCCGTGCCGAGGAGGACCTTGTCCTTGGCGTCTTCGAGATCCGTGGGCTCGATGGACTCGGCGTTCCGGCGGGCGGCGAGGAGCGCAGCCTCGTTGAGGAGGTTCTCGAGATCCGCGCCGGAGAAGCCCGGGGTGCCGCGGGCCAGGAGGCCCATATCCACCGACTCGTGGAGCGGCTTCTTCCGGGAGTGGACCCCGAGGATTCCCAGGCGGCCCTTGACGTCCGGGAGGCTCACCACCACCCGTCGGTCGAAGCGACCGGGACGCATGAGCGCCGGGTCGAGGACGTCGGGACGGTTCGTCGCGGCGATGAGGATCACGCCCTCGTTGGACTCGAAGCCGTCCATCTCCACGAGGAGCTGGTTCAGGGTCTGCTCCCGCTCGTCGTGGCCACCGCCGAGGCCGGCACCGCGGTGCCGGCCGACCGCGTCGATCTCGTCGATGAACACGATGCAGGGCGCGTTTTTCTTGCCCTGCTCAAAGAGATCCCGGACCCGGGACGCACCCACGCCGACGAACATCTCCACGAAATCGGAGCCGCTGATGCTGAAGAACGGAACCCCCGCCTCCCCGGCGACGCCCCTGGCGAGGAGGGTCTTTCCGGTGCCGGGGGGCCCCATGAGGAGGACCCCCTTGGGGATCCGTCCGCCGAGGCGGGTGTACTTCTTCGGATCCCTCAGGAAGTCGATGATCTCCTGCAGCTCCTCCTTGGACTCGTCGATCCCAGCGATGTCAGCGAAGGTGACCGTCGCGTCGTGCTGGGTGAGGACGCGATGCTTGCTCTTGCCAAAGCTCATGGCCTTCCCGCCGCCGGCCTGGAGCTGACGGAGGAAGAAGAGGAAGAGTCCGAAGAGCAGGATCATCGGGACCCAGGAGATAAGGAACTGGAACAGCAGGCCGTCCTTCTCCTCCTCCTCGTGGACCACCTTGACGCCCACGCCGAGGATCTGGGGCTCGTAGTTCTCGAGCCTCCCCCGCGACCGGCGCTCCGCGCCGTCGTGGTAGGTCACAAGGAGGGTCTCACCCTTGACGACGATCTGCTTGACCTGGGTGTACGCCAGCCTCTCCGGGTCGCCCACCTCGCTCACTTCCGGGATGCGCCGTCCCTCCCGGAGGAGGTCCGAGAACGACAACACCTTCGCCGCCGCGTGGCTGTCCGGAAGAGGATCGCGCGGCTCGAGCCACACCACGTCCACGCCCCGCCGGACGAGGTCGTCGTGGTACCCCTCGACGCTCTCGAGCTTGCCCCTGGCCGTGAAGGCCTCCCCGTCGATGAGGGTCCCGATGAGGACCTCTCCACGGATCTCCAGGTGGCGGATGCCGCTCAACGGGACGCCGCCCTCGGGGACGATGACGGTCTGCGCGTCCGAGATGAAACGGGAGAACGGGACCTCCTCGGGGTTCGGCTTGCTCTTCATGAACTGGACGACCAGGATGAAGGCCAGGATGAGGAGGACCCACAGGATCAGGTTCTTCTGCTTGCTACCCACGCTATCTCGCTCCAGTCGGGTCGAAACGGAGAAGAGAATATAGACATAAACCCCCGCTGGTACAACCGGAAATCCCCGAGAGTTCATCGCTTCGCCCTCTCGGTTAACGCGCTTGCTCCCGCAGAGGGCTGACCCTATACTCGGACGCCATTGCGCCGGGCAGCCGAAAGAAGGGAGACCGTCGGCACTGTGTATCGCTTCCTCACCATCGCCGTGCTCTGCACCCTGTGGCTGCAAGCCGCCGGGGAGCTGCGCGCAGCGGACGACGCGAGCCCCCTCGTGACGTCCTTCAAGACCGAGGGTCTCTACCGCATCCCCCTCTCCACGGTGCTCCAGCGCATCGGGACGCGGGAGGGGGAGCCCCTCTCCCCGCATCGCCTCTCCGAGGACGTGAAGGCCCTGTACCGCACGGGCTACTTCGAGGACATCCGCATCTTCGCCGTGGATGTCCCCGACGGCGTCGCCCTCACGGTGCACTTCAAGGAGCACCCACGGGTCCACAAGGTCTCCTTCACGGGGAACGACGAGCTGGACGAGGATGAGCTCAAGAAGGCCGTCACCGTGAAGACGGCGCGGTTCCTCAACCTCGATGAGATCGAGCGCTCCCTCTCGGCGATCCGAGACCTCTACCGGGACAAGGGGTACTACCTCGCCGACATCAGCTACGAGCTGAAGCATCTCTCGAAGAACCGTGTCGAAGTGACCTTCGAGATCAAGGAAAATGACAAGGTCCGGGTGACCCGCATCCGGGTCACGGGAAACGCGGCCGTCACCGACGAGGACGTGACCCGCTTCATGCAGACCGGCGAGGCGAACTACTTCTCCTTCCTCTCGCCGCACACCGACAGCTTCAAGGAAGAGATCTTCGACCTGGACCTGCGCCGGGTCCAGTGGGTCTACCTCACCAGGGGCTACCTGGACGTCAAGCTCGGCGACCCCGTCGTCGAGCTCGCCCCCAACATGCGGGAGATCGCCCTGACCATCCCCGTGGAGGAGGGCCTCCAGTTCACTGTCGGCAAGGTCACCATCGTCTCCCCGGACGACGACGGCATGATCTTCGAAGACGAGGAGTTGCGCGCGGGCCTGCGCCTTCGCGAGGGCGAGACCTTCAACATGGAGCACGTGCAGGTGGACAACGACGTCCTGAGCACGAAGTACATGGACATCGGCTACGCCAACGCGAGCGTGGGCAGCCGGAACAAGATGGATCGCGCCCGGCGGATCGTCGACTTCACCTACGTCATCCAGAAGGGCAACCCCACCTTCATCCGCAACATCGAGATCACCGGAAACGCCACCACCCGGGACAAGGTGATCCGGCGGGAGCTGAAGATCGCGGAAGGGGACCTCTTCAACCAGTCCCTGCTCAAGCGCAGCGAGGCCTCGATCTTCCGCCTCGGATTCTTCAAGGACGCGAAGATCACCCGGCGGCCCGTGGACCACTCCCAGGTCGCGCTCGACGCCGACGACGCGGACTTCGTGGACCTGATGGTCACCGTCGAAGAGCAGGACACCGGCGCGCTGCAGGTGGGTGCAGGCTTCAGCAGCCTCGAGTCCTTCATCTTCCAGGGCCGGCTGTCGAAGAACAACTTCCTGGGCCGGGGGCAGACCTTCAGCATCCAGGCGATGATCTCCAGCCTGCGGCAGATCTACATGGTGTCCTTCGTGGAGCCCTACTTCTTCGACACCAACTGGACCTTCTCCTTCAATCTCTACAACATGATGACCGTCTTCGAGGAGTTCTCCACGGACTCCGTCGGCGGGGACCTGTCCTTCGGCTACCGATTCCTCGAGGACTACACAGTCTTCGGGACCTACAAGCTCGAGAACAAGGAGACCGACCTCGGCGGACGCACGGGCTTCACGACGGTGCCCATCGAGCGGTACAAGCTGGATGGCCTCACGTCCAGCGTCAAGCTCAGCGTCGCCTGGGACACCCGGAACAACCGCCTGGTCCCCACTGACGGCTGGTACAACACGGTCTCCTACGAGTGGGCTTCCCCCTATCTGGGCAGCGAGACCGACTACCACCGGGTCCTGTTGAACTCCCGTTGGTACGTGCCCCTGATGTGGGACACCATCCTGCGCCTCAACGGGACCCTCGGCTGGGTCTCCCCCTCCGCGCCGCTCTTCGAGCGCTTCTTCGTCGGCGGGATCTTCTCCGTCCGGGGGTTCCAGCGGAACTCCCTGAGCCCCACGGCGTCCGTCGCCTCGAGCATCGACCCCGCCGGGCCCCTGACCGCATTCCACGTCGGCGGGAACAAGCAGCTCATCTTCAACGTTGAGTTGGAGATCCCCATCGTGAAGGCCATGCGGATCATGGGCGTGCTCTTCTTCGACGCAGGGAACGCGTACGCTGACGACAGCCCCATCTCGTTCAAGAACCTGCGGACCTCCATGGGCTTCGGCTTCCGATGGTGGTCCCAGATGGGCCCGTTGCGGTTCGAGTGGGGCTTCCCCCTCCAGCCGCACAAGGACGAAGATCCCATGGTCTTCGAGTTTACGATCGGAAGCGCGTTCTAGGACGCAAGGAGAGGACTCGGATGGAAATCAAGTACATGCCCGCGGCCCTGTTCGCGGTGGCGATCATGGTGTCGGCACCGGCGCTGGTCATTGCGCAGGCCAAGACCCTCGACACCGAGGTCAAGATCGGCATCGTCGACCTCCAGCAGGCCATCTCCACCGTGAAGGACGGCCAGATGGCCAAGAAGAAGCTCAAGGCCTTCAAGAAGAAGAAGGAGAAGATCCTTGAGGGCAAGGCCGACAAGATCAAGGCCATGGAGGCGGAGCTGGAGAAGCAGCTCCCGCTGATGACCGAGAAGGCCAAGCAGGAGAAGCTCAAGGAGTACCAGAAGGAGATGATGGAGGCGCAGAACCTCTACGTGGAGATCCAGTCCGAGCTGGCCAAGAAGCAGCAGGAGCTCTTCGAGCCGATCCTCCAGCGCCTCGGGGGGCTCATCGAGGAGCTCGCCTTGGAGTTCGGCTACTCCCTGATCATGGACAAGTCCGGCGGCGCGGTCCTCTACTACAGCCCCCAGACTGACCTGACCCCTGAGCTGATCAAACGGTTCAACGCCGCAAAGTAGGACCATGCCCCACACCGTCGCACGAAGGGCCGCCGCGTTCTTCGCGGGGGCCACGCTCCTCTTGACCGCCTGCGGAGACCCCGCGACGCCTCGCCGCCTCGACCTCGCGGAGGCTGATCTCCTGGCCTCGCCGATGCCCCTCCCCTCCCTGGACGTGGTCGTCCCCGCCCCGCTGGGACCGGATGCGCTCTTCACAGGGCTCCGGGATCGCCCGTCCCGTCGACGAGACCTGCCGGACAAGGAGGCGCAGCGAAGCCCTCGCAGGTTCCAGGTGGGCCAGGAGCCTGACGAGACCCGTGAGTCGGCCACCCACATCGAGCTCTCGGGGGAGGTCTGGGGTTGGGTCCACCCCCCCATCTCCGACGACCAGGCCGACGTGGATTGGTACGAGGCGACCGCGGATCTGGAGGCACCCCGCTCGCTCACCGTCGAGCTCGACCCGGTGGAGGGGTGCGACCTCTCCCTCGAGCTCTGGCACCAGGGCTTCAGCGGTGACCCGAAGCGCGTCGCCCGCGCCGACGCCTACGGCGCCGGACAGGGAGAGCACCTCGGCAACGTCGCGCTCACCAACGGCCGCTGGTTCCTCCGTGTCTCCTCCGGCAAGGCCGGCGCCGGGTTCCCCTGGAACGTCAGGGATCCCTACCTGCTTCGGTTCCGAGTCGAGGACGTCGACGGCGGCCACGAGCTCGAGCCCGATGACGACGAGCGTCGGGCCAACCCCGTCCTCCCGGATCACCCCATGGAGGCCACCCTCCACCTGGGCGACGAGGACTGGTTCCGCATCGACGTGTCCCGGTTCGGCCTGGACTCCCGCCTCGCCCTGGACATCCTCCCGGATCCGGGCCTCGCGCTCCGATGGGAGGTGATCACCCAGGACCGCGTCACGGTCCTCGGCGGCGAGGCCGAGAAGGGCGGACGGATCCACGTACCGAACCTCGGCGTCTCCGAGGGCCTGGAGAGCTTCTACGTCGTTGTGCGCGCGCCGGAGGCCCTGGAGGGCATGGCCCAATACACGATCTCCACCGCGGTTCATCCGCTGGACGGTCGCACCGAGCTCGAGCCGAATGACTCCATCAGCCGTGCCACCACCGTCCCGGTCCCTTCCACCGTCACCGGCTGGCTGCATGACGGGCTGGATCGGGATCTCTACCGGGTCCTGCCCGGCGACGCGGGGGCCGTACGTATCGATCTTGACGGAGTGCCCGGTGTACTCCCAGCGCTGGAGCTCCTGGACGCCACAGGAGAGGTCATGGGGAGCATCCAACCCGCCGAGGCGGGAGCCGGACTGTCCCTCCCGAACTGGTCCCCGCCGGCGGAGGGTGGGTGGATCGCGTTGAGGGCGGTCGAGGGCGCCAGCCCGTTGACCCCCTATTCCCTTGCCATCCAGGTCCGAGACACCTCCGGAGAAGAGGCTGAGCCCAACGACAGCCCGGAGCTTGCCTCCCTCGTGAACCCGGATCAGGACGGCCTCCAGGGCTACATCGCCTTCGCCGGTGACCGGGACTGCTATGGCCTCCCCGTGGGCGCGGTCCCGCCCGGTGGAGGCCTGGAGGTCTCCATCGAGGAGCGGGGAGATCGGGGCATCCGCGGTACGTTCTATGGCCGGGGGGGCGTCCTGGTGGAGCAGGTCACGATCTCCGCAGGTGATCGGGAGAGGGTCCACCTGACCCCGGAGTCCGGCGGCCCCATGACACTCTGTATCGAGAGCACGGCGCCCAGCGGGTCCCCGGGACAGCATGGATACCGCGTCACCGCGATCCCCGTCGCACCCGAGCCCCTGGAGGATGGAAGATGAGCTGGACGTACGATCTGTCGAGGACCATGACCGAGCTGCTCCGAACCAACCGTCCCTTCGCGAGCGTCGTGGTCGTGGAGACCAGCGGCTCCGCGCCCCAGAAGACGGGTGCGCGACTCCTGGTCCTCGATGATGGGAGCATCCAGGGCACCATCGGCGGCGGCCGGTTCGAGTGGGAGGTCATGCGGGTCGCGCGGGAGGCCCTCGCAGAGGGAACCCCGCGGTTCGTACGGTACGATCTCGCCAAGGACCTCGGGATGGCCTGTGGAGGTGCGATGTCCGCGTTCATCGAGCCGCATCTCCCGGCAGAGCGCGTCCTCGTCTACGGCGCAGGGCACTGCGCCAGGGCGCTGGTGCCCCATCTGCTTCGTGCCGGATTCCGGGTCCGCGTCGTGGATCCACGGAGCGACCTCCTCGAGACGTCGGAGTTCGATTCGAGCGTGGACCTGGTGGAGTCGGACACGGCGGCCGACGCGGCCCAGGCCATCCGGGCGGAGGACTGGGTCCTGATCATGACCCATGGACACACCCACGACCTGTACACCCTCCGGGCCGCGCTCCCCCACGCGCCGCGGTATCTTGGCGTGATGGCCAGCAAGCGCAAGGCCGAGAATTTCCGCAGGACGCTCCTTGACGAGGGGTTCTCCGAGGAGCAGGTCAGCAGCGTGAGCATGCCCATCGGCATGGACATCGGCGCCGTGGGTCCCGAGGAGATCGCTGTCAGCGTCGCCGCACAGATCATCTCCATCCGCCGCGCCGGGGGCGACGTCTGACATGGGGCTCCGGGATCGCATCGTCACCTCCTGGCGGGGGCTGCCCAGGGTGCTCCAGGTGCTCATCGGGCTCCAGGTGATCGTGTGGGTCGCCCTCCTCCCCCTTCCCCGGGATCTCGTGACCCGGCTCCTCCTCATCGTGGGGTTCTCTCCGCCGCTCTTCCTGGAGGGTTCCGTCTGGCAGCTCGTCACTCATCCCTTCGTACACGCCCCGGCGGACTTCTTCGGGTTGATCTTCGATGTCCTCCTCCTCTGGGTCCTCGGGGGGATCTTCGCCCGACGCTGGCGGACGCGCCACTTCCTCTTCTTCATCGGTGTCTGCGCTGCGGCGGGGGCGCTCACCGGGGGCCTCGCCGCGTGGGCGTGGCCCGAGAGCTTCAGCCCCGTCCTGGCGGGCATGGACGCGTCCGTCCTGGGTCTCTTCGTGGCCTTCCACATGATCTTCGGCGACGAATTCGTCCGACTCATGGGCCTCTCGGAGCCGATCCGGGCCCGCTGGATCCTCTACGTGGTGCTCGGGATGGACGTCCTCTTCTTCCTCACCGGCTCGAATCCCGATCTCGGGGCTCAGGTCGGCGGGCTCGTGGCCGGCTGGCTCATGGTCACCGGACGGTGGCGTCCCCGAAAGATGCAGCGCTGGCTCGAGAAGAAGGGCTCGGACGTGCGCTGGGAGAAGAGACGGAGCCGGTTCAAGGTCATCGATGGCGGTCGCCGCCCGACCCGTCACTGATCCGTGTCGTCGCGCCCCGGCAGGACCCCGGATCGTTCGAGCTTCCGGCCGGTCTGCCGCACGCCCTCAAAGAGATCATCGACCACATCGTCCACGACGTTGCGGCTGCCCTCGAACACCTGCTCCACGACGTCATGGGCGACGGCCTGCAGCATGTCCAGACCCTTGCTCTGCATCTTCTCGGAGAAGGACTTCGGCGACTCCCGCTCACCGGCCCGCTGCTTCCGTATCTGGTCGGCGAAGATCCCGATGGAGCGTCGCATGGACGGCTCCGTGACCTGGGCCGTGAGGCGAAGCGCAGTCTTGGCCATCCCGACCGGCGCGTCCCTGTCCTCCTGTCGCCGGTACTCCTTGAACTGATCCCGGTTGTCCACGAATCGGACCTCTGCGCTGCGTCCCCCGTCGGGCCGGCGGTGGACCATCACCAGGATGTTGTCCGTCAGGTACCCCCAGATCCCGTAGATGAAGACGTCGCGGCCCGCGTTGCGCGGGCGCATGTCCGGGAAGAAGCCCGTGTCGACGTAGTAGCGGTAGGCGAGGACGAAGAAGACCAGGAGCTTCTCCGCGATCTCGGGGACCTCGTCCAGGAGCTGGACGTTCTGTGGCTTCCAGAGCTCCTCCAGGGAGAGGACGGTCTCCACCCGGCCCTGGCTCACAGCATGGAAGTCGGCCCGCTCCTGGAAGGTGTAGAAGGTCCGACCGATCCGCTCGAAGCGACCGGGCACCCCCGGAGCGCCGCGGCGCTGGTACTGGGCCAGGGTGGCCTCGAAGGCCTTGAGGAGCTTGCGGGCCTCCCGGGGCTTGAGGTCCCCAAGGAGCTCTGCGGCGAGGAGGGGGCGCTCCATCATGAGGTTCAGATCCAGGTTCCGGCGCTCGGGGATGCGGATCCCGCTGAACGCGCTGGCGAGGCTGACCGAGGCCCGCCCGAACATGCGGACGGCGCTCAGGCTCAGGAGCCCCTGGTACGGTTCGATGCGATAGACCGGGTAGTCGTGATGGAACTCGAGGAGGTCCCAGGTGAGGATCCGGGTCTCCTGATCCGACAGGCGGCACCGCACAGAGCGGGGGAGCTTGCCGGACAGGACCTCCGAGAGGGCGCCGACCAGCTCCTCGTTGTGCCGCCTCCGCATGGAGAGATCCTCTGCGGACACCTCCAGGTCCGGGGCGTAGTAGGTGATCTCCGGGAGGAGGAAGCACTCCTCTCCCCAGCGGCCGAACGCGTCGCTGATCAGGTCCCGCGCCGCGGTCCACCCGAGGTTCGGGTGACGGCTCCCCTTCGCGTAGCGGAGCACGTCCCGCCATCCCACGGTGATGGGCGCGTCGAAGAACTTCCGGAGGCGATCCTCCATCTCCCGGGAGAGCGGCGTCTTCCGGATCCCCTGCTGGATCCGATGGAGATCCCGCCATCCGGCGCAGGGCTCCCGGAAGTAGGGGTCCCGACCGGCGATGTCATAGATCGATTCGTTCGCCCTGGCGTTGGTCAGATCGACGAGGAAGGGATCGGCCCGGGTGGGCGCCAGATCCCGCTCCTCCCCGCCCAGGGTACGACGGATCACGTCCAGGAGATCCGGAGCGAGCTGGGCGTCCCGGTTCCCAGCCCCCCAATAGGGAATCTGCCGGACCGCGTCGGCGACGTCGATCCTGGTCTTCTCGAGGGAGGGATGGAGGTTGTATCCCACAGGCCCGAAGGCATAGCTGATGGTGCTGCGCGGGACAGCGTTCTCCCGGGGCCCCAGGAGCTGCATGTGAAACTCCCGGATCTTCCCGCGCTTCAGGAGGAACCGCCCCGCGATCTCCTGCGCGACCGCGTCGACCTGCTCCCGCGCCCGCCGTCCCACGGCGAGGGGGCCCAGGCGCGCCGCCAGGGCGTCACCGTCGATCCGCCTGACCTCCGTGTGCGCGCCGCCGGTGGAGCCCTCGATGAACCAGGTCGAGGATTCCATGATCATGCGGAGCAGGTGCTCTCGGTTGTCGTTCTTCCCTGGATCACTCATGGGGGAAGGATCCTACGTTCCGAAAAAAAAGGCAAACGCCGGGCGCCGCGATTGCGCTCGGTCGAGGTTCCCTGTCTAATGGTTCCCGGGAGACGAGAGGAGCCCCGATGACCGGTAGAGAGTGCCCCATATGAAGCGAGTCGCCCTGGTGATCGTCGGGGACGAGATCCTCGACGGGTCGGTCAGCGACACCAACTCCGGGTTCCTCACCCGACGCATCGCCGATCTCGGCTCCCAGGTGACCCGGATCGTCGTGCTCCCGGACGAGCCTCAGGTGGTCGCTGCGACCCTCGGGCCTCTCGCCGACGACAATGACTACGTGATCACGTCCGGCGGGATCGGACCGACCCCTGATGACCGGACCTACGAGGCCATCTCCCTGGCCTTCGGCGTCGCGTTGACACCCCATCCCGTCCTGGTCTCCATCGTCGAGCGCCGCTTCTCCGAGGGTGAGCGTCCCTGGGCCCTGCGCATGGCCAGCCCCCCGGAGGGCGCTGAGCTGGTCACCGGCGGTCGCTTTGCGTGGCCGCTCATCCGTTTCCGGAACCTCTTCGTCCTGCCGGGAGTTCCGGACATCCTCGAGGACAAGTTCTCCCTCCTGGAGCCATTCCTCTGCGCGGGCGCCTTCCACATGGGGACTCTTCGGGTGCGCGTGCGGGAGTCGGTGTTCGCAGGGGACATGGACGCGGTGATGCGGGAGTATCCCGAGGTGCACGTGGGTTCCTATCCTGTCCTCAAGCCGGAGCCCCATGTCCGCCTCGTGGTCCGGTCCAAGGATCATCGCGCCGCGTGTGCCGCCCTCGACCGCCTCGTCGCCCTCTTCGATGATGACTTGAAGATCGATGTCCAACCCCCAGAATTTACTTGACCCACGACAACGTGCATTGTATAGAACCTCAGTCCTGAAACCGCACTCTCGTCGCGCAGACTGTGAGGTGGGTCGCGGGGCTTTGATATCAGGCGCGTAGTTCAGTGGGAGAACGCTTCCTTGACACGGAAGAGGTCGTGGGTTCAAGTCCCGCCGCGCCTACTGAGTCGCTGCCCCCATCCCGGTCCTGCAGAGACCACTTGGGGGCTTTCTTTACAACTGGAGCGTGATGAGACGAGGACGGCCGAACTTGACGAAGGAAGAGCCTGAGGGGCACAGGATCAATCAGCAGATCCGTGCCGCTCGTGTTCGTGTCATTGATGGCGAGGGCAACCAGCTCGGGATCATGACGGTGCCCGAGGCCATGGAGCAATGCCGGATCGCCGGGCTGGATCTGGTCGAGGTCAGCCCCCTGGCGCGACCTCCTGTCTGCCGCATCATGGACTATGGGCGGTTCAAGTATCAGCAGAAGAAGAAGACCCAGGAAACGAAGAAGAACACCAAAGTGGTCCAGGTGAAGGAGATCAAGGTCCGTCCCAAGACCGATGGACATGATCTTGAGACCAAGCTGAGGCAGATCCGGGATTTCCTCGAAGAGGGACACAAGGTCAAGGTGACCATGCGTTTCCGTGGCCGCGAGATCATCTATGCCGAGCGCGCGATGGAGATGCTCTTCAACATCGGCAAGGAGATCGCTGAGCACGGAGAGATCGAGCAGCACCCGAATCTCCTGGGCCGCAATATGAGCATGCTCGTGGTGCCCAAGGCGAAGAAGTAGAAGGAGGCAGACATGCCGAAGATGAAGACACACCGCTCGTCTGCGAAGCGGCTGCGAATCACGAAGAACGGCAAGGTCATGGCCCATCGGGCCTACGCCAGCCACTTGCTGACACACAAGTCCCAGAAGCGAAAGCGGAACCTGCGGAAGGCGCGGGTTGTCGAGGGCGCCGCAGTGCGGCACGTTCGTCGGGCGCTGCCCTACGGATGAGTGCGAACGCTTCCTGAGGCTTCGAGACCGGTACCGGTGTGAGGAGAGAAGATCATGTCAAGGGCGAAGAGAGGGTTCAAGGCCAGGCGGCGGCGGAAAAGCATTCTCCTGGCGTGTCGTGGATACCGCGGTGCCCGTTCCCGTACCTATCGCGTGGCCAAGGAGACCTGGCTGCGTGCTGGGAACTTCGCATACCGCGATCGGCGGCAGCGCCGCAGGGACTTCCGGCGGCTCTGGATCACGCGGATCAACGCTGCGGTTCGGCAGCACGGCGTCAAGTACTCGACGTTCATGCATTGGCTCAATCTGTCGGAGATCGACCTGGATCGTCGCGTCCTAGCGGACATGGCCATCCATGATCCCGGCGGCTTCAAGGCGCTCGTGCAGATGGCCGAGTCGACCGCCGCCAACCAGTAGATGAACAGGGGGCTCCGATGACGAAGGCGGACCTGGTATCGTCCATCTGTGACGAGGTCGGTGGCTTCACGAAGAAGGAAGCGGCCGTGATCACGGATATCGTGTTCGACACCATGAAGGATGCTCTGTCCGAGGGAGAACACCTGAAGCTCTCCGGGTTCGGCACCTTCTCCGTCAAGCACAAGAAACCTCGCATCGGTCGGAACCCCCGGTCGGGCGAGGAGATGATGATCTCGGAGCGGCGCGTGCTCTCGTTCAAGCCCAGCCAGATCCTGAAGCGGGCCGTCAACAACAACGGATAGAGGCTTCGGCGTCTTCGACGCCAGGGGGATGTGGAGGATGACGCCGGACACTGGACCAGTCATCCCGGACAAAGCGTTCTTCCGTATCGGCGAGGTGGCGGAGATCGTCGGGGTGAAGCCCTACGTGATTCGGTACTGGGAGACCGAGTTCAAGCAACTCCACCCGAACAAATCCCGCACCAACCAGAGGGTGTACTCCCGCGCCGACGTCCAGCTCCTGATCACCATCAAGACGCTGCTGTACGCGGACGGCTTCACCATCGAAGGCGCCCGAAAGCAGCTCTCCAAGAGCGTACGACCCAAGACCGGCGCCCTCCCCTTCCCCGACGGCGACGATGGGCTCGATGATGGCGCCCCGGTGCTCGAGTCCAACCAGGTCAAGTCGTTCCTCAGCGAGCTCGACGAATCCAAGTCCGAGCTCAGCCGCCTCCGCAGGCGGGTCGACGACGCCGAGGCCCGGGCCCACGAGCTCGACACCAAGCTCACCGAGGAGCGCCGAGCCCGCACCCAGCTCACCGCCTGGGTCCGCAAGGAGATGACCGAGGCGATGACCCTCGTCGACGCGACCATCGACGCCGAGCCCGGCGCCAAGATCTCCAGCTCCTGAGGAAGGACCAATCGTAGAGGTCGGCCACCAGCGACGACCCCGATCCGGACCGCAGGGTTCGCGGGGGCAACCAACGACCCAACGTTGTCCCAGCAGTGATTCCAACATTCCTTGGATTCGAACTCGACCGCAGGTCGAGTCGCCGACCGAACTCCCCAGCTCAGAAGATCACCCGGTGGATCGTAGAGGTCGGCCACCAGCGACGACCCCGATCTGACTCGCTGGTTCGGAGGAAGGAGCCCCGAAACGCAGAAAGGGCCATCCGAAGATGGCCCTTTCCGAGTCGGGGCGACTGGATTCGAACCAGCGACTCCTTGACCCCCAGTCAAGTGCGCTACCAGGCTGCGCTACGCCCCGTCAGACGCCGATGAATCGGCGGTTCGGTTGTCATCGCCCGCAGGCGAGACAGGGGTATAGCCCGATTGGGAATCGATGTCAAATCGAAACTGGACTCCCGTCAGTCCAGGGGGATCACGAGGCCGCCGGAGAAGGAGATCCCGCCGGAGCGATGGATGTCATCGAAGGCTCCCCAGTATCCCGGGGTGAGGGTGAGGACCATGCCGTCGCCGAGGGAGACCCGGAAGTCGGGCTGGAGATAGAAGCCGCTGCCGTTCCCCACGAAGCCGAAGCGCATGACCCCAACGGGCCCCATGGTGACGCCGAAGCCCCACTGGAGGGTCGGCCCCGTGAGGATCGGCAGCTCGTGGAGGAAGCGGACGTCCATGAACGCGAGGTCCCGGGGCCCCAGACGAGCGCTCGCCGCGCCCATGACGCCGAGCCCCGTGCGGAGCTCCGGGGAGCCGAAGAGGTGGACCCCGCCGTAGACGCTCCACCAGTAGCCGTCGTAGCCGACGTAGGGCTCTGCGCCGCGCACGGAGTAGGTCACCGGGGCCCCGGCGATGTAGCCGGGAGTCGGATAGTATTCGTACCACGGAGCGACGCCGACGCCGCGGGACGGCCCCTGGGTGCGGCCGAACTCCCCACCGTAGGCGGTCACGCCGGTCTCGAGGAACTGGCGATCGCTGAAGTTCCGGCGATAGGCGAGGGTCCCCTGTATCGCCCAGGCGTGGTCGGTGAAGACCGTGGGCGGGTCGTCGTTGCAGCCCTCGGTGTAGGTGTAGTGCACCTGGCCGATGTCGCCCCCGAAGCTCACCCGCAGATCGTGGACGTTCTCCGAGGGCTGCTTCTCCGTCCGGACCATCGGGATCCAGGCGGCCATGGCGATCACGGTGACGCTCACCGGGAGGAGACGCCGCCAGCGCAGAGAGAGGGCCGGCGCCGCGCGCGCCGCGAGGTGCTCCGTCGCGTGCCACGCAAGGGGGACGCAGGCGAGCAGGGCGCAGAAGCGCTCCCCCGGCCCGAACCAGGCCCACACCATCCAGCCGGCGAGGACGCTGAGGGCGGACAAGATCGAGAGCCTCCAGGGCGTGACCGGGACCATCGGCCGCGCGGCCTCCGGCTCCGGGCGTCGCTCACGGCGCCAGAGGGCCAGCCCAGCCAGGACCAGGACGACCAGGAGCGCCCACTGGACCCGCTTCAGGCCGCCGGCGGCCGGGCCACCGTAGCGGAAGAACTCCTGCCCGAACCGGATGGCGCCGTACCCGATGACGGTCACCAGCAGCGTGGCGCCGCGGCGCCTCAGGCGGCGATGCGCCCAGAAGACCCCGGCGATGAGCGGCGCCACCAGGAGGATCTCGTAGAGCGGGGCGGGATGCATCGAGAGGGACGCCGCCGCGCCGGGGGCCAGGAGGCCCTCGGCGATCTGGTGCCGGGCTGCGATGGAGCCCGCGCCGTACCGCATCGCCCAGGGGACAGCGGTCACGGTGCCATGGCAGCAACCGGTGAACAGGCATCCGAAGCGACCCACGAGGATGGCCACGGGCAGCACGAGGCCCAGGGCGTCCTCGAAGCGCGCCCGGTGCCCGAGGAGCCAGCGCAGGCCCCAGGTGGCCACGAGGGTCCCCGCGACCGCGCCCAGGAGGTTCTTTCCGTGGACCTCGGGGAGCACGCCCGCACCGAGGGCCGGCGCCCAGGCGCCGTGCTGGGACATGTAGAGCTTTGAACCGACGACGGCGCCGAGGACACTCGCAGCGATGAGCGCCGCCCAGGGGAGCGGAGCCTCATCCCAGCGTCGCCCGAGGATCCACTCCCCGATGACGCAGACGGCGATGGCCGCGGTCAGGAAGAAGAGGAAGGCGCCGGGCCAGATCCCCGTGGGCTCGATGAAGGTCGCTCCGATCACGCAGCGCTCCGCGATGGGTTTGCGCCATTGTACCGATCTTCGCCCCTATGGCGCCACCCCTCGATGCTGCATCGGATCGCGCAACGCTGCGCGAGACGAACCCAGCTGGGGAACCCCCTCGATCCGTCGTCCCGAGGTCCCCCGAGGGACCTCAAGTGCCAGCTCTCGAGTACAATGACGGGAGCGCGCTGTGCCCGAGAGAGACACTTGAGGTCCCTCGTGTCGCTGCGCTCGCTCGGGACGACGGAAGATCCGTGCCCGAGAGGAGCACTTGAGGTCCCTCGCTGTGCTCGGGACGACAGCGGGTCCGTGGATGGGCTCGTGTGCTGCGATGTCGGGCGGGGGGGAGGGGCGGATCAGTCGGTGGTCTGCTCGAGGATGGTGAACTCCACCCGACGGTTGGTCTGGTGGTCGGCATCGGTCTGGGCGCCCTTGATCAGGGGCTTGTCCTCGCCGTAGCCCTGGGAGGTCAGCCGGGCGGCCTCGATCCCGTGCTCCGTGAGGTAGTCCCTGACCGCCTTGGCGCGGCCGTCGGAGAGGATCCGGTTGTAGTCGGCGCTCCCGCGTTCATCGCTGTGGCCTTCGATCCGGACCTTCTTGATCCGCGGGTTCTCCTTGAGCACCTTCACCACCGCGTCCAGGAGGGGGAAGCTCTCTTCCTTGATCCGGCTCTCGTTGAAGTAGAAGAGCACCATCTGGAGGATGACGATCTTCTCCTTCTCGACCTTGACCAGCGCGTCGGGGCAGCCGTCCTCGTCCTCGAAGCCGTTCACTGTCTCCGGATCGTTCGGGCACTTGTCGTCCTCGTCGAGGAAGCCGTCCTTGTCGTTGTCGGGGTCCGGGCAGCCGTCTGCGTCCTCGAAGCCGTCCTTGTCCTCGGGATCGTTCGGGCACTTGTCGTCCACGTCGAGGATCCCGTCCTTGTCGTTGTCCGGATCCGGGCAGCCGTCCTTGTCCTCGAACTCGTCGAAGTCCTCGGGATCGTTGGGGCAGCCGTCGTCGGGATCCATGTAGCCGTCGCCGTCGGTGTCCACCGGCGCAGGCGGCGGCGGGGGCGCGACGTAGCTGTACATCAGGCCGGCGAAGACCCGCAGGTCCGGAGACGAGACGCCCTGGGTGATCCCCGTGCCCCCGCCGATGCTCAGGTCGAGGCCGGGCACCGCGTGCCACTCGAGCCCGCCGAGGGCCTCGAGGGGCGCCTCCTTGATGTCACCGAAGGGGCTCAGGAGCTGGGTGGTCCCATAGACCTCGCCGATGAGGTCGAGCTTGTGCCGGACGATGCCGACGTAGGCGCCCAGCTTGTACTGGAGCTCGTGGGAGCGGGTCACGCCGGCGTAGGTGTCTTCCTGTGTGATCAGGGCGCCCGCGTTGAGCGCGAGGCCACCGTAGCCGTTGAAGTCCAGGCTCGCCATGAGGGTCGGGATGACCGCGACCATGGAGCGCCCCATGTAGGTGTCCATGAGGCCGCCCGTGGGCAGGCTGATCGTCGGCGAGAGGGCCAGGGAGAAGAGGCCGTCCCCGGACCGGTAGAGCTGGAACCGCGGGTACAAGCGCAGGTCCCCGATGCCGGCCACGCCGGGCTCGGGGAAGCCACCGAAGTTCTCGCCGGCCTGGAAGAGGTAGACCGGAAGATCCACGCCCAGGGAGAACCAGGGAACGAACCGGTAGGACCCCAGGAGGTTCCCGGTGACCTGGTGCTTGACCACCTCACGGATCACCCGGGTCTCGCCGTCCCGCTTCTCCCGCAGGACCAGGGGGTTCATCTGGTAGTTGACGAAGAGGCCCACGTTCCAGCGGTAGGGGCTCTCCGTCGCGCCGGTCTCCACGCCGAAGTAGTCCTGCATGAAGGGCGACGGGTGGAAGGCCTGGACGTCGATCTGCTCGTCCGCGTGGGCCGCGCCCGCACCAGCGACCAGGACGACCGCCGCAACCAGGGCGGCCGTCCTACGATGAAAAGGGCGACCGAACCGCACCAGGCCGACGAGCGCGAAGAGGAACCCGAGGACCAGGGCCAGGGGGAGCGCGCCGCCGCCGGCCGTGGTCGGCGCGGCGCTGCACGCGCCGCCGGTCACGTCGAAGCTGACGTCCTCGCAGATGTCGCCGGTGCCGTTGTCGTCCCAGTCCTCCTGGTTCGGATTGCCCACGAGCGGGCAGTTGTCCGCCGCGTCCAGGATGCCGTCGTCGTCGTCGTCATCGTCCGCGATGTTCCCGATGCCGTCGGCATCGGTGTCCTCCCACTCCGTGGGATCCTCGGGGAAGGCGTCGTCTTCGTTGGGCTTGCCGTCGCCGTCGATGTCCGGGTCCTCGTCATCGGGGATGCCGTCGTCGTCGATGTCCGACGCCGGGACGTCGTCCGCGGGATCGTTGGGATCGGTCTCGCCCTCGTCGATGGCCCCGTCATGGTTCAGATCCTCGTCGCCGTCGTCGAGGCCGCCGTCGTCGGTGTCCGCGTCGTTGGGATCCGTGGTGGTGGTGGGGTCTGCGTCGGGGACGAAGACGTCCGGGTCCGTGCCGGCGAAGTCGTAGCCGCCGTCGGACACGCCGCCGGCGATCGGGGAGGTCCGTCCGAGCTCCGTGCCGTCGTCGATGCCGTCGTCGTCGCTGTCCCGGTCCGTGGGATCCGTCCCGCGGTCGATCTCGTCGCCGTCGGACACGCCGTCGTCGTCGCTGTCCGCGTCGAGGGGGTCCGTGACGAAGCCGTCCTGGCCCGCAACGACCTCCTCGCCGTCCTCGATCCCGTCGCCGTCGGTGTCCCGGTCCAGGGGGTCGGTGCCGGCGGCGTCCTCGTCCGCGTCGGAGAGGCCGTCATCGTCGTCGTCCTCGTCGAGGCAGTCCGGCGCGCCGTCCTCGTCCGTGTCCAGGAAGCCCTCGTCGATCCCGTCGTTGCAGTTGTCATCGACCCCGTTGCAGAGCTCCTCCGCGCCGGTATAGACGTCGGGGTCCTGCGGCGCGCAGTCGGTCTCGTCGGGGTCGCCGTCGCCATCCGCGTCGTCCAGGAGGGCGTCGTCCGTGGGGTCGTTGGGGTCCAGCTCGCCGTCGTCGATGGCGCCGTTGCCGTTGGAATCCTCTGCCCCGTCCAGCGCGCCGCCGTCGTCGGTGTCCGTGTCCAGGGGATCCGTGGTGCTCTCCGGATCCGCGTCGGGGATGAAGATCTCCAGGTCGGTGCCCTCGCCCTCGGGGGCAGCCAGGCCCAGCTCCGTGCCGTCCTGGATGCCGTCGCCGTCGGTGTCCGCTGCGTTGGGATCCGTCTCCCCCGCGCCGTCGGTGCCCGTGCCGCCGATCACCAGGCCAGTGACCGCGCCGTCACCGTTCGCGTCCTCGGTGCCGTCCTCGAGGCCGTCGTCGTCGGAGTCCGCGTCGTTGGGGTCCGTGGTGGTCGCGGTGTCCGCGTCGATCCCCTCCACGCCGACCTCGACGCCATCCTTCACGCCGTCGCCGTCGGAGTCGTCGTCCATGGGATCCGTGGGGCCGAAGTCGGCCAGGGGGCCGGTCCCGTGGACCTCGTCGCCGTCGTCGATCCCGTCGTCGTCGGAGTCCGGGTCGCAGATCCCGGTGCCGGCGGTGTCCTCGTCGTCATCGGAGAGGCCGTCCTGATCGTCGTCGGTGTCCGCGTTGTCGCCGACGTCGTCGCCGTCACAGTCGTCCCACTCCGTCGGGTCCACTGGGAAGGCGTCGTCGTCGTTGTCCACGCCGTCGCCGTCCTTGTCCGGATCCACGTCGTCGGGGATGCCGTCGCCGTCCATGTCCGGGAGGCACATGGAGGGCTCGTCCTCGCAGACCCAGAGGTCATCGACCTCGCAGCCGGTGCAGCCGTCACCCGGATCGTCGTCGCCGTCATCGCAGATCTCGCCGGCGGCCTCGTTGATCACGCCATCGCTGCACACGGGGAGGGTGCAGTCCGCGTCACAATCGGCGGTCTCGCCCGCGGTGTCGCATTCCTCACCCGCGGTGAGGTTCGCGGTACCGTCTCCGCACTCCACGGGGCTGCAGTCCGCGTCGCAGAGCGCCGCCTCGCCGGCCTCGTCGCAGAACTCGCCTGCGACCGTGTTGGAGTAGCCGTCCCCGCATTCTGCGAGGGTGCAGTCCGCGTCGCAGGTCTGGGTGTCTCCGGGCGCATCACAGATCTCGCCCGCGGTCGTGTTGGTGGTGCCATCACCGCAGACGGCCAGGCTGCAGTCCACGTCACAGGCCACGCTCTCGCCGCTGTCGTCGCACTCCTCGCCCACGGCCAGGTTTACGGTGCCGTCGCCGCAGACGACCACGGTGCAATCCACGTCGCAGTCCACGGTCTCGCCCGCGTCGTCGCAGGCCTCGCCCGCGGTCATGTTCGTGGTGCCGTCGCCACAGACGGCGAGGGTGCAGTCCAGGTCGCAGGTGGTGCTCTCGCCTGCTGTGTCGCAGGCCTCACCCGCGGTTGGATTGGTCGTGCCGTCGCCGCAGGTAGCGAGGGTACAGTCCACGTCGCAGGTCATGCTCTCGCCCGCTGCATCGCATTGCTCGGCCGCGGCCACGTTGGTGGTCCCGTCGCCGCAGAGGACGAGGGTACAGTCCGTGTCACAGGTCGCGCTCTCCCCGGCGTCGTCGCAGTCCTCCGCCGCGGTCATGTTCACGGCGCCGTCGCCACAGACGACGAAGGTGCAGTCGTTGTCGCAGGTGGCGCTCTCCCCGGAGTCGTCGCAGTCCTCACCGTCCTCCACGACACCGTTGCCGCAGACCGCGAGGAACGCGCACTCATCGTCGCAGTCCGGGGTCCCGTCGCAGTCCTCGCCCGCGGTGGTGTTGGTGGTCCCGTCGCCGCAGGTGGCGAGGGTGCAGTCCGCGTCGCAGGCGGCGCTCTCCCCCGCGTCGTCGCAGATCTCGTCGCCGACGATCTCTCCGTCCCCGCAGATCGGGCCGCAGATGGAGACGTTCACGGGCTCGATGCAGTCCCAGCCTTCCTCCACCTGGCAGGCCACGTTGCAGCCGTCGCCGGGGATCGCGTTGCCGTCGTCGCAGCCCTCGCCAGCGTCCACGGAGCCGCTGGGGCAGTTCTCCAGCTGGCAGCTGTTGTCGCAGCCGTCCCCGTCGTCGTTGTTGCCGTCGTCGCAGGCTTCGGAGGCGTCGACCTCCCCATCCCCACAGAAGTGGACCACGTCACAGGCGCCGTTGCAGCCCCCCAGCAGGGAGATGAACGCGCCGGAGTCGAGGCCCTGGTCCCCCGCATCGCAGACCACGATGGTCATGGTGTGCTCGCCGGCCCCGAGGAGCGCGCCGTTGGTGAGCTTCGGGGTGGAGCCGTCGTACTCGGTCTCCGTCGCCGTCACCACGCTGGAGCCGCTGAAGAACGGGCCGTTGATGTTGATGGTGTTGCCCTGGGCGTCGAGGGCCACGTTGACGCCGTCGACGAAGATCCCGACGGAGTCGTTGTAGCTGCCACCGACGTACTCCGGGTACTCCTCGGAGCCGAAGAGGTACTGCAGGTCGACGCCTTCGAAGCCGGCCCCCAGCTCGAAGACGATGTCCAGGCGGGCGACGTCAAAGGATCCATAAGGTGCGGTCAGCTGGCTGCAGAGCGCGTCGGTGCCCCCGCCGTTCTCCGTGCTCGTGCCGCCGCCGCTGTTCGGGGGCAGAGCGTTCAGCGCGGCGCCCGAGGTCATCACGATCCCGTCGGGCATGCCCAGGGGACCATCGATGTAGGTCCCGCACGCGCCGTCGGCGCCGTCGTAGGAGGCGCTGACGATGCTGACGCCGCCGCCCTTGACGATGGACGCCGCCAGGACGTCGGGATCATTGGTCGGGACGATGTCGAGGGCGGACGCCGGGGCGGCCAGGAAGAGGCCTCCCATCGCAAGCAGCGTGGCCAGGCGGACCGTGTTCAGACGGGGTCGGATCATTTGTCTCCCTCCAGGAGTGCAGGTGCAGGTTCGAAATGAGCGATGCTCACAGTGGTGGCAATCTATGCACCGCAGAGGGGAAGTCAACATCATTGGTGACGACATCGCGCTCGTGTGTCAGGCGCTCGCACCCCAATCGTCCTTCCCCGCGAGGAAGGCGCCGGCGAGGGGCATCACGGCGCGCACCTGGCGGCACATCTCCGCCGCCAGCGCGCGGATGTCCCACTGCGCGTGGGCATCCATCCGGAGGCGGGAGAGGTGAACGAGCTCCCGGAGGTGGCAGGAGAACAGGACGCGGCGCCGGTGCGCGTTGGTCAGCGCGTAGGCCGCGTGCGCCGGGCTGACCTCGGAAACGATGCGGCGGTAGAGCTCCTCCGCGGCGGCAGCGGAGTCCTGGAGGATTCCCCGGGCGCCGGCATCCGCGAGGTGGGGTGGCGTGGTGATCCCCAATCCAGGGTCATAGGGGCCCGGGATCACCGTGGCGATGCGGTGGCGCTTGAGCTGGGCGAAGCAGGAGGCGGAGCACACGAGATCGAAGTCCAGACGCACCATCTCGAAGCCACGGGGCATGGGATCGTGCATCCCCGTCCGCCCCCGGAGATCCACGAGGAGGTCCCCGGCGATCCCGGGATCCGCCCGCACCGCGGTCAGCGCGCCCCCGTAGGAGCCGCCCACCCGCTCGACGAGGCAGGCCGCCGCCACCTGCAGGTCTCCATCCGCCGGCGGGTCGACGAGGCGCACCGCCTCCGCAGGACCGGCGCCACCGGTGGCCGGGCCCGACGCCGTGCCGCGCTTCCAGGCCTCCACGGGGGTCGCGTCGGTGTAGCGGATCAGGGAAGGGGCGATCCGTCGGACCTCCTGGACCAGCGCCGTCGCCACGCCACGGACCTCGGCGAGGGGGCTGGCCATCATCCGCCGGGAAGCGGCCTCCACGGCGCGGGCGTTGAGGGTCATGCCGAGCTGTCCCGTCGCCGCCAGGGTGGCCGCGTAGCGTGCGTCCTCCCGGATCCGCTCCCGGCGCCGGCGACGCCAGGCGGTGCGCTCCTCGGGATCGTCGGGTACGGGATCCAACGCCCGCCAGTAGTCACGAAGCCGCTCCACGATGGCCCCGTGGGCGGAGAGGCTCCCCCGGACACCTTCGGCGAAGGCCCGCCGGAGCGCCTCGGGCAGCTCCTCGGGGACCACGTAGTCCTCCCCGAGTCGGACGTAGCGCTGACTCTTCTCGGTGTACGACGCGATCCGCTGGGCCTCGAGCTCCTCGATGGCCAGCCGGGAGATGCCCTTGACGTCCACGTTGAACACTGCGTGCTCCGCGATGGACGCGTGGCCCTGCTCGAAGACGATGGCTTCGTTGGAGGTCCGGGACCTGTCCACGTCCTCCACGGATCTCCGGCGCAGCTCGTCCACGTCGACGTCGTGCTTCGAGATGCGCGCATAGGCCGCAGACAGGGTCTCCGGCGTGAGCACCGCGCCGACGGCGCGTCCGGCGTCCGCGACCTTCGCCAGCTCGTCCACGTCGACGTTGTATCCCGCCACCCGAATGTACATGTGGGCCTCCGCGTCAGACCGCATCCTCCGCAACGCCTTTTCGGTTGTCAAGGCGTCCTGTGGTCGAGTAATGTCCGCCGATTGGGAGTGAGCAGTGGAAGACCTTGTCCAGCGGATTCAGCTTGGGTTCGGCGTCGGACCGCTGACCAGTGTCGCCCTGGCGGGAGCCGTCGCCGTCGCCGCCTGCCTGCTCCTCCCGCGCCTCCCCTGGTTCCGGGAGCTGTCCAGCGCGGCGCCTGGGAACAATCCCTGCCATTCCTCCGGGAGAAAATCCAAGATCGGGGGCATCGCGGTGGTCGGCGGAGCGCTCCTGGTCGCCACCCTGGTCTCAGGCACGGCGTCCCCCTGGCGCGCACTCCCGATCTATCTTGGCGGGCTCTTCCTCATCGGGCTCCTTGACGACCTCCAGCCCCTCACCCCCGGTTGGAAGATCATCCTCCAGGTCCCCATGGCGCTCTTCGTGGTCCTGTCGATTCCGCGGGAGGGATGGGTCCACCTCGGGCTCCCATGGGTGTTCCTGCAGGTCGCCTGGATCGTCGTGATGACCAACGCGTTCAACATCGTCGACGTCGCGGACGGCCTCCTCGCCGGCCTCGCGCTGCCCGTGCTCGCGCTCATGGGCGGGGTGCACCTCGTCATCGGGGCGCCCGATGTGGCGATCCTGTGCCTCGCGTTTACCGGGGCGCTCCTGGGGTTCCTGGTCTTCAACGCCTCTCCGGGCGGGGTGATACTCGGCGACAGCGGGAGCCTGCCGATCGGTGGCCTCGTCTCGTTCCTGGTGCTCCTGATCCCTTCGAGCCCCGCGGATGCTCCCACCCCGCTGTTGGCCCTCCCCCTGACCGGGGTCGTGGCCCTGGAGGTCCTCTGGGTCTCGGTGCGGCGGATCCGTCGAGGGATTCCCCCGTGGAGGGGCAGCCCCCACCACCTGATCTACTGGATCATCGAGCGCGGCGTGCCGCTGCCCCTGGCGGTGGTGCTCCTGGTCTCGGCACAGATCCTGCTGCTGCTCCCCTTCGCCGCGATCATGGAGACCTGGTCGTGGCTGATCCCTGCCGGCGCCACGCTCCTGATTCTCATCGCAGCCCCGTTCCTCCGTCGCGCCCGGGACGCCGGGTAGACAGCGGGCTCTCCCAGGTCTCGACGCGATCGCCGCGCAGCACCCGCCACGTGGCCTGAAGACCGGCCAGGTGCATGACGACGAAGTAGAGGGGGAAGCGGGTCGCCGGGATCCGCACGCCGGCCCGCTCCGAAACGCGCCCGAGGAGGGCCGCCCCGTAGAAGAGCCCCTGCGCGCCCAGGAGCCAGAGGTAGATCCCCCCTCTCGCCAGGACCAGCGCGACGGTCAGGGCCAGGATCTCCAGCAACGCCACACCGGTGAGCCACCGCAGGATCTTGTGCAGGAAGAACTGGAGCTTGAGCACCCCGGGGGCGAGGCGGATCATCTCCCCGACGTGGGAGAGTCCCCGGATGGCCATCCTCACCTTCCTGTCGAACTCCTCCTCGTTGGAGTCCGACAGGTACTCCAGGGCGACCGCCCCGGGGTGGAAGACGGTCCTGAAGCCGGCCCGGGCCACGGCGAGGGGGATCTGGAGATCGTTGGCGAGCCCGGGCAGCAGCTCCGGCACGAGTCCCCGGCGGACCGCGAGGATGGCGCCGTTTCCCACCACCATGCTGCCGCACGCGCTCTCCTTGCGCTTGACGAGATCCTCGTAGCGCCAGTAGGCACCCTCGAGGGTCCTCCCGCCGGCGTGGAAGCGGAGCTGTCCGACGACGCACCCCACCCGGGGATCACGCAGGGGCTCAACGATGCGGGTGAGCGCGTCGGGTTCGTACATGGGGTTGGCATCGGAGAAGACGACGATGCCCTCCCGGACATCCTCGAGGGCGCGGTTCAGCGCGCGGTTCTTCCCGCCGCGACCGACCCGGACATGAGCGATCCTGCCCGGATGCGCCTCCGCTGCGCGCCGACACACCTCCTCGCTGCCGTCCTGGGAGCCATCGTCTGCGAGCAGGATCATCGGCGGCGGGGCGCCCTCCAGCGCGAGGGCGTTCCCGATCTTCTCATCAATGACCGTGGCCTCGTCATGGAGGGAGACCACCAGCGTGACCGGCCCGGTCACCCCGCCCCCTGCAACCGTGGGCCTGGGACGCAGCGACGCCACGACGCTGAGGATCACGGGGTATCCGACGTAGGCCAACCCGAGGAGGGCGACATCGAGCCAGAGGAGCATTTCCAGGATCAGCCACATGGCGAGAGTATGCGGGAATCGGGTCGGAGGAGGAAGTCCTGTGTCCTTGAGCCGGTGTCGGGCGCGTGGTACAACGCGTGGTGCAAATGAACTTGGAGGATCAGATGGATATTCGCAAGGTCGTGTTGGAGCGCTTTCTGCGGTACGTACAGATCGACACCGGTTCCGACGAGGCCGCAACGGACAAGGCCCCGAGCACGGTGCGTCAGTACGATCTTTTGAACCTGCTGCGGGACGAACTCAAGGCCCTGGGCCTCGAGGATGTCTCCATCAACGACGGCGGGGTCCTCACGGCGTTCCTGCCCGGCAACGTGCCGGCCGCTCCGCTGGTGGCCCTCATCGCCCACGTGGACACCTATCCCGGCACGGCAAACGAGGGCGTGAAGCCCATGGTCCATGAGGCCTACCCCGGCGGCGACATCGCGCTGCCCGGCGCGCCCGGGGACGTGATCCCCACCGCACAGAACCCGGGGCTCGCTGCCTACGTGGGGCGCACCCTCATCACGTCGGACGGCAGCACGCTGCTGGGCGCGGACGACAAGGCCGGGATCGCCGAGATCATGACGGCCCTGGGGGTCATGATGGAGGAGCCCGGTCGCCCCCGAGGCCCCCTCAAGATCGCGTTCACCCCCGATGAGGAGATCGGACGGGGCACGGAGAACTTCCCGCCCCTGGACCAGTTCGGAGCGGTGGCCGCCTACACCCTCGATGGTGGCCCCGCGGGCGAGGTGGAGAACGAGACGTTCTGCGCGGACACGGCCATCGTCACGGTCAAGGGCAAGGACGTCCATCCGGGGTATGCGAAGGGCAAGATGATCAACGCGGTGCGCGCCGCATCGCACCTGATCTCCCTTCTGCCCCAGGACAAGCTCCCCGAGACCACCGAGAAGCGGGAGGCCTACCTCCACCCCCTCGGGATCACGGGGGACGTGAACGGCACCACGGTCACCTTCATCGTCCGTGACTTCGAGATGGCCGGCCTGAAGATCCTCGAGGACCTCCTCGACGGTCTCGCGAGGGAGACCGAGGCAGCGTTCCCGGGGCTCACCATCGCGACGGAGATCAAGCACTCCTACAAGAACATGCGGTACTTCCTGGACACGGACCCCCGGGTGATGGAGTTTGCCCTCGCCGCGGTGCGGGACATCGGGCTCGAGCCCGTGGTCGAGCCCATCCGCGGCGGAACCGATGGATCTCGGTTGAGCGAGATGGGCCTGCCGACGCCGAACCTCTTCGCGGGCGGCCGCAACTTCCACTCCACCCACGAGTGGATTCCCCTGGACGACATGGAGAAGGCGGTGGAGGTCGTCCTCGCCCTCGTCGCGCGCTGGGCCGCGGCTGTCGCTTGATCCCGATGCCCTTCCGGCCGACGGGGCTCGTGACGCTCCTCACGGACTTCGGCGATGCCGATACCTATGTATCGCAGATGAAGGCGGTGATGCTCGGCGTCGCCCCGGACCTGCGGTTCGTCGACATCTCCCACGAGGTCGCGCCGCAGGACATCGCGCAGGGGGCGTTCCTCCTCGCCGAGGCGGCCCGCTGGTTCCCTGCTGGAACGGTCCACCTCGCCGTGGTCGATCCCGGAGTCGGTTCAGCCCGGGGGGCCATCGCAATGATCGCCGGTGAGCACGCCTTCATCGGCCCCAACAACGGCCTGATGACTCCTGCGGCGCTCGCCATCTCACCGGATCCCCTCGCCTGGTCCCTCGACCACGTGCCGAGCCCGCACGGGTCCCGGTCCGCCACCTTCCATGGGCGGGATCTCTTCAGCCCCGCTGCGGCGCTCGTCGCCGCCGGGCTGCGGACACCGGAGTCCCTCGGGTCCCCGGCCCGACCCTCCCCAGCTCCGGCATCGACGCAGGGATCCCCGGACGTCGGGCGGGTGCTTCATGTCGATCGGTTCGGCAACCTGATCACGTCATTCCCCTCCGATCTCTTCGACGGCGTAGTCGCAGTGGAGGTCGGGGGGCAGGTGGTCTCCACCGCAGTCCGTTGCTATGCAGAGGCCCCCGCCGGAGCCCCGGTCTTCCTCATCGGAAGCAGCGGACGCATCGAGGTGGCCGTCGCGGGCGGATCCGCAGCGAGGGCCCTGGGAGTCCTCGCGGACGCAGTGGTTTGTCTGCGTCGCTCCTGAATCCGCCGAAGATCCAGCGAATCCGTCTTGCCTACCAGTACGGTTTGTGCTACTGAAAACGGCCTGTTGTCACTTGGAGGTGCCGGTATGAGACTGTTCCGGGGTCGAGTTGAAGATGCCGCGCACGAGATCCTCGAGGGCCTCGTAAAGGCCGATTTGATCGAGGTGCAGCAGGAGCAGCGGGAGGAGGTCCAGGAGGACATCAAGTCGGTGATGTTCGAGTACATCCGTGTCGAACGGGAGGTCACCGACCGGTCCAAGGACATCGCCTCGCGGCAGGGCCTCGACTTCGGCGCCGCGCAGCGGATCCGGAGGAACCTGGCCAAAGACAAGCGCATCGGCATCGAGGACGAGACCCTCGATTACGTGGTTCACCAGATCATCGAGATGCTGGAGAGCTCCAAGCACGTGGACGAGATCTTCGGTGAGGACCATGAGCTGAACCGGATCATCGCGCCGATCCTGCGGGACCAGATGGCCTCGTCGGAGGATCTCCTGGGTCAGGAGATCGACCGACGGATGAGGCACCTGAAGGACTCCGAGGGGTCAATCCCGTGGGAGATCGAGTACAAGCGCATCAAGTCGGATCTCGAGCGTCTCAAGAAGCTGGACTGAAGGAGGACGAGATGGCCAGATACAAGCCCGAAGATATCCGCAACGTCGTATTCGCCGGCCACGGCGGCACCGGAAAGACCTCGTTCGTCGATGAGCTGCTCTTCGCGAGCAAGGCGAACACCAGGATCGGCTCCGTCCGTGACGGTTCGAGCCTCTCGGACTTCTTGGAGGATGAGATCGATGCACAGGCGTCCATCGATCTGAGCATGCTCTACTGCAACTACCAGGGGACCCACTTCCAGCTCTTCGATGCACCAGGGCGCAGCGACTTCCTCGGTCAGATGACCGAGGGGCTCTACGCCGCGGACATCGTCGCGATCTTCGTTGACGGGTACTCGGGCCTCCAGGTGAACACCAAGAGGGCCTGGAGGATGGCCACGAAGGAGGGCAAGGCCCGGGTGGTCGTCCTGTCCAAGTGTGACGTGGAGAACGTCGATCTCGAGAAGGTGATCAACGACATCCGTGAGACCTTCGGGCAGCAGTGTGTGCCCTTCAACCTCCCCGACAAGACCGGCGGCGGCATCAGCAGGATGTTGTCCGTCCTGAAGCCCGCGGACGACGCCTCCGATCTGGTCAAGCTCTTCCACGAGCCGCTCATCGAGTCCGTCGTCGAGTCCGACGAGGAGCTCATGATGCGCTACCTCGACGGTGAGGACGTGTCCGCGGACATCGGCAAGCAGCTCAGCGTTGCCATCGCGGAGGGGACGGTGGTACCGATCCTCTGCACGGCGCAGACCGGATCCCTGGGGGTCACGGAGTTCCTGGACACGATCAAGGCCTACTTCCCCTCCCCCGCCGCCACGACCACGGTCAAGGCCTTGGTCTCCGGCACCGATGAGGACGGCGAGCCCGTGCAGCGGGTCGAGGAGATGGACCTCCCCGAGGAGGAGTTCATCGGGCAGGTCGTGCGGATCATCATCGACGACCACAAGGGCCGGATGGCCATCCTCCGGCTGCTCTCGGGCAACCTTGCCTCGGGCATGAACTACAAGAACCCGAGCACCGGCAAAGGCGGCCGCCTGGGCAAGCTGGCCAAGATCTTCGGCGGCCGCCACGACGACGTCGACAGCGTGGGCAAGGGCGAGATCTTCGCCGCCATCAAGATCGAAGATCTCTACCTCGGCGAGACCATCACCGGCGGGAAGTGGACCCACCCCGTCGCGCCCCATGTCTTCCCGGTCCCCATGGTGGCCCTGGCCTGCCGGCCCAAGACCCGCAGCGACGAGCAGAAGCTGTCCCAGGTGCTGAACCGCTTCATCTCCGAGGATCCCTGCTTCCGCACCGAGGTCGATCGGATGACCAAGGAGATGATCATCTACGGTCTCTCCGACCTCCACCTCAACACGATCCTCAGCCGCATGGCGAAGAAGTACAAGGTCGAGGTGTTCACGAAGCTGCCGAAGATCTCGTATCGCGAGACCATCACCCGCAGCGTCTCGGATTCCTACCGGCACAAGAAGCAGTCCGGCGGCTCCGGCGAGTTCGCTGAGGTCCACCTCCGCCTGACGCCCTGGGCAGAGGAGAACTTCGTCTTCGTGGACGCGCTGAGGGGCGACAATGTCCGCCGCCAGTTCGTCCCGTCCGTGGAGAAGGGCTGCAAGTCCACCATGGAGGCGGGCATCCTCACCGGATCCCCGGTCATCCAGATCAAGGCGGAGTTCTTCGACGGCAAGGACCACCCTGTCGACGGCAAGGACTCCGCGTTCCAGAAGGCCGCGTCCATGTGCTTCAAGAAGGTCTTCCTGGCAGCCAGCCCCGTCCTCCTGGAGCCCATCGTCGATCTGGAGATCGTGTTCCCGTCGAACTACTCCGGGGAGGTCAACCAGTTCATCAACGGCCACCGCGGCCGCATCCAGGGCATGGACTCGTCGGGCTCCGACCAGGTCCTCAGGGCCTCGGTGCCCCTCGCCGAGTGCCAGACCTTCTCCACCGACCTCCGCAGCATGACCCAGGGCCAGGGCTCCTTCACCATGTCCCCCAAGGGGTTCGAGCACGTCCCACCGCAGCTCCAGCAGCAGGTCATCGACCTGTGGCAGAAGGATCAGGCCGGCGACGGGGATTGAGCCGGAACCCCATCCGGGATAGGATGGCGGTGAGATCCCGTGGACACCGAGACGAGAGGACATGCCATGCGTCATGCCTGCCTCCTGCTTCTCTGCCTCGTGTGCGCCGCTCCGGCGGTCGGGCAGGAGTCCAAGACGTTCTCCTTCTGGTCGATCCGGGAACGGGTCGATGCGCTCGTTGTTCCGGGTTGCCGGGAGGTCTGTGAGCACACCCTCGGCCTGCTCCGGGCCGGGCTCCCCCAGAAGGAAGCGATGGCCCTCCAGAAGGGCAGCGCGGGCCTGATGAAGGAGTGCGTACCCTCCTGTGAGACCGACCTGGACACCATGGAGCGCCGATGCCTCATCACGGCCGTGGACATGGACGCGTTCGAACGGTGCAAGGCCGAGAGCGAGGCGCGGCGCGCACCGCCCCCGGCGCTCGTGGAGATCGCGGCGCCTCCCCCTCCGCTGCTCCCCCCGGCGCCCGACTGCGAGGCCGTGTGCCTGCACATCCTCGAGATGGCGGTGATGCAGATCCCGAGTCAGGGCGGCCAGTCCACTCCCAGCCAGATCGAGGTCTACCTGCCCCAGTGCGTTGTGGCGTGTGTTGCGGACCTCGACGAGGAGGCCCGCCGCTGTTTCATGGTGGCGTCGACCACCACGGAGGGCGAGGCCTGCGACGAGGCCCTGGAGGCCCGCCGCCCGCCCCCTCCGGACCCCAACCTCCCCTTCTACGAGGAAGCCCCGGCCCCGGAAGTCAGGTAGACCTCCAGCCGTCCTCCATCAAGTTGTCTCGGTACAAATTCTAGTTCAGGTTCTCAGGATCCGGCGGGTCGTCGTCGTCGTCGAGGTAGATCCCATCCAGATCGCCGGCCTCGGCCTGCCCGTCCTCCCACTCCTCGTCGCCCCACCACTCCTCCTCGGAGGGGTGCTCTGCGGTAAGGATGCTCTCGAAATTCGGGATGTCCATCATCTCGAGGGCGGTGGGGATGGCGGAGAGGACCGTCCTGAGCATGCCGAGGAGCTCGTCCTTGGGACGGGTCTCGAGACCCTCGAGCCATCGGTCCAGATCCAGGAAGCTGTGCGGGTCCCCCAGGTAGAGCAGCGCAACCGCGCCGCCGTGGGGGCAGGGCCCCGTCGCGTGGCAGGTGCAGAGGGCCTCCATGGTGTAGCGACGGACCTGTACCGTGGTGTAGACGGGGCCGTCGACCTCGACCCATGCGCCGGAGATCGAGGTGCCGTCCTTGACGCGGCGCACCAGCTGGATCTCCTCCGCCACGACCCCCGCGGCCTCCCGGAGGCGGTCGTCGATGAGGTACCGGTGGATCTTGTCCTCGGTGAGATCCACCCGTGCCTCGAGCGCGACGACACCTGCGCCTTCGTCCTTGCTGCGTTTGGCCTTTCCCATGGTCACCCTCGCGGTTCAGGAGACGGGATTCTATGGAAGGGGGGGAGCCTTGTAAAGAGGGCGACGGATTCCGACCGCCAGGAGGCCGGCCAGGAGGATGACGAGAATGCCCCCGGGACCTGCAGCGGAGCCCGTCCCGGCGCGGCAGCCGTCCTTGCCATGGTACCCGGCATTCACCGAAGGGGCATCTCCCTCGACGTCGCCGATCTCGACGATCTCCCCGACCACAACGTCCGCCGTGACCTCGACGCACGCCCCGTCCTCGCAGCTCAGCAGCGCGGGACAGAAGGACTCCACCCACTCGGGACATCCCTCGGGGCTGATCGTGCAGGTCAGCAGGAGGCCCGCACCATCGTCGCTGCAGCGGGTCTCCTCAGGGACCTGGCAGCCGCCGGTGCAGGGCGAGAAGCAGGCCGCTTCGCCGCTCTCCTCGAAGGCGCAGAGCTTGAAGTCCTGGGAGCAGTCCACCTCGATCACCTGCCCGGCGACGCACCTGACGAGGATGTTGCCCTCGCAGATCCCCCCCGCCGGGAGGGTCTCACAGGTCGTGGGAGGCTCCGTGCAGGCGCCGTCCTCGCAGATCAGGCCCTCGTCGCAAGGCGCGAGCAGCAGATCCAGGCACCCGTCCATGCCCTCCACGCAGCCCGCCACCGCGGGTCCGGCGGGATCCTCGACGCAGAAGGTCAGCACCTCGCCGCACTCGGGCATGCACTGGCCGCAGTCCAGCGGTTCCCCGGACTCGCAGAGCAGCTCAGCCACCGGGAGGTCTGCCCAGGGTGCGCCAGCGCCGCCGCCGACGAGCCTCGAAGGCCAGGCCTCCAGCGTCGCAGCGAGATCCGACGGCACCGTGCGAATGTCCACGGCACCGAGCTCTTGCAGGAGGATGCCGATCATGGCCTCCTCGATGGTCGGGACTCCCATATAGGTCGGGACCACCACGGCACCGTCCAGCGCAACGAAGGGCAGGTAGGTGCGCACCGTGCCGTCCAGGGTCTCGGGCCAGGGCATGTCGATCACGGTCATCAGCCCAGCGCCCCCCGCCGCCTCGAGGACGGCCCGGACCTCCTCCTGTCCCGCCTGGAGCGACAGGCTCCACGCCGACGAATCGCCGAGCAGAACGCCCCACGCACCCCCGTCTCCGCTGCTGGCCTCGACCCCTGTGAGTCGAAGAGAGATGTCCATGGGCTTCTTCTTGAACTCATCCGATGGCGCGGGGACGGCAACGATGGTCGTGCACCCCGCGTAGACGCGGAGCGCGTGGTCGATCTCTGCGGCGTTGTGCCCGATGTTCATGTTGTAGATCTCGGGGGCCACGAGACAGAGGCCGTCCGTTGTGCCCTGGATGTGGGTCCTGGAGAGAAAGAGCGGGATCCGGTGCAGGGGGGCACCCCTGTCCTCGGCGAAGCGCCCGGCCGCCGCGTCGTCCGCCGGACGCAGGGAGTAGTATCTCCCGTCCAGGAGGAAGGCCTCGGCGTCCCCGACACCCAAGGCGACGGGACCCCACTCACCGGCGAGGGAGGTGTCGAGGGTCTCCACGTCGACCCACTGGTGCTGGGAGGGTTCCAGCGCCAGCCCCTCCATCCAGGTGTAGAGATCCAGCTGGTTCTGCGCTCCCCGTGCGAGGATCGTGAGCTCCGCCCCGGGCCTCAGCGCGGCCAGGACCGTCGCGTGGTATGGGTCCCCGACCACAGGGGCCATCCAGGCCCGCTCGTAGACCGCCGGCCACCGGATCGGCGCCTCGAGCCCGAGGGGCGCCGTGTACCCGAACCACTCCGGGTGGTCCTCCGGGAGCCCCCCCAATGCCACGCCGGAGGAGCTGAAAACCACGAAGGCCACCAACGTAGAGGCGAATCTGCACATGCGAACAGGATAGGAGAACAGGAGGCGAGTTTCAATCACGCCGGGCGTCTAGACCAGGGTGATCGCAAAGTCGACGTTGAACGCGCTTGACCGATCCTCGGGATCATGATCTCCACTTTACGTCGAGGCCTTGCGCTTCGGCAGAGGGAGGATCATGCCGAAGCGAGAGTCTGGAAGAGTTGATACCCCGTCG
>JBDRIT010000003.1:0-23224 GCA_043815665.1 Pseudomonadota bacterium
CTTTCGAACCGTTATCCCCCACTCAAAGGTAGATTACTCACGTGTTACTCACCCGTGCGCCACTTTACTCACCCCCGAAGGGACTTTCTCGTTCGACTTGCATGTGTTAAGCGCGCCGCCAGCGTTCGTTCTGAGCCAGGATCAAACTCTCCAGTAAATTTATATCCTCGTCCGAAGACGTGGAAATTTCCGAAGAATCAAAGAAAACAATTAACTAGGATCCGACTCGTAGTGATTTCCTATTCTGTCTTCCAGTTTTCAAAGAGCAAACCACAGTGCCGCTCAGGCACGGGTTGGGAGCATACTGCCCCCCTCTCTTTCATGTCAAGAGGAAACTTTCCGCATCTGCTTCCAGCCCTCAAAACATCAGGTTTTCATCCTGCGCCGCCCTTCAGGTTTCCATGGCAGCGGCGTAGCAATATATTCAACGCTGCAGTCTCCGTCAAGAACTTTTTTCGACCGACGGAAACTTTCTTCTGGCACCCGGTCAGGGTCGAGCAGGTTGTCAAGGCACTCGGAAGACCGAGCCGCTCCCAGAGCGTGGGGCGGGTTATACGGGAGCCCCTGGGGGCTGTCAATGTTTATTTAGATCTTTGCTGCGATTGGTGGAGGCGGCCCAGGTAGAACCACAGAGCGACGCCAACGGGGGCCAGGAGAAGTGAGATCAACTGCGAGGTGCTGAAGGGGGTCCCGAGGACCCCCACCCCCCGAATTGCATCCCCTCTGAGGAGCTCGACGAGGAACCGGGAGACCCCGTAGTAGATCAGAAACGCGGCGATCAACTGCCCCCTGAATCGACGATAGGGGAGGAGCACCATCAGCACGGCGAAGCCGAGGAAGCCATTGATCGACATCAGCAGCTGTGTGGGGTGGACCCCTTCGGAGAACCCTTGTCCGTGGGTGATGAGGGCCTGGTTGAGGTGATCCGCGTACGCTGGTGCGTTCCCCTTGATCCACGGAGTGACCGCCGGGTTGTCCCAGCGAGGAAAGCGGAGGGCCCAGGCCAGCGTGGTGGGCTGGCCGTAGTCGCACCCGTACAGGAAACAACCCGTGCGGGTGATCCCGGTGCCCAGGAGCAGGGTGGGTGCAAAGCCGTCCGCTACGGTCAGCCAGTCGATCCGGGCCATCCGTGCATAGATGAGGCTGGCCCCGATGCCACCGAGGAACCCGCCATAGGCCACAAGGCCGCCGTCCTGGAACCGGAAGAACCGGGCCAGGGTGAAGGTCCCGGGAGCGGACGCCGCGAAGTAGAGGACCCGCGCACCCAGGATCGCGCCCACGGCGGCCCAGAGCATGAGCCCCGGGGTCTTCGTCCGATCGGCCCCGAGCCGGGTCGCCAGGCGCAGCCCCAGGACCGCGCAGACCAGGAAGGAGATCCCCAGCATGACGCCGTAGGAGAAGATCGGCCGTCCACCGATCTGCGTTCCCCCCAGGCCGGGGATCCACTCGGGGATCCGTCCGAGCCATTCGGGGATTCGGAACAGGTAGGGTTTCATGGGGCTTCTCCTTCAAAGAGATTCGAGAGGCGATACCGATCCGACTCGGGCCCGAACGCGACGATTCGATCGCCGAGACAGAGCTCCGTCGTCCCGACGGGGACAAGGACGTCCTCCTCCCGGCGGATCAGGACGAGCCGGGTGTCGTCCATGCCGCCGATGTCCTTGACCTGACGGACCCCATCGGGGAGGCGGCGGACCTTGATTTCGAAGGCGGCGTGTTCGAGGCTCTCGTGCATCAGCAGGTGCACCAGGTCTGGGCGGAGGATGATGTTCTCGAGGGTCACAGCGAGGGCGGCCGTGAGATCCAGGGGGATCACCCCTGCCTGAGAGAACCGGTTCGTGTTGTCGGGGTTGTTGTCCCTGGCGATGGTCTTGGAGACCGCAGCGATGTCCCGGGCGACCAGGCAGGCGTTGAGGTTCTTCTGGTCGTCCCCGGTCACAGCGATGAAGACGTCGTCCTCGGTCAACCCCGCATCCCGGAGCACCTTGGGATCCGACGCATCCCCGAGCACGGTACGGGCGCTCGACTCCCCGAGCTTCCGGAGCTGCCCAGGGTCCTCGTCGAACAGCAGCATCGGCACGCCCTGGTCACCGAGCCGGCGAACCAGCTCCCGCCCCACCCGACCCGCCCCGAAGATGGCGACCCGTCGCTGGTGACGGACCTGCTTCGGGGTCATACGGGCGTAGAGGGCGGGGGACACGGTGCAGGTGATGATCGCCAGGAGGATCACCGCGGAGTTCATTGCGTCGGAGATCAAACCCAGGCTCAGGGCCACCGCGGAGATTGCGATGATCAGGGTGAGGCGCGAGCTGAGCAGGAGCCCGCCGGCGAAGGCCCGCCGGCGACCGAAGCGGGCGCTGAGCACGGCCACCGCAGGGACCACCTTGACAAAGTAGGCCACGACCGCGAGCCCGGCGAGCATCCCGAGGGTCTGCCAGCCCCCGCTGAGGACCGACAGGTCGAAGCGCACCCCCACCATGATGAAGAAGATGGGTACGAAGAACCCGTAGCCCAGGGCCTCGAGCCTGTGGGTGAGGAGGTCGTGAGCACGCGGAGTATAGATGGAAACGAGCGCGCCCGCGAGGAATGCACCCAGGACGATCTCCGCGCCGATGACCTCGGCCAAGGCGACGAAGACCAGGAGCAGGGCCAGGCTCCCTCGCACCTTGATATGGGTGGACGCCGAGATCACGCCGCCGAAGAGCCTGGCGAGAGACCCCCGCTCGCTCAGGGTGTGACCGATCTTCACAGCGAGGTAGATCACGAGGAACATCACCGCGACCACCAGCAGCTCCCAGGAGACCCCCTCGGTCAAGAGGATCAGGACCACCGTGAGGGCCACGATGGTCACCACGTCGGCGACGATGGCCGCGAGGAGCAGGACCTGGCCGAAGGGCGATCCGATCTCCCCCCGCTCCTTGAGGGTGGGAACCACCGCACCCACGGAGGTCGTGCCGAAGATCAGGCCCAGGAGGAGCACGCTGTTCGCCTCCACGAGACCCGTGTGGCTCAACATCCAGGCCGCCGCCACGGAGAGGGCGGCGGTGCCTGCGAACAAGGCCCCCGCCAGGAAGAACGCATTCTTGAAGAGCCCCTCCTCCCGGCGGGCCCCCCACTGGACCTTGAGGCGACGGAAGTCGATCTCGAGCCCAGCGAGGAACATCAGGTAGATGAAGCCGAACAGGGAGAGGAAGCCCAGGACGTCATTCTCTTGCACCAGATCGAGGCCGCTCCGCCCCACGACGATCCCGCACAGGATCTCCAGCACCACCGCCGGGGCCTGGAACCATCGCATCCGCGCCACGACGACGGGCACAACGAACGCGAGCGCGGCGATCAGGAGGAGCGGGAGGAAGGAGTGCTCTGTTTGCATCGGAACTCTATTGACCCGGGCACGTGAATCCGCGGGGAATGTAGCAAGAGGAGGTGGATGGGGCAAGGAACGATGGTGGGAGGAGGAATGGACAATGGACAATGGACAGGGGCCGCGCTACGCCCCTGTGCGAGTCACGAAACCGAGCTTCCTGGAATGCTCCCCGACCATTGATCGACACCAATGAGCGTCTCCTACTGGATCCATTGTCCATTGTCCATTGCCCATCCATCAACGCCCCCGCGGATGCCTCTTGGCATACTCCGCGCGCAGATGCGAGATCTCCACGTGGGTGTAGATCTCCGTCGTCCGGATGTCCGCGTGGCCGAGCAGGGTCTGGACCACCCGCAGATCCGCACCTCCAGCCAACAGATGACTGGCGAAGCAGTGCCGGAGGGTGTGGGGGTGGAGGTCGTCGGGGAGGCCGACCTGGCGGCCGTACCTCTTCAGGAGCTTCCAGAACCCCTGGCGGGTGAGGGGCGCGCCGCGGCGGCTGATGAAGAGGGCCGCGCGAGCGTCCGGCCGGATCCGGGTCGCTGCCCGAAGGAGTTCAGCTCGGGGGGAGGCGAGCCAGGTCTCCACCCGCTCCACCGCGGTCTGGCTGGTGGGCACGATCCGCTGGCGGCGTCCCTTCCCGGTCACCCGCAGCAACGCCCGGTCCATGTCCAGGTCGCCGATGCGCAATCCCACCAGCTCCGACACCCGCAGCCCGCTGCCGTAGGCGATCTCCAGCATGGCACGGTCCCGGATCCCCTCCGGCCGACGGACGTCCGGCGCATCGAGGAGACGCTCCACCTCCTCGACCTTGAGGATCACGGGCAGGCCCTGGTCCCCACGAGCGCCCTCGATACGGGACGTGGGGTCCGCCTCCCGATGGCCCCGATCCAGGAGCCAGGCCATGAAGGTCCGGAGGGCCGAGAGCTTCCGGGCCCGGCTGCGGGGCTTGTCCCCAGCCTCCGCCCGCGCCACCAGGAAGCCCTCCAGATCGCCGCTATCACAGTCGACGAAGCCCCGGGAACGGGACGCCAGGAACACCCCCGCCTGGCCCAGATCCGACCCGTAGGCCACCACAGTGCGCGGGGACAGGCCCCGCTCGAAGCGCAGGTGGTAGAGGAAGTCGTCGACCCGTTGATCCATGTCAGTCGGGGTCCGGCTGACAGAGGAACATGATGTCGGTCCCGAACAGATCCGAGATCTCGCAGGCCCAGCCCTCGGGACAGTCTCCTGTGTCCATGCAGGCGCAGGAGCAGAGGCTGACCACCTCGCCTGGGACACAGATCCCGAACAGACAGTCCGGGTGGTCCCCGCAGGTGTCGAGGAAGCCACCCTCGAGCCCGGCGCTGTCGAGGCAGCCGACGCACTCCCCCTCCCGACAGGACCCCGGGGGATCACAGCCGCAGTCGTCCGCACAGGTGCCGCAGTCCTCGCCCCAGCCCCCGTCGCAGGTCCCGTTCCCGCAGCACTCGCCGCAATCCTGGGGGCACGACTTGCAGTTCTCGAAGACCTTGCAGAGGCCGTTACCGCATTCGGGCTCGCAGCTCCCGTCATCCGTGCAGCTCTGGTCCCCCGGGCAGGTCCCGCAGGTCCCGCCGCAGCCGTCATCGCCGCAGTGCTTCGGGCCACCGGGGCCCTCGCAGGCGGGGACACAGGGCGTGTCCGGCGCCACCTCGGGCGCGGTGTCCAGCGGGGCGGGGAGGTCCTCCCCCGGTGCGGAGCTCCCTCCGCTGCCGCCATCACATGCGGCCGTCGCTCCGACGATGAGACAGATCGCCAGGATGAGTCGGGCACGTCGCCGGACCATGGACCACCTCCCAGGGCTGGTTGTCGGCTTGTGAACAGTATACAGGCAAGGGGCGCGGACTCAACGCCGGCCCGAAGATGCGGGTCAACCGCGACTCATTGGCCAGCGCGTAGGCGAGGGCCGCCATGGCGATCGCACCGAGCTCCAGCTCCCGGGGATGGACCGCCTCCAGGACGTCGTTGTCCGAGTGGTGGACGTCGAAGTAGCGCTGGGAGTCGGGGATCAGGCCGATGGTGGTGCAGCCGATCTCCACCAGGGGCCCGATATCCACGCCGCCTCCGCCCCGCTCGAGGTCGTGGAGCCCGAGAAGCTTCAGCATCGGAAGGGTGCGCCGCCGGAGACCCTCCACGACGGGATCCTCCGCGTCCACCGAGAACCCCAGGGGCACGAAGCCGCCGCGATCGGACTCGATCGCGTAGACGTGGGGTTCGGCCTTCCTGGCTTCGGCTCCCGCGTAGGCCTTCCCCCCCACACCCCCCATCTCCTCGTCCATGTACAGGACCACCCGCACCGTGCGCCGCAGAGGGAGCCCCAGACGCCCAAGGAGCCGCAACGCCTCCACGGCCTGCGCACAGCCTGCGCCGTCGTCATGGGCCCCGCAACCCTTGTCCCACGCATCCAGGTGGCAGCCCAGAACCACAACCTCCTCCGGACGCTCGGAGCCGGTGATCTGGCCCAGGGTGTTCCGGGCCTCGACAGGGGGGAGCTCCTTCGCCGAGAGCTCCAGGGTGAGGGACAGGCCCGGGTGCTGCTTCAGGGCCTCGGCCAGGCGGTCCGCGCTCCGGAAGCCCAGGGCCGCAGCGGGGATCTTCGGCGCGTCGTCCTCGTAGATCATGATCCCCGTATGGGGGACGTCGTCCGCCTTGAGGGTCATGGACCGCACGACGACGCCCACCGCGCCGTACTTCGCCGCCACCGAGGGGCCGTGTACCCGCTGGTCCGCGGCGCCTCCATAGGCTTGGAAGGTCATGACCTTGGTGGGGTCCATGGGCCGGTTGAAGAAGACGATCCGCCCCTTCACCTCGTCGGCCCGCGTCGCCACCTCCTCGAGGTCCCCGACCTCCAGCACCGGCGCGGTGATGCCCCCCGACCGAGTGCCCACGCTGCCGCCCAGCGCGCAGACCGTGAGGGACGCTGTCTCTCCCGAGGGGATCTCCATGGCCGCACGCTCGACGGGGCCCCGCTCCCAGTGCCGCACCTCGAAGCTCTCCTGCCGGACCTCCTGGAACCCGAACCGCTCCATCCACCTGCGGCCGAGGGTCTCCGCGGTCCGCCCCCCCCCGCTTCCGGCCTGACGGTGTGGAGCCTGTTCACAGAGCTCGGTGAGCAGGGCCATGGCCTGGCCGCTCCGCATCCCGTCGTCCAGGAGGCGCCTCCCGATCTCCTCGAGGGACACCGCACCCTGGCGCTCGCTCTCGGCAGCGGTCACCGAGGTCAAGAGCAACAGAAACGTCAGGCCGATGAGCACGCGCATGTCTTCCCCCCTGCGAAGCGAAGACAATATCACCACGACCCGACCGATGGACAAACTTCCTGCTCGGATCCGGCACTCACAGTGTGTCGACAGGATCCCGCATCTGTGCGAGGATCGTCGGCTGGACGCCTCGATCCGCGCCCACCTTTCACCACCGGGAGGCCCGTTGGACCGACGACAGAAGCTCCTGATCCTCGCGGCCATTGCCGTGATCGGGGTCGTCTACGCGTTCTGCTTCTTCCGCCCCATCTGGGACGTGGACATCTTCTGGCACATCAAGGCGGGCCAATGGATCGTGGAGAACTGTGCCCTCCCCTCCACGGACATCTTCTCCTCCGTGGACCCCGAGCGTTCCTGGCACACCTTCCAGTGGGGATACGAGGTCCTGGTCTACGGGCTGGATCAGGCGGGAGGCCTCACCCTGGTGCGCGGCGTCCACGCGGCGGTGATCTGGGCGGCCTTCGCGCTCCTGGCCCTGTTCCTGTGGCGCCGCACCGGCAGCGGCCTCGCGGTGCTCCTGGGCGTGGTGCCCGTCCTGGTGGGGTTCGCGGACCGGATCCGGTGCCGGCCCGACGCGTTCAACCTGCTCTTCACGGTCCTCGCGCTGCCCGTGCTCCTGGAGCGCCGATGGACCCGCCGACACGTGCTCTACCTCCTCGCCCTCACCATCCCATGGGCCAACCTCCACGGAGGCGGCGTCCTCCTCCTCTTCCTCCTCATCGCCGGCCGCGGGTTCGGCTTGCTGCTGGAGGACCTCACCGCAGCCGCGAAGCGCGCCGGGGAGGTCCACGCCGAGCACGCGCCCCCGGTGCCCTGGGGGGAGCTGCTCCGGGAGGCAGCGCTCAGCACCACGCCCCTGCTCCTGGCCCTGGCCATGCCCGGGTTCGCCCGGGGCGTGTACCAGGCCTTCTTCATGCTCGGGCCTTCCGAGGTGTTCATCCCCGAGTGGATGAACACGTTCCGCTTCCTCTTCGAGGCCGCCACCACCTGGCACGAGCACCTGGCGGCGCTGGGTCCCCTGCTCTGGCTGGCGGTCCTCGTCGGGACGAGCACCTTGCGGGTCGTGCGGAAGGGCTGGCACCTGCGCGAGTTCCACTGGCGCCTCATCGGCATGGCCATGCCCCTGGGGATCCTCGGCCTGGAGCACGTGCGCTTCGTCTGGCTGGGCGGCCTCATCGCCACCCTGGTCGCCACGATCTGGATACCGGCGCCCCATCGGGCCGGGCGCCGCCTCCCGTCCTCCAGGGATCTCGCGGTGGTCGCCACGGCCCTGGCCCTGGGGCTGATGAACGTCAACTACCTGGTGAACCACCTCCACGGCGGCGCCCCCAGGATGATTCGCACCGTAGCGATGGACCTCGAACCCGAAGAGTTCCCCGTGGGAGCCGCGGACTTCCTGGAGGATATCGGCGCATGCGGAGGGGTCCTCAACCATGCCCCCTGGGGCGGGTACCTCCTGTACCGCCTCTGGCCCTGCGTCCGGGTCTACACCGACGGACGGGGGAACTTCAGCGACCTGGAGACCCACGTCCTCACCACCATCCAGAACCCGGGGATCCGGCGCCGCGCCATCGATGCGGCCTGGAAGCGCTCCCACTTCGAGGTGGTGGTCCACCCGATGCCCTTCCCCTGGTTCGACTATCGCCGCTTCTTCTGGATCCTCGCGTACCGGGACGAGGTCGCCTGGGTCTACCTCCGGAACACCCCCGCCAACGACGCCGTGTTCGAGCGGATGCGGGCCTGGTACGCGGCGCGCGGTCTCGATCTGGAGGGCACGAGCCACAAGGACACGCGGTCCTTCGAGCTCGAACGCAGGATCCGGCGTTTCCACGGACTGCGCATGCTCCGGGAGCCCTGGGCCCAGCGCATGGAGGCCGAGGAGCTCGGGATCATCGCAACGGGGCCGCCCGATGCACAGCAACGAGGCTGGCACCGCCTGGCCCGCCTCTACTTTGATCTGGGTCTCCACAAGGAGTGCCAGGCCATCCTGGCCGAGGCCTCCCTTCGATACCCCCGGGATCCGCGGGCGCTGCTCATCCTGATCCGCTCCCTCACCGCGGACGGCGCACGAAAGGCGGCCCAGGGCCTCGCCGAGACCCTCACCGAGAGCATGCATCGGGATCCGGCGGTGCGGGCCCAGCTCTCTCCGCGGGAGGTGGCGATCCTCAACATCCTGCGGTCCCACCTCGGGGACGTCCTCGGCAACTGGGAGCCGCCCTCCGGGGCCCCGGGGGATCCGCACCGGATCGAGTAACCTTCCCGTCCGCTGCTGAAACGACACCCGAAGAGAAAACTGACTCTTGACCCGAGAGGTTCTGTGAGTACCTTTTCAGACGACCGAACCAGATCGGTCGAAAATGTTCAGGGGCCGCGGCGAGGGGGCGGAGATTGAGAGACGAGAAGCGCTCGGAGAGGCGGGCTCACATCATCCGTTCTGCCCGTGAGGTCTTCCTTCGCTACGGGTACCGCAAGACCGCGCTGGAAGACGTCGCGCGCGCGGCGTCCCTGGGGAAGGCGACGCTCTACCACTACTTCGATGGAAAGGACGCTCTCTTCGGCGCAGTCGTGGCCGAGATGTACGACGAGTACCTGGCCCACCAGCGCGCCACCATCGCGCAGGCGTCCTCCGCCGCGGACCAGCTGCGGCGTTACGCCGGGCAGCTCATCGCAGAGCACCGGAAGCTCGTGGGGACCGTGCGTGAGTTCGGCCGCCTGGACCTGGAGTTCCCCGATCGGGTGCATGCACACCTGCGTCGCCAGAGGCAGGGCGAGCTGATGCTCCTCGAGGGGGTCCTGCAGGACGGAGTCGCATCCGGAGAGTTCCGGGGGATGAACACCACCCGGGTCGCTCTCCTTCTGCTGGGGAGCCTCCGGGCGATGATCATGGACACCATGAACCACAGCGAGGACGGGGACGGAGTCGTCACCGAGTTCCTCGAGATCCTCTTCTGCGGCCTGTTGGCCAACTCGGATGGGAAGGAGCTGACGTAATGCAGGTGCCGATGAGCAAGTGGATGCTGGTGGCGTTCTTGGGGGCGTTCTTGGGGGCGTTGGTGGCCGGGTGCACCGGGACCCGAGCCGAGATCGCGCCCGCCGAGCTCGACGGTCGAACGTCCATCGAGATCATGGTCGCGCGCCGGGGCATCGTCCGCGAGGTGGGAAACTACTATGGCAGGATCGAGGCCCGTCGATCGATTCTGGTGAGCGCCGAGATCGGCGGCATCGCGTTCACGGTGCCCCTCGAGAAGGGAGACACCGTGCACGCCGGCGACCTGCTGCTCCTCGTCGACGAGGAGCCCTTCCGGCTCGCCGAGGAGCAGGCGACCCAGAACCTGTCGGCGGCGATGATCCGCATCGATCAGGTGGAGCAGACCATCGCGCTCGAGGAGGCCCAGATCGACGCGGGACTCAAGCAGGCCCAGGCCGCCGTGGACATGGCCCGGGCACAGCTCGCCCTGGTGGAGGCGGGGGCCCGCACCGAGGAGAAGGCGCAGCTCAAGGCCGTCCTTGAAGGCGCCGAGGCGGGGATGGACAACGCGAAGACCCAGCTGACTCGCGTCAAGTCCCTGGTCGCCGCAGGTGCGGGCAACCAGCAGCAGCTGGACACGACCGAGGCGGCCTTCAAATCCGCGGCAGCGGGATACAACCAGGCCCTCCAGGGCTACCGCCTGGTGCGCAAGGGGGCCCGAGACGAGGACAAGGATGCGGCCCAGGCCGCGCTGCGCCAGGCCGAGGCAGCCTTCGAAGGGGCCCGGGCGTCCCTTGAATCCCTGGCGATTCGGGAGAAGGAGCTGGAGGCGACGATCATTCAGGTCGCACAGGCGGAGCTGGCCCTGGAGAGTGCGAAGCTCCACCGAAGCAAGACCCGGGTCAACGCACCTCTGGAGCCCGGCCAGGAGGCCCTCCTCCAGATGCGCAACATCGACGAAGGAGAGATGGTCGGCCCCGGGGTCCCGCTGTTCGAGCTCCTGATCCTCGATCGGCCCCGCCTGGTGTTCGATGTCTCCGGGAAGGACATCTTGTACTTCGAAGAGGGGAGGACCTTGGAGGCGGCCTGCCACGGCGACCGCATCCCGCGCCGCAAGGGGATCGTTGTCCTCATCGACTCCCAGGCGAATCCCCAGAACGCCACCTTCCCCATCGAGGTCGAGCTGGACAACACGGGCGGCACCCTCCGCATGGGCATGATCTGCGAAGTCGCGCCGGAGCTCACCCGCTACGAGGGGGTCCTCGTCCCACGGGACGCGATCCTCGACACCCAGGACGGCAAGACCGTCCTGGTGGAGATGGATGGCGTCGTCCGGCAGAAGAACGTCACGATCGCCGGGGTCCAGGAAGGGATTGCAGCCATCAAGGCGGGGCTCGAGGAGGGAGAGCGCGTGGTCGTGGTCGGAACCCGCATCGCCAACGACGGCGACGAAGTGGTGATCCGAGGCGAACGGCCATCCGTGCTGAAGGTCGGGGACAGGATCTACGAGCAGCAGAAGTAGCAGGAGACGAGAATGGGTCCCACCGACTTCGCGCTCAGACACCGGACGACCGTCTTCGTCCTGATCTTCCTGATCGTCGTGATCGGGATGGTCTCCTATCTGTCCCTCCCGCGGGAATCCGCGCCGGACATCAAGATGCCCTATGTCATCGTCGCCGTACCCTACCCCGGCGTCGGCCCGGAAGACATCGAGAGCCTCGTGACCAACCACCTCGAGACCGAGCTGGAGGACCTCGACGACGTGGAGGAGATGACCTCCATGTCCATGGAGGGCGTCGGCCAGGTGGTGGTCAAGTTCATGCCCGACGTGGACACGGTCTGGGCGACGCAGCAGGTCCAGGACCGGGTGAACCGGTCCCGCTCCAAGCTCCCCTCAGACATCGAGGAGCCGGTGGTCCAGCAGATCTCCAGCTCCGACTGGCCGATCCTGCAGATCTCCCTCTCGGGGCCCGCGGGGCCCGTACGCTACACCTCGATCGCCGAGGAGCTGCAGTCCGAGATGGAGGCCCTGCCCGACGTCCTCGAAGTGGACCTCTCGGGGGGCGTAGAGCGGGAGATCCGGGTGGAGGTCAACCCCCATCTCCTCAATGTCCACGAGCTGTCCCTGAACCAGGTGGTGATGGCCCTCCAGGCGGAGAACGTCAACATCCCCGGCGGGGACGTCAAGGAGGGGAAGCTCCAATACACGATCCGGATCGCCAACGAGATCAAGGATCCCGAGACCATCAAGGGAATGGTCATCGAGACCAAGTTCGGGCACCCGATCCTCGTCCGAGACGTGGCCGAAGTGGTCGACGACTTCAAGGAGGACCTGACCTTCGCCCGGTACCGGGGAACCAACTCGGTGTCCCTCTCGGTGAAGAAGAAGCCCGGCGCGAACATCGTCGACGTGGTCGGGAAGATCAAGAAGATGGTGGAGGAGCGTCGGGGAACCTTCCCTGCGGGCACCGAGATCACCTACCTCAACGACTACTCCAAGCACATCGGGGACATGGTTCGCGAGCTGGAGAACAACATCGTCACCGCGCTGGTCCTGGTGATGTTGGTGCTGTTCCTCTTCGTGGGCGGGCGCAACGCGCTCTTCGTCGCCCTCGCCATCCCCCTGTCCATGATGGTCTCCTTCGTGATCCTCTCGGCCCTCGACGTGACCCTGAACTTCGTCGTCCTCTTCTCCCTGGTGCTGGCCCTGGGGATGCTGGTGGACAACGCGATCGTCGTGGTGGAGAACATCTTCCGCCATGCCTCCGAGGGAAAGGACATCATGACCGCGGCGCGGGAGGGCACCCAGGAGGTGGGCTGGCCGGTGATCACGTCCACTCTCACCACCCTCTCGGTGTTCTTCCCGTTGCTCTTCTGGCCCGGGATCATGGGCGAGTTCATGGGCTACCTGCCCTTGACCCTGATCATCACCCTCTCGTCCTCCCTCTTCGTCGCGCTGGTCATCAACCCCGTGATCGCCTCCGCCTTCATGGTCATCAAAGAGCGCAGCTCAAAGAGGCTCTTCAAGAAGCTCCGGAAGAGGAGCGGGGACGGGGATGAGGCCGCAGAGACGGCTCCGCCCCCCCCCCGTGAGCCCCTCTTCATGCGCGGCTACCGGCACCTCCTCCGATTCACCATCCGGTGGAGCCCCCTGGTGATCCTGGCCATGCTCGGCGTCCTCGTGGGGTCCGTGATGCTCTTCAGGGAGACCGATCCGAAGGTGGAGTTCTTCCCCTCCACCACGCCGGAACGCGGTGCGATCAACGTCAAAGCACCGGAAGGAACAGAGCTGTCGACCACCGACGGGATCACGCGCAAGGTCGAGGCCTTCCTGGCGAATCAGGACAACATCCGACACTACATCGCCGAGGTCGGGATCAGCGGCGGGAGCCGGTTCACCGCAGGAGCCTCCACATCGAACTCTTCCCGGATCTCCATCGACTTCCAGGACCGGCGGGAGTGGACAGAGAGTCCCTTCGAGACCATCGAGGCGCTGCGCAAGCACCTCGAGACGATCCCCGGCGCAGAGATCAGCATCGAAAAGGAGAAGAGGGGCCCGCCCACGGGCAAGCCCGTGAACATCGAGATCTCTGGCACCGACTACGGCGTCCTCAGCCTGGTGGCGGAGGAGGTCAAGGACAGGCTCAAGGACATCGAGGGCCTCACGGACCTCGCAGACGACTACTCCGAGGGCCGGCCGGAGCTGGGCCTCCGCATCGACCCCGTCCTCTCCAACCTCCTGATCCTCCAGGGGATGCGGGTGGTCGCAGGCACCGTGCGCACCGCAGTCTTCGGGCTGAAGGCGACGACCTACCGCCTGGGAGAAGACGAGTTCGACGTAACGGTCCGCCTCCAGGAGCAGTTCCGCAAGGACCGGGAGGATGTCTTGAACCTGGTGGTGGCCGGGAAGGAGGGCCGCAAGGTGCCCCTGCGGACCGTCGCATGGATCGACGGAGGCGTAGGGCCCACCACCATCTCGCACAAGGACCGAAAGCGGGTCATCACCGTGAGCGGAGACGCGGAGGGCCGCAGCGGCGCGGAGATCCTGAAGGAGGCCAAGGCCCTCCTCAAGGACTACCACCCCCGCGGAGCGTCCCTCGCCTACACTGGCGAGAACAAGGAGATGGAGAACGCGCAGGGGTTCCTGATGCAGGCCCTCCTGGTGGGACTCTTCCTCATCGCGATGGTGCTCCTGACCCAGTTCAACAGCATCGGGCAGGCGTTCATCATCCTCTTCTCGGTGGTCCTGTCGATGATCGGCGTACTCTGGGGCCTGATCATCACGGGGATGAACTTCTCCGTGATGGTGACCGGCCTCGGGATCATCAGCCTCGCTGGAGTCGTGGTGAACAACGGCATCGTGCTCATCGATTTCATCAACAAGCTCCGCGGCCGGGGCTATGAGCTGGTGGAGGCACTGGTGGAGGCCGGCACGGTGCGCATGCGGCCGGTGCTCCTCACCGCCGGGACCACCACCCTGGGCTTGATCCCCATGGCCCAGGGGTGGGACTTCGACTTCCGGGCCCTGCACATGGAAACCGGCACTGGCTCCATGGAGTTCTGGGGCCCCATGGCCATCGCCGTGATCTACGGGCTGGTGTTCGCTACGGTGCTCACCCTCCTGGTGGTGCCGGCCATGTACTACCTCATCGAGCGCGCCAGGGTCGCCACGGCCAACGTCTTCCAGCGCGTCCCTGCGCTCCGATGGGTCGCTACGCTGGCCGGCTTCGTCCTCGTCAGCCTGATCGCCTGGAGCCTCATCGACGCGATCTCCTCGAAGATGACCGCGGTATGACGCAGGAGACCCCCATGACCACCGCTCGAACCACCGGCCTCCTGGCCGCCGCCTTCGTCGTCCTCCTCGTCACCGCCCCGGCCGGCAGGGCCCGGGCGGAGGACGCGGCCTACAACACATTGCCCTCCCTGACGCTCCGGGACGCCCTGAATCGGGCCCGGGCCCACAGCCCACAGCTCAAGGCCTCCAAGGAGAAGATCGTCCAGGCGCAGGCCCAGGTCCGCATGGCCTACACCCTGCTGCTTCCCTTCGTGAACGTCACGGGCTCCTACTCCCTTGCGGACAAGGAGATCAAGATCGACTTCGGGGGCATGACCGACCTCTATGTCCTGGCCGCGATGAACTGCGCAGGCTGGGATGTGGCCACCATGGGGCCTGCCCCGTCGCTCTGTGACGCCCCACCGGAGGCTGACACCGACACGTCCTCTTCCAGCAGCGCCAAGGTCATCCAGTCACGGCACAACTGGGACGGCGCGATCAACGTGGGCATCTCGCTCCTCAACGCCCGAACCTTCCCGCAGATCAAGAACGTCTACACAGGGCGGGAGCTGGCGCAGCTCCAGGACCGCTTCACTGAAGAGAACCTCCTCTTCGCCGTCGTGCAGCTCTATTATGGGGTCGCCACCGCCCAGTCCGCCGTGGATCTCCTGACCGACAACCTCGCCATCGCCCGAGCCAACGACGCCCTCCTGAAGGCCCGGGAGGCCGCACAGGTGGCCCTGCCCAACGAGCGGATCCGGTTCGACATGGTGTTGATCCAGGCAGAGGACGGGCTCGCCGGTACGCAGCTCGGGCTCGATTACGCCCGACGGAGCCTCGCAATTCTCATGGGTCAGGAGGATTCGTCCTTCCAGGTCGCCGCAGGAGCAACCCCGGAGACCCCGGACGGTGAGCAGCCGGACAGCGCGACCCTCGGACGGCGCCTGGACATACAGATGATGGACAAGGCTGCGCTGATGACCGAGCGGGCCGTGACCGACATCTGGATGCAGTTCGTGCCGACCCTGACCGCCGTCTGGAACGGCTCTGCGACCTCGAACACGGGCTTCTCAGGGGAGAACTTCTCATGGCGCGCCATGGTCTCCCTGGAGTGGAACGTCTTCGCCGGCGGGGTCCGCTTCGCGCAGGTCGACCAGGCCCGCTCCAAGGTCCGGGAGGCCCGCTACAACCGGGATGCGGCCCTCCTTCAGGCCCGCGCACAGGTCGAATCCGCCCGCCAGGGGATCCTGGACGCGCAGCGCGCCCTGCGATCCGGGGAGCGCTTCGAGACCCTGGCCAGCCAGAACAGGGATCTGGTCCGCAAGCAGTATGAACTTGGCGTCGCCGACCAGACCCTCCTCCTCGACTCGGATCGGGAACATCTGAACGCCAGGATCCAACGGATCCAGAGTCGCCTGCGCCTCACCTCGCAACCATCTCCTGGTCCAAGTCCGTGGGCACCTTCCTGGAACGCGTCGAGGGTCTCTGAGCAAGGCATTTCGGCCCGTTGCATCTTGCGTGCCAAGAGCGCCGATGCTATGATCGGGCATGTCCTTCGGGACGGGGAGATGCTCAGTGCTCGAGCTTCGTCAAGATCTGAGGTTGACCCAGGAGTTGCGCATGACGCCGCAACTCCAGCAGGCCATCAAGCTCCTCCAACTCAGCCGGCTGGAGCTCGAGAGCCTCGTCCAGCAGGAGCTCACCGAGAACCCGGCCCTCGAGGAGTCAGTGGAGCCCACGGACGACGGCGCAGCTGTCGGAACGCTCTCGCCCGAGGAGTCGGGCCGCGAGCTGCCCAGCAACCCGGATCATGACCCCGCTCCTGCCGCCCCGGAGGACATGGACTTCGAGAAGGTCCTGGAGCAGTACGAGGCCTTCCGGCCACCCCAGTCCGGGCCCGTGTCCTCAGCGGAGGATACTCCGGCCTTCGAGAACCGCGCCAGCGCCGAGGACACCCTCTCCGACCACCTCATGTGGCAGCTCCGCATGTCCTCGTTCGGCTTCGAGGAGCAGCTCGTCGCAGCGGAGCTCATCGGTGCGATCGATGACAACGGCTACCTCAGAGGAGACGGGATCCAGCTGGCCTGCGACGCCGTCGGGGTCAATGCTGAGTATGCGGAGGCGGTGCTTGCTCGGCTCCAGACCTTCGACCCGCCTGGCGTAGGCGCCCGGACCCTGCGGGAGTGCCTGTTGATCCAGGCCCGCCTCCACATCCCCGAGGACACCCTGGTCCACAAGGTGATCGACGAGCGCCTTGACGACCTCGTCGGACGCTCCGCGTTGAACCTCCAGAAGAGCCTGGGCCTCACCGACGTGGAGATGAGGCGGGTCATCGACGCGATCGCCAGCCTCGACCCAAAACCCGGACGGGGCTTCTCGTCCGGTGCGGCGGAGTACGTGATCCCCGATGTGTTCGTGGAGCGGCGCAACGGAGAGTGGGTGGTGACGCTCAACGAGAACGGCCTGCCGAAGTTGAAGGTCAGCGACTACTACCGACGGGTTCTCCACCAGAACAAGAACGCGGACACCCGGGACTTCCTGAAGATGAAGGTCCGCTCCGCTGTATGGCTCGTACGGAGCATCTACCAACGCCAGGCGACGATGAAGAAGGTCTCCGAGGCGATCTTCCGCTTCCAACGTGACTTCCTGGAGAGCGGGCCCAGGTTCCTTCGGCCCCTGGTGCTGCGGGACGTCGCCATGGAGGTGGGCATGCACGAGTCCACCATCAGCCGCGTCACGACCAAGAAATACGCGCAGACCCCCCAGGGGCTCTTCGAACTCAAGTACTTCTTCGGGGCCCGTATCGAAAATGAGCGCGGCGAGGATCTGTCGGCCCAGGCCGTCAGGGAACGCATCCGCACCCTGGTCGAAGAGGAGGACTCCCGGAAGCCCCTCAGCGATCAGGCCATCGTTTCAGTCCTCAAGAAAGAGAACATCAAGATCGCACGGCGTACCGTCGCCAAATACCGCCAGCAGCTCGGTCTACTCTCCTCATCGGAGCGGATGAAGGCCATCTGAGCCGGAAGGGAGACTCATGAAGATCGAAGACGTCCTCGCACGCGAACTCGTCCTGGCGGACACGTCCTACTGCGATCGGGAGAGCTGTCTCGGGAAGATGGTCCATCGGATCCAGCGCATGTACACATGCCTCGACGGTCACAGCCTCACCAAGGATCTCCTGGAACGGGAACGGATGCAGTCCACGGCCCTCGGTGGCGGCCTGGCGGTGCCCCACGTCTACCACGACCAGTTCCAACAGGTCGTGATCGCCGTGGCCCGATGTGCCCAGGGGATCCCCTTCGACGACGCCCCCGACGCCGAGCCCGTGCGCGCCGTCTTCCTCCTCCTGCTCCCCGCTGGGCGGCCGGAGCTGCACCTCACACTCCTCGCCCGCATCGGGCGCCTCATGGACCGCCCGGACTTCATGATGCGGTTCCTCGCAGCGCCGGACAGCGAGACCCTCTATGACGAGATCGTGGACATGGACGGGAGCACCTCGACGACCAGACCGACGGAGGGACCATGACGGCAGCGGACGACCGCCTGGATCTGGTGATCGTCTCGGGGTTGTCGGGCGCCGGGAAGTCCACGGCGCTGAACGTCCTCGAGGACGCCGGATACCTGGCGGTGGACAACCTCCCCGTGGCTCTCATGGACACCTTCCTGACCCTCCTCGTCGCCGCGGGCGAGGTCCGCCGGATCGCGCTTGTTGCGGACAGCCGTGACCGCAAGTTTCCTTCCTCGGTGAAGCGAATCGTCGAGAGCGCCAGGGCCCAGGGTCACACGGTCCGGATGCTGTTCCTCGAGGCCACCGACGAGGTCCTCGTTCGCCGCTTCTCGGAGACCCGACGGCGCCACCCCCTGGCCACGGAGGGGCGCACGGTCTCCCAGGCGATCGAGAAGGAGCGGGAGCTCATGGCCCCCGTCCGAGAGGAGGCTTCCCAGCTCATCGACACGGCGCCCCTCACCATCCACGAGCTCAAGACCCGGGTGCGCGACTTCCTGATGGTGCCGGACGAGCGCCGCATGCACCTCGTCTTCATGTCCTTCGGGTTCAAGTACGGAATCCCCACGGAGGCATCCTACCTCTTCGACGTGCGCTACCTCCCCAACCCCTACTTCGTGGCGGGGCTCCGGGAGAAGACCGGGATGGACCCCGAGATCCGGGACTGGCTCGACCAATGGGACCAGACCCGGGAGATCACCCAGCGCCTGGCCGAGTTCCTGGACACGGTGGTCCCGGCCAACGACGCCGAGGGCAAGCCCCAGCTCATGGTCTGCATCGGCTGCACCGGCGGCCGCCACCGCTCCGTCGCCCTCACCGAGGCCACGGCCCACCGCTTCCGCGGCAGCGGCTTCCAGGTCACAATCCTTCACAGAGACATCGAGAAGAGCTGACCCGATTTTCTCACCAGACATCGTAGCGAAGCCGCTGAGACCCTGCTGTGTCGGACCGATCGGACCAGAGCAGCCGGAGTCGATGCAGGAGTATCGTCGAGGACTCCCGGTGCCTCCGAGGACATACCGACCTTCCAGGTCAGGAGGCTGTTCCCGATCCCGTCGTCACCTTCCCCAGCAGCTGCGCCACGGCGCCGCCGAGTTCTTGGACCCCGTAGGGCTTCTTGAGGAAGCCGGTGGCCCGCTCCACCTGCAGATCGATGGGCACGGACCGCTGATCGAAGCCGCTGGAGAAGAGTCTCGACGGTCACTTGACGCAGCGGACCCTCAGCTCGACACCCACGACCTGGTAGAACACCTGGCCGGTGTTGAAGTTCACGAACCAGGCGTCGTTGGCGGGCTCGGCCACGAGGGTGGAGGACCAGTACTTGCAGCACTCCCCCGCGAGGGTGTCCGACCAGTAGGTCGCCACGTCGCCCCACCCGGCCTTGAGGTCGCAGCCGTCGCAGGCAGCGTCCTTGCACGCCACGCCCAGGCAGTCGGATTCGCTGACGTTGCAGTCCCCCTTCTTGTCCGTCGCCGGGCAGCCCTCGATCAGGCTCCGCAGCTCGTCGATGGTGGGCAGGTGCCATCCGCCGTGGTCCAGGTCGAGGTCCTCGCAGTACTGGATGGCCCCCTCCAGGGTGAGGGTCACGTCCGGCGCGGGGTTCTCCCAGTAGAGCTGGGTGGTCGGATCCAGCCAGGGGCCGGGCTTCACCTCGACGCACTCCGAGTCCGTGCAGATCTCGTCGCCCGCGCACACACCGCACAGCACCCCGCAGACCGGGTCCGGACCGCACTCCAGCCCGGCGCAGTTTCCCGTCTCCGGGCACTCCGGCTCCTCTGCAGTGCAGACCTCCAGGATGCACTGGAGCTCGGGCAGGCAATCGTCCTTGGTGGTGCAGGGCTCCCCCGGTCCGCTGGGGCCGCCCTCCCCCCCGTCGTCGCAGGAGAGCGGGCCCAGTAACAGCAGGCACCCGGCCAGAACCCCGATGGATCCGATGCATCTTCCCCGCATGGTCCTTCCCTCCCTTGGAGTATGACCGGATTATCCTCGACGTTCCGTCTGCGATCAAGGCCCGCCGCTGGACCGATCTCCCAGCCGGCGAGGGCCGCCGGGGTCGAGATCGTAAGCAGCCCGAGGGACAGGAGCACGACCCTCATCGCCTTCATCATCGCCTCGGAAGGGCTCGATCGTGTTTTGGCACACCACGGGCTCGACGCTCCTCTACAGCTCAACGCGCTTCACCCGCTCTTCCAGCAGCACCTTGAAACTGTCCTTCATTTCTTGGCTGCACAACCCGCGGGTGATCATCTCCGTGGCCGGGTCAATTCCGCCCGAGAATCGAGCATAGGTGTTCTCTACCTGCCTCTCCGTGAGCTTCAGCGAGGCGCCCAGTTGTGAGAAATCGCGCCTCTTCAGGCGTCGCTTTCGCCCGTTCAGCGTGAGGGCCATCTCTTCCTCGTCCTCCGGGAGGAGCAGGACGGTCGGGAGCAGGTCGTAGGCGGGGGACAGCGCGATCTCACCCTCCGCACCATAGAGCAGCGAGTAGTTCTTCAGGTGCCTGTCGGAGTTGCCGGTCAGGAAGGAGAAGAGCGTCACCTCGAAGAAGCGCAGGGCGTCGAACAGGGGGTTGCTGCTGTGTCGCAGGATCGCCTTGCCGACCTGCTCCATGGAGCCGCGGTACTTCTGCTCGGTCAGGCGATCGGTGAGTTGGCACATGTCCTCCATGTGCAGCTTCATGCCTCCGTCGCGATCCATCCGCTTCGTGATGAAGCTCAGCTGGCCATCCCCGAGGGGAATGAGACCGCATTCTACGGTCGAGATCCCAAAGCAAGCTGCCATGCGCATCGTCAGGTGTTCCAGCTCCGGCATCTCAGGGAAGCGCTCGACGGGCGGCTTCAGGATGTATCCCCCTTCAAGTCCGACCAGGGTCAGCCGAGCCTTGCCGCGCGCACCTTCCGCTTCCAGATGCATCGAAATCTTGGGCTGGACGCCCGGAACCGTGACGTTCCGGCGGACGATCTCCTCGGCGATCTTGTTCAGCTGTTCCAAAGTGTAGGGCATCGCCGGCGCGTGTGGCGCCCCGAAGAGCTTCCTGCAACACCCGTGATGGTACTGAGATGCGCCGTCTTCGAGGGGCTCGAGGCAGATCCGGCAGTTGACGCTACTCATCGTCGCTCTCCAAGGGAATGACCGAGACCGCGCCGATGCAATCTCGGCAGCAGGCGAGAAGAAGCCCCATCCGGTCGCGAGGATCCAGCTTCCACGTGCGCTCAACGATATCGAGCAACCACCCCTCCGGGATCAGCCCGTCAAAGAATGGGAAGAGCCGCTTGTCATGGTACGTCTCGGCTTGCAGCGGGAGCGACAGACTGATGGCAACAGCCCCCGGAGTGCTCACAGGTACGACGGGGCATAGGTGAACGCGTATCCGCGATCATGTTCTTCGAGTGTTCCTGCCAGCCGGTCGTTCATAAGGATTTCAGCTCTCCTCATCGTCAATCTCCATGCGGAAGGCAGCCGGCTGCATGCGGTGTCCGAAGAGCGCCAGGACCTGGTTCACCTTGTCGAGGCGGAGCGAGACCTTCCCCTGCTCCAGGTTGCGGATGAAGCGAAGGCCGACCCCTGCCCGGTCGGCGAGGTCCTTCTGTGTCAGCCCCAAGGACCGACGTCGGTCTTTGATGAAAGAAATCAGCGGATCGCTCATGTTGCCCCCGTTCGGGTATAAGTCGAGATAGAACAACGATAGTGTACCCTTTCGGGTATAGCAAGCCCTGGTTTCAGGATGCTCCATCCCGTTCGGGTATAATCTACGGAGTCGGACGGACGAGCCCCCCGAGCTCGACCAGCGCAGGAAAGAGGTTTAAGAACCCGGCCCATTCCTTCCGCCAGCCCCTCGCACTGACCGCAGATGTCCCCGCTCAGGTCGCCCGCAGCAGGATCCCAGCCTCGCACATGACAGTAGACAAGGAGCAGACGCTATGAAAAGATAGCGGCAGAAGTTTTATTAGCAGACAGCCTTATTGAACTGTACTTCCATAGGACGACAAAGATGACGCCGAGGAGAACAACTGGAACGTACGTCACGACGTCGACGGTCGGCGAGGAGGTGCGGGCCTTCGTGCCGTCGCCTCTGCCCCCGGAACCCCCGCTCGAGATGACCCTGGACCTCCTCGATCTCCTCGAGCGCGCCAACCGCTCCCTGGGGCGGGTCGACGGCCTGGCCGAGGCGCTCCCCGAGGTGTCGCACCTCCTCTACATGTACGTGAGGAAGGAGGCGGTGCTCTCGTCGCAGATCGAGGGGACCCAGTCCTCCCTGGCCGATCTCCTGCTGTACGAGAGCGAGCTGGTGCCCGGGGTACCGCTCGATGACGTCCTGGAGGTCTCCCTCTATGTCGCGGCCGTAGAGCACGGTCTCAAGCGCATGGCCGAGGGCTTCCCGCTCTCCCTCCGCCTTCTTCGGGAGATCCATGCTGTGCTCTTGCAGAGAGGGCGGGGAAGTGCCTTCACGCCGGGGGATTTCCGGACCTCGCAGAACTGGATCGGGGGAGCCCGCCCGGGGGACGCCCGCTTCGTACCTCCTCCCCCGGAGCGGCTCGTGGAGTGCCTCGGCGCGCTCGAGCTGTTCCTGCACGACAAGCCGGTCCGCATGCCCCTGTTGTTGAAGGCCGCCATGGCCCACGTGCAGTTCGAGACCATCCACCCCTTCCTCGACGGGAACGGCCGCATGGGGCGCCTCCTCATCACCCTGCTCCTCTGCGCGGAGCGGGCGCTCTCCCTCTCCCAGCCCATCCTCTACCTGAGCCTCTACTTCAAGACCCACCAGCAGGAGTACTACGACCGCCTCGACAAGGTACGGACCGAGGGGGACTGGGAGGGGTGGGTCCGATTCTTCCTGGAGGGCGTGCGCGAGACCTCGAACGGGGTCGTGACGACGGCCCGGGCCATCCAGACCCTCTTCCAGGAGGATGAAGCCCGTATCCTTCAGCTGGGGCGTCGATCCGCATCGGTCCTCCGGGTCTACCGCAAGCTCCAGCAGAAGCCAGTCGCATCGATTCCGGAGACCCACCAGGCCCTCGACCTCTCCTTCCCGACGGTCTCCAAGGCCTTCCGGGAGTTGGAGAACCTGGGGATCGCCCGGGAGATCACCGGGAAGGAGCGGGACCGGGCCTACGCCTACGACCAGTACCTCAAGGCCCTCGCCGCAGGGACGACCGGGTAGGTGGGAAGACCGAGAGAGGGCCCCTGTGGCCTTGGACGCTGGCCTGAAGTTGACCGGGTAATGCCGGAGTGATGTTGCCATCGGGGTTGGTCAAGTAGAGCCGGCGTCTTGTTCGAGTCGCGTAGGACAGCCAAAAACATCCAGTAAAAGAGGTGTAGCAGGGGAGCACTG
>JBDRIT010000004.1:0-34992 GCA_043815665.1 Pseudomonadota bacterium
CCCACAGGAGTTCTACTGCGACAAGTACCTGCGCTGCCGGATATACGTCTCCTGCGCGGACACCTCGGACTGCAACTTCTGGAACAAGCACTCCTGGTGCGACGAAGACGCAGGCGTCTGCCGCTTCGACGGGGACTGCTGGGAGGACGACGACTGCGTCACGGGCGCGTGCGGCGCAGATCACTGGTGCGAGGTCCAGCTCTGCGGTGGTGACGGCCCTGGCTGCGCCCCCCACGTGCCGGTGTGCGACTACTCCGTCGGAGAGACGGACCCGCTCTGCATCCAGACCCCCGAGTGCCTGCCCTGCGTCGCGCCCTGCGTCTTCGACGTGGAGTGCCCGGAGGGCCAGGTCTGCGAGTACTCGGTGTGCATGGTGTGGGACTACAACAACGACTGCATCCTGGACTCGGACTGCCCCGCTGGCTGGTACTGCCACCCTGGCTGCGTGCCCTTGCCTGCGGCCTGCGCGTTGGACGACGACTGTGCCCCCGGCCAAGGCTGCATCGCGGGGCACTGCAGCGTCGACGTGTACGAGCCCTGCGTCTCGGACGAGGAGTGTTCCACGATGTACGAGGGCTACGCGTGCATCGACGGCCTCTGCCGACCCGTGGGCTTCTGCTGGACAGATGACCAGTGCGGACCGGGGGAGTACTGCCAGGGCGGCCTCACCTGCGGACCGGTACCGGTGCTGCCCGAGTGCAAGAGCGACGCAGGCTGCGCCGTGGGCCTCGCGTGCGACATCCTGAACGGCCACTGCGTCGCGCCGCCCGAATGCGCGTGGGACGTCCAATGCTCCGACGGGTTCATCTGCGAAGACCAGGTCTGCCAGAACGACCAAGGCCTGTGCGCATGGGTCGAGAAGGGCCAGGACTTCTGCGACGACGGGGACCCCTGCACAGCGGACGGCTGCGACGCGGCCTCGGGATGCACCCACATGGATGGAGCGTGCGGCTCGTAGCAGCGGAGATTGAACTACCTACGCGCAAGGGATTCGTCTTTGTCCGTCGAGGTGCTCGAGGCCGGGACCTTGGAGATGGGGTCGCGTAGACGGGTCTGGGTGACGTGTGCGTAGCGCCGGGCAATGGAGAGGGTCTTGTGACCCAGGATGGATGCTACCTCGGGGAGGGACGCGCCTTCGGCGAGGAGACGGCTTCCGGCGATGTGCCGAAGATCGTGGAAGCGGAACCCTACCCTGCCGATCTTCTTCGTCGCACGCTGCATCTCCACGACCGTCAGCGTGCCCGCGTCGAAGCTGAAGGTCTCGACCTGCTGCCGCGTGATGTCCACCAAGGTAAAACACCAGTTCGTGAACCCCGAACCGCAAGGGGTACCTGCTTATACTTCCCGAAGTACCTAATGGGGCACAAACCTGAGTTACACTTCATTCTTCGGATAAAGGTGGAGCTTGTCCGCCTGAGAGGGCCCCGGTGCGGTGACGTTTGTCGACGAACGACATCAGGGCAAGCGTGGCGTTCTGCTAGCGGCTGCCGGCATAGAATTCTAAGACTGTCTCGGTTGGTGCGTTTAATAGTGCGGTGGAGAGGCCTTCTCGATGGTTGTCGATGCTGCCGCCGACGTCGAAGTCGTGGATTAGTTGGTATACCCTGCATCGGCCTGTCCAGAACCGAGAGTCGACTATCCGAAGTGCTCCAAGCCGCACCAGCCCATCGATCATCTTTCGATAGTGCGTCTTGCTGTTCGTGTTCTTCGACCATCCGGCGAATCGGAAGGTCATCGTCTTTTTTGGGATCTGGACGTCCGCTCGACTTTTACCTCCGGTCTTCCACTTGACGTATCCGAAGAGGTCAGCGATGCCCTGGAAGAGCCTGTGGGGGTTTCGGGTCTGGATGTCCCGGTTCAAGGCGACGGTGAGATCCAGCACCTTGTTGTAGTCGCAGGGGCCGAGACGATTGAGACGTATACGTGCGTCTCCTGACGGGTATCCGTTGTTAGTGACATAGGTTATAGCCTTTTTCGCTATGCTAACGATGTCATTGATGACAACATTCCGATCCCTACTGTACCGAGAGGAGCACCCATTGTGCTTCTGGTCGATGAACCGTGTCAGGAGGTCCACAAGTTCGTCCACATTTCGGACCCCGCACTTCATCGTGTAGTAACGAGCCATCTTGAGCGTGGCTTCCATGCGGGTCCCAGGACCGGGAAGGCCATCCCTCCGCAGGAGCTCGGCGTCGGACCAGTCCGCACTCAGCCTCTCCTGTTGATAGGCCGACACCGGTCCTATGGCGATGTCACATCCTGTTTTGACATGCACCTTTTCGGTTCTGAGGAGCAGGTCGCTATGCATCCTGTGCTCTTCAAGTATGGTGTACGCATGTAACAAGTGATCCTCCAGAGATCCCTCCATGGGCTCCAGCGTCTCCGGGTCAAGGAGCGTGCTGCCCGTACCGAAGGGCATCCGAATGGTGTGGCCATGCTTCGGGAAGATTTCGACGTCCTGCGGTACCAGAAGGCCGCTGGCGCACGCGATGCGGTCTCCCATCTCCTGGATTTCTGCCACTTTGGTGGGAGGCAACCCGCCAATGACATGGAGTCCGTTGCTGATGCTTGACCTGACTACCAGGGGGGGCAAAGCCCAATGCCGCCGGATGGCATGATACCTCGGCCGAAGAGTTCTGCCCTGTTCTGGGGAGTGATTGTCGAGGTCGAAGACGATCTGCATGCCGTATGGCTCATCGTTCGCGTCATAGTCGTACCTACCGGTAGAGAGGATGCGCCGCCGACCCATGAGGTGGTCCAGCACCCAGTTCATGGAGACAGTCCGTATCTCGTTCCCGTAGCTGTTTTTCATACGCCGCCAGCCCTCCGGGTCGACGGCTCCATACTTGTTCTCGCACTTCAGCACCGACGAGTTCGCGTATTCCGGCCCGAATTCATAGAGAAACCACCTGACCGCATCCTCCGGGATTCCAAGGCCCCGGAGCCGTTCCTCCTTCGATATCCGCTGCTTTTGCTCGGCCCAGAGCTTGTCGAACTCCCACGGCCGCTCGTTGATGTACTCCTGCATGACTCCCTGGATGAACCCGGAGCCCTCCTCTGACGGCCTCCACAAGTCAGTCATCGTGCACCTCCTCCACCACCTTCCTGCGCTCCAGGAGCCAGGTGTCGATTTCGACCGGGTCGAAGCGCACAGATCGCCCCGTGAGACGAATGTGCGGGATCCGTCCCTGGTGTACCCAGGCGTAGGCAGTTCCGATGGGGATCTGGAGACGTTCACAGAGTTGCCGGTAGGTCATCAAGTGGTTCGTCATCTCGCACCTCCTTGTTTGCTGGGGAGAGGACCACTCACGCCCCCAAGCTTCGGCGAACCACACAAGGCCCGTAAAAGGTGCAAACAGTGCATAGATCCCGGAGTTGGTCCCCCCGGAAGAAAGGCTATCGACTACGGCTTCTGAAGCCGGACAAGGTCACCCGTACGATCCGAACGCTCGAGGCTGTCGTCACCGAGAATAGAGTAGTCAGAGATGAACGCAGACGGGCTCAAGTGCGAGTACCTTTCGGTCGACGTCGGAGACGTCGACATCCCGGCGAACGTTGTCGCATTGGAGGTCGCCTAGTCGCTGTTCGAATCAGTGGAGGACGGTACCTCGGAGACCAAGTCGCGCAAGCGCGTCTGCGTGACGTGCGCGTAGCGGCAGCGGCGATGGAGAGCTTACAGCTCAAGCCTCAGTGTCTTGTGCTGCGCACCACGCGTGGTAGGTGCCTGGCACGACTTCGTACACCGTCCATGAACCACTCCTTTGTGGGTTGGTCTTGAGGGTGTGTGGAACATGCACCCCGGTTCTGATCTCATACCGGCGGGCAGCGCTCACGACCGCCCGCAGCTCCCTGCGAGTGCCGGCCCCGCGTGGTTCGTGGGTTTGGACACAATTGAATAGAGAAGCAAGGCGGAGCGGCGAGCCCACCGTTTTCCAATTGTGTCCAAACCCTGGTCCCGTGCGGGTTTCAACGCTTTTCACGATCGCGGCCACTGCCTGCGGCGCTGTCCACCCCCACACCCGCAGCATCTCGCCCGCCGCCACCTCCGCTACCACGGTGTTCGGCAAGGGGGAGGCGCCCTTGCAGAGTTCCCGTCGCTCGTAGCCCTGCAGGCGTTTTCCGGCATGCACGATCAGCACCGGGTTATCACGCGTGCGAAGGATGCAGCGAGCTCTCCCCTCTATCTGCCCAAACCGATAGTCCGTAAGCATCCCAACGATCTCGTTTCCGGTCGGAGCAGTGGTCGCGGGGCCTCCGCCCGGCACCTCCTGCAGGAGCCCATGGGCTAGTAAGTCCGATTCAGACAGATTCGGAATTGCGTCCCCTAGGATCAGGAGCACCGCCACACTATTAAAGTCGTTGGAGCCCTCGAGGTTGCCGAAGTGCGCCAAGGGCACCACGTGGCATCCCCACTGCCTCAGCAGGTCCAGGGCCTCGCCGACCTCGCCGGTGCGGTCTCTGATGTCTTTTTCCAGAATGAGCGGACACGTTATCCCGATCGTCAGGACCGACAGGTTATGTCGTGCACGCAAGTCCATCAGGTGAGGTAGTAGCCGCATGAACACCGAGCGAAGGGCCTTCCGGCGTCGCGACGGGTCCTGCTGCAGCCGCTTCTTACTGAACTCGCCGGTCTCAAGCCCGAGCCGCTCTACCCACTCGGGCTCCAGGACACGGACCGAACAGACTTCGACGGTGCGGTGTGACCATATCCGTCGCAGCAGAGGTTCCAGGTCAGTAGCGCCAGCTGCAAGGACTACCACACCGCGATCCTCTGGCAGCACCATGCCACATTGCAGAACGGCGAGCCCGATATTGCCATGCTCATCACGATACAGGGCCGGCTCTCCCACTTCGATGTTGCTGGTGCCTGCGATCCACGCCTGAAACACCCTCTGCAGGTTGTCGAAGTCCTGTCGAATATGGAGCCCAGGCTTGGGAATCCACCCAGACGAGTCCTTCCCCATTTTGTAAGACGGATGCTCACCAGCCGTCGGATCGTAGTTCAGAGCCTCCTCAAAGCCTGCAGGCAACACACGCCACATCTCCTGTCCAAACAGATAATGCCGGAACTGCTTCTTGGGCAAGGACAACTCGGAAGCCCTCACGAGTTCAAGGTACTTCGTCGCTGCTCTGGCTCTAGCTCCGTACCAGAGGTCGAACGGCATGCGGAGTGGGCCCGTCGATGCCGGAAAAAACTTCGCATCCTTGACGGCTTGCAGATCAATTTCCGGAAAATCTACGATTTTATACAACGTTGGCAGTTCGTCGAAAACGGCAGGCCGGTCATTGGGGTACTTATTCAAGACGGTCTTGGCCATCTCGTGTGGGGCAAAGACCAAGACATGGTTTTTACCAAGTCTGCTGAGCTTCTTGTAGTACTCACACTTGCTGCGCAGGTCACACCCTTGGCAGAGCGTCCAGTGTTTCCTGCTGAAGTAGGGGCGTGCGCGCTCCGGAAAGTCTCCCCAACGCGCGCACACGCGTGCCATCCCAGTCAAGTGGACGATCTCCAGGTCCGGACAACCCTGATCAGCAGCGATCTCCTTCGCCCGCGTGACGTGCTTGTCGATCAGATCATGCCCCTTGACGAAAAGCGGATAGGGCAAGCCCTGCCTGGCTGCGCTGACCGCATCCTGAAGCATGGTCTCTGACTTGCTGACCCCTGGGGGCCCATCCAGGAAGATCAGCGCACGGGGTTCGCCAGATGCCCTGTCAAGCGCATCCCAGTACAGTCCGCGCGTTTCGTCGCGGCCTTCCTCTAGCATGAGATGTTCACTCAAACCCGGCGCGGACCCGAAGGAAGACTCACCAAGGCCCCGTGTTTCGTGACCATCCTGGTCTACCGGCGACCCAGACGGTTGCGATGGGCAGAGAACTCGCGCTGCTGGTATTCCACCGCTTTCTAGTATGTGTAACGCTGCGTGTGAGGCCTTGGGGTCGAGGTTCTCAGGGAGTTGCAGTGCTGCTGCTGCATCAGCGTGGAAGTAGTATCTGACCCAGGTCTCCAGCGACAACCCGTCGTCTACTTGGGCTGCGGAACACGTTGCATGGAAGCACTTCAGCCACCCGGCAGGGGTCACCCAGGCCTTTCCGCGCTCGAAGCGCCCATCGCCACAGTCCCCACGTCCGCCGCAGGCAGGGCACGTGTGGAGCACCACACACTTGACTCCGCCCTCTTCGTCCAAGATGATTCCGTCCTTGACGTGGGTGCTCCCCTCAAGGCTGTTGCCAAACTTCATCCCTGCACCGGCCAGCGTCTCAAGAACATGAGCGAGGCGCTGGGACAGCTCCGGAGAGAAGGGCTCAGCGGAGCGCCGCGCCTTGGAGTCATCGCTGTGGGGAGATCTCGAGCCGGCACGACTTGGTAGTTCAGGCTCCTCGCCGTAGAGAGCTCGGAACAATCGCAGCTCGAAGTCTAGAGGCAGATCCTCCAGAAGAGCCGGCACCTGCGTCAACAGGGGCAGGGGACGTACCCAACTGTAGGGCACAAATACTCGGTTTATTTCAGGAATCGACTCCGGATCTTCCCCGGGTGCCGACGGCGGTATCAACGTGTACTGCCCCCGCCCCCGCACCTCAATCGTCATGCCACCGATAGTGGATTTCCCGGGCCAGCGCCACTCCCACCCGTGAGCACGGACCCAGATCAGCACCTTCCGTCCCCGATGGCGCCCGCCAGAGTTCACGATGCCGTCGACGCTCCGGATCTCCAGAACGTGGTCGGACAAACACTCCAGTATCGGATCCAGGCCCTCGGGGTCATCGATATCCAGTTCCATGAAGCCGTCGCCAGCGGAGTACACCGGACCCAGCAACAGGCCGATGTTGCCGGCGTGGGCTTGGATCTCGCTGGATGCTGTGGTCAAGCGAGTGTGCTGCCAGCCGGTCAAGCCTCTCTTGGGGCGCTTGTCGCCGTCACGGAGGGGTATCAGGTAGTAACCCTCCAGGCCGGCAAGGTCTTTGGGCTCAGTGGACACCCCCGAACTTCGTCCGGCTACTTCGTGAGTCTCTGGTCGTCTTTGCCTGCCCCGACGGGGCCGTCGACGTGGCGCTTCCTCCTTTGATCGAGCCAGGTGTCGATCTCGACAGCATCGAACCGGACCGACCGCTCCGTCAGTCGCAGGTGTGGGATCCGCCCTTGGTGCACCCAGGCGTAGGCAGTTCCGATGGGGATCTGGAGTCGTTCACAGAGCTGCTTGTAGGTCATCAGGTGGTTCGACATCTCGCACCTCCTTGTCATGCTGGTGAAAGAACCACTCACAACCGCAAGCTTGGCTGAGCGACACAAGGTGCGTAAAAGGCGATATCCGTGGAATAATCTGCTAGATAGCTCCCCGTTTGATTGGGGCTGTGCTATCGCTTGGAGAGCTTGACGACGTCGCCGACGCGCTTCGGGCGCTCGAGGCCATCGACGCCCAGAATCGCGTAGTCAGCGCTGAAAGCCGTCGGGCTCAGGTGGGAGTATCTTTCGGTCATCACGATGCTGCGGTGGCCGAGGACGCGCTGGAGCCGATAGATGTCGCCGCCGTTCATCATCCAGTGGCTCGCAAAAGTATGCCGGAGATCGTGGAACGTGATTCGCACGTCGACGCAAGCTGCGATGCGGACCCTGTGGAGCGTCTCCTGAAGCACCCGGGCCGAAGGCTGCTGCATGGTGCCGACCTTTGAAGGGAACACCCAGGTCTTCGATGGACAACGGAGCCTCCACTCCTTGAGGAGCGGCAAAAGTGGGTCGAGGATGGGTACGTACCGGATCCGGTCGGTCTTCGTGGTCGTGTTGTAGCTACGCTGCACCGTGATGAGCCGACGGCGTAGGTCGACGTCCTGCCACTGGAGGCCAAGGTTCTCCCCGGCGCGCGTGCCGGCGTAAATGGCCGTGGCGTAGAGTTCGTAGACCCCCTCGTCTTCGTCCTGTGCGGCGTGCAGGAAGCGCCGGATCTCGTCCTTGGTGCGGAGGTACTTGAACTCCGGCGTGATGAGCTTCGGCTTCTTGATGGTCGGTCGGACGGCGAGCCACCGCAGGTCGACAGCGAGGTTCAGCATCGAGATGAAGAGCGTCAGGATGTTGTGCAGCGTCTTGACGGTGACCAGGCCGCCGGAAGGGCGTCGGCGAGAGGGGTTCGGGAGGTCTCGCTCGTCCGGACACACGCGCCTGCGGAAGGCGTCCACGCGCTCGAGCGTGAGGTCCTTCAGTAACAGGTTGCCAAACTCGGGGCGGAGGTGGCGGCGGAGGATCGACTCGTCGTCTTTCAGGCTCTTCTTGCGGGACGCCCGGTGCTCCATCCAGTAGTCGCAAAGATCGCCAAAGGTCTTCACGGGGAGGGGCTCTGGCCGGACACCGACCTTGATGTCCTGCGCCTCGGCCTGGAGCTTGGTCAGGGCGCGCTCTGCGCCGCGATAGGTCTCGAAAGTCTTGCTGAGGCGCTTGCCATTGTGGTCATACCACCTGACGCGCCACTTCCCTTTCCGCTTCTCAGGCTTGTTCACCTGGGCCCCCTCGCCGACATACCCGGGCGACCGAAGGCCGCCACAGGGTCGAGTCAAGGGCAAGGATGTCTCAATGTCGAAGGGGTCAACTGGACGGAATTCCAGCAGTTGACGTCCCCCTCGGCGAGGTGCGCTCAGGACGGGTCTTGGGACCCGTGTGGGACCAGACACAAAAAAAGGGATCAGCCGAAACGACTGATCCCTAGTTCTGGTGCGGTCGCGGGGACAGGACTTGAACCTGTGACCTTCGGGTTATGAGCCCGACGAGCTGCCAACTGCTCCACCCCGCAATGTCAAAGACGAGGGGGATTCTACATGGCGGGGATGGGAAGTCAAGGGGCGAATTCGGGTCGCTTCAGCAATCGTCCTTCGGGGCCAGGTACCGGTCGAAGAGGAAGAGCCCGACGATGGTGGTCAGGCCGATGCCGGAGAACATGATCCACATGGCCCGGGGATTGTGGATCGTCTTCACGAAGTACTCGTAGGAGTACCCGCCCACCACGCCGCCCACGAAGGAGCCGATGACGCCATAGAGGAACGAGTACCCCATGTAGAGCGCGACCTTGTCACGGGGCGCGATCAGGCCCACGTAGCTGATGAACTTCGGGTGGGTGGTCATCTCACCGATGGAGAACACCACCAGCCCGGCGAAGAAGATCCACGCGTGGGTCCCGAATGCCAGGAGGAGCATCCCCACGGTGCCCACAGCGATACCGGTCATCATCGTCGGCAGAGCCCTCGTCCGGGCGACGAGCTTGGAGATCACGAGCTGCAGGACGATGATCGTCCCCGCGTTCACAGCGGTGACGTGCTGGGTGTCGAAGACGAACTCGTACCGGATCCCCACCGCCGCGAGCAGCACATTCACGCTGGCGTCCACGGGCGTCATGTCCACGCAGTCCTTCATGTACCAGAGGACCGTGTGGAACATCTGGAAGTACAGCACCCAGAAGCCCGAGTAGATCACGATCATCAGCACGAACCGGACGTCCTTGAGGACCATCACCGCGCCGAGGAGGACCGCGCCCAGGGTCTTGCGGTTCTCAGGCCGCGGCGGCTCCTCGTAGAGGAAGAACGCCGGGATCAACATGAGGATCGTCCCCGCCGCGGAGAGGTAGAACACGTATCTCCAGTCCATGGCCTTCAGCCAGGTCACCAAAACCAGGGGGAAGAGGAACGCGCCCAGGTTGATGGTCCAGTAGAAGATCCCGAAGCCCAGGGTGGAGTTCTCCTTGTCGGTGACCCGGGCGATGGTCCCCGACGGGATGGGCTTGAACAGCCCGGCGCCCACGGCCATGACCAGGAGGCTCGCGAAGATCCACCCGTACCCGGTCATGTGCCCGGAGAGGGCGTAGCCGATCCCGAGGAGGGTGAAGGCCACCAGGAGCATCCTCCGGTAGCCGAAGCGCTCCGCCAGCGCGCCGCTGAGGATCGGCAGCAGGTAGAGGAGCGGGGTGATCACCCCCATCAGGACCCCGACGCTGCCCTCGGAGAACCCGAGGACCCCGCCCCGGGCCATGTCGCCGAGGTAGACCGCCAGCACGGACATGAGCCCGTAGTAGGAGCCCCGCTCGAAGAACTCCATGAAGATGACGACCCAGAAGTTCCGGGGGAACCCCAGGAAGCGTCGCCCCCGCTGTTCCATCCTGGGAATTGATCTCATTGGTCGTTGACGATGCCCTGCATGATCTGGCCGATCTCGTCGTGGGCTGAGCTCCAGCTGTTCACGAGTGTGATGAGACCTGCGATGGCCTTGTGGTTGGACTCCTGGGCCATGGCCAGGCGCTTGGCGCTGTCCTCCAGCTCCGAGAGGCGGATCAGCGCGTCCTCCTTCTCGTTGTTGAGGCCCATGATCGTCGTACGGTAGTTGTCCTCGAGCTCCGTGAAGAGCCGCCGTTCGTCCAGGATCTGGGCCCGGGTCTCTTCGAGGACGCCGGTGAGCTGCTCGTTCTGCGCGGTGAGCATCTTCACCTCTCGGTTCAACGCCCGGATGTCTTCGATCTCCTCCTCGTAGACCCCCAGGAGATCCGACTTCTGGGAGAGATCCTCGGCGAGGGTCTCGACCTTGGAGGTCAGGGTCTCCCGGTCCTGGCGGAGACTCTCCAGCTCCTCCATGCCGGACCTGGAGCTCCTCTGGACGTCCTCGCGCAGGCGCTCGAGGGCCTGCTCCAGCTCATCCCGCTCCTGCTCCAGGCGCTGGAGCTCCGACGCGTCCGCGGTCTCGCCGCCTGCGTCACGCATGGCCTGCAGATCCCTGGAGAGGTCGTCCACCATCTTCAGGAGCTGCTCCTTCTCCTCGGCCACCCGCTCGAGCTCCCTCAGGCGCCCACCGCGAGACTCCACCTCGGCCTGGAGCTCGGCGACCCGGGCCTCGAGGACAGCCACGACCTCACCGGACAGGTTCTCCACCGGCGGTGGGACGTCGACCACCCCGGTGTCCTCCGCCTCATCGAGGATCTCGTAGTCACCAGCCTCGCCCAGGGCACTGACCTGCTCCCTCAGCTCACGACAGGCCTCCTCGAGGGCGACGATCCGTCCGTCCTTGTCCTCGAGAAGTTCGAGGGCCTGGAAGTACCCATCCCGATGCCCCTGGGCCTCCACTCGCAGGGCCTCCAGCTCCTTGGTCTTGCCCCGGGCTTCGTCCCGTGCAGCGGTGAGCTCCCTGATCTGCTCGTCGCGTTTCGCCTGGGCCTCGGTCAGGTCCCGGGTGAGCTGCTCAAGGCGCTCGTTCTCCTCCCAGACCTGAGCCTGCTCGGTGGCCTGTGCGGCCGCCTCGGTGAGGCGGGCGGTCTGCTCCTTGAGGTCCGCCGTGCGGCCTTCGAGATCCACGACGCGTTTGCCCTTGTCTTCCAGGGCGGACTCCAGATCCGCGATCACGCCGATCTTCCTCTTCAGATCGATCTCGAGCTCGTTGATCCGCGCCTCCCTGTCCGGGAGGATCGCGTCGAGCATCGCAAGGCGGCCATCCCGATCCTCGAGGATCGTCTCCAACTCTCCGGCCATTGCCACCGTCTGGCCGAGGCGCTCGGTCTTCTCGGCGAGCACGGCCTCCAGCTCGGAGATCCGGTCCGCCCGGGCAGAGACGGAGACGCCCAGCTCCGCCACCTTGACCTGGGCCGCCCTGGCGGCGTCGGCGTTGGTGGCGATCCCGTCTACGAGCTCGGCGACCTGGGTCTCCCGCTCCCTCAACGTCTCCTGGAGATCGTCCAGGCGACACTCCAGCTCGGCCACGGACTCGCTCCCGTCGGCCAGCGCGCTCTCCAGCTCCGAGACCCGGAGCTCCAGGGCGCTCGCCTGCGCTCCCTTCTCGGTCAGCGCCGCCTCCAGCTCAGCGCTCCTCGCCTCTGCCCCGGCGACGACCTCGTCCTTGCTGGCGAGCGCACCCTCGACCTCGGTGACCATCGCCTCCAGAACACCCTCGAGCTCGGTGACCTTCGCCTCCAATGCCCTTGCGACCCCGGCCTTCGCCTTGAGGGTCTCGTCGGCTTCGAGGACCCGCGTCTCGAGAGCCGAGATCGCGGCGCGATCGGCCTCCAGGGCCTCGTCCCTCTCGGTCAAGGTCCCTTCGAGCTCGGCGACCCGGGGCTCCAGGGTCCCCACGGCTGCATTCTTCGCAGCGAGGGCCTCGTCGGCTTCGAGGACCCGCGTCTCGAGTTCCGAGATCGCGGCGAGACCGGCCTCCAGGGCCTCGTCCCTCTCGACCAGGGTCCCTTCGAGCTCGGTGACCCGGGCCTCCAGGGGGCCCATGGCCGCATTCTTCGCCTCGAGGGCCTCGTCGGCTTCGAGGACCCTGGTCTCGAGGTCCTGGACCGCTACCTGGGTCGTCGCTGCGGCCTCGTCCTTCTCGGCCAGCGCCGCCACGAGCATGGCGACCTTCGTCTCCAGCCCGTCCGCCGCCTCGACCGCCTCCGCCAGCGCCACCCCGGCCGTCGCGAGCTTCGTCTCCTGCTCCTGGAGCTGCGCGCCGATGGCCGCAGCGGCCTCGTCCTTCGCGGTCAGCGCCTCCTCGAGCTCCACGAGCCGCGCCTCCGACGCGCCCAGGGCCCGGGCCGTCTCCTCGACCTGGGCCTCCAATTTCTTCACTCGGGCCTGGGACTCGTTGCCCCGGACCTCCAGCTCCGAGTTGAGTTCCTCGGCCGCCTGCAGGTCGGAGACGAAGCCCTCCACTCGCGCTGCCAGCGCGTCACGCTCATCCGTAAGGGCATCCCGGGCTGAGACGAGCTCCCCTCGCTCCTCGGCGAGTGCGTCCCGGACCGCGACGACCGCCCCGAGATCCGTGCGGGCCTCCTCCAGGCTCGCCGCGGCGGCCTTGTAGTTGTGGAGAGCCTCCTCCAGCTCTGCCTGGACCTGCCCCGTCCTCCCCCGCGCCTCCTCGGCCTCGGCTCGCAGGGTCTCCAGAGTGCCGATCAACCCGAGGCGCTCGACATCCACGGTCTCCCGTGCCAGGTCGAGGGCCTCCTTCTCCTCCTTCCACTCCTCCTCGGACTCGGTCAGGAGCTGCAGGAGCTCTCCCCGCTCGGTCTCCAGCTCGTTGAGGCGCTGCGTGAGCTGCCTCGCGTTGTCGTTCGCGCTCTTCTCCGCCGCCGCCAGTGCGGCCTCGAGATTCTCGATCCGTCGGATCGAGGTCGCGAGCTCCGTCTCCACGAGGGCCCTGGCCTCCAGGGCCTGGCGAGCGTCCTGGAGCTCCGCCGCGGCCTCGGCCAGGGCCTGGCCGGACGCGTCCTTGTCCGCGCGCAGCCGATCCGCCTCCCGCTGCGCGTCGAGGGCCTCCTCGGTCGCCCTGGTCTCCGAGGCGGTCCTGGCGGCGAGCTCCTCCTGGACGCCGGCGAGCTCCTCCTGGAGCCGGTCCGCCTTCCCCACCGTTCGAGCCAGGGCCGCGTTGAGCTTGTTGATGAGGGTGTCCCGCTCCCTGAGGTCGGAGCCCTGCCCATCGGCCTCCCGGGCCAGGTCGTTCCGCTCCTCCGTGGTGCGGATCAGCTCGCTTCGGGCCCGCTCCAGCTCCAGGATCAACGTGGCCTTGGACTCGGAGACCTGCTCCAGATCCTTGCGCAGGCTCTCGGAGACCCCCCGGAGCTGCTTGACCTCCCTGCCCAGCTCCTCCCGCTCGTCTTCCAGGGTGGCGATCCGATCCGCCTGATCGTCCGCGGACTCGAGCTTGACGCTGGAGTCCTCGAGGGACCTCATGAGCTCTGCGGCCTCACGCTCGAGCTCCTCCACCCTGCGGAGCAGGTCCTTGCGCTCGGAGCGGACCTGGGCCAGCTCCTTCATCGCCTCCCTGCGATCCACATCCGACGACTCCATCTTGTTCTCAAGGGAGCGGAGCCGCTCCTTGAGGCGGGTGTTCTCCAGGGCGTGTCGCTCGACCTCCTTCTCGAGGCCGCCGCCGGCCTGCGCCACCTTGAGATCCCTGATGAGATCCTTCTGACGTGCCAGGGTTTCCTCGAGGCGCTCCTTGAGCTGCGAGATCTGCCCCTTCAGGCGCGAGTTCTCCCGGGCGAGGCGCTGGGGCGACACTGCGACCTGGGTCGGGTCCGGATCCTGGAAGGCGTCCATCGCCTCCATTTCGTCCAGGCCCACCCCGGGGGAAGACTCGTCGTCCTTCATCTCTTCAGCGAACTCCGCCAGGGCCTCCTCGGCCAGGTCAGCCGCGTTCTCCGGCGGGGAGCCCTGCTGGAGCTCCTCGTCACCGGTGCCGGACGAATCCTCGAACTCGATCCCGGTCATGGAGTCTTCGAACGGGACCCCATCGCCGTCCAGGATCTTTGCCAGCATCCCGCAGAGGGCCCCGAACTCCACCGGGGCCTCGATGCGTGCCTTTGGCCCGGGCCAGGCCTTCGCACAGGATTTCGCCTTCTTCTTCTCTTCGGAGGCGTGGACGACCAGGAGGGCGGACTCCGCCGAGATCAGGTCGCACAGGGCGCGAAACTCCCCCTCATGGACCACGTTCCAACGCCAGATGACCAACGTCGGCGGCTCCTCGGAGTCGAGCATGGGGTCGAGCCCCTCCCCCTCGATCACCTCGTACCTTTCCCGATCGAGGACGTTCTCGACGAGGCCGGCGGTCCGCTCGTCCAGCCCCGAAAGCAGCACCCTGCTTCGCTCGCTCATCGTCTTCCCCTGCGTGCGCACAAACTCCCCCGTGCCGATCTCACCAGCTTTCTTCGCAAAAGGCAAGGAGCCAAGGATGATCATTCCCGGGAGGAATTCAACCGGTGCAGGCGCGCCGGGTCTCTCCGGATGGTGAGGGTGTGCTCGCGGGAGACGAAGACCGCGCCAGGGTTTCCGCCGGGGGCCGGGCGTACGTGCTTGCGGAGGGTCCAGGAGATCTCCGCGGCCTCGTCCTCCGCCGCCTGGCTGTAGCGGATCGCCAGGTGGGCCGCATCCAGCAGGGTCTCCGAGTCGGGCTCCTGACCTCGGGCCAGGGGGATGATCACGTGGGAGCCCGGCGCGCCCCGGACGTGCATCCAGGCGTCGTGTCCCCGGGCAACCTGGAAGGTCACCAGGCGGTTGTCCTTCGCGCTCCGTCCCACGAGGATCCGCAGCCCCGTGGCGGACCGGAAGACGTGGTACGGGAGACGGGCTTCCGGCTGCCCACCCGAGACGCGCCGGCCCCGGCTCCTCAGGCGCGCCTGGCTCCTGAGATCAGCAAGGCGCTCAGGTGGGGCGTCCAGGCCCTCCACACGCAGCGCCTCCAGCGCGTCCACGCGCCGCTGCAGCTCCTCCATGCGCGACCGGATCCGGTCCAGGGAGCGGCGGGCCTTCTTGTAGCGGCGATAGAGTGCCTCGAGGTTTTCGGCGGGCTCGAGGCGGGGATCCAGGGGCACCCGGACCCGGGTCCCGGGCCGGGACCAGTCCTCGATCTCCACCCACTCCATGCCCTTCCGGACCTCGAAGAGGCGAGACTTGAGCAGGTCCGCCAGCTCCCGGGAGCCCAGCCCCTCCTCGGCCCGGCCGAGCTCGCCCTCGACCTTGCCGAGGGTCCGTCGGGTCTGCTTGAGGGCCGCTCCCAGGTCCTTGAGGAGGGCTCTCCGGACGACCTCGTCCGACGCCTCGTCCGCCGCGGCCAGGTACAGGACGGCCACCATGGCCGCGGGAGACGGCTCCCCCGCGGGGATCCTCGACACCCCTGGGGCTCCTGTGGGGGGCGCCGGAGGTGGCAGGTAGATCCGGCCCGGGACGAGCCGACGCTGGTGGGACCGGCTGGGGACGACGAGGTCCCGGATGATCCCGTCGGGGCCGACGAGGAAGAGGTTCGGGTGGTGCCCCGTCAGCTCGAGGACCAGGTCCGCATCGCCCTCCCGGGTGGACAGGCCCAGGACCACGACCCGATCGCCGTGGGGGATCTGCACTGTCTGCACCGCAGCCCCGGTGAGGTCGTGTCGGAGCCGGGCGAGGAAGTGCGGCATGGGGGTCGTGGTCAGACCCTTCTGTGGTGTGAGGCCGATCCAGGCTGCCCAGGGGGTCGCATCCAGGCGCAGATGCAGCGTCTCTCCGGGGACCCGCAGGCTCATGCAGACCGCAGCCGGGGCCGGCTGCCGGATCTCCTGGATCCTGCCCCCGGGGAGCCGGGTCTCCAACTCCTCCACGACCTGCCGGAGCTCTGTGAGGGAGAGGTTCACGGTGGCGTTATTTCCACGGCATCGCCGGCGGGTCGGCGGGCTCGGCGAAGGGTCCCGCGGCCAGCGCCGGGCCGTGGCCCCGGGCGACCACGGTGCTGTAGGCGAAGACCAGGAATCCGGGGGCGCCGACGCTCCGGACGAACTCGATCTCCGCAGCGACCTCCCCGAAGTCCTCGTAGTCCGCCTTGAGCCCGGGATAGACGTGACGGTCCCCTGCGGCGGAGAGGTGATCGTTCACCAACGCGCCGAAGTCTGTCCGGAGCCCGGGGGGGTTCGTGAGGGGCCAGTAGATCATCGGGCAGATCGCGTCGATGAGCCCCTCCTCGGTCCAGCGATGGGAGTTCTGGTAGTAGTCGTCGTAGCCCTTGGAGGTCCCGCCCCAGCCAAAGACGTCCTGGTGGATCCCCCAGACCGCCGCGGTGACCTTCACCGCGGGATCCGACGCCGTCGCGGTGGCGGTGACCGTCCCCACGAAGTCGCTGAGCACGTCGCGCTGGTGATCACCCCAGCTCAGCCCGGGGTCGACCGCGACCGCCGCAGCGTACGCGGCCTCGCTCCAGGGGTCGTGGGAGTAGCCGGGGCCGGCGTAGCGGACGTAGTCCAGGTGGATCCCATCCACGTCGTAGTGGGAGACGATGTCGTCGACCACCGCGAGGATGTGATCCCGGACGCCGGGGATCCCGGGGGAGACCCAGGTGTAAGAGCTGTTCCAGGCCATGGGTGCGCCGTCGGCCCCGGCCTGGCGCCACTCGGGATGCGAGTAGAGGATGTGGGGCGGATCCGAAGGGGTGGGAGGGGAGGTCCCGCTCCATGCGGTGAAGGTGTTCACCCAGGCGTGGAGCTCCAGGCCCCTCCCGTGGGCCCCGACGATCGCGACGGCGAGGGGGTCCCACCCCGGATCCTGCCCGAGGGTCCCGGAGAGGCCCTTGGCCCAGGGCTCCACGGCGCTGTCGTAGTACGCGTCCCCGATGGCCCGTACCTGGAAGAACACCGCGTTGAAACCCCAGTCCGCCGCGTCCTGGAGGATCCCCTCGACATCGGACGCGGACCCATAGTCCCATCGGGTCACCCAGAGGCCCCGGAGCTCGCCGCCGAGGGGGGCTTCCGTGTCATCGACGTCGGCGAGGGTGTCTTCCGGATCCGGAGTGTCCGAGGAGGGCAGGTCCGGGTCCCGTGGGACATCGGTCGGCTCACCGTCGCTGGCGTCGGGGACGTCCTCCAGGGTTGAGAGATCTTCGGCGATCATCGTGTCCTCGCCCGGCTCGTAGCAGAACTCCGCGTCGCAGGTCACCTCGCAGCTGCATTCGCTCTTGCAGCCGGCGAAGAAGACGGCCACGGCCACGGCCACGGCCACGGTCACGGATTGAGTCGTGGCGCTCATGCGTCCTCCTCTGCCGGGGCGTCGCGAACAACAATGTGGTCGCCTCGAGGATCTGCCTGGACGACGCGGACGGTGATCCGGTCACCGGGGTGATGGGGAACGGAAGGGTGGAGCCGGGTCCGAAGGCCCCAGTCCAGGAGCTCGATCATGAGCCCCCTGCCCTGCTCCTCCAGCACGATGGCCTCCGTAGGCTCGCCGAGGTGCTCGCCCAGGGCCACCAGGGTCCAGTACCGCACCGCGGCGTTCTGGGCCCGGAGGAGCGCCAGGCCCGTGGTCTCCAGATGTGCGACGACCTCGCCGAGGTCCTCCCCGGAGAGTGCGGGGACCCCCGTGCTGACGAGGGCGGCGATCTGGCGCTGCATCACCAGGTCCGCGTACCGTCGGATTGGGCTCGTGACCTGGGTGTAGGCCGAGACCCCCAGCGCCGCGTGGGGTCCCGGGGAGAGGGAGAACTCCACCCGCCGGAGCTTCCGGATGTTCTCATGGAGCCACAACGGATCTCCCGCGCGATCCGGGTCGTGCCGGATCTCGACGTCCGGGGGGGGCTGGACCCGGAACACACCGGCCGCACCGTGCTCGTCCACGAGACGGCCGGCCCCTGCGCAGGCCGCGATCATGCACTCCGACACCAGGACCTGGGAGGGCGAGTCGAGGGGCAGCTTCCGCATGTCCACCCGGCCGTCGCCGTCGACCTGGATCCGGAACTCCTGCCGCTTGAAGATCGCCGCGCCGGCCTCGACGCGCAGGGCCTGGAGCCCCGTCGCCAGGTCGTGGAGTCGACGGAGGGTCCGGGACAGGATCCCGTCCTCCCGGGGGGCGCCCAGGATCTCGTCGGCCTCCTCGTAGGTGACCCGCCGATCCAGGGTCACCTCCACGGGGACCACGTCCATGGAGACCAGGTGGCCGTCCGGTCCGCAGTGGAGCTGAAGATCCACAGCCAGACGCGGCTCCCCCGCCGCGAGGCTCATGGGACCGTAGGAGAGATCCTTGGGGAGCATGGGGTGGTTCTCGACGGGATGGTAGGCCGTCGCGGCGCGCTCCCGGGCCTCGAGATCCAGGGCCGTCCCGGCGCGGATCCACGCAGCGACGTCCGCGATGATCACATGGAGGAGCACGCCCTCTCCGAGGTCCTCGATCCCGAGGGCATCGTCCACCTCACGGGTGGCGGCGTCGTCGATGGCGACGGTGTACAGATCCGCGGGCAGCGCCCGCGTGCCCCGGCGGGTCGGCGGGGGCCCGTCCAGGAGGGCCTGGACCTCGGCCAGGGCGGCCGCGCAGAAGGGCCTCGGGATGCCCAAGGCCAGGAGGTTCAGATCCTGGTGCTCGTTCCAGCGGCCCAGGTCGACCATGAGCTGGAAGGCCAGCTCCGGCACCGAGCGGCGGCTGTCCGGATAGATCGCTTCGAGGATCCGCTCTGCCCGGGCGGGGACGTCCCCCGTCGCGGCGACCCGTTGGAAGAGGTCCAGCTCCGCCTCGATCTCCTGGGACAGCGTCCCGGCCGGGCCGTCCCCGGAGAGCGCCCCGCGGAGCGTGTCGGCGATGTCGTCCAGCTCCCGCTGCCTGGCCGCGGTACGGGCCTCCTGGCGGACGCGCTCCTCGACCACCGCACGGGGCTGGATCTTGATCGCGCCGGTCTTGAGCCGCTTGAACCACGGGGTCCCGCCCTCGAGGACCACCCGGACGGCGTCGCTGGACACACCCCCGCCGTCCCCGAAGGCGAAGTCAGCGAGCTCCACGGGGGAGATCTCGGCCATCCCCTCGTCCACCAGCAGCTCCCAGGTCTCCTCGAGGTCCACCCTGGCCAGCGCTTCGGACACCTGGTCGTTGAACTGTCGGAGATCCGCAAGGCTCCGGACCTGGCCCTTCTTCACCGCGGATGGGAAAACCACCCGCTTGACGGACAGACGCTCTTCGTCCCCTCCCGGCCCCTGGACCTCGAGGATGCTCCCGGCGGACGAGAGGACGCGCCGGGGCTCCAGACACCCGTCCCGCTCGACCCAGATGACGGAGTCGACGTCAAGGCCTGCCAACCATGCCTCCCGCGCGGCCGAGGTGGCCCTCCATGCGCTCCCTGAGCCGGGTGTAGCGCACGCCGGTCTCGTCGTTGCGCACCGCCCTCGCCAGCGCTCGCTCATTGCCCACGACGACCACCAGGCGCCGGCCCCGGGTGAGCGCCGTGTAGAGGAGGTTGCGCCGAAGCATGACGTAGTGCTGGGTGTGCATCACCAGGATCACGCCGGGGTATTCGGATCCCTGGGACTTGTGGACGGTGATCGCGTAGGCCAGGACCAGCTCGTCGAGATCGTCCTGGCTGTACCCGACCGTCCGGCCGCCGAAGTCCACCATGAGGGTCTGGTCCTTCGCGTCCAGGGCTCGGATCGTCCCGATGTCCCCGTTGAAGACCTCCTTCATGTAGTTGTTCCGCACCTGCATGACCTTGTCACCGGCTCGGAAGGTCTGCTCGCCCCGGCGGAGGCCCCCCTCGCCCGGGTTCAGCGCCTCCTGGAGGGCCCGGTTCAGGGAGTCCGCGCCCAGGACGCCCCGGTACATGGGTGTGATCACCTGGACGTCCCGGAGCGGATCCAACTGGAAGGCGCCCGGGATGCGGTCGCGGATCAGCTCCACCACGGAGTCCCGCGCGGCCTCGGGGTCGTCCCGGGCCACGAAGAAGCAGTCCCCGGTCCCTCCCGGGGGCGGAAAGGCGGGGCGGGCCCCGGCGAGGATGCGATGGGAGCTCTGGATGATCTGGCTCTCAGCGGCCTGCCGGTGCACGGTGTTCAGGGTCACCACGGGGAAGCGGGCGGACTCCACCACGTCCCTCAGCACCGAGCCGGGCCCCACGGACTGAAGCTGGAAGCGGTCCCCCACGAGGACGATCCGCCCTTCCTCCGGGACCGCGGCCAGGAGGCTCGTCATGAGGAGGAGGTCGATCATGGACACCTCGTCCACGATCACCACGTCCGCAGGGACCGGGTTGTTCTCGTCCCGGCCAAAACCGTTGCAGGTGGGATCATACTCGAGGAGGCGGTGGATGGTCTTGGCCGGGAAGCCCGTGGCCTCGGACATGCGCTTCGCGGCCCGGCCCGTGGGGGCGCAGAGCACCACGCTGTCTCCCGACGCCCGGAGCGCGTGGATCACGGCCTTGAGGACCGTGGTCTTTCCGGTCCCGGGCCCCCCCGTGATCACCGTGAGGCCCCGCCGGAGCGCCTGCTCCACAGCGTCCTCCTGCTCCTCGGTGAGCTCCACGCCGGCGCGCCGGCTGCCCTCCTCAAGGCCCCGGGCCCGGAGCGCCGGGTGCAGCTCGCGGGACCGCGTGGCCAGGTGCACCAGGAGCCCGGCGAGGCGCTCCTCGGCCTCGGCGAGAGCCGGCATGTAGATCGCGTCGTCACCGTCCGACGCGGGCTCGGAGATCACGAGCCCGCGCTGAACGAGCCCCGCCAGGGCCTCCTCAACCTGGATCTGGTCCACCTCGAGGAAGCCCGTGGCCTGGGAGACGAGGAGCTCCTTCGGCAGGTAGCAATGTCCCTGTCCGGTGGCGTCCTCGAGGACGTGCTGGAGGCCGGCCCGGACCCGCACGGGATCCTCTATTCCGATGCCCACGACGCGTCCTACCCTGTCCGCGGTCAAGAAGCCGATGCCGTGGACGTCCCGGACCATACGGTAGGGATTCGCCCGCACCAGGCGCTCCACCTGGTCGCCATACTGCCTGAGGACCTTGAGCGCGGTCCCCGTCGCAAGGCCGAGGCTGTAGAGGAAGATCAGGTTCCTGCGCTGGGCCGAGTGGGCGTGCCAGGAGGCCTTGATCTGTGCCGCACGTTTCCTGCCGATCCCGTGCACCTCGCGCACACGGGCGGGCTCCTCCTCGAGGACCCGGAGGGTGTCCTCCTGGAACCGCTCCACCAGGCGCCGGGCCATCTCCTTTCCGAAGCCCTTGATCAGGCCGCTGGCCAGGTAGCGCAGGATCCCCTCTGTGGACTCGGGAAGGACGAGCTCGGTGGACTCCACGGAGAACTGCCGACCGAACCGCTCGTTCTGGACCCAGGATCCGCCCAGGCGGAGGGTCTGCCCCTCCTCGACCGGGGGCATCGCGCCCACAGCGGTGACACAGCGTCCCTCGACGTCCGGTTGCACCAGGAGCACCGTGTACCCGTTCTCGGGGTTGTGAAAGATGATGCGCTCCACTGCCCCGGTGATCGTGTCAGCCATGGCGCCAAGAATGGCAGAACTCCCCACGGAATTCAAGATGACCTCCCCGCCGGCGAGTTCACCGGGCCCTCTTGCATCCACCCATCGAGGCCCTTATCATCGCGCCGGCTGTCAACCATGTATTCGGAGGCCCACCGTGATCGGGAAGCGCTGGAACTCATTTACACCGATATTGGTGATGTTCTTCCTCGCGACGCCGGGCGAGGCGCGTCCGAAGAAGGCCCCGCAGTGGAAGGCCTGCTCGGACAGGATCCTGGAGTGCGCAGGAGCCCTCGACGCCTCCTGCATCGAAGAATGGGAGGGCAAGCTCTCGGCCCTCGGGGCGCAGGCGGATCCCGGGGTGCGGGCGCTCCTGACCTCGGACAACGAGGTCGCAGTGGCCGCGGGGCTGCGGGTCCTCCAGGCGATCGGTGGGCAACCCACGGCGGACTTCGCTGCGGGACTCCTCGTCCAGGACGACTTCGACTTCAAGGCCCAGGTGGCCGAGGGGATCGGGGCGTTCAAGGGCAAGATCGTGGTGGATGCCCTCGCAGGCCTCACGAGCAGCCGGCGCCCCTTCGAGCGGGAGAAGGCCGTCGAGGCCCTGGGTCGCGTGGGGGATCCCTCGGGGATCGACGCCCTCGTCGTCGCTGCGAAGGACAAGTTCTTCTCGGTGCGCATCAAGGCCTGCGAAGCCATGGGCCGCTTCGACGACAAGCGGGTCCTCGAGGCCCTGGGCGCTGCGCTGGCCTCGGATGGAAACTCCGGCGTCCGCGTCGCAGGGGCGCGGGCCCTCGGTGAGACCAAGGCCCGGGCCGCAGTGCCCCTCCTGATCGTTGGCCTGGAGGACAGCTCCTTCACGGTCCAGACCGCGGCCTATGAAGCCCTCAAGTCCATCACAAAGGTCGACCTCGGCGCCGCCCCGGACGACTGGCGCTCTTGGCTGAAGAGATCCAACAAGAAATAGCCTATATCTCAGGGTTATTACACCAGATTGTCCAGCCATCTCCGACCTCTTCCGGGTCCGGGTAGCGCTGTCTGCAGAGGTCCACGACCCTGGGGCAGCCGGGGCTGAAGGGACAACCCTCGTCTGCGAGGTTCACGGGCTCCACGGGCCGGACGGCCGCATCCCAGAGGTACCGCGAGAACGGGTGCGCCGGCGGTGCCGCCGAGGAGATGTTGCGCTCGGCCGGGTGACCCGCGCAGAGCACCAGGAGCGCCCCGGGGAGGCGCTGGAGTTCCGTGAGATGGTGGGTGATCAGGACGAGGGTGAAGCCCATGGACCGCTGCAGCGCTGCGAGGAGGTCCAGGATCCGCGCGGCCACTCCGGGGTCGAGCATCGCGGTGGGTTCGTCCGCCAGGACCAGGTCCGGTCCCCCCGCCACCGCCCGGGCGATCGCGACGCGCTGACACTCCCCTCCGGAGAGGGCCCCGGGGAGCGCCCCCCGGCGGCCTGCGGGGATCCCCACGGCCTCCAGGAGCTCGTCCGCGGCGTCCATGAGATCCCGGATCGCCCTCCCCGTCCGCAGGGAGAGGGCCTCGGCCACGGAGCGCTGCGCCGGCCAGCGGGGATCCAGGGAATCCACCGGCGACTGGAAGACCGTCCCGATCCGGCGCCGCGCCACCCGTAGGCAGGTCCCAGAGGCCCTGGTCAGGTCGGTGTCCCCGAGGAGGACGTGTCCGCGGGACACCGGCGCCAGGCCCAGGATGGCACGGACCAGCACGCTCTTCCCGGACCCGCTCTCTCCGACCACCGCGAGGGTGCCCCCCGCATGGACATCCAGATCGAGGCCCCGGAGCACCGGGACCCGGGTCCCCGGGTAGAGGACCTCGAGTTCCCGCACCCGGACCGACACCCCGCGGGGATCACTCACCGGGCCCGCCCGTGCGCGATGGTTGCGAGCTGGAGGAGCTGGGTGTCATTGCAAAGCTCCGTGTGGCAGGAGACCCCCACGACCCGGCTCCGATCCGCCTCCAGGAAGACCAATCCGGCGATGCTGGCCCGGGTCCAGAAGAAGGTGTCCTTCACCACGGCGTCCGTAGCCTCGGCGTTGGGATGCGTGACCAGCAGCTCGTTCCACCGCGCAACCGCGTCCCGGTGCTGCCGGTACTCCCACAGCGTGACCCCGACCATGTGCGTGCTCCCGGGACGCGTGTAGAGGGTCGAGTTGTAATGTCCCTCGGGTGAAATCCCCGGGATCGGCCCTTCGGACACCCACCCCCTCACTCCCAGGACCCCCACAAGATCCGCCACGGTCACCAGGTGCGCGATCTTGGGCGGCGTCGGGCGCCGACGCATTCCCTCGGGCTTCGCCTCGAGCGCTTCCCCCGTCGTCACCGCTACTGTGTCCTCCGTCACCGAGACTGTGTCCGCTCCCAGCCGGGGAGCCCGCGACCCGGATTCTTCTCCCGTGTCCGTGACCGTGACCGTGCCCCGAGGCCCATCCACGGGTGGAGCCACAGCCACGACCTCTTCGGGCTCGGGGCTACGGGACTCGACCCTCGGCGCCCTCCCGGGCTCCGCCCTGCGATCCCCGCACCCCGCGCCGGGGACCAGCAAACCCAGGATCGCCACGACCGTGAGCAGGAGATGTAGACGCATGGTCACCTCGTCTTCTGGCATCCTGGACATTAGGGGGGATCGGAGGACCCGATGCAAGGGGAGCGCTCCTGAATTTCGTTGCATCCAGCACCCATTGAGGCTACAAATCCAAGGAATCCAGAGCCTGATGGAGCTTCGCATGAAGGAAAGCCTCTACCGCAAGATCATGGCCGCCGTGCCGATCCTCCGGCCCCTCACGGCCGACGAGATGGAGGAGATCCTCTCGATCTCGCGGCTCCTCAAGGTCAACCGCGACGCGACGGTGATCCGGGAAGGCGAGATGGGCAACTCCATGTACATCATCGTCTCTGGACGCGTCCGAGTGCTGAAGGAGATCAAGCCCGGGGAACGGAAGACCATCGCCACCCTCGGGGCAGGTGAGGTCTTCGGCGAGATGGCCCTCATCGACAAATACCCGCGCTCCGCCTCCATTCTGACTCTCACCAACTCGGTGCTGTACCAGATCGATCTGGATCACTTCAATGAGCTGCGGAGCAAATGGCGGCCTGCCGCGTTCAAGATCCTCCGGCAGCTCGCGCCGGTGCTGTGCAAGCGCATCCGCAATATCGACAAGTTGACCGGTGACCTCCTGACCAGGCAGCCCGCGTCGGATACCCCCGAAAGCCGCCGTGCGATGTTGAACAGGCTCAAGGAAGGTGGGGCATGAGCACGCAGATCATCGACATGATGCGCTCCCTCCGCCTCTTCGAGAGCTTCTCGGACGACGATCTGGAGATGCTCGGGATCGTCTTCAGGATCCGGGAGTTCCCCGAGGGCGCCCGGATCTGCCGGGAGGGCTTCCCGGGCGCAGGCCTCTACATCCTCGTCTCCGGAACCGTGGATCTGATCCGGGAGCCCACTCCGGGCTACCGACGGCGGCTCTCCTCCCAGGGTCCCGGCACCCTCCTCGGACAGATCTCGATCATCGACGGGTCCCGTCGCTTCGCATCGGCTGAAGCGATGACCGAGGTGATCGCGCTGGAGATGGACCGCGCGGACTTCGAGCGCCTGTTCGAGTCGCAGAGCCTCTTTGCCTACAAGCTCCTGGACGTGATCCTCCGGGACCTGAGCCTCAGGCTGCGCCGGGCCAACGAGGCCCTCGAGCAGATTGACGAGGGTCAGCTCCAGAGCGTGGAGGCCATGATGAGCGCCATCGAGGGCGTCAACAGGGTCTTGAACACCACGTCCGAGATGAAGGCGTTGATCCGCTGAACTTGTGGGAGGCCCGTCGGGCCCTCACACGCTTCAATCCACGCACCAGGTGGTCGCCAGCACGCCGTCGGGACCATCGGGGCCGGGGCTGCCGCCCGAGGCACCGCCCTGGCCGCCTTCGCCGGGGACGCCGCCAAGGACGGTGAGATCCTCGATCACCGGCGCCGAACCGCAGGTCCAGAGCACGCCGATCGCATGGCCGCCGGCCCCACCTGCGCCGCCGCCACCGTGACCGCCCCGTCCACCGTCACCGCCGCGCCCCCCCTTCCCCGAGTTCTTGTACCCGTTGCCGCCCTTGGCGCCGTCCCCGCCGAAGCCGCCGTTCCCACCGAAGCCTCCGTTGCCGCCGTTGCCGCCGTGACCCAGGTGCACCTCGCAGCCCTCGATCAACGCCGGTGAGTCCCGAAGCAGGACACCGAAGACCGACCGGCCGGAGGCGCCACCGGCCCCACCGGTCCCGGGCTCGCCGCCCGCGCCACCGCCACCGCCTTCACCCCCGAGGGTGTTGCACTCGAAGAGCCCCGGCTGGTCCTTGTTCCTTCCCTTGCCACCGCCTCCGCCGCCGCTGCCCCGGCTTCCGGGCCAGCCGTACCCGCCGGCCCCGAGGGTCCAGCCGCTCCCGATGAGCTGTCCGAAGGGGGCCGGGGCCCCTGCCGGACCCTCTTCACCGGAGACTCCGTCCTGGCCGTCGAAGCCGTCCTTGTGGCCGGTGACGCCCTTTTCGCCGCCCTTGCCCCCCTTCCCGGGGCCGTGCTTCCGGTACCAGCAGGAGTGCTGGCCGCGCTGTTCCTGGTTCCAGGAGTAGGGGAGCCCTGTGACCTCGGGCAGGGTCCAGGTCGAGTAGTTCTGGCCCATCCCGCCGCACGTACAGAGACCGAGGCTGCAGGTGTACTGGTAGCCGCCGCCCAGGGGGTTCGCCGAGTTGCAGGTTCCTCCCCAGACGCACCCGGACACGTTGCAGCCCATGTGTCCCGTCCCGCCGCCGGCCCCCTGGACCCCGTTCGACCCATCGCTGCCCTTCGCGCCCTTCGTCCCATCATCGGTGACCAGGGAGAGGTCACGCAGGGTGAGCCCCGGGCTGTCGTCGGCGAGGACCGCCATGCTGGCGCCGTCCTGAGGCCCGGTCGTGCCAGCATGGATCTCCAGACCTGCGACGACGGTGGCCGCCCCCAGGCCCAGGGCGCGCACAGCGACCGCAGACGGAGCGACGATCTTTGCACGGTGCGCGCCGGGACCATGGCGCGACCATCCACCGAGGAAGACGTACCGTCCATAGACCCCGACCCCGGGCGCCAGCTCGAGGGACTCCGGGTAGACCGCCTCGGCCACGAGGACCTGGCTGCGCCCCTGGAAGGCGGCCTCGTCGACGGCACCCTGGAGGGTCCGCTTCGGGAGCGTCAGGGTCCCGGGGAAGAAGTCCTGCCCGAACCCCCCGTGGACGAAGACCGCGTCCCCGACGTCCCCGTCGAGCCCGTCGCAGTTGGTGTCCTCGAGGTCCGGGTCCGGATGGTCCTCCGCCCCCGGGTGGATCCCGATGGACAGGTCATCGCAGTCGCCACCGCCAAGGGGGCAGCAGGCCGAGGTGTCCCCGGGGCAATATCCGTCTCCGTCCAGGTCCATGCCCTCGTCCAGGACGCCATCGCAGTCGTTGTCCAGCCCGTCACAGGCCTCGGGCGCTGCCGGATGGATCCCCGGGTCCCCGTCGTCGCAGTCCCCGAAGCCCGCGGGACACCAGGCCAGGAGCTTCTGCGCCTGGACCGCGATGCAGAGCCCGTAGAAGACGGTCCCGGGACTGCACGGGGCTGGGGGCGGAGACCCCGCACACCAGCCGTCACCGTCGTCGTCGCAGGACGCATCCTCCACCCCGTTGCAGTCCTGATCCTCGCCGTCACACAGCTCCGGCGCGCCGGGATGCACGTCGGGCCGCCCGTCGTCACAGTCCCCTCCCTGGAGGACGTACGGCGCCGTGGGCGCGCAGAAGCAGGCCGACGCAGCGCCGCCCCAGCCGTCGCCGTCCTCGTCGAGCCAGGCCGTGACGCAGCCCACCGCCGGGGGTTCGTCCACGGTGCCGTCGCAGTCCTGGTCCGCGCCGTCACAGATCTCGGCTGCAGCGGGAGACACCGCCGGATCCCCGCCATCACAATCCCCCGGGATCTGGACCCAGCCCGGGAGACCGGCGCAGAGGCACGCCTCCGTCGAGCCACCCGTGCCGTCCCCGTCTCCGTCGAGCCACCAGTCCACACACCCCTCCGAGCCCTCGGGATCCGGGACGCCATCGCAGTCGTCGTCCAGCCCGTTGCACTGCTCCGGGGTCGGCGCGGCGGCTGAGCACGAGGTCATGCCGTCCTCGGCGCAGACCCGCACCCCGGAGCACGCGCCCGCCGGTCCGGCCACGACACAGTCGGTCTCCCACCCCGTCGCGTCGGGGCCCTCCCGACAGGTGCAGCCCGCCGGTGGCAGGCAAACCCCGGCCTGGCAGGCGAAGCCCTCCGGGCAGCCCCCGGCGCAGTCGCGGACGCAGAACGCCCCTTCCAGGGCCGAGGCCCCGTGACAGATCAACGCCTCGTCGGCCCAGGGATCCGCGCAGTCCGCCGCCTGGCGGCACGGGCGGCACCAGGGTGCCGGGTACGGGGGGAGGCAGATGTAGATCGGATCGGGGAGGGTCTGGGGGGCCAGGCGGCAATGGGTGCCCTCGGGGCAGTCCTCCACACAGGGGATCGTGCAGAACGCGCCATCCCCCTCGGCCTCGGGGACGCAGTACCCCGAGATGCAGTCCCCGCTCTCCTCGCAGGGCCAGCCGAAGCCGCCGACCTCCTCGACCTCCAACAGATCGCTCGCCGTCACCTCCGGATCCTGGGACACCTCCGGCGGATCCTCCATGGCCCACGCGTACACATCCGCCGATGGGGCGCCGAAGAGGATCTCCTCCTCGCCGGTCACTGCGCCCGTTCCACAGGCGGCCGCCAGGGCCACCAGCACCATAGTCCACGTCACCCGTTCCATCGCTCCACCTCCTGTTCGATTGGAATGCCGACCCAGGTCTCGCTTGTTGTTATTCGTCGGCGGGGCCCGACGGGGAACCATCGCCTGCGCGTTGACAGCTGGTTCAGGGTCGGATATCAACAGGGCTGACTCGAGGACACCCCAGGAATGGAGGAAGAACCATGAAGTTCCGTTGGACGATCCTGTTCGCGATGCTGTTCGCCTTTGCGCTCGCGGTCGGGTGCAGCGACGAGAAGACACCCCCGCCCCCGGGGCAGGAGAAGAAGGCCGACGAGCCCGCCGCCAAGCCGGCCCCCGCCCCCGCGGAGAAGACCGCGGAGCCGGTCAAGGACGAGCCCGGCCCCGGAGAGCAGCCTGCGGAGACCGACCCCGCCGCGGACGGGACCGAGACCGACGGGACCGAGGTGAAGAGCGACGGTGAGGTCCCCGACAAGCTCGTCGAGCCCCCGAAGCAGATCGAGCGTGCCCTGGCGAAGACCGCGCTCCACGGCGGCCTCGCTCCCCTGGACGCCCTGGTCGGCAAGATCGGCTCGATCCTCTCCCCGAGCCTCAAGGCGATGCTGGAGACCGCCGTGTACCAGGGCCTCCTCGCCGAGATCGCCAGCAAGATGAAGGTGGCGGACATGGACTGGTTCGATCGGACCCGGAGCCTCCGCGTCGCGGTGCACTCGCAGGAGTCCGTGGTCCTCCTGGTCCCCCTGCTCTCCAAGGAGACGCTCCTGGCAGCCCTGCCCGAGGAGCTCCGCACCGAGGTCGAGGGCAAGACCCCGCTCAGGTTCAAACTCGGGGACGCGTTCGCCGAGGTGGTCGGGAAGGATCTCCTGCTGTCCGACAAGCAGGAGAACATCGATCAGCTGGACGGGACGCTGAAGCTGGAGCTGGCGAAGCTGCAGGTGGAGCAGCTCTTCTCGGTGATCCTCGAGGGAACCTCCCTGGCCCCCCTGGTCTCCACGAGCCTCGAAGAGGTGGAGCGCAACCTGGAGATGGTCGCGCCCATGGACCCGACCCAGAAGGAGTTCTTCGCCAAGGCGTTCAACCTGCTGAAGGACATCATCGCCGAGATCGACCGGGTGGAGATCAGCCTGGACATCGCGCAGCAGGATCTCGTGCTCAACTACTCGGTCACCGCGCTGGACGGGACGAACCTCCACAGCGCGATCTCCGGTGCCCGGAACCTCCCCATCAGCACCCTCAAGTACATGCCGCTCAAGAGCTGGTTCGTGGGCGGACAGAACATCAACCCGAGCCTCATGATGCCCTGGCTCGAGCGGTACATGGACATCCTCGCGTCCGCATACAGCATGTCCACCGACGAGAAGATCGAGCTCTGGAAGGACTACAAGCTCCTGATCGGTCTCATGACCGGCGACGGCGCCTACGCCGTCTACACGGACGCAGGCTTCCCCCTGTCCATGACCGCGGTGAGCGAGGTGACCGACGGCGCCCGGATGGCCGATCTCCTCTACGGCATCTACGACTACTTCTTCCAGAAGGCCATGGACACGCTGCCGCCCGAGTCCCGGCAGATGTTCGGGGGCCGCACCCTCAAGGAGATGGTCGTCCAGATCCAGCCCATGGTGAAGAGCTTCGGCGTGGATCTCAAGATCGACTCCGAGATCTACCAGGACGTCCAGATGGACTATCTCCGGATCTCCCTGGACTACACCCTGATGACCCTCCCCGAGGACATGGTCTGGCTGAAGGAGATCATCAAGGACAAGGTCGACTTCGTCATGGCGTTCTCGCCCACGCACCTGATCTTCACCATGGGCCCCAACGGGCTCGTGCGCGCCAAGGAGGTCGTGGACGGCAAGGAGCAGCTGGTTCCCGCGACCCTGTTCCCTGGAATCGAGGCGTCCAAGTACAACTTCGTGATGAACGTCGATCTCCTCGACCTCGAGCAGGCCCTCGAGGCCGTGCCGGAGTTCCGGGCCTTCGTACACAGCGAGATGGGCGCGGAGCTGGAGATGATCACCGGGCACAAGGGCTTCTTCGTGCTCGCCGGGGTCGACGGCGCCAAGGCCTGGTTGGACGTCCGGCTCGGTCTCGAGAAGCTGATGCCCCTGATCGAGTACACCGTGAAGAAGCAGATGGAGGCCCCGGATGATGATGCCGCCGTCCCCCCTCCGGCGACGGACCCCGCCGAGTAGGCGAGCAACCCTTCATTTACTTTCAATTCTGAAGCTGGTATGAGGCCCACATCCTGAACCCGTCACGGGAGGTCCCATGCGTACGTCCATCCAAGCAATCGCGTTGCTCGTCATCCTGGTAAACATTGGCTGCGGCGACGAAGAGAAGGCCGCGGACGACGGCAGCGCCGTCCTGGTCGATCCGGGCAAAGCGGACAACTTCTACAGCATGAGCGCCCAGGAATACTTCGTCACCGGCGAGTACTACGTGGACCTGGAGGCCAGCGACACCGCGCTGACCGAGGCGGAGCGCCGGGCCCGGGTGGAGGAGATGGTCTACTACAAGCAGGTGGCCATCAACTGGTTCCTGCTGCAGTTCCTCATGGACCCCACGGACGACCACGAGAACAAGTACCAGTCCCTCACGAAGAACGGCTCCTACGAGGATCTCGCCATTCGCGTGGACGACGCGGACCCCCTCCGGTACTGGTTCCAGTTCCAGCAGGAGATCGCCGGTCAGATGGACCTGGTCGAGGCGCTGTCCCCCGCCCCCGCCGAGGACGGCACCTGGCGCTTCAACCTCCCCGTGGGCAAGGTCTCCAACGCCAAGCTCATGGAGCTGGACCTCAACGACGAGTGGTACCGCGAGTCCCCGTGGAAGAGCTTCGACCCCACCAAGGTCGACGAGAACCTGGTGGAGACCATCCAGCTGACCATCGCCGTGCAGCCCCGGTCCTACGACGCCTGGCCGGACTACCAGCGCCTCTTCGCGGACGGCGAGGTGACCATCGGCATCCACTGGGGCTGGGACTATCACAAGGAATACCACATCGTGCACTCCCGCAACACCTACGACTGGCTCACCGGCTCCATGGGCTTCACGTCGCCGGTGGCGTCCTACGACGATTACACCCGGACCAGCGGCCCCCTCACCCGAACCATCGACGCCGACGGGAAGCCCGTCGTGGTGAAGATCTGGCTGCATTGGGGCGATCCCAACGCGGACACCAACCCGGACACCGACGCGGGAGGCAAGCTCCTCGAAGACGACATGAAGGTGAGCTTCAAGGACCGCGAGGTCATCATCTTCAGCGGCCACTCGGGTCCCTTCTACGGCTTCGCGCTGGCCAACTGGCGCAAGACTGACGAAGGCGACATCGATGACTCCGAGATCGCAGCCCTGGAGCTCCCGGCGAACACCTACCAGGTCGTCCTGGCCGAGGGCTGTGACACCTACGCCATGGGGGAGGCCTTCTGGGCGAACCCGGCCAAGGCGGATGAGGCGAACCTGGACGTGATCACCACCACCAACTTCTCCAATGCGTCCACCGCGGGGGTGGTGCAGAACTTCCTGCGCGCCATGATCGAGACGGACTCCTCGGATCGCCACGAGCCCTGGACCTACGGGGCGCTCCTCAAGAAGCTGGACGGGAACAGCTCCTGGTTCCACTCCATGTACGGGGTGCACGGCATCGACGACAACCCGCGACTCCACCCCTACGCCAAGGTCGGGAACTTCTGCAAGACGTGCACCGCGGACACGGACTGCGGCGGCTACGGCAACAAGTGCGTGCGCCTCAGCGACGCCGAGCGGATCTGCACCGGGGAGTGCATCTCCTCGGACGCCTGCCCCGCGGGGTACGAGTGCCGGGACATCGCTGAGAGCTCCTGGATCACCTCCAGGCAGTGCGTCCCGTCGTCGGGGACCTGCACCGTGACCGAGCCCGAGGCGCCACAGACCCTGGTGGTGATCAATGAGCTCCTCGCCGATCCGCCCTCCGATGAGTCGGGCGACGCGAACGGCGACGGCACCCGGGACCCGGTGGAGGACGAGTTCGTCGAGCTGGTGAGCCGGGCGTCGGAGCCCGTGGACCTCGCGGGCTGGACCCTCTCCGACAGCAACTCGATCCGGTTCGTCTTCCCCGCGGGCGCCGTGCTCCTTCCGGGTCGGGCCCTCCTGGTCTTCGGCGGCGGCGACGAGGCCCTCATGCGGGACTTCGAGGCCGAGACCGGCGCCATGGCCTTCGTGGTGTCCGGCGCCCTGGGCCTCAACAACAACGGCGACCGGATCCAGCTCCTGCGCGCCTCCGGCGACCTCGAGGACGAGGTGACCTTCGGCTCCGAGGGCGGCCAGGACCGCTCCCTGGTCCGCGCCACCGAGGGCGACCCCGACGCGCCCATGGTCCTCCACCCGGGCGACCTCGTCTTCACCCCCGGAACGAAGTCCGACGGAACCTTGTTCTAGGCCCCGATGGGGCGCTTCAAGCTTCACTCCAACTACAAACCAGCGGGGGGGCAGCCCCAGGCCATCGAGGCCCTCGTCGCGCAGCTCGATGCGGGCAAGGAGGACATGGTCCTCCTCGGGGTGACCGGTGCGGGGAAGACCTTCACCGTGGCCAACCTGGTGGAGCGCATCCAGCGCCCCACCCTGGTCATGGCGCACAACAAGACCCTGGCGGGTCAGCTCTACCAGGAGTTCAAGGATCTCTTCCCCGAGAACGCGGTGGAGTACTTCGTCAGCTACTACGACTACTACCAGCCTGAGGCCTACGTCCCGACCACGGACACCTACATCGAGAAGGACTCCCAGATCAACGACGAGATCGACCGCATGCGCCACAGCGCGACCCGGTCGGTGCTGGAGCGGCGGGACGTCATCGTGGTGGCCAGCGTGAGCTGCATCTACGGCATCGGCAGCCCCGACTACTACCGGTCCCTGATGATCACCCTCCGGGTCGGGGACCGCCTGGACCGCGACCTCTTCCTCCGCCGGCTCGTGGACCTGCAGTACCAGCGCAACGACCTGGACTTCCACCGGGGCACCTTCAGGGTACGGGGCGAGGCGATCGAGGTCTTCCGGGCCCACGAGAACGACCGGGCCGTCCGCATCGGGTTCTACGGGGACGAGATCGAGGAGCTGGAAGAGATCGATCCCCTCACGGGAGAGCTCAAGGCGGTCATAGACAAGGCCATCATCTTCCCCGCCTCCCACTTCGTCACCCCCGCCGCGGAGATGCAGCGCTCCATGGACGCGATCCGCGGGGAGCTCGGGGAGCGGCTCGCAGAGTACGAGCGGGAGAACCAGATCCTGTACCTCCAGCGCCTCGAGCAGCGGACGAAGTACGACCTCGAGCTCCTCGAGCTCTTCGGCCACTGCAAGGGGATCGAGAACTACAGCCGGCACCTGGACGGTCGCCCGGCGGGGACCCCACCAGCGACCCTCATCGACTACTTCCCCGACGACTTCCTCTGCGTGGTGGACGAGAGCCACGCGACCCTCCCGCAGATCCGGGGGATGTACAAGGGGGATCAGTCCCGGAAGAAGACCCTGGTGGACTTCGGCTTCCGCCTGCCCTCCGCCCTGGACAACCGCCCCCTCAACTTCGACGAGTGGGAGGAGCGTGTGGGCCAGGTCCTCTACGTCTCGGCCACCCCCGGAGACTGGGAGATGGAGCGCGCCGGGGACCTGGTGGAGCTCCTCATCCGCCCCACGGGGCTCATCGACCCGGAGGTTGTGATCCGACCGGTGACGACCCAGGTGGACGACCTCCTCGGCGAGCTGCGGGAGCGCATCGCCGCAGGGGAGCGGGCCCTGGTGGGCACCCTCACCCGACGCATGGCCGAGGACCTGACCGAGTACCTGGGGGAGGTGGGCATCCGGGCCCGCTACCTGCACGCGGACGTGGACACCCTCGACCGCATCGAGCTGCTCCAGGGCCTGCGCGAGGGACAGTTCGACGTCCTCGTCGGCATCAACCTCCTGCGGGAGGGCCTCGACCTCCCCGAGGTCTCCCTCGTCGCGGTGCTCGACGCGGACCGGGAGGGGTTCCTCCGGGGCGTGCGGAGCCTGATCCAGGTGTCCGGCCGCGCGGCGCGCAACGTCCGCGGCCGCGTGATCTTCTACGCGGACAAGATGACCCGCTCCATCAACGAAGCCGTCGCCGAGATGGAGCGACGCCGTGCGATCCAGGTCGCCTACAACCACGAACACGGCATCACGCCGCGCTCGATCCTCAAGCCCCTCCTCCCCTTCGAGCGCTACGTGCAGAAGGCGAAGGAGGAGGGCCGACCGGTCCTGGGACGGACCCGGACCCAGCTCGAGGCGGAGATCGAGGACCTCGCGAAGAAGATGTACGCCGCCGCCGAGCGCCTGGAGTTCGAGACCGCCGCGAAGCTACGCGATGACGTCCACGCGCTGCGCCAGCTCCTCATGGCTCGCGGCAGCAACTGAATACCAGGGTGATCGCAAAGTCGACGTTGAACGCGCTTGACCGATCCTCGGGATCATGATCTCCACTTTACGTCGAGGCCTTGCGCTTCGGCAGAGGGAGGATCATGCCGAAGCGAGAGTCTGGAAGAGTTGATACCCCGTCG
>JBDRIT010000005.1:0-6868 GCA_043815665.1 Pseudomonadota bacterium
CGCCCAAATCGCATCGATTGGACGACCTCGGAGCTTGGAACCGGGGGGGGGCTCTCCCGACGCAGGAAGGAGCCGATTCACATGGACTTGGTATTCGCGACGACCTCGTCTCCATGGTCTCGTGCTGCGGGGAGGGCCGCGACGGCACGGGCCCGAGCGCGGCGCCTTGCGTCACTCGTCGAAGTCGGACCACCAGCGCTCCCAGAGAGGATGGGTCTCGGCCCGTCGGGTCAGCAGCACCGGCGGCGGGAGGTAGCGGGGCCGCGCAGCGGTCCGGGACTCCCGCTGGACCATTGCCCGCCGGATCGCGGAGGCCTCGAGGTCATGGTCGTCCGCGGCGAAGACGCGGAGGAGCCTGCGCTCCACCCCGTCCGGGTCCGCGTGGATCCGCACGTTTGGACGCACGTCGCCCTCTCCGGGGATGAGGTCCCCGGGGTTGAGGGGCGCATCCAGCATTGACAGGGTCGCCTCGGCTTCTTCGATGGCTGACAGGATCTGTGGGTCCATGATCTACTCCCCGGGGCCGACCTGTCCGGTCCTGAAGCGAGGATAGGAGTAAATCCCCGCGGGCGCAAAAATCCGAGACCGGCTAGACGTACTTGTCGATGATCTGCTGGAAGGCGCCCTTGGGGCGTGAACCCACGACGGATTCCTGAACCTTGCCGTCCTTGAAGAGGAGGAGGGTCGGGATCGAAGTGATCCCGAACTTCATGGCCAGGGCCTGGTCGTTGTCCACGTTGACCTTTCCGATCTTGAGCTTTCCAGCGTTGTCGCTGGCCAGCTGATCGAGGGTCGGCGCGATTGCGATGCAGGGACCGCACCAGGTGGCCCAAAAATCCAGCAACACCGGCACGTCCGAGGACAGGACCTCGGCGTCAAAATTCTGCGTGGTGATCTCAACCGTGTTCACGCCCATGAAAGGACTCCTTTTCCTTGGTGTTCGAGCCAGGGATAGCAACTGCAGCGGGGCAAGTCAAGGGGAGCTTGAATCAGGGAACCGGCCGGAGTATGTTCCTCCCCGATTCCCGCGGAGCTCTCAGGAGGTCGCCGCGCATGATCCTCGCACTCGATCCCCATGACCCGGAGCATTGGCTCGCCCAGGAGGCGGTGCGGGTCCTGGCGCGCGGCGGCGTGGTCGCGCTGCCCACGGACACGGTCTACGGGGTCGCCTGCGACATCGAGAACGAGGACGCGGTGCAGCGGATCTATCGCCTGAAGGGCATGGATCCAAAGAAGCTGCTCTCGATCCTCTGCGTGGACCTCACCATGGCGTCCCGGTATACCATGGGGATCCCCACGGCGTGGTTTCGCATCCTGAAGCGTGAGCTCCCCGGGCCCTACACCTTCATCCTGCCCGCGTCCAAGGAGCTCCCGAGGGCCATGCTCAAGCAGCGCAAGACCGTCGGGATCCGCGTCCCGGACTGCCCCATCGCCCTGGAGCTGATCCGCCAGCTGGGCCGGCCCCTCCTCTCCACCTCGATCCGCATGGGGGAGAACCAGTGGCTCAACGATCCCATGGAGATCGAGGAGTACTACCGCCACGAGCTCGACCTTGTCATCGACGGCGGCCTCCTCATCCCTGAGCCGTCCACTGTCGTGGACTTCTCCGGCCGGGAGCCCGAGCTCGTGAGGGAAGGCAAGGGGAACGTCGACTTTCTGCAGTGAGAGAATGGACGATGGACGATGGACCATGCCATCGTGCTCCCAGGCGTTCTTTTCAATCTGGAAGGCCGCTCCTGATCCGTTGAGTCATCCGGAGCCGGCGTCCTCCGGATCCATTGTCCATTGCCCGTCTTGTCCGGCGTCCGTCAGCTCTCCGGGAGCAAATACGGTAAAATACACCGCAAATCCCCCCCCTCCACCACCACGTCCGCCACCGCGGCGAGCGCCTCCGACTTGCAGTTGAACGCGATGGAGAACCCCGCTGCCTCTGCGACGGAGACGTCGTTGAAGTTGTCGCCGATGAACGCAGTGCGGGCCATGGGAATCCCTGCGGCCTTCGCGATGTGTCGAAGGCCGGTGGCCTTCTCTCCGACGTCGTAGGGGGTCGGAGTCCCGCCGATGAGGTCGCCGTTCGGCGCGTAGGTGAACCGGTTGAGATAGATCTCGTCGAACCACGGGGTCAGCTCGAAGTGACGGGTCACGATCTCGAGGCTCCCGGAGAGGATGACCAGCCGCGCCCCGGCGTCGCGCAGGGCACCGAGGGTCTCCGGGACCCCGCCGGTGAGGCGCATGGCCGCCACGATCCCCTCGATCGCGTCCCGGGTGGCGCCCCGCTCTCGGAGGAGGGCGATGTCGCTCCAGAACCAGTCCGAATAGCCGATCTGGCCGGAGAAGTAGTCCGAGTAGGCTTGATGTCGGCGCTCCGGATCCGTGTCGAAGTGGTCATGGAGGGTCTTCCAGATGAAGACGGTGTCGTCCACGAGGGTGCCGTCCACGTCGAAGGCGATGAGGTCGTAGGGCAGTGGCATCGGGTCGGTCCTATTCGAAGTTGAAGGGGTAGAGGGTCGTACAGGGGACGTCCCCCGGGGCAGGGTACTGCAGGGTGCGGAGGAGCGCGCCGATGCAGGCGGCCAGGTCCGGGTTGCCGAGGCCGTCCTCCGCAACGGTGACCGTGGCCGCACGGCCCTCGGGTGAGAGGACGATGCGCATCAGGAGCCGCCCGACCCCGCGGTCCGACGCGTGGGCCCGGTAGCACTGTCCCACCCCCCCGTCCGCGGAGATCTCCGCCCGCACCGTCGCCTGGATGCCTTCCGTGTCGCACCCCGCCCCAGTCTGCCGTGGCCTCTCCAGACATTCCGTGCTCGTGCCAGTCGGGCCTGAAGGCCCTCCCACAGTCGGGCCCGTCGGGCCTGAAGGTCCTCCCACAGCGGGAGGCGCCTCCGCCCTGTTGCAGCAACTCAACATGGCCACGAGCGCCACTCCAGCCAAGCCGATCCCCCCCCTCACAGCGGAACGTCCTCCCCGTCCACCGGCACCGTCTCGCCAGCGTGGACGCGGGCGAGGAGGTCGCGGATCCGGCGCCAGTCCTCCCACGCCCTTGCTTTCTGGGCAGGGCTCCGCAGCAGGTACGCCGGGTGGTAGGTGACCACCAGGGGGATCCCGGCCAGTGAGTGGACCCGGCCCCTGAGCCGCGAGAGCGGCAGGTCGGTGCGCAGGAGGGACTGCGCCGAGGGGCGGCCCATTGCGACGACGACCTTCGGTGTCAGGGCCTCCACCTGGCGGTTTAGATAGGGTCGACAGCTCTGGATCTCCTCGGGCAGCGGGTCCCGGTTCTGGGGGGGACGGCACTTGACGATGTTGGTGATGTAGAGCGCGTTGCGCTGGAAGCCTGCTGCCGCGATCATGCGGTCCAGGAGCTTCCCGGCCCGGCCGACGAAGGGGACCCCGGTCTGATCCTCGTTCTGTCCGGGGCCTTCGCCGATGAGCATGAGCCCGGAGGCGCCGGTGCCGTCGCTGAAGACGACATGGGTGCGGCGGCTGGAGAGGCCGCAGCGGGTGCACGATGCTGCCTTGGCCGCCAGATCCTTGATGCCTCGGGGGAGGTCGGCCGCGGGAGCGGGGCCCGGGGCAGTTGGCTGTGGGCTGTCGGCCGTCGGTGTGGCCTCGGTGGGCCGCTGCGGCTCATTCCCCGGGGGAGGGGCCCTCAGCCCCGATGTGGGACGGGCCTCGAGATTCGGCGGGGCCGGCAGGCGGTCCACCCCGAACACCGTCTCGCCGCGGCCTGCGAGGGTCTTGATGAGGTCCGCCATGTCGCGTGAGAGGTCCGCGAGATCCCGTTGGGTCCGTTTCATGGTGCCCAGGATATCGGTTTTGGTGTCCGGCGGCAAGGTGCGAGGGGTGTGGACGTGGACCCGCACCTGCGCTAGAATCCACCAGACGGTCGGAGACGACCCGCTGGAGGAAAGCCCCGAATGAGCGATTCCGGCACACGGGTATTCTGCCCGAGTTGCTTCAAGAGCTACCCGCCGGACACCACCATCTGCCCGGAGGACGGGACCGAGCTCCTGGGCCTGCCGCGGGAGAGCTCCCTCGAGGGCAAGATCCTGGACGGGAAGTACGACATCGGGGTCCTCCTCGGGCGCGGCGGCATGGGCACCGTGTATCGAGCCACCCAGAAGATGATCGATCGGGAGGTCGCCCTCAAGATCCTCCGACCGGACTTCACCTCGGACATGAACGCGGTGAAGCGGTTCTTCCGTGAGGCCAAGGCCGTGGCCCGGCTCCGCAGCCCCCACGCCGTGATCCTGTACGACTTCGGTCTCGCCCGTGAGGGGCACCTCTACTACACCATGGAGCTGGTCAAGGGCTGCTCGCTCTCCCAGGAGCTCCGGGACGTCGGGGCCTTCCCGCTGCGTCGGGCGATCCAGGTCATGCTGCACGTGGCGCGGGCCCTGGAGGAGGCCCACGGTCTCGGGATCGTCCACCGGGACCTCAAGCCCTCGAACATCATGCTCGTGGGCAACGGAGACAACGAGGTTGCGAAGGTCCTCGATTTCGGGATCGCCAAGCTCGTCACCGGTGCGGAGGCCAACACCCTCCTCACGGACGTCGGGATGGCCGTGGGGACGCCGAAGTACATGAGCCCCGAGCAGGCCACCGGCGGTCACGTGGACTACCGCAGCGACCTGTACGCCATGGGCGTGATCTTCTACGAGCTCCTCTCCGGCCTGCACCCGTTTCACGGTGGCACGCCGAGCTTGATGATGCACCAGCATGTCCACGAGGAGCCGGTCCCGGTCGGGATCATGGCCCCGGAGGTCGAGATCCCCGTCCCCGTGGAGCGGCTCCTGAACCGCCTCCTGGCGAAGCGCCCTGGAGACCGGCCCCGCGGGATCATCGAGGTCATCTCGGAGCTCGCCGCCCTCCAGGAGGGCTCCTACGACCCCCGCACCACGCGGATGCCCCGGATGTCCACCTCCCCCAGCGGTCTGCGCCAGATCGTGGGGAGTGAGATCGACATCGGCGGCGTACGGTTGGCCACCCTGGAGTCCGAGGGCCGCCGGGGGAGCACCAGCGAGGGGATGCCCGCGTCCGAGAGACACGGAGTGGACATCGCAGAGTCCGCCGAGAGCCCGGGGGACCCCCCTCGGGGAGTCGGAGAGGACCCCGAGGGGACCGAGGACGATGTCGAGGGGACCGAGGACCGCACCAGCGACGGCGGGGAGGTCCCCGATGCGACCCCCCTCTACCAGAAAACGCTGTCGTCCCGGGGCAGGGAGAGCGGAAGAACCGGGGAGGAGTGGCGGAACGAGGAGTCCATCCCGATGGACGGTCGGGATGAGTGGACCACCACCTCGAGACACATCCCCAGCGTCGAGCACGAGGAGACGGAGCCGCCGTTCGTGGAGTGGGACGCGCCCGCCCCGGACTGGGAGCATCCGCCCCCGATCTGGGGGGAGGATGACGGGGCTCCTCTGAGGCAGGCACTGCCCCGTTCGAACAAGCTGCTGCTGGGCCTCATGCTGCTCCTGACCCTCGTCGTGGTGTTCGCCGCGGCCCTCCATTACCAACTCCTGGACGGGATCATGGAGCGCTTTGGTCTCGGGAACGAGTCGTCCTCCGAGACCGGGGAGCGCAGCTCCGCGCCGCCCGCAGCGATGCAGTCCGGGGTGGAGCCGAAGTCGACACGGGAGCACGCCCCGGCGCCGGAGCTGGCGCACGCACCACAGCAGGGGGAGTCGGTGGTTTCCGAGCCGGACGCAGTGTCCGGCATCATGGATCCCGCCCGCGCCGACGAGATCCGGCGTCGTGGCATTCGGGCCGCGTCCGCCGGGGACTACGAGGCAGCGACGGAGCTCTTCAAGAGGTCCCTCGAGTTGGGGGGAGATCCGGCGGATCTCGACCGTTTAATCGATGAGTGCCGCAGGAAACTCGCTGAGCAATACAAGTAGACGCCGACGCGCGTCGGACGAGACCCCTGGGATCGGCCTCCGCCGCAGCTATCTGCGAGCGGTGGTCGTGGCGGGGGTCGTCCTCGCCGGGGTCTGCGTGTCGCTCTGCGCCTCCCTCGGGGGGGCTTCGGGGCTGGTGGTCGCGTTGCCGTCGTGGCTCTGGTTCGCAGTCGCTGCGCGCTGGATTCGTGGGCAGCTGTCGCTGGTCCGCCCTGATGACCGGGCGCGCCCCTACGATCGCTTCCTCCTGGCGAACTCCATGACCCTGTTCCGTCTGCTAGCGACTCCCATGCTGGCCCTGGGCGTCGCGCAGCGCACCGGGGACCTTCGCACCCAGTGGATTCTGTTCGGGTTCTTCATCATGTGCGCAACCACCGACGTCCTGGATGGCTGGTTGGCCCGCACGCGGAACGAGTGCTCCATCTTCGGGCGCATGTACGACCACGTCACCGATATCATCTTCGGGACCCTGATGTCCGTCGCGCTCTGGTGGTCGGGACTCCTGCCCAGCTGGTTCTTCGTCCTTGCCCTGGTGCGCTTCCTGCTGCCGGTCTTCGGGGGGGGGTGGCTCTTCTTTCAGCAGGTGGCCTGGCGAATCGAACCCTCGGTCATCGGCAAGGTGACCGTCAGCACCCTCGCGCTCCTGGCCCTCGCCTATCTCCTCCCCGAGGGGCTTGTGGACCCGACCGTCGTTGACCACCTGGTCATTGGACTCCTGGACCTCTCAGCGTTCCTCGTGGGGATCAACCTCGTGTACCTCGTGCGGCGGGGGATCTCGATCCTCGGCTCCACGGAGGGACCGCGACGCCGTTGAGCGGGGAATGCCCCGGGACCCCAGGGTGATCGCAAAGTCGACGTTGAACGCGCTTGACCGATCCTCGGGATCATGATCTCCACTTTACGTCGAGGCCTTGCGCTTCGGCAGAGGGAGGATCATGCCGAAGCGAGAGTCTGGAAGAGTTGATACCCCGTCG
>JBDRIT010000006.1:0-6802 GCA_043815665.1 Pseudomonadota bacterium
CGGCCTGGGCGAGGAACCGGCGTCGAGGTCAAGGCGCTTCTACGAAGACGTGGTAGAGCCACTTCGAGGAGGAGCAACGCCGAGATCGGCGTCGGGGACCGGCCAGGGGGTATCATCACTTCAGCCGAGTTCATCTAGCGCCCCGCCATGATCCGCTGGATCACACGATGGCGGCAGGGCCGCCTCATGAAGCGGCCGTTGCCCCCGGCTTGGGAGGGATGGCTGGCGCAACACGTTCCCTTCTTCCCAAAGCTGGAGGGAGAGGACAGGGCCCGCTTCCTCCGCTATCTGAAGGCCTTTGTCTGGTCGAAGCACTTCTTCGGGGCGGGCGGTCTGGAGATCACCAACGAGCACCGGGTGGTCATCGGTGCTGCGGCGGTGCGCCTGGTCCTCTACCTGGACCTCTCTTACTACGACCGGCTCACCGAGATCATCGTCTACCCCGACACCTATCGGCATCCCGACGAGACCGGTGCGGTCCTGGGTGAGGCCCACACCTGGGGGACCGTGGTGCTCTCCTGGACCGCTGTGATCGGCGGGATGGCCGATCCCGACGACGGTCACGACACCGCGCTCCACGAGTTCGCGCACGTCCTGGACATCGCGGACGGCGCGTTCGATGGGACCCCGGAGCTCCACCGCTTCGGGGATCACCGGAACTGGGCGCGAGTGATGAGCCAGGAGTTCTTCAAGCTGCGCGAGGACGCAGACCACCGTCGACGAACGATCATGCGGGACTATGGCGCAACGAACGAGGCGGAGTTCTTCGCAGTCGCCAGCGAGACCTTCTTCGAGAAGCCCGCGCAGCTCCACGTGAAGGCCCCGGAGCTGTACGGCGAGCTCTGCCGCTTCTACCGGGTCGACCCTCTCAACACGCGCTGACGAAGGCCTCCTGCCCCGGGGTTGTCTCTCTCGGGAACCTGTCCGGACCGTCAGTCCGGGAAGAGGGCGCCGTCCACCCGGGTGCCGGGGGAGAAGACGGCCCCTGCAGCGCCGACTGCTTCCAGGTGCGGCAGCCACGGCCCGATGAGGTCGGGGGAGCGGGTCAGGGATTGGTCGCTGGCAGGTTGTGGGTCCTGTCCATAGGTGATGGCGTCGACGAGGCGTCCCTCCGCGTCGAGGAGGCGCACCTCGTCCCCGTCGTCATCCAGGTCCAGACCGTAGGGGGTCCCCGGATCCGCCGCATTGGCGGTCCCGAAGAGGATCGCGTCGCTGCTTTCGGGGGAGTCGCCGCCCCCGAAGATCACCGCGGCCGCCAGGGAGGACAGGATCGTCCCCGGTGGGAACGTGTGCCGGGGAAGCCAGACGTCCCAGTTCTTCTCGGTGATCATCCAGCCGCTGATGTCCACGGGGCTGTTGGAGACCACCACCAGCTCCACGAACTCGTCCTCCATCGCGTCGACCGACCCGTCCTGGTTGGCGTCCTCGTCCGCGGTCCCGTCCGAGAGCAGCTCATTGATGCGAACCGTCCCGGCGTAGGGGCTGGCCCCCGGGGGCAGGCACTTGCCCTCGACGCAGCTCTCCAGGTCCACAGGACAGTCCCCGTCCTCCGCACACTCGGGCAGGGCCAGACAAGACCCGCCCTTGCAGAAGCTCGCCGGGGGACAGTCGAGATCCAGGTCGCAGGCGGGGGGGGTGACCCCACCATCGGTCTCGGCCTCAGCATCAGCGCCATCGGGACCCGCGTCTTCTGCGGCGTCCACCAGCTCGCCACCGCCATCCAAGGAGTCGGTCACGGTGAGATCCGACGGAGTGTCGAGATCGACATCGGGGACCTCCGGGACCAACAGGTCGGGGAGATCTTCGGAGCAGGTGTCCTGGCACTGCAGCTCCCCGGCGCCTCCATCCGGGATCACCACGTCCTCGCCCCGGGCCTCGGCCTGCCCCCCGTCGCCGCTGCCCTGGTCCTGCGGATCCTGCACTCCGTTGCTGCAGGAAACGAGGCACAGGATCAGCGCCACTCCCGAGATCTTCCTCATGGTCCAGTCCTCCCAAGCATGTCGGTCTGCGGACCCGAGGATATCATTCGAGGTCGTTGCGATCCAACCCCATGAGCGGTAGCATCGGGCGGAGCTCAAACGAAATCTCCGGAGGGATGGCATGAGGTGCAGACGACTGTGGGTGGTGATCCCCTTGCTCTGTGCGTGTACGTCGCAGGACCCCCAGTCCCTGGAGGAGTCCCACGCGGGCATGGAGGTGAGCGTGCCGGGGGACTATCCGACCATCCAGGCGGCCGTCTACGCGGCCAGCCTCGGCGACACTGTGCTCGTGGCCCCCGGGGACTACACCGAGAACGTGACGCTCATCTCGGGGATCCTGCTCCAGGGGGCCGGTCCCGATGCGACCGTCCTGCACGGGCAGGTGAAGGTCCAGGGAGACGGCTCCGAGCTCACCGGCTTCCTCATCACCGCGGCGGGTGCTTCCGGGTACAGCATGAACTCAGGGGTCATCGGCTCCGGCGAGGACTTTGTGATCCGGGACAACGTGGTGGAGGGGTTCGGATCCGGCATCCTGGCCGGCGAGACGAGCAACGGCGAGATCATCGCCAACGTCCTGCGGCAGAACCAGGTGGGCATCTCTCTGGACGAAGCGGGCCCGGCCATCCGGGTGTTCAACAACCTGGTGCTGAACAACACCCACGCCGGGATCAAGGTCTACGCGAACAGCTCCCCGGTCATCGTGCACAACACCATTGTGGGCAACGGCTTCGCTGCCGGGTACGACACCGGCGGGGCGGGCCTCGCGGTCGGGCCGTTCAACCATGAGACGGCGATGAACAACATCATCGTCTCCAACAAGGGCGGCATCAACGCGATCTATGAGTCCAACTCGAAGTGCCACCACAACCTCGTGTGGGGCAACGTGGACAACTACGTGGGCGCCGCCCAGACCGGCACCGGCGACCTCACCCTCGACCCCCGATTCATATCGCCCGGGAGCAAGGACTACAGACTCCAGGGTGACTCACCGGCGATGGACGCGGGACAGACCACCTTCGTGGTCGACGACTTCGACGGCAGCCCGAGACCCATGGGCGCCGCACCGGACCTCGGGGCGTTCGAGGTGCAACCCCCGGCGGACACCGGGGAGCTCGTGATCACCGAGGTCATGGCCAACCCCCTCGACGAAGCGAAGGGGGAGTTCGTCGAGCTTCACAACCCCACCGAGGCCCCCCTGGACGCGGCGGGGTTGTTCCTCGACGACGGCGACGCCGCGGACGCCCTCGTGGGCTGGCAGGGGGGCCCTACCCTTGTACCTCCGGGGGGATACGCCGTGGTCCTCGACCCGGACTATGCGCAGACCGCCGAGCCCTACGACATCCCCGTGGGAGCGATCCTCCTCACTGTCGGCGACGCGACCCTCGGCAGCGGTCTCTCCGTCGCGGATCCCGTGTCCCTCACCCGCGACAGCGTCACCGTCGGCACCTACGCTCACCCCTTCAACCCGGGCAACGGGATCTCGGCCGAGCGCATCCAGGTGGAGGGCGACGACACCGCGGACAACTGGGTCGCCTCCCCCTGCGGAGCGTCCCCCGGCCAGACAAACTGCATCGCGGCCGGCGGCGGCGGCGTGGGCCTCCCCACCCTGCTCATCAGCGAGGTCATGGCCGCCCCCGTCGACGCCATGAGCGGGGAGTTCGTGGAGGTCTACAACTTCGGTGACGCGCCCGTGGACCTTTCGGGGCTCGGGATCAGCGACGGCGACACCTCCGACGCGATCCTCGCCGTGCCGGGCAAGAGCACAACCGTCGCTCCCAGCGGGTATTGCGTCATCATCGACCCGGATCTTCTGAGCACCATGGCCGGGGCACCCTACTTCCTCGATGACGCGGTCCCCTGCGTGGTCACCGTGGCCGGAGCCTCCATCGGGAACGGACTCGCCAAGAACGACCCGGTAGCGCTCCTCGCCCAGGACGGCGTCACCGCGTTCACGACCTGCTCCCATCCCCAGGAGGTGACTGCCCAGTCCGTGGAACGCATCGATCTCGACGAGGCCGACCTGAGCAGCAACTGGGTCCCGTCCCCTTGTCTGGCCGGCCACTCCGCGGGACACCCGAACTGCGCGCAGGCCGGCGGCGGCAACTTCGCGCAGCCGTCTCTGGAGATCAACGAGGTGATGGCGAATCCCCTGGACGAAGACCTCGGCGAGTTCGTGGAGCTGCGCAACATCGGCGACGCCGCGGTGGACGTTGCGGGGCTCCTCCTCTCCGACGGGGACGCCGTCGACACCATCGGTCCCTTCGCCGTGGGAGGCCCGACGGTGATCCCCCCCGGCGGGTACGGGGTCATCCTCGATCCGGAGTACCAGGGCGGATACGCGCTCCCCCCGTCCGCGGTGCTCCTCGCCCCGGCCAACAGCACCCTGGGCAACGGTCTGGCGAACAACGATCCCGTGAGCCTCCTCGCTGGGGACGGCGTCTCGGCCATCTCCACCTACTCCCATCCCTTCAATGCAGGCAACGGCATCTCCGTTGAGCGCAAGGACGGCACCGGTGACGTCATGGGGAACTGGGTTGCCTCGACTTGCTTGTCTGGCAGCAGCCCCGGCGCTGCGAACTGCACCTCCGAGGACGAGCCGGAGGAGCCGACGCTCACCCTGGTCATCTCCGAGGTGATGGCCAACCCCCTCGACGAGGGGACAGGCGAGTTCGTGGAGATCGTGAACATGGGCTCCGTCGAGGTGGATCTCGCTGGGCACGTCCTGAGCGACGGAGACTCCGCTGATCCCCTGGTGGCCTTTGAAGTGGGGGGAGCGACCGTTCTGGCCGCGGGCGCCTATGCAGTGGTCCTCGACAAGGACTACCCACTGACCACCGGCCCCTACGACCTGCCGCTCGGCGTGCTGTTGCTGACCACCGGGGACAAGACCTTGGGGAACGGGCTCGCCACGGGCGACCCCGTGTCCCTCCTCTCCCCGAGTGCCACGGTGGTGCTGGCCACCTACCAATACCCCTTCAATCCGGGCAACGGCGTCTCCTCGGAGCGGCTGTCCCTCGAGGCCTCTGATTCACCGGACAACTGGGTCGCGTCCACCTGCGAATCGGGCTCGTCGCCGGGCAGCATGAACTGCGCAGCGGGAGGTCAAGCCGGGCCGGGCGTCACCGTGGTGGACGTCAACGGAGCCTCCGCGGAGGAGCTGCAACAGGTCGCCGGCATCGGCGGCGCCACCGCTGGCCAGATTGTGGCCTACCGGGACGCCTCGGGCCCTTATGAGTCCCTGCTCCAGCTCTGCGTGCTGGACGCAGTGACCCCGTCAAAGATCGTCGGTTGGCAGGTCGCAGAGGAGGGAGAGGCTCCCTTCGTTCTGGGCCTGGAGGGGGCAAAGGAGATCCACATCTTTGCGGATCCCGAGGCGCTGCTGGTGACGCTGCCTCTTCCTCAGAGCCCGGAGGCCGACGCCTGGACGGGGGAGACCGTTCGCATCCTGCGCGCCGGTACGCTCTCGGACAACGATACCTCGACGACCCAGGAGCTCCTCTTCGTCGCTTGGACCGATCCGTCCAGCTATGAGCCGGTTGGAGATGCCATCCTACCGATCCATCTGTTCTCTGCGCCTGGTGCGCCGACCTATGCGAGGGAGCAGACCCGTGTGGTCGATGCCATGGCCGATTGGATCAAGGAAGACGGTGATCCCCAAGCGCTCCCGCTCTTCTATCGTTGGTCCACACCGGTCTGGGGGTGGGGCGGCGTCCCCTACGGCGCGGTCTTCGCCATCGAGGGCGTCTTGGAGGTTTACGAGGGCGCCTGGCGGGTGGTCGTGCGCGCCGATGAAGACGCAGGACTCGACGGCCTGGTGCTCATCGAGCGCTGGCTCGCGCCCGACGCGTGGGCCAGCCTGGAGGTCATCTGGACGTACAGCTACAAGCCGGTGGTGGTCGAGAACACTGGGGGCTACACCCACACCCTGCCCTACCGGCTTGCGGTCGCACACCCCTGCCGGGCCTGGTGGTACGACACCTACGGCGAGATCGTGGAGGTGCCCAAGTGCCAGAGCTTCGGGCAATGCGGGGGCAACATCGCCGCGGCCTACGCGCTCTTCAACCAGACCCTGGCGGCCTGGAAGCAGGCCCCGCCCGATCCTGGAACGGGGACCTGCTTCACCTACTCCTCGACGGAGTATTGCTTCACCACGGAGGAGGAGGAGACCGGCCTCGACATCCTCAACAACGCGACCCTCTCACAGCTCAAGGAGCACTGCTACACCACGAGCCTTGCGTCCACCGTGCTGGCCAACCGCCCCTTCGGATCCATCGCTGCCTACGACGCAACCCCCGGGGTCGGCCCGAAGTCCCTCTGGAACCTGCTGGTCTGCTACGTGCGCTCCGGCGACTGGCCCCCGGCGCTGCCCGGGACCGTGTACGCCGTGCTGCAGCAGCTCCCGGACAACGAGAACCAGGTCGAGACCGTGGACCTCGCCGAGGTGACCTATCGGGTCGGCGGCCTCCTGGAGATCTGCGACCCCGGAACCGAGCACTGCATCATGGTGTTCTCCTATTCTGCCCTGGCCGAGGCGCTCTCCGTTGGGGACCTGGTCATGGTCACGGGCCAGGTGAAGCACTACCTCGCGGGTGGGTACTGGGAGCTCCTCCTCAGCGGCCCCTCCACCGGGGTGACCATCCTGGTTGATCAGTAACGACAGGACGTGGCGGACTACTTTCCGGCGCCCTTGACGATGATGCTGGCGAGGTCGTGCATCTCCTTGCCGTCCCGGAGGACCACGGTCTTCCGCTGCACCGACTCGTCGGGGCGGCCCCAGCTCCGGTAGACCGTGGCGAAGACCTTGGTGCGGGTGGAGGCCCGGT
>JBDRIT010000007.1:0-39198 GCA_043815665.1 Pseudomonadota bacterium
GGGCCTGAAGGCCCTCCCACAAAGAATCGGGCCGTGGACGCGGGCTCCGCCCAGTCCCACAAGAAGAACCCAGGTCGCTGACCCCCGGCTGGAATCGTGTGATGCAGAGTACGGAGAGGAACCGGGCAATCTATCCCCTACAGCCTCCTGGGTGACAGCCCCGGCACAGAGATGTAGAATCACGACCGTCTGGATCTCACGGAGTACGGCATGCGACATCTCGGACCGATCCTCTGCATCCTGGCGTTGACGGCCTGCGGCGGCGGCGGAGAGGGCGGCGGGGGCGGCGGGGACGCGACCCCGGAGCTCACCGGTGACGGCGCTGTCGTCCTCTGCACCCCCGGAGCGCTGCAATGCAACGGCGCCGAAATCGAGGAGTGCGACGAAGGCGGCGGGGCCTGGGTCCTCCTGGAGACCTGTCGAGATCTGGATCCCTGTCGCGAGGGCGGGCGCTGTGAGGCGGGCGCCTGTGTCCCGGGGCTTCCCCTCGCGTGCGAGGACGACGACCCCTGCACCGTCGGCGCCTGCGATCCCTTCAGCGGGGCGTGCGCCTTCCTGCCGGCCACGGGCGCGGTGGGCTGCTGCGGCGGGCCGACGGACTGTGACGATGGGGATCCCTGCACCGAGGACCTCTGCATGGAGGGCGCGTGCAGCCACGACGCAGCTCTCTGCGCAAGCCACCTCCTCGCGCTCGGTGAGAAGGGGAGCGGGCCGGGGCAGCTCCTGAACCCCAAGGCCCTCGCCGTGACCGTGGACGGGCTCCTGGTCCTCGCGGACGCGGGCAACGACCGGGTGCTGCTCCTGACGCGCACCTGGGAGACGATCGCAGAGATCACCGAGGCCCACGGGGTGGCCCTCTCCGCGCCCGGGGGGGTCGCGGCGTCCCCCGACGGCCGGATCCTGGTGGCCGACACGGGGAACGACCGGCTGGTCTGGCTGGCCGCGGACGGGACCGTGCAGGAGCAGTGGCCCCCACCGAACTTCACCTCCCAGCTCTTCTTCGCGCCGGTGGACGCCGCCTTCGGCGAGGAGGAGGGAGAGCAGCGGATCTACGTGGCCGACGGCCCCGGGGAGGGCTTCGACGAAGGCAACCGCCTGCTGAAGATGAACCCCAAGGGCCAGGTCGTGGGCGTCCAGGGCAAGACCGGGTCGGGGCAGGCCAACTTCGACAACCCGTCGGGGATCATCCGCACCCCCGAGGGCACCCTCATGGTGGCGGATCGGGGGAACGACCGGATCCAGATCCTCGATACGGACTTCAGTCGGGCCTACATCTCGGAGTTCGGCTCCAGCGGGTCCGAGGACGGCCAGCTCGCCGGGCCCTCGGATCTGGTCATCGATGCCGGGGGCGACATCCTCGTGGTGGACACCGGGAACGCACGGATCCAGGTCTACGGTGCCTGCCTGCCCACATGCCAGGGCAAGGAGTGCGGCCCCAATGGCTGCGGCGGGGAGTGCGGCGGCTGCCCCTCCTTCGGGGAGTGCCTCCACGACTTCTCCTGCACCGGCTGGGTCGGGGAGGGGGGTGAGGGCTGCACGGACAAGGGCGGCACCGGCGAGGGCGGCTGCGGCGGCTGCGCCAGCGAGGCCTGCCTCTGTCAGGGGATCGACCCCGTGGATCCCGAGGCGAGCGGCTACTACGAGCCCGGCGTCGGCGATCCCTACTGCTGCGAGGCCGAGTGGGACATGGTCTGCGTCCTCGAGAGCATGCTGGTCTGCGGCTACTCCTGCCCGGTCCCCGACGCGGGCCCCATGGAGCCCGTGATCGGGTACAGCGACCAGTGGAGCGATGCGGGGACCGGTCCCCTGGTCGCACCGGTGTCCATCGATCGGGACGCGGAGGGCCACGTCTACGTGCTGGATTCCGTGAAGGGGCAGGTCCACGTGTACCGGTACCACGGCGAATAGGATCCGCCTTCGCCCGGAAATCACTTGCGACCCAGCGGGGGCCTGTGCTAGCAGTCGACCTTGGGAAGATTCCCGACCAACCGACACCCGAAGGAGATGACATGACACAGTGGAACAAGCGCCTCATCGGCCTGCTCGCGGCCGTCCTGTTCCTGGGCCTGGCCACCACGGCCCAGGCCCAGACCGAGAAGCTCTTCGCGGACATCGACGCGACGAGCAAGATCTTCCAGGAGGCCACGGATGCGTTCTGGGAGGCCACGGAGATCTTCCAGACCACGGTCTTCGCCTACGCGGAGGGGGACATCCCGATCCTCACGAAGAACTGGGCAGCGGTGAAGGACATCCGGGACTCCGCGGACGACAAGCTCAAGAAGCAGTTCGCGCCCCTCCGCGGGGACTACCTCAAGGAGATGGAGGGCAGGGTCGCGTTCATGGACGCGCTGGTGGGTGATCCGGCGAAGACCCTCGGCATCAAGGGCCAGTTCACCACTGAGGACATCGACAAGCTCAAAAAACTCCCGGACCTCCTCAAGACCGTGGTGGACCGGGACACCGAGGCCGTGAAGATGGCCGTCGCGCTGGTCCCCCAGCTCGCACCGGCCATCACGGAAATGGGCCAGGCGATCGCCAAGAACCCCATGAAGGCGGCCTCCTACAAGAAGCAGATCAAGAAGCTCAAGCGGGGCCGGAAGATGCTCGAGGAGATCCCCCCCGAGGGCGGCCGCCAGCTCAAGGCCGCGGACTCCATGACCGGCTCCCTCGTGCGGTTCATCGAGGACAAGACCGAGTAGCCAAGTCCCGCAGCGCAAGGGGCGTCGGCGCTGTCGGCCCTCGCCCTGCGCACCTTGTGTTTCCCGAGCGCTGGCACGCATGCCGCATCGCACGATCCCAGCCGGGGAGCCGGCGACCCGGATTCCCCGTCAACACGCGCCGGGAGTTCAGCTCCCATCCAATGAAGATCTCACCGCGTCGGCCAACGCCACCGGCGTCTTCCACCGCGCCCCGGGATCCTCCGCCACCCCCCGCTTGAGCACGGGCCGCAGCGCCTCCGGGATTCCAGCAGCGGTGTCCACCAGGGCTTCCGCGGGAGCCAGGAGGAGGCGGGCGATGGTCGCGGCGGGGGTGGGGCCGACCCAGGGGAGGGTGCCCGCGACCATGTGCCACAACAGCACGGAGAGCATGTAGACGTCCCCCGCAGGGCCCGGGCGGGGGTCGCCGGCGAGGGCCTCCGGGGGGAGGTACGCGGGGGTGCCGGCGAGGTGCCCGGGGTCCGTGAGATCAACCTCGCCGAGGAGGCGGTGTGCGAGGCCCAGGTCCGCCAGGACGGCGCCGCCCGGCGAGAGGATCACGTTCCCCGGGGTCACGTCCCGGTGGGCGTGCCTCGCTGCGTGGAGCGCGGCGAGGGCGCCGGCCACGTCGCGGATGACCCGGAGGGCCTCGGCCGGGGACAGGGGCCCGCTCCCGAGGCGATCCGCCAGAGTCTCCCCGGGAATCAGCGCCTCGATGACGTAGAGACGGCCCTCCTCGTCGGGGCCGTGACCCAGGAGCTCGACCAGGTGGGAGTGGCGCACCGCGCCCAGGGCCCGGAGCTCCCGGGCGGCCCGCTCCGGTCCCTGGGTATAGCGCTTGATCGCGACCCGGCGGCCGGTGTGGAGATCCTCCCCCGCGAGGACCTGCCCCTGGCCGCCCCGGCCCAGGGGGCCCAGGACGCGGTAGCGGCCGTCGAGGACCTCCCCCATCGGGAGATCAGGCCCGGGCCCGCGCTGCGGACCAGTCCCGCAGGGTGCCCACCACCATCGCGATGGCCACGTCGTTCATGCCGCCGCCGGGGATCACCAGGTCCGCGTAACGCTTGGAGGGCTCCACGAAGGCCAGGTGCATGGGGCGGACCGTGCCCATGTACTGGTCCAGGACGTCCTCGATGCTCCGGCCCCGCTCCTGGATGTCACGCACGAGGCGCCGGCTCAGGCGGATGTCGTCGTCCGCGTCCACGAAGAGCTTGATGTCCATGGCGTCCCGGACCTCCTTGTCGGTCAGGACGAGGATTCCCTCCACCAGGATCACTTCTGCGGGCCGCACCGTGGTGTGGCGCCCGGTGCGGGTGTGGAGGGTGAAGGAGTAGTCGGGCTTCTCGATGGCCTCCCCCTCCCGGAGGCGGCGGATGTGCTCGGCGAAGAGCGGGAACTCGATCGCGTCGGGGTGATCGAAGTTGTTGGCCCGCCGCTCCTCCTTGGGGAGGTGGCTCAAGTCGCGATAGTAGGAGTCCTGGTCCAGGTAGGCCACGTTTTCACGGCCCAGGGCCTCGATGAGGCGGCGGCCCACGGTGCTCTTGCCCGAGCCCGTGCCCCCCGCGACGCCGACCACCAGCCGTCGGCTCGTCGGAAAGATCATCGCGCCTCCATGGGCCGGCAGATCAGCCGCAGGCTGCGGAGCCCGTCGGCCGCGGTGCCCTCGAGCCCCGTGAGCATGTGCCCCGGGGGGCACTCGAGGGTGAAGCTCTCGCCGTCGGTGGAGCCCGCGACGCTGGTGAGGCGCCGCTTCCCGCCGGGGCCCAGGGTCCGCGCGAGGATTGCCTTGAGCTGGTCCAGATCCAGGCCGGCGAACCGGGTCGAGTTGTCTGAGACCGTCGCGCGTCGGCAGGTCTCACAGCCCTGGCCGCCGCCGCCCCCGGCGCCGTCGGAGATCCAGGAGGGATCCACGGGGCTTCGCATGAGCACCAGGCCGTCGTTGACCACCATGAGGAAGAGGCCGCCGAGCTCCAGGGCCGGCGGGAACGCGCGGCGCTTGCCCAGCTCCACCACGAAGCGACCGGCGTCCACCGCGACGTAGCTTTGCTCGCTCCAGAGCTCCGCGTCCGCATCCTGGTCGCGCCGCAGGGAGAAGCGCATCCAGTAGATCCCCGACACGGGGGTGCCGTCCCCGGAGCGCAGGTTCCCCTCGTAGATGATCGTCCGCGGCGGCGCGGCCGCGCCGACAGCGGCGCCGGGGGCCGCACCGAGCACCAGGAGCGTCATCATGATCATCCGCATCGCATCCCTCCCCGTCCCGCATTCTCCACGGCGACCCCCGAGACCGCAAGCGTGTCGCGGGCTCGCAGGCGCCCGGGCCGCCGGGTTGACACACTGCGCCGCAGGGATTACAACGGATCCGCCATCTGTCTGAATCCTTGGGGAGGTCGTCACCATGGCACGCAAAACGTTCCGTCTCTTCACTCTCATCGTCCCCCTGAGCCTGAGCCTGGTCCTCGCCTTCGGCGTGACCCTGGGTTGCAAGGGCGGCGATGACGGGGACAAGAAGGCCGAAAAAAAGGCCGAGAAGACGATCGAGAAGGCCGGGAAGGCGGCCGCGGGACCCACAACGGGTGAGAAGCCCGCGGAGCCCGTCGAGACGCCCGCGGAGCCCGTCGAGAAGCCCGCAGGGCCCGTCGAGAAGCCTGCAGAGCCCGTCGAGAAGCCCGCAGAGCCCGTCGAGAAACCTGCGGAGCCGGAGAAGCCTGCGGAGCCTACCCCCGCGGATCTCGTCAGGGAGGCCATGCCCGCCCTCATGGCGCTGGACTTCGGCGGGGATGCTCTGTTCACGAGCCTCCGTCAGATCGACGTGATCTTTGAAAAGGCGCCGGACTCCCCCGAGGCGGAGCAGGCCCTGGTCGCGTCCCTGGACGCACGGCTCGCCGCGCTGATGCACGGTGCGGCGGATCCGGCCACGCTCTCGAACCTCTACGCTGTCGATGGCGGCGCCCAGGGGCTCGAGTACCTGGCCGCGCTCGAGGCGTCCCTGGCGGACCTCGAGGCCAAGGTCGTGATCGAGGACGAGGCCCTGAAGACCGCGCTCACCGAACGCAAGGCGATCCTGGCCTACCTCAAGGCCGCGGCCGCCGCGGCCGCGGGGCAGGGCGCCCCGACCCTCACCCTGCCCACCGTGTGGCTGGCCCCCGTGGAGGGCGCTGCGGTCGTTGAGACCCTCGCCTTCACGCCGTCCGCGGCGGCCCCGGATGCCCTGTACGCCCAGCTCGAGCGCAAGGACATGACCGGCGCGCTCGTTCGGTACATGATCCTGTCCCGGTTCGAGGCCGTCATGGCGACGCCGCTCCCCGACGGCCAGGTGGCCCGGTGGCGGGCCCTGGGCGCCCGGACTGGCGATCTCCTGTGCCCCGTGTGCTCCCTCCTGGAGACGGTGCCCCTGCACCGCGTGGGCGAGGTGCTCTTCCACGATCCGAGCTTCGGGTTCTCCTGCAATGGCGACGTCGTCGAGGGTGAGGAGGCTCCGGACCCCATCGCCGCGGCCCGGCGGAACTGTCTGGACCGGTACGGCCTGGCCCCCGCGGACGCGGGGCTCCTGACCTTGGACAGCGCGCTTGCGCTGCGCCTCGCTGCGGCCTTGCCCCCCCTCCTCGCGGCGGATGCGCAGGGCACGGCCCTGGCCGCGGAGTACGCCCGGGCCGCGGCCGCGATCGGCCAGGAGGGAGCGAGGACCCTCGGCCTCGCGCCGCCCTACGCCGCACCTCCCGCGGACGCGAAGCCCGCCGAGGGCGAGACGGTCCTCAGCCTCCCGGCCTACGGCGTCGGCGGCGCGGACTGGACCTACCAGCCCATGGGCTTCCTCACCGTGGACGAGACCGGGGTCCTGGACGGCCTGCGGCCGGACCTGGACCTGGGGGCGGTCCCCTTCGCTGCGGGTGATCGGGCCCGGAGCGATCGCCTCCCCGGCGTGATGGTGATCACCGCGGCGGACATCGAGGCGGAGATGGACGCGAAGTACGCCGGCCTCGCGGGCGGCGAGGAGGAGTACAAGAAACTGAAAAAAGCCGGCAAGTGGGAGGTGCCCACGGTGAAGCTCGCCGTGAAGGATGGGACCTGGGACATGCCCGACCTCTCCATCCCGACGGTGGTGACCGAGTGCAAGGCCCTCCCGGGCAAGGCCGATCCCGTGGAGGCGGAGGTCTTCCCGCACCTGGCCGGCAAGGGGATGCTGAACAAGGACCGGGACGCATGGGAGAAGGTCGAGGAGACCGTCGGTCGTGCGTCCCTGGTGTACGTGGACGCCGCATCCCCGTCCCTCCTCTTCCAGCGGGTTCTGGACTCGATGTTCCACGGGGGCCGCCGGGACAACCGCCTGGCCAAGGGCGCGGGGCCCCTGGATTCGGTCCCCACGGTGTACTTCACCGAGAAGCTCCTCCCGGACGAGTCCCTGGACACCACCTACAAGCGCCCGGTCCTGGTCTACGTCACCCAGGGCGACCAGATCCGGTTCTATCCGCCCACGGACAGGACCCGGAAGGGTCAGATGACGCGAAAGCGGAGCCCCGGCCGCCGCAACAACAACTGGCCGGGGAAGTATCGGAACCGCACCGACGACCGGATCCCGGATCCCCTCTGGAACCTGTTCATGGCGTACACCGACGTCGGGTCCCGGAACTGGGAGGCCGAGGTCCAGGGCATCGCCAGGGCCATGAAGGAGAAGTGGGACAACGGGAACGTGTTCTACGTCATTGCCGAGGAACATGCGAAGGCCGGCACCGTCGCGGCCGTCGCTGACCTCCTCGCCTACCTTCCCGATGCGCCAATCCCTGCGCTGGACAAGGCGTACCCGGGCTACGCCTGCGACGCGGAGAAGGAGCCGGGGTCCTGTCCCACCAACGTCGTCGTCCTCTACCCCGACGTGGAGATCCCCTACCTCCCCGGCAAGACGCGGATCAAGGAGGTTGAGCTCAACGTCTACTGCGACAAGAAGGACATCGAGCAGAAGATCGGCGCCAAGCGGGGCGCGATCAAGTTCTGCTACGATCCCGAGCTCCAGAAGAACCCGGGCCTCAAGGGCAACATCGCCTACACGTTCACCATCGGCGCCTCGGGCACGATCACCCAGCTCGACGTCACCGGGAACAGCCTGAAGAACGGCAAGGTTCTGGGCTGCGTCTCCGGTGTGCTCAAGAAGATCCGCTTCCGCAAGCCCGTGGGCGGCACGTGCATCGGGAAGAAGAGTCTTACGTTCAAACCGTAGTTCTCGCTGTCCCGATACCGACGACTTTCCCTCCCCTTGACACCCTCTCCCCTCCCCTCCTACAATCCAGCCAGCCGTGCAGGGCGGGGAAGTCGGTGCGATGCCGACGCGGTCCCGCCGCCGTAAACGGGGACGAAACCGGCAACATGCCACTGGGACAATGTCCTGGGAAGGCGCCGGGAGTAGGACGATCCGTGAGCCGGAAGATCTGCCCTGCGGGGAAAAAAACGCAAACTCCTCGAGGAGGGAGTCTCCATGCGCCAGCTCGCCCAGATCATCGCGTTCCTGTGTCTCCTGTCCCTCGGCTGCGACCCCGGCGATCCGGCGCCCGAGTCCGAGTCCGGGCCCGACTCCGTCGGACCCGCGGACCCCTGCCCCGTCCCCCAGGGCCCCTGCCTCCCCGTCCTCCACCTCGGCGCGTCCCTCCCCTTCCACGCAGGCGGCCTCCCCCTGGAGGTCGGCGTGGGTGCCGGTCTTGACGCGGCGTCCCCGGCGGCGTGGACCGCGGGGGCCTCGCTGACCCTGGACACCCTCGGTCCCCAGGTCCTCTTTGCCCGGGTCGCCGCCTGCGCGGCGCCGCAGTTCGCCTGCGCCACGGATGTGCGGGAGGCCTATCCCGGAGCGGCGGGGACGCCGGGCTCCGACGCGGTCTCCGCGGACGACCCCGCCATCTCCGCCTGGGCCGCCGCCGCGGTGTCCTACGAGGCCGGGGAGGGCGTCGACGAGGCGTGGACCGATCCGCAGCAGGCAGCGGGGCCTGCGGAGGGCAGCGCCACGGACATCCTCTGCCTGGGCCGGGGCGGCGCGGTGGTCCTGTCCTTCGCTGATCCTTTCGCCGATGGCCCGGGGCCCGATCTCGCGGTGTTCGAGAACTCCTTCTCCGCCACCTTCCTCGAGCTGGCCTTTGTGGAGGTGAGCACCGACGGCGAGGCCTTCGCACGCTTCGACTCGATCTCCCTGACGCCGGCGCCGGTGCCCCCCTACGGCACCATGGACCCCGCGCGGATCTCCGGCCTCGCTGGGACCGTCGGGAAGGGCTTAGGGACCCCCTTCGACCTCGCGGCCCTGGGCAACCATCCCGGGGTGCTCGGGGGCGCGATCTCCCTGGACGCGATCCACTTCGTGCGCATCGTCGACGTGGTGGGGGACGGCGGTACGTCGGACAGCCTCGGGAACCCGATCTACGACCCGTACCCCACCGCGGGCAGCGCGGGCTTCGATCTCGACGCGGTCGCCGTCCTGGGCGACTGAGGATGCGGCTCTTCTTCCTGGCCCTGCTCCTCGCCGCGCCGCCGCCGGGGGACCCCGTCGACGAGGGGCCGGGGGTGGTCATCGAGGCCCCCCGGCCCTCCCTGGACCTCAAGCACGACCAGGCAGCGGCCGGGGTGGTCCTCCTCCCCGAGGACCTGGACGACCCCGGGGAGACCCTCCCCGCGGTCCTGGACCAGCAGGCCGGGGTGCGGGTGACCCGCCTCGGTGGCCCCGCGGCCTTCTCCACCCTGTCGATCCGTGGCTCCACCGGGGACCAGGTCCTGGTGATCATCGACGGGATCCCCCTCAACGCAGCCGCTGGCGGGGCGGTGGATCTCTCCCGCCTGCCCCTCGGGAACCTGGAGCGCATCGAGGTCTACCGGGGCACGGTGCCCCTGTGCCTCGGCGCGTCGGCCATCGGTGGCGCCGTGTCCCTGGCCACCCGGCGGCCCCGGGGACGGGAGCTCTCGGTGTCCGCGGAGACCGGGGCCTTCGGCGCCCGCGCGGCCCGGCTCTTCTTCGGGGAGCGGCAGCCCCGGTGGGACCTGGCCCTGGGTCTGGACTACGGGGGCTGGGAGGGGGGGTTTCCCTACCTCCACGACGGCGGGACCCGCTTCGATCCGACGGATGATCGGTCCGTCCAGCGCCGGAACAACCGCGCGGACCAGCTGGGTGCGCTGGCTCGGGGCGGCGTACAGATCGGAGGGCGCTGGCGCCTCGACGCGGTGGACTGGTTCTTCTGGCGGGACCAGGGGATCCCGGGCCTGGGCCAGTTCGAGACCCGCCGCGCCGGTTATTTCAGCTTGGAGAACCTCTCCGCCCTGGACCTGCGGGGGGAGGACCTCGCGGGGATGGTCGACTGGCGGACCACGATGTCCTTGCGCTGGGCCCGATCCCGGTTCTCGGATCCCCTCTCGGAGGTGGGCCTGGCCGGGGGCGGCGCCGACGACACCACCTGGGCCCCGGGGGTGCGCACCCATCTTGCGGTGACGCCCCTGCCCTGGTGGAAGGTGGACGTGGCCGCGGGGGTCCGGTACGAGCGCTTCGAGCCCCTCGGGGCGGCGCTCTCCGCGGCCCCCTCGGAGCGGCACCGCGTGGACGGCGGCCTGGAGACCGCGTTCCACGTCCCGGCCCTGGACCTCCTGTTCATCCCCTCGGTGCGGGTGGAGCACGCGGACAGCCGGGGGCCCGCTGCGGCCGCGGCAGGCACCGAATGGTCCGGGCGCGTGGCCCTGGTCAACGAGTCCCTCCCCGATCTCCGTGTCTCGATCTCCGGGGGTCGCGGGGTGCGCCTGCCGTCTCTCTTCGAGCTCTTCGGCAACAGCGGCCGTGTGCTCGGGAACACGGGCCTCCGGCCTGAGACCGCCTGGAGCGCGGACGGGGGGATCGTGTACTCGAGCACGATGCTGCCCGCGGGGTGGAAGCTCCGGGCCGAGGCCTTCGCGTTCCTCTCGTCGGTGGAGGACCTGATCCAGTTCGTGCAGACCGCGCAGAACGTGGCCGTGGCCGAGAACGTGGACCGAGCGCTCCTTCGGGGGGTGGAGTTGGGGCTGCGGGCCGATCTCCTGCGTCACCTGCGCCTGTCGGGGAACTGGACCCTCCTGGATGCGCGGAACACCGGCGGGGTGGCGGCCCGGGAGGGGAAGGACCTCCCGGGCCGCCCTGCGTCCAAGTGGTACGCGCGGGCCGAGGGCTATTTCCGGGAGATCCCCCACGTCCGGGAGCTCTCCCTCTACGTGGACGCGGAGTGGATCGCCGGGAATTTCATCGACAACGCCAACCTCGTCGCGGTGGGAGACCGGTTCCGCCTGGGGCTGGGCCTCGCGGCCCGGCTGCGCCGCCCGGACCTGTCCCTCGCTGTGGCCGCCCAGAACCTCACCGACGAGCGGACCATGGACCTGGCCGGGTACCCGATCCCTGGTCGGAGCTGGCACCTCCTGCTGACTTGGGGGATTTTATGACGCAGAGCTCCCGTTCTTTCTGTGGGAGGCCCGTCCACGGGCCGATATCGGGGCGTGGACGCCCCTCCCACAAGGCCGTCGTGCTCCTCCTCGTCCTCGCCGGCTGCATTGACCACACCGTGGGCCACGGCGGGGGCGGGGTCTGGCAGCTGGAGGGCGCCGGGATCGCGGTGGTGGGCACCGACTACCTCTCGACCTCGGTATCGATCCTCGCGCCGGGCACCGGCGCCCTCCTGGCCGAGGGCGTGATCCACTCGGGCTCCGCGGCCCCCGGGCTGTCCCTGGCCCTCTCGGGGGATGTGACCCTCCCGGCGTCGCCGAATCCGCTCCACCAGCTGTTCCTGCTGGATCGCTTTCCCAACAGCGTGATCACGATCCTGGACGGCGTCACCTTCGAGGTCCTCGGCCAGGTCCCCGTCGGCACGGGCTTCGCTGCGAACCCCCATGACCTGCTCTGGCTGGATCCCGGCAAGGTCTACGTGACCCGCTACGAGACCAACCCGACCCCGGGCAGGGCGCCCTTCGACGGCGGCGATGACCTCCTGATCGTGGATCCTGAGGCGGCCACGGTCACCGGGCGGATCCCCCTCGGCGATCAGGCGGATCCCGGCCTCCTCGCCCGTCCGGAGCGCATGGTCCTGGCCGGGGATCGGGTCTGGGTGGTCCTGGGGCACCTGGCCGCGGATTTCAAGGGTGCGGGGCCCGGCAGGCTCGTCGCTGTTGATCCCTTAGAGGACGCGGTGGACCTGGTCCTGGACCTCCCGGGGGTCGAGAACTGCACGGGCCTCGTCCACCTCCCGGCGCGGGACAGACTCTACGTGGCCTGCGCCGGTCTCTTCGACGGCGGGCGGGCCGCCCAGCTCGAAGGGGCCGGCCTCGTCGTGGTGGACCTGGCCGTGTCGCCCCCTGAGGCGAATCTCCTGCGCGGCGGCGCCGACGCGCCCGGGGGTGCCTTCGCCTTCGACCTCACCGTCGCAGACGGGCGCTGGCTCCTGGGGGTGCGCTTCGGCGACCTGGCAGCGGGGACGCCGGACCGCCTCGTCGCCATGGATCTCGACGGGGACCGGGAGGACGTGGTGATCCACGAGGCGGGCTCCGCGTTCGGGATCGGTGGAGTCCTCGCGGACGACGTGGGGGGCTTCGTGCTGGTGGGGGACGCGGATCCCGCGGCGCCCCGGCTCCTGCGGTTCCGGGTGGACGGCGGCGCGTTCACCCCGGACGGGGAGATCCGCTCTCATCCGTCCAGCGGGCTCCCGCCGCGCCACCTCGCGTTCTACTGAGCAGGGACCAGGAGGGCGAGGAGGGAGGCCAGGGCCAGGGCCCGATGGGAGATGCGGTTCTTTTCGCCGGCGTCGATCTCTGCGAGGGTCGCGCCGCGGTATCCCGTCGGCTGGAAGATCGGGTCGTATCCAAACCCACTGTCCCCCCGGAGCTCGTCGCCGATCACTCCCTTGAGGCGGCCCTCCACGGTGACCAGGCGGTGGTCCTCCGGGAGGCCCGGCGCCGTGGGATGAGCGTCGGGCGCGACGAGCCAGGACGCGGGGAGCGCCGCAACGAGCGCGCACTGGAACCAGGCCCGCCTCGGCCGGGTCGCATCATAGATCGCGCTCAGGAGGCGCTCGGCCCGCTCGTTGTCCGTGAGGCCGCTGCCCCCGAAGCGCGCGGAGTGCACCCCGGGCGCGCCGTCCAGGGCCGTCACGCAGAGCCCCGAGTCGTCAGCGAGGGCCGGCGCGCCGGTCGCCAAGAACGCGGCCAGGGCCTTCTTCTCCGCGTTGGCCGCGAAGGTGTCGCCGTCCTCCACCACATCGAAATCAGGGATCACCTCCCCGATCCGTCGGACCAGGATGCCGAGGGGGGCCAGGATCGCCTCCATCTCCCGGACCTTGCCGAGGTTGCTGGAGGCGAGGATCAGTGTGTGCCCGCCCATGTCAGCGGTTGATCCGGAAGCGGAGCGGGAAGGTGAGCACGATCCCGCGACCGGTGTCGTCCCGCAGGCGGACCTCGCCATCGTAGAGGTACCCCTCCGGCGCGGCCCCGGGCACCTTGGAGATCTCCAGCTCGCAGGACTTCTCCTGCCCGGGGTAGAGCTGGAACCCGGTGTAGCCCTCGCACCAGATCTCCAGGGGCGCACGGTTCTTGGTGCGGATCCGCTCCTCCACCTCCAGCTCCCAGGGGTCCTTCTTCTCCCCGGCGATTGCGCCGATGACGTGGAGCGTGAGGGCGCGCGCAGTGCCGCCGCCCGCGGGGCCCAGGACCGTTACCCGGGCGTTCCGCATGGAGAAGCCCTCCTTCTCCACCACCCGGCCCTCCTCGTCGACGACGGTCACCGCGACGTCGGTGAAGCGGGCGTAGGTCCGGGGGTCCATCCGGAGGTCGAGGGTCACCAGCTCCGTGTCCTCGTCCATGGCGATCGGGATCGTGAGTTCGTCCCCCTCCACCTCGTGGCGCTTCTGTCGCCAGAACCCCAGCACCTCTCCCTCCGCGCGGCCGCGGAAGTGCTCGTCCAGGGTGGACCGGAGGGTGAGGAAGCCCTTGGGCTGCTCGCCCATCTCGTAGTCGATGACGTCCGGGGTCTCCCAGTGGAAGCCCGAGAAGGCCACCTGGACGTCGAAGGTCGAGGCCTTGCGGGCCTCGTAGTGGGTGTTGGCGACGATCTCCCAGACACCCGGGATCAGGTCCACGCCGCAGATCCGGGCCCGCGCGGTCCGTCCGGTGCTGGAGTCCGCCTGGTTGTCCGGTGACTCCACCTCGGCGCCCCGGGGATCGAAGAGCGCGAGGCGGGTGGAGGTGTATCCGCCCGTCGGGGTGATGCGGACGTGCATGGCCGCGGCGCCCTCGGGGACCCGGACGAACCAGCGGAGCACCTCTCCGGGCTCGGAGCGCTGCTTCAGGAAGCGGCGCTCGAAGCCCTGGGTGAGATCGAAGACGTAGGGCACGATCACCGTGTTCCAGAGTTCGAACGCGGTGTTGTCCTGCCCCTTGCCGCCGCCGCGGTAGACCCCGCGGATCCGGGCGGAGTGGATCCCCGGCGCCGTGAGCTTGCGGGGATCGTAGCTCACGGAGATCTCGGCGCTCTCCTCACGTCGGATGTACACCGCGCGCTTGTCCACCTCGAGCCAGTCCCCCCTCGACCACGAGGTCGAACACCTGGAAGAACTGGTCCCGGAAGGCATCGGGCATCTCCTTGAGGAAGACCGGGAGGACGCGGAAGGAGATCCGCTCCGGCGACCTGGGGAACCAGGTCCCGGTGCGGAAGAAGGCCGCCGGGCCCTCCTCGTCCTCCAGGTACGGTGCGGTGCCCCGAACCCGGTAACCCAGCACCTTCCAGGCGGTCTCCTCCTTCGCGAGGCGCTGCAGGGAGCGCCAGCCCCGGGTCACGTCGATCACCCCGGAGCCCTGGTCCAGGAGGGTGTAGCCCGGCAGCGGCCGGCCGCTGTTGCGCAGGGCCGTTCGGAGCATGCCGCCGTTGAACCGGATCCGGGGCTCCGCCGTCCGGGCCGCGGAGGCCAACAGGGCCAGACATCCGGCGGCCTGGGGGGAGGCCATGGAGGTCCCCCGCATGACGATCCCCCACTCCCAGGGCGGCACCGTGGACGCGGCTGCGCCGGGGGCCACGCCGTCGGGCTTGGCGAGCTCGCCCCCCCGGCTGCTGAAGTAGAACAGGATGTCCCGGGAGATCTCGGTGTCGTAGAGGGTCCGGGCGATGTCCCGGGTGAGGACCGCGCCGGTGGAGAACACGAAGTCCGCGCCCGCCGGCGTCCCGACAGAGGACAGCCCCGGCCCGGAGTTCCCCGCGCTGGTGGCCACGGACAGCAGGGAGAACTCCCCGAGGAGCCCGTCCACGATCCGGTCGATGTCCGTGGTCCCCTCGGTCTCGGTGCCGATGCCGTAGCTCACGTTGACCACCACCGGGGTGTCGTGCTTCTCGGACCAGTTCCCAGCGAAGCGCAGGGCGCTGGCCATGCTCCCGCTGCGGGTGGATCCCCCGGACAGGGTGTTGTCCCCGATCTTCAGGCTCATGATCCGCGCGCCGGGGGCGATGCCGTGGTAGCCGGCCTTGCCGTAGAGGCGATACCCTGCGGCGATGCCCGCGACGTGGGTGCCGTGGCTGCCGTCCGCGAAGTGGAGGTCCACCTCCCGCCGATCCGCGTCCAGGGTGGCCGCGAAGGCCATGGGGGGGCGCAGGGAGTTCCCCGGCGCGGCGGTGAGGAAGAAGGTCTCGTGGGCCTCGGAGTAGCTGCGCACCGGCTCCTCGTCGTCCACGTGGCCGTCCCCGTCCCGGTCGATCCAGAGGCGCCACTCCTTGCGGCCCTCGAGGTCGATCTCGCCGGCGAGGACCGCAAAGACGTCGTCGGTCTTCCCGTTCTCGTTGATGTCCTCTACCGAGGACGCCCGGAAGGCCTGCTCCTTGAGGAAGCCCAGGAGGAGGGTCTCCGGGGCGGGGGCCGGCGTGAGGGCCCCGTGGCCGCGGACCACGCCGCCGCCGGCGGTGAGGACCTTCTCCTTGCCTTCGTCCTTCTCCACGGGGCGCTGCAGCTTGACGCGGCCCTGCCCGGTGAAGTCCCGGGCCTCGATCACCTTGACCCCGCCCTGGGGCAGGGTGGTGAGGCCGGGGACGCTCATGTCCACCCCGGTGTCCAGCACCGCGATCACCACCCCCCGGCCGTCCCAGGTGGGGTGCGCCTCGATGAAGGCCCGGGCTCCGACCGTGTCCGTGGACAGGAGGTCCCAGTAGTCCACCCGCGTCGGTGTCGCAGCGAAGCTCCCCCCGGCAATCAGGACTCCAGCGAGGACGACGACGACTCTCGTCCAGTCGATTGATCTGACCATGGGCTCCCCTTGGCAGCTGAGGGTTCGGCCTCGACGTGATGCATCCCCGGGTGAGCGGCCGGGGAACGAAGGACATGATGTGAAATCGCCGGGGTTTTGTAAAGCACGGGTGTGGTGGAGTCTGACCGGTGCGGGTCGTCCGGGCGCGTCGCGGGGGCTCGATCGCGGGAGGAATGGGAGGTGTTGCCCTTGGGGTTTTGAGGAGCGCGTCGGGGGGGACCGGCGCGGTCGACGATCCCCCGCAACGGATCGACTCCGGAGGGGATTTAGAGGTTTTTTTTTGACGGGGGACGTTTTTATGGCATGGGGCGGATCTCCGCATGGCGCATGGAGAATCCGGGTTCCCTGAGGCAGCCCCTGACGTGTGGCCCCCTAAAGATCGTGGAGTAAACGAAAAAACCCGTTGAAAAACACCCCCCTGACTCCGTTTAATGGGCCCGTAGGAGTCTCCGTGCGCCCGTACGGCCATCGCGTTGCCCCGCCGGCCGCCATCGGAACCACGGACCTGTCAAACCCTGGGGGGGGAACATGACGATCCACACGACTCTCCGCACTTCCTGTCTGCGCGCCGTGACCGGGCTGGTCGCGCTGGTGGGCCTGCTGGTCTCGACCGGCCCCGCCGACGCCGCCTCGATCCTGGTCAATCGGTCGCCGGCGCCGCCCGCCGCCATCATGAATGACGGCACCGGCGTCGAGTACTACGACTGGTCGATCGGGTTCAACACCCTCCCGGACCACTACATCGAGTTCATCTTCGATCCCGACTACGACATGGTCCAGTGCGTGTTCCACGACCTGTTCGGGGCGAACCTCCCCATGCCGGCCCAGTGGCAGACCTGTCTCTACGTGGACGACATCGCCACCTGGCCCCAGTCGACGCCCATCGCCGGCATGGACAGCTGGACGGCCCCGGCGAATGCCCAGGTCGGACGGTACGAGATCCGGGTCCAGTACTACTCCCTCTACGGGCTGGGAGAACTCTGGGAGGCCGAGGCCGCAGTGGTGTTCTACGTGGCCCAGGCCCTCGGCGACCTCGAGGTCCTGGTGTGGCACGATGTGAACGCGAACGGCGTGAAGGACCCCGGCGAAGACGGCCTCCCCGGGTGGCCTGTCGGCGTCACCGGTCCCCTGGGCCTCAACTTCAGCAAGCTCACCGGTGCCGGCGGCCTGATCAGCGAGACAGACCTGCCCGTGGGCGCATACGGGCTGAACCTCTTCATGAAGCCCAACTGGCTGGCGACCACCCCCACCAGCGCCTCCACCAACGTGATCACCAACGCCACCGCCCACGTCGAGTTCGGCGTGGTCTTCGGCGGGGCCATCGGCGACTTCGTCTGGTACGACGCGGACCAGGACGGCGAGCAGGATCCCGACGAGGACGGGATCGCGGACGTGACGGTCAACCTGTACCAGGACACGGACCTCAACGGCAGCTACGAGACCCTCGCTGGCACCGAGACCACCGACGCGGACGGCGGCTATCTCTTCGACGGTCTCACCGCCGGCGACTACCTCGTGGACGTGGACGACGGCTCCCTCCCCTCCGGCGACTTCATGCTCACCACACCCCCCGAGCCCCTCGCCGTGACCCTGGACTGGGAGCAGGAGCTCCTCGAGGCCGACTTCGGGTACTTCCACTGCGGCGACGAGCTCTGCAACGGCCTGGACGACGACTGCGACGGCCAGATCGACGAGGACTTCCCCGGGAAGGGCGAGGCCTGCGACGGCGACGACTCCGACCTCTGCGAGAACGGCACCTGGACCTGCACCTCCGACGGGTCCGGCGTGGAGTGCGTCAACGAGACCGAGACCGACATCGCCGAGATCTGTGACGGGCTGGACAACGACTGCGACGGGCAGGTCGACGAGGACTTCCCCCTCCTCGGCGGGATCTGCGACGGCCCGGACACGGACTTCTGCGAGAACGGCACCTGGACCTGCACCGCGGACGCGATGGACGTCGAGTGCGTCAACGAGATCGTCGGCGACATCGTCGAGCTCTGCGACGGCCAGGACAATGACTGCGACGGGCAGATCGACGAGGACTTCCCCCTCCTCGGGACCGCCTGCGACGGGACGGACACCGACGCCTGCCCCAACGGCCACACCATCTGCTTCCCCACGGCCCTCTGCCGGGACCCCGGCGGCTGCACCGGCCAGATCTACACCTGCGTCGACGACCTCCCGGCGAACATCGTCGAGGTGTGCAACGCCGTGGACGACGACTGCGACGGCCTCGTGGACGAGGGCTTCGGCTCCACCACCTGCGGGGTCGGCGCCTGCCTGGCGACCCAGGCCAACTGCGTCGGCGGCCAGGTGATGAACTGCGTGCCCGGCACCCCGCAGCCCGAGGCCTGCGACCTCGTGGACAACGACTGCAACGGCGAGGTCGATGAGGGCCTCGGCACCCTGAGCTGCGGCACCGGCGTCTGCGCCAACCAGGTGGACTACTGCGTGAACGGCCAGGTCCAGACCTGCGTCCCCGGCGCCGCCGGCGCCGAGGACTGCAACGGCCTGGACGATGACTGCGACGGCCTCGTGGACGAGGACCTGGGGACCACCACCTGCGGCCTGGGCCTCTGCGAGGCGACGACGGACAACTGCGTCGGCGGCCAGTGGGCCACCTGCGCGCCCGGCGCCCCGGCCGCAGAGCTCTGCGACGGCTTCGACAACGACTGCGACGGCCTCGTGGACGAAGGCCTGGGGACCACCACCTGCGGCGTGGGCGCCTGCATGGTCATGGTGGACAACTGCGTGAACGGCCAGCTTCAGACCTGCGTGCCCGGCGCCGGCGGGGTTGAGGACTGCAACGGGCAGGACGACGACTGCGACGGCCTCGTGGACGAGGACCTGGGCACCACCACCTGCGGCGCCGGCGTCTGCTCGGTGACCATCGACAACTGCGTCCACGCGAGCTGGCAGACCTGCGTGCCCGGCGCCCCGGAGACGGAGATCTGCGACGGCCTGGACAACGACTGTGACACCGGCGTCGACGAGGATCTGGGCGGCACGGCCTGCGGCGTCGGCGCCTGCGCGACGGGCGTCGCGAACTGCGTGAACGGCCAGCCCCAGACCTGCGTCCCCCTGGACCCGGGCGACGAGATCTGCGACGGCGTGGACAATGACTGCGACGGCGCGGTGGACGAAGACCTCGGGACCACCACCTGTGGCACGGGCCAGTGCCAGGCCACCGTGGACAACTGCGTGGCCGGCCAGACCCAGACCTGCGCGCCCTATCCGCCCAAGACCGAGCTCTGCGACGGCGCGGACAACGACTGCGACGGCGCGGTGGACGAGGCCCTCGGCGCCACCACCTGCGGCGTGGGCGAGTGCGAGGCCACGGTCGACAACTGCGTGAACGGCCAGGTGCAGACCTGCGTGCCCGGCGCGTCGGGCGCCGAGCTCTGCGACGGCCTGGACAACGACTGCGACAACGAAGTGGACGAAGGCCTCGGGACCACCACCTGTGGGATGGGGGCCTGCGAGGCGACCGTCGCCAACTGCGTCGCAGGCCAGGCCCAGACCTGCGTTCCCGGCGCCCCGGGGACCGAGGTCTGTGACGGCGGGGACAACGACTGCGACGGCGCGGTGGACGAGGACCTGGGCAGCACCACCTGCGGCGCGGGGGCCTGCGAGGCCACCATGGCCAACTGCGTGAACGGCCAGCCCCAGGACTGTGTCCCCGGTGCCAGCAGCGCCGAGCTCTGCGACGGCGTGGACAACGACTGCGACGGCGCGGTGGACGAGGCCCTCGGCAGCACCACCTGCGGCGTGGGCGATTGCCAGGCCACCGTCGCCAACTGCGTGGGCGGCCAGGCCCAGACCTGCGTTCCCGGCGTCCCGGGGACCGAGGTCTGTGACGGCGGGGACAACGACTGCGACGGCGCGGTGGACGAGGACCTGGGCAGCACCACCTGCGGCGTAGGCGCCTGCGAGGCCACGGTGGCCAACTGCGTGAACGGCCAGATCGTCGCCTGCGTGCCCGGTGCGGGCGGCGGCGAGGTCTGCGACGGCGTGGACAACGACTGCGACGGCGCGGTGGACGAGGACCTGGGCAGCAACACCTGCGGCGTGGGCGACTGCACCGCCACGGTGGCCAACTGCGTGAACGGCCAGGCGCAGACCTGCGTGCCCGGGACCGGCAGCGGCGAGGTCTGCGACGGCGCGGACAACGACTGCGACGGCGCCGTGGACGAGGGTCTGGGCAGCACGACCTGCGGCGTGGGCGCCTGCGCGGCGACGGTCTTCAACTGCGTGAACGGCCAGGCGCAGACCTGCGTGCCCGGTGCGGGCAGCGCGGAGCTCTGCGACGGCATCGACAACGACTGCGACGACGCGATCGACGAGGGCCTGGGCAGCACCACCTGCGGCGTGGGCGCGTGCGAAGCCGTCATGGTCAACTGCCTGAACGGCCAGCCCCAGACCTGCGTGCCCGGTGCGGGCAGCGCGGAGCTCTGCGACAGCATCGACAACGACTGCGACGGCGCGGTGGACGAGGGCCTGGGCAGCGCCACGTGCGGCGTGGGCGCCTGCGTGGCGACCGTGGACAACTGCGTGAACGGCCAGGCGCAGACCTGCGTGCCCGGCGCGGGCACCCCGGAGCTCTGCGACGGCATCGACAACGACTGCGATGGTCAGATCGATCAGGTCTTCGGCACCGTCACCTGCGGCGTGGGCGCGTGCGAGACCACCATCGACGAGTGCGTGAACGGTCAGGCGCAGACCTGCGTGCCCGGCACGGGCGGCGCGGAGCTCTGCGACGGCGTCGACAACGACTGCGACGAGCTGGTCGACGAGGACCTGGGCACCACCACCTGCGGCGCCGGCGTCTGCGAGGCGACGGTGGACAACTGCGTGGACGGCGTCCCGCAGACCTGCGCACCCGGCGCCTCGGGCGCCGAGACCTGCAACGGCCTCGACGACGACTGCGACGGCGCGGCGGACGAGGACCTGGGCAGCACCACCTGTGGCGCCGGCGAGTGCGTCGCCACCACGGAGAACTGCGTGGGCGGCCAGTGGCAGGATTGTGTCCCCGGCACCCCGGGGGTCGAGATCTGCGACGGGCTGGACAACGACTGCGATACCGGCATCGACGAGGATCTGGGCGCCTCCACCTGCGGCGTGGGTGCCTGCGCGACCGGCGTGGCCAACTGCATCAACGGTGCGCCCCAGACCTGTGTCCCCCTCGACCCGGGCGCCGAGGTCTGTGACGGTGCGGACAACGACTGCGACGGCGACGTCGACGAAGGCTTCGGGACGATCACTTGCGGTGCGGGCGCGTGCGAGGCCACCGTCGACGAGTGCGTGAACGGCGTCCCCCAGGCCTGCGTGCCCGGCGCGCCGGCGGCGGAGCTCTGTGACGGCATCGACAATGACTGCGACGGGGCCGCGGACGAGGGCTTCCCCGTCGGCGGCGACTGCTCCGTGGGTGGCTGCGGCGCCGAGGACTTCGAGGTCTGGGCCTACGCCGACGGCGACGTGCCCGCGGTGGTCTACACCGGGGACGCCCTCCTCTTCGGCTCCGCCCTGGCCTGCAACCTCGAGCATCCCTACGCCGGCGGCGCGGACTACAAGCAGTTCTTCGAGGACTCCCTGATGGTCCTCGCCGAGGGCTCCCCCATCGTCTTCTACGCCTGGGGCGCCTACGACGGCGGTGACTACAACGCGATGGTGGACACCCTCGACGGCATGATCGTCGACGGTGCGATCGACGACTACGACCTCTGGGACATCTCCGAGTCCCAGCCCCTGGACCTCGCGCCCGGGGACCTTGACGGCGTGGAGCTGGTGATCCTCGACGCGGCGCCGGACACCGCAGCGAGCCACTTCGTGGTCACGGCGCAGGCCCGCCAGGTCCTGGCGGACTACAAGGCCGCGGGCGGCAAGATCGTCGGCTCGGCCTACATCTTCACCCACTGGACCGATTACACCGGGTACGTGTACGAGGCCATCAACATGGACCTCGTGGACCTCTTCGGCGGGGTCACGCCGATCCTCGGCCCCCACTACGGCTCAGCGGTCACCACGGCGTCGTCGCCGGCGGGTGACGGGGTGGCGCTGATCACCCTCATCGGGGCCGAGCCCTGGCACGTGAAGCCGGGCGACCCCTTCTATCACGACTTCTGGGGTCTCGAGATCCCGGCCATCCAGTCGGCCTGCTACGCGGAGGGCAGCTATGTCTGCCTGCCCGACGGCAGCGACGTCACCTGCGACGCGGCGGCCGGCGACCCGGGCGCCGAGCTCTGCGGCAACGGCATCGACGACGACTGCGACTGCGCCGTCGACGAGGGCTTCGAGGCCCTGGGCGAGGCCTGCGGCGACGGCGTAGGCGCCTGCTACGTCGAGGGTGAGCTGGTCTGCGCCGATGACCTCCTCTCCCTGGACTGCGACGCCGCGGCCGGCGCGGCCTCCGACGAGGTCTGCGACGGGCTGGACAACGACTGCGACGGCGACGTGGACGAGGGCTTCGGCGTCCTCACCTGCGGCGTGGGCGAGTGCGCGGCCGAGATCGACGCGTGCATCGACGGCGCACCGCAGATCTGCGTGCCCGGCGCGCCGGTTGACGAGATCTGCGACGGGCTGGACAACGACTGCGACGGCGCGATCGACGAGGACCTCGGGGTCGTCACCTGCGGCGTGGGCGCCTGCGCGAACGAGGCCCCGGCCTGCGTGGACGGCGTCCCCGGCGGCTGCGTGCCCCTGTCGGGCTCCTACGACCTCTGCTTCGACGGCATCGACAACGACTGCGACGGCGAGGCCGACGAGGACTGCTACTGCATCCACGACCTCACCATCGTCTCCGATCCGGCCACCCTGGCCAACGGCCTCCCCGCTGTGCCGACCTGGGCGGAGCATCCGTCCTGGGCCGCTGTGTCGGCGCAGCTTCCGGACTCCCTCTGGATCTGGATCGAGTACCTGGTCAGCGCGCCGGAGCTGGACACCCTGGTGACCTTTGAGCGCTCGCTGCACCTCCACGACGACGCGGTGGGCATCACCGGCACCCTCGAGATGTCCTCGGACAACGACTCCGACTTCTGGGTCGGCGTGAACCAGGTCGCCGATCTGGACTTCGAGTCGGTCTACTACAATGTCTATTCCTACGACATCACCCCGTACCTCGGCGCTGGCGAGAACGAGCTGACCTGGGACGTCCTCAACTGGGCGCAGCCCGGCGGCAACGCCTACACCAACCCCGCTGGGCTGATCTACGAGGGGCACGTCTCCTGGATGGCGCCCAAGACCTCGGAGATCTGCAACGGCCTGGACGACGACTGCGACGGCGACATCGACGAGGGCTTCGGCGTGGAGACCTGCGGCGTGGGAGCGTGCCAGGTCACCGTGGACCTCTGCGTCGCCGGCGCCCCCCAGGTCTGCATCCCCGGCGCCCCGAGCGGTGAAGTCTGCGACGGCCTCGACAACGACTGCGACGGCCTCGTGGACGAAGACCTCGGCGCCACCACCTGCGGCGTGGGTGCGTGCCAGGTGACCACGGACAACTGCGTGGGCGGCGTCCCGCAGACCTGCGTGCCGGTTGTCCCGGACGTGGAGATCTGCGACGGCGCGGACAACGACTGCGACGGCGCGGTCGACGAAGATCTCGGCACCGTCACCTGCGGCATCGGCGCCTGCGTCAATGAGGTCGACGCCTGCGTGAACGGCGCGGACAACGACTGCGTGCCCCTCGCCGGCAGCGACGAAATCTGCGACGGCATCGACAACGACTGCGACGGCCCGGCGGACGAGGATCTGGGCACCACCACCTGCGGCGTGGGCATGTGCGAGGCCACCACGGACAACTGCGTGGACGGCGCCCCCCAGGACTGCGTCCCCGGCGCTCCCGGCGACGAGGAATGCGACGGCATCGATAACGACTGCGACGGCGCGGTGGACGAGGACCTCGGCACCACCACCTGCGGCGCCGGCGTCTGCGTGGCCACGGTGGACAACTGCGTGGCCGGTCAGTGGCAGGACTGCGTGCCCGGGACCCCGTCGGAGGAGATCTGCGACGGCCTGGACAACGACTGCGACACGGGCATCGACGAGGAGTTCGGCGTCACCACCTGCGGCGTGGGTGCGTGCGAGGCCACCGTGGACAACTGCGTCGACGGCGTGCCCCAGGACTGCATCCCCGGCGCCGCCTCCGAGGAGCTCTGCGACGGCGTGGACAACGACTGCGATGGCCTGGTGGACGAGGACCTGGGCACCACCACCTGCGGCGTGGGCGAGTGCGAGGTCACCGTGGACAACTGCGTCGACCCCGGCGGCGACCTCCAGGTCTTCGCTGCGGCGCTCCCCGCACAGGTGGATATCGTCCTGGCGCACCCAGGCACCGGCTACGGCGCGCCGAGCTACTGGGACGTGACCATCCTGGGGACCTCCCTCCTGGCCGGCCAGTACGACGACTACTGCATCGACACGGATCACACCGCGGTGCCGGGCGTGACCTACGCCGCGGACGTGTACTCCAGCTACGACGTGATCCCCGCTGGCCTCGTGGAGTACCCGGAGAACTTCGACCTGGTGAACTACATCCTGAACCAGGGCTTCGTGGGGACCCCCTCCGCGGACGGCGGCCTCTTCACTTACGGCGACGTCCAGCGGGCGATCTGGGACCTCATCGACGACGGCCAGACCACCAACGGCCTGGGTGCCTGGAGCCAGGTGCACGTCGACCAGATCCTGGAGGACACCCTCCTGAACGGCGACGGCTTCGAGCCCGGGTGCGACGACTTCATCGGCGTGGTCCTGGCCCCGGTCGGCGGCCACCAGGTCACCATGGCCCAGGTCACCCTGGCGCTGGTGGTGGAGGCCTGCGAGCCGACGATCCCCGAGTGCGTGCCCGGGTCCCCGACGGACGAGATCTGTGATGGCCTGGACAACGACTGCGACGCCGAGGTCGACGAGGACTTCGGCACGGTCACCTGCGGCCTCGGCGCCTGCGAGGTCACCGTGGAGGAGTGCCAGGACGGCGTCCTGCAGGACTGCATCCCCGGCGCCCCGGCTGCCGAAGTCTGCGACACCATCGACAACGACTGCGATGGGGAGATCGACGAGGACCTGGGCACCACCACCTGCGGCGTGGGCGAGTGCCAGGTCACCGTGGACAACTGCGCGCCCCCCACGGAGGACCTGGACGACTTCGCGGCCTGGCTCCCGGACCAGGTGGACATCATCTTGTATCACCCGGGGATCCTCTTCGGCGCTCCGAGCTACTGGGACGTGACCATCCTCGGCACCTCGCTGCTGGCCGGCCAGTACGACGACTACTGCGTCGACATGGACCACACCGCGGTGCCGGGACAGACCTATGCGGCGGCGGTGTACTCCAGCTACGAGGAGCTGCCCGGTGGGCTGATCGAGTACCCGGAGAACCTGGACCTGGTGAACTGGATCCTGAACCACGGCTACGTGGGGACCCCCTCCGCGGACGGCAGCCTCTTCACCTACGGCGACGTCCAGCGGGCGATCTGGACCCTCGTGGACGACGGCCAGTCCACCAACGGTCTCGGTCCCTGGAGCCCGGCGCGGGTGGACGAGATCGTCCTCGACGCGTTCGCTTCAGGTGACGGCTTCGAGCCGGGCTGCGACGAGCTCATCGGTGTGATCCTGGCCCCCCTGGGTGGCCATCAGATCACCATGGCCCAGGTGACCCTGGCCCTGGTGCCCGGAGTCTGTGATCCGAACCAGGAGTGCGTGCCGGGCGAGCCGACCGACGAGGTCTGCGACGGCCTGGACAACGACTGTGACGGCGAGACCGACGAGGGCTTCGGGACGATCAGCTGCGGCATCGGCGCCTGCTACGCCGAGACGGCGGCCTGCGTGGACGGCGTCCTGCAGGGCTGCGTGCCCGGCGCGCCTGCTCTGGAGATCTGCGACGGCGTCGACAACGACTGCGACGGCGCCGTGGACGAGGGTCTCGGCAGCAGCACCTGCGGCGTGGGTGCCTGTGTGGCGACCGTCGAGAGCTGCGTGAACGGCGCTCCCCAGACCTGCGTACCCGGCGCGCCGACCGCCGAGGTCTGCGACGGCGTGGACAACGACTGCGACGGCGCCGTGGACGACGGCTTCGGGACGATCTCCTGCGGCGTGGGCGCCTGCGCGGCCTCGGCCGAGGAGTGCGTGGGCGGCGTGCCCCAGACCTGCGTGCCCGGCGCGCCGGGCGCTGAGGTCTGCGACGGCGTGGACAACGACTGCGACGGCGCCGTGGACGAGGACCTCGGCCTGGGCGACGCCTGCCTGGTGGATCCCTGCGGCTACGGGGACGGCGTCCCCGCTGTGCTGCAGCCCTGCGCCGAGACCGGCGTCATGGTCTGCGGGAACGACGGCGGCGTGGTCTGCGAGACCAGCGGCTGCCACCTGGCCACGGTCTGGCAGCTCGGCGTCTTCGACTTCGACGTCGACCCGATCCAGGGCGGCGGCGAGTACCCGACCGACGACCAGTACTCCGACGTCTTTGACTACACGGTCGTCGGTTCGGGGGATCCGGCGCCGGCCATGCCCGGCTACCTGAGCTTCGTCCCCATGTCGGACATCGACCCGACCCGCCCCCTCATCGACGCCACCGCGGAGCTGAAGGTCCACTTCACCCTGACGGACCCCCTGGCCAACGCGAGCCTGCACTTCAGCCGCTACGGCTCCGAGGACAACTACATCTACCTCGACCTCGACGGCGACCTCCTGGCCATCACCACCGCCACCGAGGGCGGCAACGCGGTCTATGAGATCCCGCTGCCCTCCCTCGAGGCCGGCGAGCACGTGTTCTCCTTCGTCTACGCGGGCGGCGGCGCCAACAACGGCAACTACATCGACGCGATCCGCCTCGTGGCGGAGGACTGCTCCGACCTCGGGGCGGAGCTCTGCGGCGACGGCCTGGACAACGACTGCGACTGCGCCATCGACGAGGGCTTCGAGGCCCTCGGCGACGCCTGCGACGCGGGCGTCGGCGCCTGCTACGACGACGGCGAGATGGTCTGCGCCGAGGACCTCCTCTCCGTCGAGTGCGACGCAGAGGCCGGCGCGCCCGGGGCCGAGGTCTGCGAGGACGGCCTGGACAACGACTGTGATGGTGCGATCGACGAGAACTGCACTTGCCCGCACACCATCGGGTACTGGAAGAACCACCCGGCGAACTGGCCCGCGGACGAGATCTCCATCGGCGGGGTCACCTACACCAAGGCAGAGGCGATCAACATCCTCCAGAACGCCAACGCCAAGGACGCCACTCGGCAGCTCGCCGCGCAGCTCATCGGCTCCAAGCTCAGTGTGCTGACCGGTGGTCCGGTGTTCATCCAGGTCACCATCGATGCAGCGGACGCGTTCCTCGAGGACTTCCCCATCGGGTCCGATCCCCAGGGCGCGGACCGGACGTACGCACTGGGTCTCAAGGACCAGCTTGATGACTACAACAATGGCGTCGGCATCGCGTGGTGCAGTTCTGACTGCGTCCCCGAGCCTGAGATCTGCGACCTCTGGGACAATGATTGCGACGGCGACGTGGACGAGGGCTTCGGCACCCTCACCTGCGGCGTGGGCGCCTGCGTGGCCACCGTCGAGGAGTGCGTGGACGGCGTCCCGCAGGTGTGCCTCCCCGGTGCACCGACCGCGGAGCTCTGCGACGGCATCGACAACAACTGCAACGGCGCAGTGGACGAGGGCTTCGGCACCGCCACCTGCGGCGTGGGGATCTGCCAGGTCACCGTCGAGGAGTGCGTGGCCGGCGAGCTCCAGGCCTGCGTGCCCGGCGCGCCGAGCTGCGAGGTCTGCGACGGCCTGGACAACGACTGCGACGGCGCGGTGGACGAGGGCCTCGGCACCGCCACCTGCGGCGTGGGCGCCTGCCAGGTCACCATCGCGCTCTGCGTGGGCGGGATCCTCCAGCAGTGCGAGCCCGGCAACGCAACCGCCGAGGTCTGCGACGGCGTGGACAACGACTGCGACGGCGCGGTGGACGAGGGCCTCGGGGTCGTCTCCTGTGGCGTCGGCGCCTGCTCCGACGAGGTCACGGCCTGCGTGGGCGGCCAGACCCAGTCCTGCGTCCCGGGGACCCCGACCGCGGAGCTCTGCGGCGACTTCGAGGACAACGACTGCGACGGCGACATCGACGAGGGCTGCGACACCGACGACGACTGCCTGCTCCCCGAGGGCTGCGTGGGCATCTCCGAGGCCTTCGCCCGGGGCTGGATCGTCGTGGACACCCCGTCGTCCAACTCCGCCACCGTGGTGCTGCACAACATCGGCTCGGCGGAGGTCTGCCTGGACGAGAACCTCATGTTGTTCTCGGATCCGACCCAGACCATGTCGACGCCGATCAAGCGGTACGGCTCCAACACCATCGCCATCCCCGCGGACGGGATGCTGACCCTGCGGTACGGCCCCTGGACCTACCCCAACGGCTACTACCAGCCGTACCTGGGCGCCTCCCCCTGGTGGTGCTTCGAGGCGGGCCAGTACGCGACGGCCAACACGGTCTTCTCCTACTGGGGTGAGGCGACCCCGCCGGTGCTGGCGTACTTCCTCAACAACAACACCAACACCGACGGTGACGGCAAGGAGGACCACGTCGACTGGGCGGGTCCCTTCGGCACCAAGACCCTCTACAACATCTGGGCCTACCAGGCCAACCACACGGTGCTGACCGCGGGCAAGACCGCCGAGGCCACCGGCCCCGGCGAGATCACCGTCATGCTGGTCAGCCACAACCTCGGCGCCATCCCCGGCACGGGGATGCTCACCGACACCCTGCCCGCGGGCTGGTGGATCGACGACGTCTCCATGGAGCCGGACTACTGGGTCGAGAACGGTGACGGCTCCGTGACCATGATCTGGGACATCTCACTCCCCGGCTACCAGGACGTCCCCGGTATGGCCGGCACCACGGTGTACCCCTACGTCGATGTCTCCTACACCCTGCACCCCGCCTGGTCCGTGGACGGCCGGCGCGTGGTGATCCCCAAGGCGGAGATCACCTACCAGGACGGCTGCCAGGAGAAGACCTCCGAGTCCGCCTTCGTGGTGGCCATCAACGTGGACGTGGACGGCGACGGCGCCGCCGCCTGCGAGGACTGCGATGACGGCTGGGAGGATGTCTATCCCGGCGCTGAGGAGCTCTGCGACGGCGTGGACAACGACTGCGATGGCGAGATCGACGAGGGCTGCCCCCTCTGCGGAAACGGCATCGTGGAGGAAGGGGAGATGTGCGACGACGGCGAGAACAACGTCGACGCCCCCAACCACTGCCAGACCTGGTGCGCCCTCTCGCTCATGTGGCCCGAGTCCGGCCAGGCCGTCGTGGCCTGGGAGGACCTGCCCACCCAGGGAAGCAACGACTGGGACTACAACGACTGGGTCGTCGAGGTGGAGACCGAGTACTTCTTCACCACCGAGGGCGTGGTCCAGATGGCCCTCTACACGGACCCCTGGGCCCGGGGCGCGGCCTACCACCACGCGCAGGGCATGTTCATCGGCATGGGCACCTACAACTCGGCGGGCTCCTATGTGGTCAAGACCTACGACGAGCAGTGGGGGAACCTCAACGAGGCCCCGCCGGTCACCTTCGGCTCCGACCAGGACATCCTCGTGGAGATGTGGGAGGACTCCTGGGACGTGCTGCCGCCGAACCAGGTGAACGGCAACTACGGCCAGTACTCCTGGGACGCCAACGCGGAGTCGGGCTACGGCATCGTCCTCGGCCCCAAGGTGGGCATCGAGTTCGCGTTCGATACCCCGCTGGCCATGACCCCGCAGGAGCTCCAGCAGCACGTCCCGGGGATCCACTGCGAGAACATGCCCTACGAGTTCTTCATGCACGTCTACAATACCGGCGAGACCGTCTCCACCGGGGACGTACGGATGCTCTGCATCCCCGACGTCTGGGAGTGGCCGGCGGAGAAGGTGTCGATCTGGAACGCCTACGCAGGCGTAATCCCCGGCGCACCCGGCGCCGGCCCCATCTTCAGCCCCGGCTGGTACCTCGACGACCCCATCGGCTCGGTTTGGTATCCATAGACTTGTGGGAGGGCCCTCCGGGCCCGATGGGCGCCGGTTCCCGGCGCCCCTGCTGACGTCGTCTCCCCTCCGTGTCCATCCCTCTGCAGGACCTGGCATCCACAGAGACCCTACGTCTTTGGTGAGAGCGGCGGCTGTTTCCCGCGGATCCTGGTTGCGAGTCCCAGGCCGATGGCGATCCAGGCGAGGCTGCGGGCCCGGCGAAGGAGCGCGACGGCCATCGCGGCGGGGGCAGCCAGGCCCATGGACTCCCCGATCCAGGCCAGGGCTCCGTCCAGGGCCCCCACCTGGGCCGGGACCGGCGCGGTGACCACCATGGCCGCCAGCTTCCCGAACCCCAGCCACACCGCAGTCTCCGGGTGATAGAGGCCCAGCACAGCGAGGGTCAGCCCCATCTCGCCCACGATGCAGATCTTGGCCAGGGTGTGCAGGAGTGTCCCCAGCGCGAAACGATCCGGGTGCTGCGTCAGGAACGTCCGGTTGGTCTCGGCGACGTCGCGGTGCCCCGCGATGAAGGCCGCTACGCGGCCACCGGGAAACCTGTGGGACAGCCAGGCGCCGAGCCTCCCCGGGCCGACGAGGAGCGCCACCGCCAGCGCTGCGCCGACTCCGAAGACGATGAGAAACGCGGGGATGATCCGTTGCGTTGACAGGCTCCTCATCCCCGGCATGGACATGAGGATTCCTCCGAGGACGAGGACCAGGACCAGGGACACCAGGAGCGAGAGGTTGTCCAGGGTCACGGCTGCGATGCCTCTCCTGCGATCGTCCCCCGGGACGACCAGGACCTTGAGGGGCTCGCCGAGGACTCCACCCCCCAGCTCGTCCAGGGCCTGTGCAGCCACGTAGGCGTGAAGAGCTGTGCCGAAGCTGGGGCGCGCTCCGGGCATCAGGAGCAGCCAGGCCCAGGTATGAAGGAGGAAGTAGGGCAGAGGTGCGATGAGGATCAGCAGGAGGCCGGGTCCGGCAGCCCGGGAGGCCTCCCAGACATCGCCGAGCCCGGCGCGGACCAGGAGAACCCCGAAGAGGACGAGTCCCAGCAACAGGAGCACCAATGTCAGGCCTGGGATCCGGGCGCGTCCCATGGTTCCTCCGGGAAGATCTACGGCCGCGCCCGCGAGTATAGTCGGTTTGCTTGGTTTTCATCAGCACGGCGTAGCGGGGACCGCGGGGAAGGACGCGGGGTCTGGCCCGACCGGCCAGTGCTTCCTACCAGGAGTGCCTCTGGCGTTGTGATCGGCCGCCGGCCTGCGCCCGGCATCATATTCGACGGCAGATGGAAGAGATCAGATGGCAGATGTATCAGAAGGGGAATCGGGGCGTGGACGCCCCTCCCACAGTGATGGCGATGCCGGATGATCCTGATCGTGTGAGGATGTGAGGCGCTCCCACCGGGGGCGGGGGGGCTCCCGTTGACTCCTGCCGGGCTCTTCCAGTAGACTTCCTCCTCGCAAGACCCTTCCAGCTGGAGGACCCATGAGAACCGTCGTCTTGTCGACGTTGCTGCTTTGTATCGCCTGCGCGGAGCCCGCTGGGACCGAGACGGCCCGGGCACCGCTGGAGATGTCCGAGGCCTCGTTCACGGTGCCTTGGGACGCGCTGGGCCGCTTCGGTCACACCGGCGCCGGGCCCCGGAGCCTCGCGTGCCTGGACGACGGGGTGGCGCTGCTGGATGCGGGGGGTCAACGGGTGCTGCGTTTTTCGGCCGAAGGGGCCTTGCTCGGCGAGACTCCAGTTCCCGTGCTGGCCGATGATTTCATCTCTGTTGGGGGCGGCTGGGTCTTCTTGTCAGGTCCGTCCCGACAGGTGGTGCTCACCGACGCGGATGGCTCGAGCCGGGAGACGATCCCCCTCCCCGAGGGCCTCGCCCCCGTGACGGCCCTGGGCCTCGAGGACGGGGACCTCACGGTGACCAATGCGTACCAGGACAGCCTGGCCCTGCGGACCCCGACCCTTGCGGCGATCCGTGAAGGGATTCCCTGCGGGGATGGGCTCCGATGCCAGCTGATCTCCGACCACCCGGTGGCGCCCGCTGCGCTGCGTGGGTTCCGGCTCCGGGTCGCGTCGGTCCCCCGGGCGGAGGGGGACGGGCTGCGGTTCGAGGACGGCGGGCTCCTGCCCGTGTCGGCCTCGGCGGCGCGCCTGGTCGGCCTCGACGGGGACGCCCTCCTGGTCCTGGCGGACACGGTGGCGGAGGACGGTGCGGTCCGGCGCGAGCTCCTCTGGGTCGACCCCGACATGGGCCTCAACCGCCGAGTGGAGATCGCCGTGCGCGGGGGGGCGGTCCCCTTCCGGCAGGTCGCTCCCTGCCCTGGAGGTGGGGCGGCGTGGATGCAGGAGGTCGATGACGGGATCCGGGTGATCCGGCTCAGCCCGTGGGGAGGTGCCCGATGAAGGCCCTCACGGCCTGCCTGGTGCTCTTTCTCTCCCTGCCCGCGCTGGCGGGGCCCATCACCCGGGACGAGGTCATGGTGCGGGCCAAGGCCTTCGCAGAGCACCCCTGGCATTGCGGCAGCCAGAATCTCCAGGCGTCCTGCTCGGGGAGCTACTACAGCGCCTACCTCGCCGGGGACTATGTCGGGTTGCCCTATGACTGGGGTGGCTACATGACCTTGAAGGTCTTCGATCAGGGGATCCAGGACGGGCTCGGTGCAGGCTCCTATCCGGACAGCGGGGTCCTGGACTGCACCGTGGGCCTGGACTGCTCGGGCTACGTCTCGAAATGCTGGGACGTCGGCCACAACACCACGTCGTCGATCCCGGAGATCTCATCGGTGATCTCCCAGGCGAACCTCCTCCCCGGCGACGTGGTGAACGTCGCGGGCTACCACGTGATGCTCTACGCCCAGACCCTGGCCAATGGCTGGCCGGTCTGGTACGAGGCCATGGGCTGGAACGTCGCGGTGAACAGCTTCGGCGGCTGGGCCGCAGCCGAGGGTTTCCTCCCCCGGCGCTACGAGTCCATCCAGGACACCCCGCAGAGCGACCTGGGGACCCCGTCGAACCCCATCGTGGTGGACAGCTTCCCCACGACCCTGCAAGGGGACACCACCCAGTCGATCTCCGATCTCCTGGACGGCTGCGGCGCGGCGATCCAGAAGCTCGAGACCGGGCCCGAGGTGATCTACGCGGTGGAGGTGACCCAGCCGGGGACCCTGAGCGCGACGGTGCAGGACGACGCCGGGGTGGACATCGACGTCCACATCTACTCTGCGCTGGAGACGTATCACTGCATGGCCCGTCACGACACCTCGGTGTCCCTGCCCGTGACCTGCGGGACCTGGTATGTGGTGGCGGACACCTGGTCCGACGGCGGCGCGGAGTACCCCGGCGCATACACCCTCACCATCGATCTGGCCCCCTCCGGCGGCGGCTGCGCGGACTGGAACCAGCCCTTCTCCCCCGGGGGCGGCGTCGGGGAGCCCTGCGCTGCCCCGGGGGCTCCGGACGTCGCGTTCTGCAACCCCAACCTGGGCGCGTGGGCCTGCGTCTACTCGGGGCCGATCTCCTTCTGCACGTACAACTGCGCGACGGACGGGGACTGCGCGGTGGACTTCCCCGGGGGCTGCTGCGGGGACATCCAGGGGGCCGGGGATCCCCAGGACTTCTTCTGCCTCGACGCGGCCCTCTGCGCGCCGGTGGTCCCCCCCGAGGACACCGTCGAGCCCCCCCCGGAGGACACCACGGGGCCTGGGCCGGACACCGCGATCCCGGGGAAGGACACGCTCCATCCCGGCGACGACACCCAGCCGGGCGTGGACACCCCCGGGCCAGGTGAAGATGCCCCTCCGTCTGATTCCCTGCCGGGTGAGGACGGCGCGGACCCGGACCTGGCGGGGGGCATCGATTCTTCGGTGCCGTCCCCCGACGTATCTGGCGACGACCCCGCGCCCGGGGACGACAGCGGCGCGTGCTCCGTGGTAGACTCGCCTCCGAACGCGGCCCCCGTGCTCCTGCTCGTGATCCTGATGGCCGCCGCCCTGTGGGCGGTCCGGCGTCGGGGCGCGGTGCGCCGCTGAACGGGGGAGGCCCATGCGCGGCATCATCCGGGACATCGTGATCAAGGGCACCGCGAGCGGTCTCAGCAAGATCCTGCTCAAGGCGGACCTCACGCGGCTCCTCGTCAACGCCCAGCGCCTCGGCGGACTCGACCCGGGCCAGGTGGAGGTCCTGCGCGGCGAGGTCGTGGAGCGCCTGGAGCGGGCCGAGGCAGAGGGTCGGGAGCAGCGCGAGCTCCTCACCCAGGTGGCCGGTGAGCTCGTTGCGAGCTGGCTGCCCTTGGGGCGGCGCCCCCCGGAGAAGAGATGAGGAGCGTCACCTACTCCCTGTTCCGGGTCGGCACGACCCGGCGGCGCTTCCGGCGGATGCGCCAGGTCCTGGCGGTGCTGATCCGCCACGGCTTCGGCGACGTGGCCGAGCGCATCGGGGTGGCCCGCGCCTGGCGGAGAGCCTCCCGCGCCGTGGCCTTCCGTCGGGCCAAGGCCGAGGCCGCCACACTCTCGATGGGGGAGCGCCTGCGCCGGGTCTTCGAGGAGCTGGGCCCGGCCTACATCAAGCTCGGCCAGGTCCTGGCCAACCGCCCGGACCTCCTGCCCATGGAGGTGGTCAACGAGCTGGCCAAGCTCCAGGACGCAGTGCCCCCCTTCTCCTATGAGGAGGCCGAGGCGGTCCTCGTGGAGGAGCTGGGCGGGCCCGTGGAGTTGATCTTCGCGTCCCTGGAGAGGGAGCCCCTGGCTGCGGCCTCCATCGCGCAGGTCCACCGGGGGGTGCTCAAGACCGGAGAGGCGGTCGCCGTGAAGGTGTGCCGGCCTGGGATCCGGCGGAGCATCGACGAGGACCTGGACCTCCTCAGGGCCGTGGCCACCCACTTCCACGCCACGATCCCCGAGTGGTCGCGGTTCAACCTGCCGGGCTTCATCGAGGAGTTCGGGCGCTCCCTGCGCTCGGAGATGGACTTCGTCAACGAGGTCTCGAACATCGAGCGGTTCCGCCGGAACTTCGAGGACGATCCCCACATCACCGCGCCCCGGGTCCACCGGGAGTATTGCACCGCCTCGGTGATCGTCATGGAGTTCATCGACGGCTGGAAGGTTACGGACAACGCCGCCTGGGAGGCCCAGGGGATCAGCGCGAAGGAGCTCGCGGAGATCGGGACCTCCATCATGCTGCGGTCGGTGTTCGAGCACCGGTTCTTCCACGCGGACCCGCACCCGGGGAACCTCTTCGTGCTCCCGGGTCCGCAGATCTGCATGGTGGACTTCGGCATGATGGGCGCGGTGGACGACCGGCGCATGGACGAGATGCTCACCTTCATGGTGGGCGTGCTCTCCGGCGACGCCGATCTCATCACGGAGCTCTTCGTCGACTCGGACCTGGTCCCCGAGGAGACCGATCTGAGGGCCATGAAGCGGGACCTGTCCATGCTCATGGACCGCTTCCTCAACCTGAGCCTGGAGGAGGTGGACGTCCAGGGCCTCATCGAGACGGTGATGGCCGCGGTGATCCGGCACAAGGTCACTCCTCCGCCGGATCTCCTGCTCATCGGCCGAGCCCTCTCCACCATGGAGGGCATCGCGACCCGGATCTACCCCGAGTACAAGCCCCTGGAGTCCGTGCGGCCCTACCTCACGGCGCTCTTTCTGAAGCGGATGATGGACCCCACCCAGCGGGTCCAGCAGGCCTACGACGTGGTCTCCGAGTATGGGAGTTTCCTCCGGGTGCTTCCGGGGGACCTGAAGTCCCTCCTGCGCCGCCTCCGCAAGGGCCAGCTCGAGCTGCGCATCGACCTCATGGGCGAGGACGGGCGGAGCCGCCGGCGGGACCGCGCGGCGAACCGGATGATCCTCACGGCCATCAGCGTGACGGCGTTCCTCAGCGCGACCCTGCTGCTCTCCTTCGACACCGGCTGCCCGCCGCACCTCCCGATCCTGGCCCTCGGCACCGCCGTGGGGACCTTCGGGTGGGTGGTGCTGGGGATTCTGCGGTCGGGGGGGACTTAGGGGGGGGGCGCTACTTGTTGTCCAGCACCTTGTCCAGCACGTTGTCCACGTCGCCGCCGCCCTCGCCGGTCACCTGGTTGAGGAGATCCTGCGCGGTGCTGTCGCCCTTGTGGAGGGCCACCGCAGCGTCCCGGCGGATCGTGATCCCGTCCTGTGCGGGGAGGTAGACCCAGCGGATCGTGTTGCAGCGGAAGAGGCCCCGGGGGGCGCGCACGGTCAGCTCGAAGATCGTGTCCCGCCAGGTCGCGCCGAGGAGGCCCTCCTTGTCGTCGGGGTTGTCCCATGCGAGCTCAGCGGGGGGCTGCTCGTAGAGCCCCTCGAGGCGCTTCACCAGCGCATCGAAGGGGGTCTGGGGCTCCACGCAGAGCTGGACCTGCCAGAGATCGCCGCCGGTGAACAGGAAGTAGGCGGCGTTCTCCCCGTACATGTACTTCACCACCGCCTCGGAGGCGTTCTGGCGGAACTCGTCTGCGATCACCGAGACCGTGTAGCCCGTGTCCTGGCCCGAGAACTCCGTCCAGGTCTTCTCGACGGCGTCGAAGTCTCGGTCCAGCTGTGCCTTGAGCACGTCGCGCTGGTGGGGTTCCAGGGTGGCCTTGAGCACAGGTCGGAGCAGCTGCTCGAAGCGTTGACGAAGGACCGTGAAGAACTCACCCCGGTCCTTGCCGAAGGGCAGGAGGGCGTAGATCTGATCATACTTTCCGGGGTCGAGGGGGCTCGGCCAGACGGGCTCCGCGACCGTCACTTCGGCCTCCGCGTCCTTCTCTCCCGCGTCCTTCTTGTCGTCCCCTGCGGCTGCAGGGGCGGCCACGGACAAGGCGACGAATAAAACGACCGCCCGAGGGAACCTTGAACTCCAACTCCGGAACATGAACCACCTCCGGTTCTTCATGGGACACATCGATTCTACCATGAACGGTTCGGCCGACGAATATTCTTTCCAGGCCGGTTTCGCAAGGGAAATCTCTTGACAGTCCCGAAGCCGGGTTGTAAAAAACTGCCGTTCTTTGAGCGGTTGCGGAGGTGGCGGAATTGGTAGACGCGCATGGTTCAGGTCCATGTGGGCGAAAGCCTGTGGGGGTTCGAGTCCCCCCCCCCGCACCAGGAAAGACGGCCCTCCCCCCCGGAGGGCCGTCTTTCGTCACGGGCCCGAAGGCCCCAAGCTGTGTTCTGAACCTCCCGATCATCCCTGCCTGCGTTGGCGACTGAGCTTTCTCAGGAACGCCTCCACCTCGGAGTATTGTGGGTGTGCGCGCTCGGCCCGGCGGAACGCTGCGGTGTGCGCATACCGCCGGGTGCCCCTCGCTGTGAGGCCGTGCTCCTTGTGGAGCAGCTCGTGGAAGACCACGAAGTCGAGGACCCACGCAGGGACGTCGGGGGCGTCGAGCCTGGGAGAGATGGTGAGGCGATCCTCGGAGAAGCGGTAGGAGCCGAAGGTGCGCCTGGCCGAGATCGACCCCCAGCGCAGGGAGGGCCGCTCGATCCCTCCCTGGAAACGGTCGGCGCAGACGCGGAGGAACGACGCACCGAGGTCATGGACTTTCCCCTGCCCCGAGGTGTCGGGCTCCGGGGCCAGCACGCGTAGCTGAACCGAGACCTCAGCGAAGCCCCCGGAGAGTGAAAAATCCCGGCTCAGGCGGTGGAGGGTCGCCATGTCCCGGATCGCCCAGGCAGCGGCGAAGGCCTCCAGGAATCCGCTCTCAGCAGCCATGAAGCTCTGGTGGAGGCGCAGGAGGAGCGGTCGTCCCTGGCGCGACCGGTCCCGGATCCGCCACAGCCCGTCCATGGCGACGAGGTGGACCTCCGCGGCCCCCACGGGCTGCGGCTGCGCAGCGAGGGCCCGGCGGATCCTCCGCAGGGCGTCCAGATGTGCGAGCCATCGGTCCGGCGTGGCGAGAAAGCGGAGCCAGGAATACGCGTTGCGGGTACGGGGGGGGAGGTCCGACGGCCCTCCCCCCGCCCTGCGGCAGAGGCGCTCCACCACCGCGGCGTGGTCCGCCACGGCTGCGCGCAGGGGGTCGTCCCCCCGGAGATGGTCCAGGTCCCGCCAGAGCCGGGCGGCCAGGAGGTCCGCGATGGAGACCACGTTCTTCAGGTGGATGGTCATGTCGGGCGCAGGTCCAGCGCGTCTGCGATCCGCGCCGCGGCGTCCCATTCCTCCCGGGGGAGGGCGCGGTCCAGGCCGGGGTGCTCCCCGGCCCGGCCGCAGGGACGGTACTGCCCCATGACGTTCACCGCCACGCTCCGGCCGAAGCGCGCCGCTACGTGCTCCAGGACCCGTCGGCTGTCATCTCCGCGGCCCGGCATCACCAGGTGGCGGATCAGGACGCCCCGGCGCAGGACGCTGTCGGGGCCGAAGGTCACCGGGCCCGTCTGCCGCACCATCTCGTCCAGCGCGGCCGCAGCGACCTCAGGGTAGTCCTGCGCGGCCATGGTCGTCCCGGTGAAGCCGGGGTCCAGGGACTTGAGATCCGGCATGTACACGTCCACCACCCCGTCCAGCAGCGCGAGGGTCTCGAGGGTGTCGTAGCCGCCGGTGTTCCAGACGATGGGCAGACGGGCCTCCCGCCGCGTCAGCAGGAAGGAGAGGAGGCCCTCCAGGAGCTGGGGGGCCACGTGGGTGGGGGTGACGAGGTTCCAGTTGTGGCAGCCCAGGCGCTCCAGGCGCAGCAGGTGGCCGGCGAGGTCCCCCGCGGTCGCGTCGGATCCCTCGTCCCCGTGGCTGGTCTCCCAGTTCTGGCAGAAGCGGCAGTGGAGGGAGCAGCCCGACAGGAACACGGTCCCCGAGCCCGAGGTTCCGCGGATCATGGGTTCCTCTCCGTGGTGGGGGAACGCGGATGCGACCCGCGCCCGGCGGCCGATGCGGCAGAGCCCGAACTCCCCCGCGTGCCGATCCGCCCCGCAGCGCCGTGGGCAGAGGTCGCAGGATCGGAGGCGGTCGAGGGCTGCGCGGACGCGGTCGGCGAGGGCGCCGTCGCGGAAGAGGGACATGTATGCTGGCTGGAAGCCGTCCATGGGGCCAGCATCCTGAGAGGACGGGAGGTTGTCAACCCGCTCCTCTCTGTGGGAGGGGCGTCCACGCCCCGAAATCGGCCCGTGGACGGGCCAGGGTGATCGCAAAGTCGACGTTGAACGCGCTTGACCGATCCTCGGGACCATGATCTTCACTTTACGTCGAGGCCTTGCGCTTCGGCAGAGGGAGGATCATGCCGAAGCGAGAGTCTGGAAGAGTTGATACCCCGTCG
>JBDRIT010000008.1:0-11349 GCA_043815665.1 Pseudomonadota bacterium
CGGCTGTATTTCTACTTCGACGAGATCCAGAACGTCCCCGGGTGGGAGCGCTTCATTCGTCGCCTGCTCGATACCATGGACGCGGAGATCGTGATCACCGGATCCTCGGCGCGCCTCCTGAGCCGTGAGCTCGCGACGAGCTTGCGGGGACGATCTCTCGCGACTGAGATCTTCCCGTTCAGCTTCAGGGAGTACCTCCGCCACCGTGGAGTCGAGACACCGGGAAAGTACCCGGCCGATACGGCCCGCGCGCTCCTGGTCAACCATCTCCGCAGCTACCTCATCGAGGGCGGCTTCCCCGAGGTGCAGGGATGCGACGCGGCGCTGCGGACACGGATCCTCCAGGACTACCTGAACGTCGTCATTCTGCGGGACATCGTTGAACGACATGGGGTCTCGATGACGGGTGCCCTCCGATACCTCATTCGCCATCTCTTGAACAACGTCGGAGCCCCCTTCAGCGTGAACCGCTGCTACAATGATCTCCGCTCCCAGGGCTTTCGTGTGGGGAAGGACACGCTGCATGAACTGTTGGATCATCTGCATGATGCGTTCCTCGTCTTCCCGATCAAGATCCGCTCGGGCTCGGAGCGCGCCCGTATGGTGAATCCGCGCAAGGTCTATGCGGTGGATACGGGGTTGGTCCGCGCCAACAGCCGGTCCGTGACCCCGGATTGGGGACATCTCCTCGAGAACTTCGTCTTCCTGGAGCTTCGCCGCCGGGGGGTGGAGATCGACTATATCAGGTCCTCCGGAGGTCACGAGGTCGACTTCATCGCAAGGACGCCGGACCGGCGCGACCACCTCATCCAGGTCTGCTGGTCCCTGGGCGAGCCGGCGACCCGCGCCCGTGAGCTCCGGGCCCTCGAAGAGGCAATGGTTGAGTACGGCCTCGAGCGAGGGACCATCGTTTCCTTTGACGAAGAGGAGGAGATCGAGACCGGGGCGGGGCGGATCGACGTTGTCCCTGCCTGGCGATGGGCCGGGGAAGATGGAGCGGATGACTGCTTCTGAGCCTTGTGCCCTGCACCGTCGCCGGTCGCCTGCGTTCCCGCCGCAGGACCCCCTCTACGCGGGGTCCTACTCCCCGTCGTCCGCCGCGGACAGCTTCTTCAGATCGTAGAGCAGGGTCAGGGCCTCGAGGGGCGTCAGGCCGTTGGGATCCACGGACCTGAGCTTGAGCTCCACCGCGGAGGGCGTCAGGGGCTCTGGCTGCGGCAGCGCGGAGAAGAGATCCCCCATGCCCGTCTTCGGCTTGCGCCGCACCGGACGCCCCTTGTTGATCACCTTCCGGGGGTCGGTGCCGTCCTCCAGGGAGGCCAGGATCTCCTTGGCCCGCCCGATCACCGGCGCGGGGACCCCCGCAAGGCGGGCGACCTGGATGCCGTAGGATCGGTTGGTCGCACCCTCCACGAGCTTGTGGAGGAAGAAGATCTCGTCGTTGAACTCCTTGACCGCGATGTTCCAGTTGCAGACCCGGGGCTTGGTGGCGGTGAGCTGGGTCAGCTCGTGGTAGTGGGTGGCGAACATGGTCCGCGCGCCCAGGACGTCGTGGAGGTACTCCGCGACGGCCCAGGCGATCGAGAGGCCGTCGTAGGTGCTGGTGCCCCGGCCGATCTCGTCCAGGATCACCAGGCTCCGGCGGGTGGCCTTGCGCAGGATCTCCGCGGCCTCGTTCATCTCCACCATGAAGGTGGACAGCCCCCTGGTGAGCGCGTCCGACGCGCCGACCCGGGTGAAGACCCGGTCTGTGACACCGATCTGCGCGGACTCCGCAGGGACGAAGCTCCCCATCTGGGCCATGATCGTGGTGAGGGCCACCTGGCGCATCACCGTGGACTTTCCGGCCATGTTGGGGCCGGTGACGAGCATCACCTGGCTCGACTCCACGTCCAGGCGGACGTCGTTGGGGACGTAGCGCCGGGCCGGCAGGAGGCGCTCCACCACCGGGTGGCGGCCCTCCTTGATGTCGATGGTGCCGGAGTTGTCCACCACGGGCCTCGCGTAGGTGTGTTCCTTCGCCACGTGGGCCAGGGAGAGGAGCGCGTCGAGCTCAGCGACGCCCCCCGCTGTGAGGCTCAGGGTCCGGGCCTCCGCGGTCACCGTGTCCCGCAGGTCCTCGAAGAGCTGGGTCTCCAGCTCGTACTGCCTGTCCTGCGCCGTGAGGACCTTCTCCTCGTACTCCTTCAACTCCACGGTGTAGAAGCGCTCCGCGTTCACCATGGTCTGCTTGCGGATGTACCCCGCCGCCTCCGGGACGAGGTGAAGGTTGGCCCGGGTGATCTCGATGAAGTACCCGAAGACCCGGTTGAACCGGACCTTGAGGGAGGAGATGCCCGTGGCCTCCCGCTGCTCGGCCTCGAAGCGGGCGATCCACTCGCGGCCGCCCTTGGCCAGCGCGGCCAGCTCGTCCAGGTCCGCGTTCACGCCCCGGCGGAACATCCCCCCCTCCCGGATGGAGACCGGGGGCTCGGCCACCAGGCTGCCCAGGACCTGCTCCGACAGGGCGGGCAAGGGATCGATGCGCCCCGCCAGCTCCCTGAGCGCGGGTCTCTTCATCTCCTGGAGGGCCCCCCGTACCGGGCGGAGCGCGTCCAGGGAGCGGCCGAGACCCGCCAGATCCCGGGCATTGCCCTGGCCGGTCTGGATCCGTGCCAGGAGGCGCTCGATGTCCGCGACCGCGTCGAGCTGGTTGCGCAGCTCCTCACGGTCGATGCCCCGGTTCGCCAGCTCCTCCACCGCGTCCAGGCGGCGCTCGATGGCGTCGATCCGCACCAGGGGGTAGGTGACCCAGCGCTTGAGGAGGCGGCGGCCCATGGGGGTCTTGGTCCGGTCGAGGACCCACAGCAGGGTTCCCCGCCGCTCCCCGCCGATGATGGTCTTCAGGAGTTCCAAGTCCGTGACCGCGGTCTCGTCCAGGATCATGAAGTCCCGCACCGCGTAGGCCTCCAGGACCTCGAGGGTGGGCATGCGGCCGCGCTGGGTTTCCCGCAGGTAGCGCAGGAGCGCGCTCCCAGCGGCGGCGAGCTCCTGCGCCGGCGGCTCGGGGCCTTCGAGGCCAAGGAGGTGCGCCTCCTCGCTTCCCCGATCCACCTCAAAGTAGGCCGCGGCCAGGGGGGTGATGGTCGCGCCCTCGACGAAGGCTCGATAGGGCTCCAGGGCCTCCTCGGAGTCCGCCGCGATGAGGAGCTCCGCAGGCTCGATGCGGGACAGCTCGCTCTTGAGGAGCGATGGATCCTCGACGAGGGTGCCCCGGAACTCCCCACAGGACGCGTCCAGGTAGGCCAGGGCGGTCCCCCGCAGGGAGAACACCAGGGCAGCGAGGTAGTTGAAGCGGCCCGCGTCGAGGTTGCTCGGGTCGAGGATCACCCCCGGGGTGATCACCCGGGTGATCCCACGCCGGACGATGCCGACGGCCTTGGAGGGGTCCTCCAGCTGATCGCAGATCGCGACCTTGAGGCCTGCGGCGATGAGCCTGGCCAGGTAGCCGTCGAGGGCGTGGTGCGGCACCCCGGCCATGGGGATCGGGTTGTCCCCCTGTTTGTCTCGGGCCGTGAGGGTGATGTCGAGGATCTTCGCTGCGGTGACCGCGTCCTCGAAGAAGGTCTCGTAGAAGTCGCCCATGCGGAAGAGGACCAGCGCGTCGGGGACCTGGGACTTGGCGTCCAGGAACTGCTGCATCACCGGGGTGACGTTCCCCTTGGAGTGGTTCTTGGCCATGGGGTCGGGGCTGCGGCTATTCGGTCAGGCCGAGGGTGTACACCTCGTTGACCTCGGAGGTGAACACGAAGGTCTTGAAGACCCCGTTCGAATCGATGTCCCCCCGCGCCACGGCGAACCACCACTGGCGGGTGGCGTCGGTGATCATGGGGACGCCGTCCGGCATGTTGATGGCGTCCGTCGGATCGTTGGGCGCCCATCCCCCGGTGACGTACTGGTAGTAGACCTTGGAGCTGGGGCGGACTCCCAGGGCGCACCAGCCCGGATAGGTGCCGGCGTCGTCGGGGCAGGAGATGGTCCAGTCCTTCTGGCCGCCGGTGATCACCGCAGGGTAGAAGTCGCTGTTGGCGTAGCCGGCGGGGTTGGTGGCGGTGGTGTCGACGTATTGTCCGTAGAGGCTGAAGTACATGGCCTGCTTCATGCCGATCTCCGCCAGCATGTGGATGGCCTCCATGTTCCTGCCGCGGTGGGAGTACTTCCGATACCCCGCCACCGCAGCCATGCTCAGCACAGCGAGGATCGTCACCACGGCCATGAGTTCGATGAGCGAGAACCCGGCGGAGCGCCCGCGGGGCGTCTGCATCAGGCCATTGTTCGAAGCCATTTTCGAAACCCTCCTTCGGGGGGCTGGGCGTCACACTGCATTGAAAGCTTAGGACAAAAGGGGAGCTGAATCAACAAACTACGCGCCCGTGGCGATGATGGTTCCGTGGGGCAGTCGCTTCGTCCGGACCTTGTCCTCTCCGCCGGTGTCCGACCACCGATCGAGGCTGGCCCGCAGGAGGCCGTCGCCGTGGCAGCAATGGAACTGGAAGCCCATGCGGTTCTTGGCCCCGTAGCTGATGGTCCGGACGTGGGGGCCCGGGAGGTCCGGCGGGAGATGTCCCATGGGGCCGTCGTCCCCCGGCGCGAGGGTCAGGTAGTGGAAGTTCACCTCGTGGCGGCGGAGGCCGGCGAGGTCCCCGAGCTTCTGCAGGTACCCGTTCAGGGGCACCTTGATCGAGTGGAAGCAGTACCCCTCGCCGGTCAGGGTCTCGGGGCAGGGGCCTGTGGCCAGGCAGGGTCCGAAGATCGGCACGCCGTGGTCGTGGAGCCGGTCCCGGAGCAGGGACAGGCGGCGGGCGGGCTCCCGGAGCGCAGGCTCCACGAAGATGATCGCGCCGTCCCGGGCCAGGTGACTTCTCAGGCGGGCCACCATGTCCTCACCTTCCTCCGCGTAGCGCAGCGGATCCAGGGCCTCGGTGAGGACGTTCACCGCGAGGACCAGGTCGAACCGCCCCGGTCCGCGGTCACGGCTGTTGCCCTTTCCGCCCTGGTCCAGCCAGGTGGTGATGTCCCGGGCGCGGTGGGTCACCTCCACGGGGATTCCGAGGGCCTCCTCCGCGGCATCCAGGGCCCGGAGGAGGGGGGCGCGCAGGGTCGAATCCGGCTCCACCGCGGTGAGCTCCACGGTCCCCTTCCAGCCATGGGCGGCGAGGACCGTCAGCGCGCCGAGGCACCCGGTGCCGATCCCCGCGCCCAGGTCCAGGATGCGCAGGACCGGGCGCTCCAGGAGGTCGGGCCGTCGGGCCAGGAGCTCGGCCACGGGCAGCCACGCCTTGGGCACGTCCGTGGGCATGAAGAAGTACAGGCGCGCCTGGAGGAGGCGGATGTTCTTGAAGGGGTTCTCCCCCCGGCGCTCCGTGTAGATCTCCGTGAGCCGCCGCACCGCGTCCACCAGGGACTGCGCCGACGGCGCTGGGTGGTCCTCCACCTTGAACCAGGCGTCGAGGAACCTGTGATAGGCCGCCTTGAGCGGCTCCTTGATGGATTCTGAAGCAGGGAGCCTCACCTTGGGGTCCTGAATGCGGAGCTCGTTCATTGCGTTCGTTCCTGTCCGGTCGTCGAGCGCCCGGTTCTGCGAAGTCCGGATCCGTTGTCCATTGTCCATTGTCCATTCAATCCGGCGGAATCGCGACGACCTCATCGATCGTCTCCGCCCCCGTAAACAACATCACCAACCGATCCAACCCCAACGCCATCCCCGCCGCTTCCGGCATCTCTGCCAGCGCGTCCAGGAATCCCTCCGGCTGCCCCAGACGGGGCGCGCCTCGGGCGGCCCGAGCTGCGTCCACAGCGTCGAAGCGGGTGCGCTGCTCCACGGGATCCGTGAGCTCCTCGAAGCCGTTGGACAGCTCCAGACCGCAGACCCAGGCCTCCACCCGTCGGGCCACCCGCAGGTCCTGGGGATCCAGGCGGGCCAGCGCGGCCTGGGCCGCGGGCCAGGCCTCCAGGAGCAGGGGCCGGGGCCAGCCCAGGCGGGGCCCCACCAGGGCCTCGGTGTCCAGGTCGAAGCGATCCGGATCCCACGCGACCACGGGATCCCAGCGGGCGTGCTCCCGGAACACCTCGGCCACTCCCCGGCGGTCCCACCCGCCGCGCAGGTCCGCGGTCCGGCCGCGCCAGGTGATCCGGTCCACCTCCAGGGCCGTGGCCACAGCGGAGAACAGGCCCTCCACGTCCGCGGCAAGGGCATCGAGGTCGCCCCCGGCGCGGTACCACTCGAGCATCCGGAACTCCGGGTGGTGCAGGGGGCCGCGCTCTCCGGCCCGGAAGTTGGGGCCCACCGCGTAGATCCGCTCGTGGCCCTCAGCGAGGAGGCGCTTCATGTGGACCTCGGGGGAGGTCAGGAGCCAGCGATCGCCACAGGGCTCCGGCTCGATGTGGTCCTCCGGGATCACCTCGTGCCAGAGGGTGGGGACCTCCACCTCGACGAAGCCGCGCTCGTCGAACCAGGCGCGAACCGCGCGGAGGATGCGATGGCGGATGCGGAGGAGCTCCGGTCTGGTCCTAGGCTTTGACACGCTCCACGTACTGGCTGGTGCGGGTGTCGATCTTCAGGAGCTCGCCCTCGTTGATGAAGAGGGGCACCTGCATCTCCAACCCGGTCTCCATGGTGGCCGCCTTGGTGGCGCCACCGGAGGTGTCGCCCTTGATCCCCGGCGGGGACATGGTGACCTCGAGGACCACGAAGTTGGGCAGCTCGATATCGATGGGCCGGCCGGCGTGGAGCATCATCTTGACGTCGACGCCGTCCTTGAGGAAGTTCGCGTGATCGGCCACGTCGCTCACGGGCATGTGGACCTGCTCGTAGCTGTCCTTGTCCATGAAATGGAAGGAATCTGCGTCCTTGTACAGGTACTGCATGTCCCGCTGGGTGACGTCCGCCGCCTCGAAGCGCTCGCTGGAGCGGAAGGTCCGGTCGTAGAGCGCCCCCGTGGTGAGGTTACGCAGCTTGCACTTGTACAGGCCCTGGCCCTTGCCGGGCTTCACGAACTCCAGCCCGCTGATCAGGGTCGGGTGGCCGTCCAACAGGATCGCGCTCCCCCTGCGGAGCTGGCCGACTTCGATCTGGCTCATGGGTCGTCCTCCTCTGAACCGGTTCTCGCGGTCATCCCAGAGCGACGGAGCCTACAACAGGTACGGGAGGCCGCGCAACCGGAATTGACTTGGAACGCCGGGTCGTCTACGCTCCCCGCGCTGTATGCAGCGGCGACGAGGCAATGGATCCGGGAGGGTCGCATGGCGATTGGCAGGCGGGAGCGCGTCCTGATCACGGGAGGGGCCGGATTCATTGGATCCCATCTCTGCGAGCGGTTCCTCCACGACGGGTACGAGGTCATCTGCCTCGACAACCTCTCCACCGGGCGCCTGGTGAACGTGGAGCACCTCTTCGGGAATGACCGGTTCCGGTTCATCAAGGTGGACGTGACCAATTACCTCCACGTCCCGGGCCCCGTGGATTATGTCCTGCACTTTGCGTCCCCGGCCAGCCCCCTGGACTACATGCAGATGCCGATCCAGACCCTCAAGGTGGGGAGCCTCGGCACCCACAAGGTCCTGGGCCTCTGCCGGGAGAAGGGCGCGCGGTTCCTCCTGGCCTCCACCTCGGAGGTCTACGGGGATCCCCTGGTTCATCCCCAGCCCGAGACCTACTGGGGCAACGTGAGCCCCGTTGGCCCCCGGGGGGTCTACGACGAGGCGAAGCGCTTCGCCGAGGCCATGACCATGGCCTACCACCGATTCCACGGTCTCGAGACCCGCATCGCCAGGATCTTCAACACCTACGGGCCGCGGATGCGGATCAAGGACGGGCGCGTGGTGCCAGCGTTCCTCTGCCAGGTGATCCTGGGCGAGCCCCTCACGGTCTTCGGTGATGGGCAGCAGACCCGGAGCTTCGGCTACATCGATGATCTCGTGGAGGGCCTGGTCCGACTCCTCAAGAGCGATCATCCGGATCCCGTGAACCTGGGCAACCCCGAGGAGTGGACGGTCCTGGACTTCGCGAAGCTCTGTCAGGAGATGTTCCAGGAGGTCGAGATCGAGCACAGGGAGCTCCCCGAGGACGATCCGAAGACCCGCCAGCCGGACATCAGCCTGGCCCGGGAGACGCTCGGCTGGGAGCCCCAGGTGAGCCTCAGGGACGGGATCCTCCGCACCCACGCATACTTCGAGGAGGTCCTGCGGGACCGGGAACTCGTGACGTCGTGACCGGGAAACCGAAGAACAAGAGCGAGACGCCCTCCTGGTGGCGTGGCCGCCGTCTGATTTCCGAGGGGCGCAGCTTCTCCCGTGAGGTTCGGCGGACCCTGCGGAAGCTCCGGGGGGAGCTCTCCGAGGCGGTGGTCGAGCGCGCCGGCAAGGCGGTGCTCACCTTCGAGGAACTGCGCACGGCGCAGGACCGGGACTGGCGGGCGATCGCCGCGGCGATCAGCGAGCTGGGGCGCCTCCTGGAGGGGGAGCTGGCTGCTGCCCGCAAGGGGGTGCTTCGTCAGTACGCGGAGTCCATCGCCTGGGCAGCGCTCATCGCGCTGGTGATCCGTTTCTTCCTCCTGGAGCCCTTCCAGATCCCCACGGGCTCCATGATCCCGTCCCTCCTCGTCGAGGACCACATCTTCGTCTTGAAGTGCACCTACGGGATCCAGGTCCCCTTCCTGAACTCCTACGTCGCCCGCTGGGGACAGCCCGAGCGAGGGGACGTGATCGTGTTCCCCTTCCCCGTGAAGGAGAAGCCCGGCTGCCGCGAGGCCCCGGGAGGCGAGAACCGCGACTGCGCCCACCCGGACTACCAGAAGGACTTCATCAAGCGCGTGGTGGGTCTGCCCGGGGATCGGATGTCCCTGCGGAACAACCGGATCCTCGTCAACGGTGAGCCCATCGACGCCGAGGTCCTGGATGAGCCCGAGAAGTGCGACATCAAGGACGGCCTGGGTCGATCGATCCACTGCGTCTGCGACCGCCAGCGGGAGACCATGGGGGACAACGTCTTCGTCAGCCGTCACATCCGTGCCCTGGCGGGCGATCTCGGCTGCATCAACCAGCCGGACTGGCCCTTCGACAGCGACGGCTACGAGGTGCCGGAGGGCCACGTCTTCTGCATGGGCGACAACCGCGACAACTCCAGCGACGGCCGCTACTGGGGCTCGGTCCCCATCGACACCATCAAGGGCAAGGCCCTCTTCATCTGGTACGCGACGGACACCAGCCGGATCTTCTCAGAGGTGCCGTAGCGTCCTCGCCGGTCTTCCCTACATTTCCTCGAGGGTTTCGATGCCGAGGAGGGCGAGGCCGGCGCGGATGGTGACGCTGACGGCGTGGGCCAGGAGGAGGCGGCCCAGCTTGAGCTCAGGGTCGGGGCAGGAGACGATCGGGTGGCCGTCCCGATCGGCGAACATGAAGTTGAAGTCCTTGCAGAGGGTGTAGACGGACTCTGCGACCCGGCTCGGGTCCTGGAGGCGGGCCGCGTCGGCGACCACCCTGGGGAACTCCGAGATGCCCCAGAGCACCGTCCGCTCCTGCGGGGTCCCGAGGCGGGCCGCGGCCGCGGCGTCGAAGGTCGGCTCGGCCACCTCCGCCTTGCGCAGGACCGACCGGGTCCGCGCATAGGTGTAGAGACAGTAGGGGCCCGTCTGGCCGTTGAAGTCGATGGACTCCTTCGGGTCGTACTCGAAGGACTTGCGCGGCGTGAAGCGGAACATGTGGAACTTCAGCGCGGCCTGCGCGATGCGCTCCGCCCGCAAGGCCCGCTCCTCGTCCCCGAGATCGTCGTAGTGCGCCTTCCCCGCCGCGGCCCGGGTCGCGATCTCCTCGAGGGCGAGGGCGTGGAGCTCGTCCATGAGGTCGTCCGCGTCCACCGCGGTGCCCTCGCGGCTCTTCATCCGCCCCTCGGGGAGCCGGATCATGCCGTAGGCCAGGTGTCCACAGCGGTCAGCGAGGCCTTCCCGTACCAGCCCGAGGATCTTGAAGAGCAGTTGGAAGTGGTAGACCTGTTCGTCGCCCACGACATAGACGAGGCGGTCGGGATCGTGCTCCGCAAAGCGGCTCAGCGCGGTGCCGATGTCCTGGGTCATGTAGACGCTGGTGCCGTCGGGTCGGAGGAGGACCTTCTCACCGTCCAGCCCGACCTTGGAGAGATCCAGGACCGCCGCGCCGTCGGCTCGGTGATGGAAGACCCCGCTGTCGAGGCCCTCCTGTACCACGGCCTTGCCGAGCTTGTATGTCTCGCTCTCGAACTGGTAGCTGTCGAAGCGGCAGCCCATGCGCTCGTAGGTGGACGCGAAGCCGTCCAGGACCCAGCGGTTCATGCGGCGCCAGAGGTCCAGGACCTCCTCGTCCCCTGCCTCCCAGCGGAGGAGCAGGTTTCGCGTCTCCTTCCCCAGGGCGGATTCATCGTCGTTGAAGTACGCGTCCTCATTGGGGATCTCGCCCTCGCGGCCGGCCTTCCAGGCCGCGAACTCCGCCTTGAACTCCCGGTCGAACCGCACGTAGAGCGCGCCCACGAAGTGGTCGCCCTTGACCCCTGCGTCCTCCGGCGTGCCCCCATCAGCCCACCGGTCGTAGGCCACCATGGTCTTGGAGATGTGGATGCCCCGGTCGTTGACCAGGTTCACCGTCCGGACCTCGTCGCCGTGGTAGCCAAGGATCCGGCTCAACGCCAGGCCCAGGAGGTTGTTCCGGATGTGGCCCAGGTGCAGGGGCTTGTTGGTGTTGGGCGAGGAGTACTCGATCATCACCCGCTCCGGCGCAACCGCGCCGGCCGCGGCCCAGCGGTCCCCGGCCGCGCAGATCTGCCCGAGGAGGACCCGGGCCAGCGCGGCGGAGCCGACTCGCAGGTTCACATAGGGCCCGGCGGTGCCCACCTCGACCACCACCTCGTCTGTTGTGATTGCCGCCGCGACCTCTCCGGCGATCTGTGCGGGTGCGCGACGGAGGGCCTTCGCATACTGGAAGCAGGGGAAGCCGAGGTCGCCCATGGTCGGATCCGGCGGCGGCGCCAGGGTGACCGAACGATCCAGGCCGACGGACTCCAGCGCGTCACCGACCTTGGCTTCGAGGTGGGTCCAGAGCGCGTCGATGGTTGCGGGCAGGGACATGGGGCCTCCAGGGGCAGTCCGGAAGGACGATGTCTAGCAGAGGCCCTTGGAAAAGACAATAGGAGGCCGGCTCATTGCCAGGGTGATCGCAAAGTCGACGTTGAACGCGCTTGACCGATCCTCGGGACCATGATCTTCACTTTACGTCGAGGCCTTGCGCTTCGGCAGAGGGAGGATCATGCCGAAGCGAGAGTCTGGAAGAGTTGATACCCCGTCG
>JBDRIT010000009.1:0-21272 GCA_043815665.1 Pseudomonadota bacterium
GGGACGACGGATCAAGCACGGCCCATTCCCGTCATCCCAAGCGCAGCGAGGGAACTCCCTCCCGTCATCCCGATCTCAAGGATGTCTCTCGGGCAGAGTCTGACTCCGGACCGTCGGCTCGGGGAGCGTATCGCTACCAACGGTCTTGGATCATACCCCACGGCCTCTTGCGGAAGGGCACCCACTATCCGGCCCCGCCCCGCAGCAGCGCCAGGAGCTCGTCGCCGTATTTCTCCACCATCTTCGGTCCGATCCCCTTGACGGCCTCGAGGGCCTCCGGGTTGTCGGGGCGGAACGCAGCGAGGCGCTTGAGGAGGCCGTTGGAGGCGACGTGGAAGGCGGGACAGCTCGCAGCCTTCGCGCGGGCGTTCCGCCAGGTTCGGAGCGCCTCGTACAGTGCGAGGTCCGCGGTAGGAGGCGGCGCCTCGGTCTTCTTTGCCGGGGTCTTGCGTCGACGGAGCGTCGGGCCCGGGACCGGCCCAGGCTTCGGGGTGTCCTCGATCCACAGCTCCTGCGCCGCGAGGGCCATGGACGCCGCGGCGCGCCGGAGGGAGTACCGCTGGAACGTGATCACGCGGCCTTCCTTCTCGAAGGAGTCCGTCGCGCACCGCAGGACGTTGCCCCGAAGCAGGCAGTCCAGGAGCTGCTCCAACCGATCCCGGTCCAGGCTGCCGGCGAGGACATGCTCGTGCATTCCTGCGGGGGTGAGGCCGCCTCGCGCCTTCAGGGCCGCGACGAGTCGTCCCATGTGCTCGAGCTCAGGACCGCTCGGGGGCCGGAACGCCCGGGTCGTCGCGTCCCAGGGCGCGCAGTGATCACAGACCTCGCAGCGGCGATCCCCGGCCTCCTTCGGACTGAAGTACCGGACGAGTCCGTTCATGCGGCAGCGCCCCGACCGTGCAAAGTCCAGGATGTCCTCGATCTGGACCAGGCGGTGCTCCCGCTGGGCCTCGTAGGTTCCCCTCCACGCCACGCCAGGGAGCGCGCAGACCCGGTCGTCCGCGGTCCAGGTGATCGCTGCGTGGTTGTACAGCTGCTTCAGGCCCGCCTCGAGGGTGTCCTCGTCGAAGCGGCCGTCTGGATCCAGTTCTTCCACGGGGGTGGGCTCCCGGGGGACCCGCTCCAGGACCATCGCGACGATCTCGGGTGACGGGTAGGTCTTTGAGTGGAGGAACTCCAGGAGCTTCCGATCCGACCAGCCGTAGAGCAGCACCGCGCGGGACGGGGCGCCGTCCCGGCCGGCGCGGCCGATCTCCTGGTAGTAGCTCTCGACGCTGCCGGGCAGGGCCGTGTGGATCACCGTGCGGATGTCAGCCTTGTCCACCCCCATGCCGAAGGCCACCGTGGCCACCACGACCCGGGCCCGATCCTCCATGAACGCATCCTGGGATCGGGTCCGGTCCGCACCGTCCATCCCGGCGTGATAGGGCACGGCGCCGTAGTCAGGAGCCAGGACACCGGCGAGCCGGTCGGACTCCTTCCGGGTCGGCACGTAGACGATCGCCGGGAGCGCGCCAGGCCGGGAGAGGAGGGTGCGCACCACGGTGTCCCGCTCCCCCTTGCGGCAATCCCGGGCCTCCACGGCCAGGTTGTCCCGCCAGAAGCCCCGGATGAAGCGGGAACGGTCGGGCAGGTTCAGGGAGGCGACGATGTCCTTCTGGACCCGAACCGTGGCCGTGGCGGTGAGCGCGATCACCGGCGCCGGGCGCAGGATCGGCAGCCGGTCGCCGAGGAGGCGGTAGTCGGGGCGGAAGTCATGGCCCCAATGGGAGATGCAGTGGGCCTCGTCCACCGCGATGAGGGTCGGCGGCCTGCGCGCCAGGAACTCGGGGAAGCCCTGGACCGACAGGCGCTCCGGTGCGATGTAGAGGTACTCCAGGGAGCCGTCGAGCCAGGCGGCGCAGACGCGGCGGGACTCTTCCCGGGAGCGGCCGGAGTGGATCCGCTCCGCGGCGAAGCCCTGGGCGCGGAGCTTCGTCACCTGATCCTCGATGAGCGCAATGAGGGGGCTGATGACGAGGGTCGTCCCACCACGCAGGATCCCAGGGAGCTGGTAGCAGAGGGACTTCCCCGAGCCCGTGGGCATCACCAGGAGGACGTCTTCCCCCCGGGCCACCGCAGCGCAGACCTCCTCCTGGTGGGGTCGGAAGGCCTCCAGGCCGAACCGATCCCGGAGGACCGTGCGGAGCTCGGCGTGCTTCGATGTGCCGGACATGTGACCTCCTGGTGCCGGGATGATAGCAATCCCGGCGCCTCTCGGCCCCATGTTATTCGTCGGGGGCGCTGTTTCGGGAACCGCTATTTGAAGACGGCGTCGGTTCCCGAGGCCATGAGCGCAGGCATGAAGGTCTTGCGGATCCTCATCAGCCGTTCGAACTTCACCCGCTCGCGCTGGTCGTGGAACTGGATCTCCGGGCTCCGGAGCGTGCCGTCAATGACCAGGGTGCCGAGGTCCAGATACTGGACCCGGGCGTCGCCCTTCTTCGGGACCGCGTCGTCGCCGGCCGCGAAGGCCGCGCCGCCCGCAGTGAGAAGGAACAGCGCCGACAGGACTGTGAGGAGCTTCTTCATGGGAACCCTCCCGGTGATCGTTGAAGGACCGACAACCGGGGCTCGGAGACTATTCCTGTCACTCGAATGGATCTTCGGTTCGCCACCTCGCGTCAAAGCGAAGTCGTGCTTCCCACAGGCACGCGCGCTTTGCGCTCGACCCCCAGAGTCGGTATTGTCTCTGACGTCGAACCGGCGCGACCGGAGCGCCGTTGACCTGACTGGAGGATGGCATGAGAGGGAGCTGGTATCGGATGGCGATCCTCGCCGGGCTCGTCGCGGCCCTCGGGTGGGCTTGCGGCGGAGACGGCGGGGGCGGGGGTGTGACTCCGGGGGAGGACACCGCGGCGGACTCCGTGGAGGCCGACACCCCACCAGAGGAGGACCTCGGCGGCAGGGAGGACAGCGAACCACCGCCGCCCCCGGTGTGCGACCCCGACCCAGCGGTCCCCTGCGTGGACCTCCGCGGCGACGTGAACCGCAACGGCACCGTGGACCTGGATGACCCCACGGAGGACGCGGGGGAGGAGACATGGGACAAGGACCACGGCGCGATCTTCCTGGCCAACATCGACGACGATCAGGATGCCTGCCCCGGGTCCGGCTCCGATGAGGCCCTCGCCGGCTGCAACGACGCCAAGGACGAGATCATCAACGGGGTGGACGACCTGGAGGACCTGGCGCGGCTGAAGACCGTGCCCTGGCCCGGCGCGCCCGACGATGCGGTCGCCACCCTCACCGTGGGCCTCCCCGGGGTGCCCTACGTCCGGGTCTTCCGAAAGGTGGGCGACGAGTGGGTGCACCATCCCCTGGAGACCCCGTTGACCGCTGCGGACATCCGGACGGGCGTCGAGTTCGGGATCGAGGGGATTGACATCATCCGGGACGATACGGTCTGGGACGGCACCATCGACGTGATCTGGTCCGTGGCGGGGACGTCGTTCACCGAGGCCTTCGACGTGGTGCGGTTCCGCCTGGCGCCGATCCTCCTCTACTACCAGACCCAGCCGGCGACGACCCTCTACGTCACGAAGTTCAACAGCGAAGACTCCCAGGTCTTCCGCGCGGACCTCAAGGCGGCCATGGGCGCGGTGGGCATGCACAACCCGCTGTACGAGATCGAAGGCTACGGGGACCAGTGGACCCAGGACTTCTTCGAGACCGGCTGGATGGCCATGCCCGCGGTGGGCGGACAGCACGTGATCCACCTGAACTTCCGCTCTCCCAACTACACCAACTGGGAGGGGGGCCTGCGGAACGCCGGACGGGTGGTCTACACCCACCTCCAGGGCAAGGACGTGGCCGGTGCGACGATCTACGACCCCGACCACGACGACGACATGGACAGCCTCAACTCCTTCGGGAACACCGAGACCGTGCCCCCCTACGAGCACGACGGCGTGAGCTATCCCAACGGGCGGATCTTCCGGGGCAGCGTGCCGGACTTCTACACGGACCCGGTCTTCGACCGGATGCTCGAGTCCCAGAAGATGCAGCCCATGCTCACCATGGACACGTCCTGGCTCCTCGTTGCACACGTGGACGAGACCGTCGCCTACATCACCGCGAAGGACAACCCCCGGGGCTGGACCATCGCGATCAACAACGCGGCCCAGGCCTGGGCGAAGTTCCAGGAGCTGCAGGATGACGGCTACGGCGGCACGTCCGTGTTCACGGGGATGGACTGGGATCCCGGGGACCCCGCAGACACTACGGTCGACGAGGTCCTGGCCGATCCGGACCTGGCCTCGGACAACCAGTGGGCCGTCACCGAGGTAGAGGGGCAGCTCGAGACCCTCAAGGCCGAGATCGGGATCACCGACGAGGAGCTGGTGCAGGTGCCCTTCCTGCACTGGGACATGTACGGCTACTCCGTGGCCTACCAGCCCGGCTTCGTCAACGGGATCCACATCGACGCGGAGAACTATGCACCCCCGAAGGGCCACGGCCCCAGGGTGGACGGGGTCTACGTCTTCCAGGAGTGGGTGAGCGAGAACTTCGCAGCCGTGGGGATCACCCTGCACTTCCTGGAGGACTGGGATCTGTACCACCGCCTCCTGGGCGAGGTGCACTGTGCGAGCAACGCGACCCGGGTGATCCCGGACCAGACCTGGTGGGGGAGCGGGTTATGAGTACCATGAGACACATCATCGTCCTGTCCTTCGTCCTGCTCCTGGCGGCGCCCCCGGGGGCCCTGGCCCGGGGCGTCCTGGTGTCCCCCGAGGACCTCGACCCCGCCGCGCGGGACTCCCTGCGCGCGGAGATTGATGCAGCGAGGAGCGCAACCCCGGAGGCGTTCCAGCGCTTCGTGGCCCTGCGGGCCCGGGTGCCTGAGATCGACACCTCCAAGCGTGGGCGGCTGCCTGCGTTCCTTCCGTCCTTGATTGCCATGGGGCCGGACGGGCTCCTGCCCATGCTCCAGGAGATCGCGTTCGACGCGCCGGAACGTGGAGACCTCGTGGACACCGCCTGGCTCGGCTGGCGGGCCAGCCTCCTGGAGGCCGTCGGCAAGCTGCGGGATCCCCGGGCCGCCCCGGTGCTGAAGGCCGTCGTGGCCCACGGACCCGCCCAGCTGCTGATCACCTCCGCCGCCGCGGCCGCGGTTGGCAAGCTCCTCAGCGACGAGGCCGCCGGGTGGCTCGTCGAGGCCCTCGCCGCGTCGGAGGGGGAGCGCCGCCTCGGGATCCTCCGGGGGCTGGGCAGCTGCCGTCGGATCGTCGCCGTCGAGGCCCTGGCCGCGGCCCTCCGGGCCCGGCCGCCGGCAGGCGAGGCGCACATCCTCGCGAAGTCCCTGGGGGACGCCGGCTCCTCCTGGGCCTGGCGGACCCCGGTGGTGGCCGCCTCGGGCGAGGAGGACGCCGTGCGCCGCGAGGCTGCGCGCGCGCTCGCCGAGGTGTGGCCCGCATACGAGGGGCAGGCGCAGAAGAAGATCGGCCACGCGCTCCTGGTGGTGGATCACCCGGACACGGCCGCGCTGCTGCGTGGGGCGCTCGAGTCCTCGACCGCAGCGACGATGGCCGCCGGTCAGAAGCTGATCGACCGGTTCAACGACAAGAGTTTCCGCGGCAATTAGTTGGGAGCTTTCGCCTGATCCGCGACGGCCTTCGCGGCAGCCGCTACGGTCTCAGGATCACCCAGATAGTAGTGCCTGATGGGCCTCAGGTCCTCGTCCAGCTCGTAGACGAGGGGGACGCCCGTGGGGATGTTGAGGCCGGTGATCTCCACCTCGGAGATCCCGTCCAGGACCATGACCAGCGCACGTAGGCTGTTTCCGTGGGCCGCGATGAGGACCCGCTTGCCGGCCTTCAGATCCGGGACGATCTCCTGGTGCCAGTACGGAAGGAACCGCTCCACCGTGTCCTTGAGGCACTCGGTGAGGGGCAGCTCGTCGGGCCCCAGGTCCGCGTAGCGGCGATCCAGGCCGGGGTTGCGCTCGTCGTCTGGGGTCAGGGCCGGGGGCGGGACGTCGTAGCTGCGCCGCCAGATGAGGACCTGGTCCGCGCCATGGATGGCGGTGGTCTCCGCCTTGTTGAGACCCTGGAGCGCTCCGTAGTGGCGCTCGTTGAGCTTCCAGCTGCGATTGACCGGAATCCACATGAGATCCAGCGCGTCCAGGGCGATCCACAGGGTCCGGATCGCCCGCTTGAGCAGGGACGTGTGGGCCACGTCGAAGGTGTAGCCCCCGTCCCTGAGGAGCTCTCCCGCGGACCGGGCCTCCTGGACCCCCTGGTCCGAGAGATCCACGTCCTTCCAGCCCGTGAACCGGTTCGACTGGTTCCAGGTGCTCTGCCCGTGTCGCAACAGGACAAGCTTCAACATGCGTCACCTCCCGGCGGCGGTTGCCGTTTCGCGGGGATGATAGGACGGACGCGTTGTCTCGACAAGGAGGTTCTCAGTGACCCCCCATGTGCGGGGGGGGCGCTGCGTCGCCTTCGTGGGGCTCGGTGGCGGGCCCGTCTTGCTCCAGGGCCCGGGGGAAGGTCTCGGTGAGATCCGGGCAGAGCCGCTCGGTCTGGATCGCCTCCGGTCCCAGGAGGCGCCGCCACTCCTCGGGGTTGAGGTCGCGACGGGGGAGCCGCGTGCAGACGTCCTTCTCCAGGGCCTCGGGAGACAGGGGCATCAGGTCCCACTCCCAGGATGTCTCCGCGGCCTCGAAGCGGATGGCGTCGTTGGTCTCCGTGAACTCGAGGGAGCTCACGCGGTCGACCGCGGGGAGGAAGCCCTCGCTCCGGCCCTGTCGGTCCCAGATCTGGATGCCCTTCCCACCCCCGGCGCTGGCGAACCGGCGGCTGTCCGTGCTGAAGGCCGCGGGCTCCAGGGAGTCCGCGACGCCCAGGCGCAGGACTTCCCGGGTCTTCGGGAGGACCAGGAAGAGACGGAAGGACTTCGTATGGACCGCGAGGGTCTCTCCGTCGGGGCTCTTCATGAGCGCGCCGATGTCCAGCGTCCCGAGCCACCCACGAAGGGAGGGGTCGTAGACTTCGAGGGCGTCGGGGAGCTCGGCGCCGACGACCCCTGGGGTTGATGGCCGAGGAGTGTGGTCCGGGACGCCGCGCACCAGTGGTCGCCTGTCGACGACCCAGCCCCGGAAGACGCCGTCCTCGGCGCCGACCCAGAGCAGGCTCGCCTCGCCGGTTCCGGTGAACCAGGCCGAGGCGATGTCGGTCCCCACGGGGGCCTGCCCCAGCTCACGCTCCTGCTCCCAGTCCCACAGGTGTACGTTGCCGTGGACGTCGGCCCAGGCGGTGAGGTCGTGATGGGAGACGGGAGGGAGTCCCCAGCGGTCGTAGCCCGGGATCCGATGTCCCGCGATGCGCTCCCCCGTGGAGAGCCGCCAGAGGGTCATGCGCTCCATCTCATCGACGCTCAGGAGGGCGTCCTCCTCCCAGCGGCAGGTCATGTTGATCACCTGCCGGGCCAACTCCACGGTCTCCTTTTCGGCGAACCGGTGGATGGCCAACGTCCCTTCGACGGACAGGGTGACCCCGCTCGCTCCCCCCGGCGCCACGCAGGCGCTGCCGATGGAGCGCCCCAGGTCGTCCAGGGGAGGGGGGAGGGCGTCCGCCGTCCCGGCCAGGACCGCGCCGCTCCTGCAGATGACCACGGGACCCGTCCCCGCCGCGTCGAGGGCCGCGCCCAGGTGGGTCGCCGGATCGCAGGGGAGGGCGCCCTCCGCCACGGGGCTCTCGTCCATCCCCGTCAGCACTCTCCAGGTGTTGTCCTCGCTCCCCCAGACCAGGAGCCGATCCGGCATCGTGCCCCGGCCGACGCCGATGTAGCCCCGGGCTTGCAGGGGCAGGATCCTGCCGTCCCGGTGCACCCGGTAGCCGGAGTTGCCGGCGATGACCACCGCGATCCCCGGGGCGGGTCCGGGCAGGATGATCCTCGGCTCGTCCTCCGTGGGCAGGCGCCCGATCCGCTCCAGGCTGCTCTCTGCGACGTCCAGGACCTCCAGCTGCCCGTCGCCCGTCACCAGCAGGAGTCCGCCATCGCCGAGGTCCTGGGTGAAGCGGACCGGCCCCGCAGCCGGGGCCCGTACGAAGTGGAGGGGCAGGAGCTGGCGGCGCCCGGATTCGAGCACACGGTTGCTGGCGTAGTCGTCTCCGCCGAGATCCTTGCGCGCCCGCAGGGCCAGGAGCATGGAGCGGTTCAGGTCCGGGTTCCGGCCCGTGGCCGCGACGGTGGCCTCCGCCGCGAGCATCCGTCCCTCCGCCAGCCGGCGGTTGCTGGACGCCGCCTCGCTCTCCTGCCGCAGCCTGACCTTGTCCTCTTCGGATTCGACGATCTTCACCATGAGGTTGTCCCGGGTCTTCCGAAGGCTCGCCTCCGTGTCGATCAGCGCCGTGTGCTTGGCGGCGAGGGCGTCCCTCGCCGCCCCGAGGTTTGTGCGCTCGTTTCGCAGGTCCTCCAGGGTTTTGTTCTTGGCGTTCAGGACGATCTTGAGCCGCTCGTGGGTGATGGCCTCGCTCTTTCGCAGCGTCTCCTCCATCGCCTGCGCGTCCTCGGCGTCGATCCGCGCCACCTCCGCGGACTTCCACCAGTCGACGACCACGAACAGCGCGGCGATCAGGGCCACCGTCATCCCGATGATCGACCCGCGCAGGAGGAAGCGAGTCCGGCGTCGCCGCTCCAGGCGTGCCGTGTTCGCTGCGGTGCTGGCGCCGAGGTACTCTTCGGCGAGCTCGAAGTCCTCGACCGGGCCGTAGCGCGTGGCCCAGGCCCGGCCGATGGTCTCCGTCCCGCGCCATGCGAGCTGCGCGTCGAGCTCCGGAGGCACGGAGAGCGCCACCTTGCCATCCTTCCAGCGGTGGGAGGACTGGACCAGGCGGTCGTACTCCTCCTTCCAGCGGGCCTCGTCGTCTCGCCACTCCCTCAGCTCGTCCCAGTTCCGGATCAGGCTCTCGTGGGCGATGTCGAGGATCGTCTCCGGGGTGAGGGGGACGTCCGCGGGGGGCATGATGAAGCTGCAGGTCGAGGTGCGGAAGGCCTCCACCACCCGGATCACCTCCTTCGGCGTCACGCTGGCGACGGCGGCGACCTCGGAGAGCGTCGCCGGGCGGCGGATGTCGTCCCGTCCGGAGGTGACGTCGCAGAGGCAGCGGAACAGCACCCGGACGATGCGATCGAGGCCCTCCCTCTCTGTGGCGGCGCGGCCGAAGGTCAGCTCCCGGCTCACCTCGCTCACGTGGTAGGACAGCGCGTGGTCCAGCCCGCCGATGGCCTCGAAGGCGTCGAGGTCCAGGACCCGGGTCCTGCCCTCTGCGAGGTCATCGTCGGGCATGGTCCACATGCGCATGAGCGCATGCTGCATCAGCGGGAGTTGGTCGGGGCCGCTGCCCAGGTCATTGAGGATCCGGTTGAGCAGGGCCTCGTCCACGTCCGCCTCGAACAGGGCCGCGGGTCCGGTGATCGCGGTCTCAAGCTGGGACCGGGTCAGCCGGGGGACCAGGAATTGGGCGTCATTGAGGGCCTCGGGGAGGCGCGGAAAGACCGCGCAGTCTCCCAGGGATTCCGATCGCATGGTCAGGACCACGTGGACCGGGTGCCTTCGGGACGCGGCCGCGGTGAGGAGGAGGTTGACGAAGCCCGCTGCCTCCGCGACGTCCCCGAGGCGCCGGAACCGGAAGATCTCCTCGAACTGGTCGACGATGATCAGGAGGTTGGTGCCCTCCCTGAGCGTCACCTCGTCCAGAAGCTCCACGAGGCCCAGGGGGCCGCGACGCAGGGTCGCCGCCACCGCGTCCGCGTCGTCGTCGGTCCCGTAGTGGTCTCCCAGCGCACCGGACTCCACCAGCGCGGCTGCGAGGTTCCTCACCGGCGTGTTGCCCGGCAGGAGGGTCGCGAACTGCCAATCCTTCCCCGCCGCGGCCATGAAGCCGTTCTCCAGATCCGGGATCAGCCCGGCGCGGACCAGGGAGGACTTGCCGCAGCCCGAGGTGCCTACCACCGCGACGAAGCGATGACTCTCCAGGCGCTGGAGGAGCTCCTCCACCTGGTCCTCGCGACCGAAGAAGAGATCCGCGTCCTCCCGCCGGAACGGGCGCAGGCCGATGAAGGGCATGGTCGCGGCGGGAGTGTCGGCGCTCATACGTCACCTCCCCGCTCCAGGTTGTCCACGAACTCCTGCAGGCGGTGCATCTCCCTGGTCTCGCCGTCCTCGTCCGGCAGGCAGAGGTAGCAGACCTCGGGGTTTGAGGTGAGCTGTCCGACGCGGACCCGGAGGTTCGTCGACACGGTCGTGACGAAGCCGTGGGTCGCGCCGGGGAAGACGAGATTGTCCGACGCCGCGCAGCAGACACGGATGCGGTACTCGTGGGTGGACATCGAGGTCATCTGGAGGGCCTCCCGCAGAGAAGACGGAGTTCGCTGAACGGTCGGATTATAGGGGACCCCGCTGCGCCCCCCAAGCACAAAGAGGGCTCTTGTGACATCTTTGTGGGTAGTCTTTGCTTCCTCCTCGCGGGCCCAAGGCGAAACCCATGGTGGCCGCGTCCATCCATCGGTCACGGTCACGGTCACGGTCACGGACACGGAAAAACAGAGGAGGAGCCAAGGGATAGGCGGCGTCGGAACGACCTTCACAAACTGGATGTGTACCGATGCGCCATCGATCTTTACCGAAGGACCGGATGCATCATCGTCCAGGTCCCGCGGGGAGAAGCGGAGGCTGAGCAACGGTCGGTGGGTCGGGCACTGAACGAGTCAGGTTCGCCGTGACCGTGACCGTGACCGTGACCGGCGCCAACCTCATTTTGCGCCCCTGATCATGGTAGCCACAGCGGGATCATTTCGAGCAAACTCTGCACACGAGTTCTCTGCCAGAACCCACGAAGATGTCAGGAGGGCCCACAAAGTGCGCAGGTTGGAGGCCGTCATCTGGCCGCGGGGCCGGTCAGGGGGAGGCCCTCCGGGGTCCACTCCTCACGGATCCCGGCCCGCTCCCCGTCCTCGAACCGGGCCCGGGACCAGACCTGACCGTTCTGGTGCCAGAAGGTCTCGGTGCCGTGGCGGATTCCGTGGTCGTACTCCACCTCGGACTCCTTCTGGCCGGAGGCGCGCCACTCGGTCCAGATGCCGTGCCGCTCCCCGTCGAGCCAGGTGCCCAGGGACCTCTTGGTGCCGTCCTTGTGGTAGCTGATCTCGGTGCCGATCTTCCGGCCCTTCTCCCAGGTCCCCTCACCCAGGACTCGGCCCTGGTCGTCCCACTCCTTCCAGGGGCCGTGGAGCTTCCCGTCCTGGTAGCCCTGCTCGCTCAGCTTCACGCCGGAGGCATCCCATTCGACGCGGGGGCCGTGTTCGAGGCCCTTGTTGTATCCGGTGTTCCCGTGGAGTCGACCGTCCGGGTGCAGGGTCCGCGCCGGCCCCTGCTTCACCCCGCCCACCTCGCAGCGGATACCGGTGTGCTCCGGAGGGAGTCCACCCTCGAGGCGCTGGCCCGGCTCGCAGCAGAACCGGCCCCCGGCCTTCTCGTCGAGGTCCGCGCATTGCGGCGGGGCCTCGTCGTCCGGGGCCGACTCCAGGGCCGAGGCGCCGGCCCCTGGCTCGTCCATCTTCTCCTCGTCGTCGCCGCAGGCGGCGAAGAACAGGAGAAACGCAAGGGTCAGGCCGAGAGACTTCATGGTGCCTCCGATGTGCAGACTCGCCCGGGTCTAGAACGCAAAACCGCAGAAGGCTCCACCCTGCGGGATCGTGCCCCAGCCGGAGCTGTTCAGGCCGAGGAACCCCCCGACGAAGAACGCGGCGTGGGGACGGAGCCTGAGCCGGTAGCTGGACTCGATGGCGAAGCTGAAGGCCACGTCCGACCCGATGAATGTGGCTCCAATGTCCGCCAGGAGGCGGACCTCGTGACGCCCGGACTCGCCCAAATGGAACGGGTACCCCGCCGCTGTGGTCAGGCTCATGCAGAAGTCATCAGCCAGGGCCATGAGGACGGGCATGAAGCCCGCCCGAAGGGTGCGGAACACGAAGTGGTTCCAGCGGAAGGTCGGCAGATCGATGTCGAGGCCGAGGAGCCCGGGGAACCCGGGTCTCAACCCGATCGCCGCCCACTCGGTCGAGGTCCGCGACCCGGTTCCGGGTGCCGTCCCGGTGCTGCGGGGGGCCGGCTTGGGCTCCTTCGGCGCGGGCCTCGGCTCGGTCCAGCGTTCCAGGGTGGGGCCGTTGCCGGCCAGGGCCTGCGCCATCTCCTGGACGGTCTTCCGGATGGAATCGAACTCGGCCCCGGTGTACCGCGGCGGCAAGGACGCGATGACCTCGTCCCCGGCCACGTGATCCATGGTGACCTGCACCTTTCCCGTGCTCACCCGCCGGACGACCACGAACACGGACTCGGAGCAGCCGAAGTTCTCCACGATGCGGTTGACGCAAGCGACATCCTCACAGGCGAGGGTGGCCTTGAGCCGCTCCTTGCCGAGCTGCGCCTCCAGGTTCTCCATGGTCACCGGCGTCCGCGCCGGCATGTCCCGCAGGCCGCCCTTCACCTCCGCGGCCATGGCCCGGCCCCAGCTCCGCATCTCCTTCATCTCCGCCGCGGAGAAGTCGGAGAACTGGACGTCCGCGACGTACAGGGGGATCGGCGCTTCCTCCGCTCGCAGCGTCGGTGCGATGACGAAGAACAGAGCAGCGACGGCAGCGGCGGACAGCGTCCCCTTCATGGACAGACCTCGGAGATGGTTTCCTGGGGTGACGCTACCCGGTAGGACCGGCGACGGTCAAGGGGTATCACCGCGTCCCCTTCACGGCTCCAGGGTGAGGACCCGAACCCCGTCCTCGGGACCCCCGATGACCATGTAGAGGTTCCCTGCATCGTCCCGGGAGGCCGGCATGGGCCGGACGGGACCGGTGCGGGGGAGCACGAGGACGGATCCGAAGGAGCCGTCCGCCTCGAGGGTTCCCACGAAGCGCCCGGCGTCGAGGTCCGGACGGGGACGCAGGCCGTCCCAGCGGAAGGGACCATCGAAGGTCCCGGACACGTGGATGCAGTCCTTGCTCGATGGGGTCAGGGACACATGGACCCCTGCGCTGGAGGAGGCCGGCGGCCCGAAGCGGAGGATGCGCTCCGGGGTGCCCGCTGGGGAGAGCCGGGCGGCGAACATCCGGCCGTCGCCGCGGTCATCGGGGAAGCCCGGCAGCGCGCCGAAGCCGGAGAGCAGGATGTCCCCGTCCTTCATCGCTGCGATGTCCTGGATGCCCCGTGGGCCGCCGCGGCCGTCGCCGTCCAGGGAGCGGACCCAGACCAGGTCGCCGTCCCAGTCCAGGCGGGCCAGCCATACTCCGGTCGAATCGCCCTCTTTGAGGGACAGGGTCTCCCAGCCCACCTTGATCTCCGGCGCGGAGAAGGTTGCGGCCAGGTACAGCTGGTCATCCAGGTAGAGGCCCAGCGCGGGTGCGGCGCCCGGGAACTGCTTCGTCCATGCCACGCCGCCATTGGGGCGGAGCCGACGCAGGGTGAAGCCCTCTCCCGGGTCGGCGTCGCTCACGACGTAGCCGTTCCCCTCCTCCCCGACCTCCAGGGCGAGGAGCCGATCCTCGGCCGCGGTCCCGATGGCCTCGATCCAGAGGGGCTGGCCGCCCGCGGTGAGCTTCATGACGTAGACATCGTCGCCGCCGCTCCCGGCGACCCGGAATCCGCCGTCGACGAGCTCCTCACCCTGGAAGGTCCCTGCGATCCAGACACCCCCGTTTGCATCGATCCGGATCGCCTCCGCCCGGTCCTGGTGCCCGTCGGGCCCGAAGCTCCGGCTCCACTTCATCTCGCCCCCCGGCGCGAGGCGCGCCACGAGGGACTGCGCCGCGTCGGGGCCCTGCGCGGCCTCCGTGGGCTGGTCGAAGGAGCCGGCCAGGGCCACGCCGCCCTGTCCCGTCACGGCGAGGGCGAGGGAGCGGGTGTCTTCGGAGAAGCTCTGCTCCGAGACGACCCGGGGCAGGCAGCCCCTCACCTCATGGCAGCGCTGCCCCATGAAGCAGGGCTCCCCTCGGCACACCACGGGCTCGGTGCAGGGGGGGCATCGAGGCTCCCACCACTTCGCCCCGAGCGCGAGGACCACGATTCCCAGGATAACGATCTGCTTCATCACGGACTCCTAGCTCTTCAGCTCCTCCAGCTCCACGTACAACTCGAGCGCCTCTGGATTGAACAGCGCGTCGCGGTTCTCTACCACCTCTCCGTGGATCAGCTGGCGGACGGCGATCTCGACCTTCTTCATGCTCATGGTGTAGGGGATGTCTGCGACCTGGATCACCTTCAGCGGCAGGTGGCGCGACGTGAGCCGGGTACGGATCGCGCCCCGGACCCGGTCCCGGAGATTGTCCGTGAGTCGGAGGTCTCCGTCGAGCTTCAGGAACAGGATGATCCGCTCGTCCCCCTCCCAGCGCTGTCCCACGCACAGGCTGTCCACGACCTCCGGAAGGGTCTCCACCACACGGTAGATGTCCGCGGTGCCGATCCGCACCCCGCCGGGATTGAGGGTGGCGTCGGAGCGGCCGTGGATCACCAGGCCCCCGGTGTCGGAGAGGATCTCCACGAAGTCCCCGTGGTGCCAGATCCCGGGGTAGCGCTCGAAGTAGGCGGCCCGCTCGAGGAGATCGTCATCGTTGCAGAAGCCCAGGGGCATGCTGGGGAAGGCGGTGGTGCAGACCAGCTCCCCCTTCTCGTCCGCCACGGAGTTCCCGTTCACGTCGAAGGCGTCCACGCCCATGGCGAGGGGCCGGCATTGGATCTCTCCGGAGTAGACGGGGAGCAGCGGGTTCCCCAGGGCCAGGAAGCCGTTCAGCTCCGTGCCGCCGGAGATCGACGCCAGGTGCAGATCCGACTTCACGTGCCTGTAGATGTACTCGAAGCTCTCGGGGACCAGCGGGGAGCCCGTGGACAGGACCGTGCGCAGGTGGTGGAGCTGGAAGTACTCCCCCGGGCGCATGCCCTCGCCGCGGACGGTGTCATGGAACCGGGCGCTCGCGCCGAAGTGGGTGACCGCCTCGTCCTGGACGATGCGCCAGAGGACGTTGGGAGACGGGAAGACCGGGGAGCCGTCGTAGAGGACCACGGTGGCGCCCGCACCGAGGCTGCTCACCAGCCAGTTCCACATCATCTGTCCGCAGGTGGTGTAGAAGAAGATCACATCATCGGGCTTCAGGTCCGTGTGGAGGACCAGCTCCTTCAGGTGGTGCAGCAGGACCCCGCCGGTGCTCTGGATGATGCACCTGGGCAGCCCGGAGGCGCCCGAGGAGTACATGATGTACAGGGGCTGCTCCGCCGGGACCTGGACGAAGTCGATGTCCTGATCGGAGGCGGGCTCCAGGAACCTGTCCCAGCGGACCGCATCCCGGATCCCCTCGAACGACGGGTCCTTGTCCAGGAACGGGACCACCACCATCCGCTCCACGGAGGGGAGGCGATCCATGAGGTCCCGGAGGCGGCCCCGGATGTCGTGGCCCACGCCGTCGTGACGGAACCCGTCCGTGGCGATGAGGACCCGGGGCCTGGTCTGGCCGAACCGGTCCACGACCCCGTCCACCCCCAGCTCCGGGGACGCGGTGGTCCAGGTCGCCCCGAGGCTGGTTGCGGCGAGCATTGCGATGACGGTCTCGCCGATGTTTGGCATGTAGGCGCCGACCCTGTCCCCCGCGCCCACCCCGCCCCTGGCCAGGGCTCGGGACAGGCGGGAGACCGCACTGACCAGGGCGTCCCAGGACCAGCGCCGGATCGCGCCGTCCTCACCATAGGACACCAGCGCCGCGCCCACGCCGCGCCGCCGGAGCAGGTTCTGGGCGAAGTTGAGCCGAGCGCCACTGAACCAACGGGCCCCGGGCAACTTCTTCGGATCGTCGACCACCTCCGTGTAGGGGTGTGAGGCCCGGATCCCCGCGAAGTCCCAGAAGACCGCCCAAAAGTCCTGGAGGTGCTCCACGGACCAGATCCGGAGCGCCTCCCATCCGTCGAGGGACAGACCGTAGCGTTCGTTGACCACGCACTGGAAGCGGGTCATGTTCGCACCCGCAACCCGTTGGGGGGTCGGGGTCCACAGCGGCGTCCTCATGCAATCTCCTCGGTCACGGGGTGTCCCCACCCCGACCTGGACGACGAACCTTCGAAGTGTTGAGAGTGAAGGGTGAACATCCAGAGGAGAGGAGCGCGACCAGGAGGACACAACGCAGCAGGAATCGCGTGACGTCCATCCCGGCGCTCTCCCTGCTCAAGAGGACTCGGCCGCCGACGCCTCGCGCTTGGACTCGCGGCGCCGATCCGACTCCACCAGGTGGCGCTTCCGGATCCGGATGGACTTCGGGGTGATCTCCAGCAGCTCGTCGTCCTGGATGTATTCCAGCGCGCCCTCGAGGGTGATGGGCCGGGGGGTCTTGAGGACCACGGTGGCGTCCTTGGTGGACGAGCGGATGTTGGTGAGCTTCTTCTGGCGGACCACGTTCACGGGGATGTCGTTGGTGCGGGTGTGCTCGCCGACGACCTGACCCATGTAGACCGCGTCCGTGGGCTTGACGAACATCACCCCGCGATCGTGGAGCTGATCCAGGGCATAGGCCCGCACCGTGCCGGTCTCCGTGGCGATCATCACGCCATTGATCCGCCCGCCGATGGGGCCGCGGTCGGGGCCGTAGCGCAGGAAGCGGTGGTGCATCACCGCCTGCCCCTGGGTCGCCGTGAGCATGCGGCTGTTCAGGCCGATGAGACCCCGCGCCGGGACCTCGAACTCCAGGTGGGTCCGCGCAGCCCGGGCCTCCATCTTGATCATCTCGGCACGACGGTCCCCGACGAGCTCCATGGCGATGCCCACGGACTCCGTGGGCAGATCCACGGTCAGGTGCTCCAGGGGCTCGGTCCGTCCCCCCGTCTCGTCCTTCAGCCAGATCACCTTGGGACGCGCCACAAGCACCTCGTAGCCCTCCCGCCGCATGTTCTCCAGGAGGATCCCCAGGTGGAGGAGACCCCGACCGGAGACGACGAACTCGTCCCCCCGCTCCTCCATGCGCATCGCGACGTTGGACTGGAGCTCGTGATGGAGTCGGTTGCGGAGCTGTCGGCTGGTGACAAGGTTCCCGTCCCTGCCGGAGAAGGGTCCGTCGTTGGCCCGGAAGGCCATGTGCAGGGTCGGTTCGTCAATGGCGACGGTGGGCATCTGGACCGGGTGATTGATGTCCGCCAGGGTGACCCCGATGTCCACTCCCTCCAGGCCGACCGCGGCGAAGAGGTCCCCGGTGGTGATCCGCTTGACCTCCTTTCGCCCCAGGCCGTCGAACTGGTAGAGCTGGCCGATGCGCTGGGTGGAGATCATCCCGTCACGGGAGATGAGGGCCAGGTCCTTCCCGACCTCCAGGGTTCCTGCAAAGACCCGGCCGATGCCGATGCGCCCCACGTAGTCGTTGTAGTCGAGGGTGGTGACCTGGGCTCGCAGGGGCCCGTCCTCGTCCAGATCCGCCACCGGCACGTGCGCGATGATCGCGTCGAAGACCGCGTGGATGTCTCCCTTGCCGTCCATCGGGAGGGTCCCCGCATCCATGGTGGCCCAGCCCTGCTTGGAGGAGGCATAGACCACAGGGAAGTCCAGGGCGTGATCGTCCGCGCCCAGATCCACCAGGAGATCGAAGACCTCGGAGATCACCTCGTCGGCGCGGATCTCCGGACGGTCCATCTTGTTGATCACCACCACCGGGGTGAGGCCCTTGGCGAGGGCCTTGGAGAGCACGTAGCGGGTCTGGGGCATGACCCCTTCGTACGCGTCCACCAGCAGGAGGACACCGTCCGCCATCTTGAGGACCCGCTCCACCTCACCGCTGAAATCTGCGTGCCCGGGGGTGTCCACGATGTTGATGTGATACAGGTCGCCGTGTCGGTCCGTGTACCGGATCGCGCAGTTCTTGGCGAGGATCGTGATCCCCCGCTCCCGCTCCAGGGGGTTGGAGTCCAGGATGCACTCCCCCATGAGCTCTCCCCGGCCGAATTGACCGCACTGCCGCAGGAGCTGATCCACCAGGGTGGTCTTCCCGTGGTCCACGTGCGCAACGATGGCCACGTTACGGATGTCCTGATGTCCCATCTTCCTTCCTCTCCAGCCCCCGGAGGGGAGCGCTTCAGGCGGGGAACCTACTCAGGGGAGGGGCCAATGTCAATGAAACAGGGGCAAAACGGCGAGGGGCAGGGGGGGGCGAGGTTGTGGTTTCGCTCAGGAATTCAGCCCTCACAGCTCCTCGGGGACCGCCTCGTCGCCGCTCATGGGAGGGGCCTCGGGGGGAGGCTCCGGCACCGCGATCTTGCCCGGCATGGGCGGATCCGGGGGCCTGATCCCACCGGGGATCGGCGGATCGGGCGGAGGCGGCTCACCGGGGAGCGGAGGATCGGGCGGGGGCGCCTCCCCTGGGAGGGGAACGCACTCGTCCCCTTCGCATCCCACGGGCGGGGGCGGCCCCGGATCGGGCGGTGGGATCTCCTCGGGGGGCATCACCTTGCCGCCCAACCGGAGAGGCGGGCCGCAGCTGACGACCATCGCAGCGCCGAGAGCCAGCTTCCCGAACACCGCCAGAAACTCCCGACGCTGCGCCCGCACTTCGTCCGCGCTGGGGTAGCCGGGCTCACCTGCAAGATGTACACGCTTTCGTTCCATGACGGATCCCTCCTCAAGTCGACCCCAGGGTGACGGAGAAGAGGGGACACGTCAAACGAAGTTCTGATTCCACGGGGAGAAGCGGCCGGACCGGCCGCAGTGGTTCAGCCTCACCTGAAGGGGGAGCCGCCGCGGCAGGAGCCCGACGACACCGGCGCGGCGCCGCTCCCGCCGACCCGGGCAGCGAAGATCGAGACCTTCCGCTCGATCCCGTCCCCACCGCAGGAGGGGCACAGCGACGGGAGACGGGCCCCGAAGACCAGCTCCTCGAACTCGTGCCCGCAGTCGGGGCACCGGAAGTCGTACATGGGCATTGCGAACCTCCTGTCGCAGTGGAGGACCCGGAAAATGGCAGAAGGTTACAGGCTATGCGTAGAGCTCCTCCGCGACGTCGTCCAGCCCGAGGGCCTTCAGGGTCTCCCGACCCGGACGGCCGCTCTCCTGATCCCAGCCGAAGGCCCGCAGGAAGTGGGAGCGCATGGCGTCTGTGTCCAGATCGGCGCCAGCGTGGGGTCCGGCCGGCTGCGCCTTCACGGCCCGCTCGGTGATGGCGAAGTCCTTGGGCCTGATCCCCTCACGCACGTTGAAGGCCTGCCTGAGCAGCAGGATCCGTTCGCCGATCTTCAGATACTCGGCAGGGGTCTTGTCCCAGCCGGTGGCCGCGTTGGTCCACTCCATGACGGGCATGCGCGGCCCGGCGCTGATGCCGAAGAGGCAGACGCCGACCCCGTTGAGGACCTGGTGGAACTTCGCGGCATAGACCACCGCCCGGATGTGGTGGTCCGGCTTCCGCAGGGTGGCCTTGCTGGACATCATCGAGAAGCTGCCCACCTCGGGGAAGTACCGCTCGATGAGCATGAGATCGGACCAGGTGGCCGCCGCCACGGTGTGACGACCCGGGGTCGGATCGCATTGGTAGGTGATCCCGTAGCTGGTGTCGAAGCGCGGGTCGTGCATGGGCAGCTCCTGGCCGCCCGCATGGATCGCCCAGGCCTCGGAGCCCTTGCCGATGGTCGCAGCCGCCCGCTTGACGCCGTCGGCCAGGAGGTCGCCGAGGCCCTCCCGCACCGAGATCATCTCGACAAGCTTCAGGAGCGCCGCCGCGTCTCCCCAGGCCAGCCGCAGGCCGCCGGTGTCGGCCTCGGTGAGCACGCCCCGCTCGAAGCACTCGATCGCGAAGGCGCAGACGCCCCCGGTGGAGATCGTGTCCAGGCCCGCCCGGTTGCAGAGGTCGTTGATCTTGATGATCGTCTCGAGATCGTCCACCAGACAGAGGGCCCCGAAGGCGCACAGGGTCTCGTACTCGGGCTTGTGGCACTCCTCCACGGGGTGGGGGCCGCCGGGGACCGCGACGATGCCCCCGCACTTGATGGGGCAGGAGTAGCAGCCGTACTTCTTCACCTCGTACCGGATCACTGCCTCGTCGCCGATCTTCGACGCCAGGCGCATGGGGAAGTCCTGGAAGCCGATGCCCCGGAAGTTCTTCACCGGGCTGTCCCCGTTCTCCGCGCTGAAGGTGGTGAGGCCGCTGGTGCCGTACTTCTTCAGGATGAACCGGAACGCATCCGCGGGCTGGCGCATCGCGGGTCCGAAGCGACCGACCTTGCCCAGGAAGCGGAAGACCCGGTTCCCCAGGATCTTCATCATGGCGTCGCCCTTCTTCAGGCCGAAGGAGAAGTCCTTGGACAGGCTCGTCAAGGCGTCCTTGTCCGCCACCTCGATCTTCTTCTTGCCGCGCACGGCGATGGCCTTGAGCTTCTTGCTGCCCATGACCGCGCCGAGGCCGCTGCGCGCGGCGAAGCGGCCCCGATCGTTGCTGACCCCGGAGATGAGGCTGAGCTTCTCCCCGGCAGGCCCGATGCAGGCGACCTGCCACTTGCCGCCCTTGTCGGTGAGGCGGGCAATCAAGCGATCCTCGGTCTCGATGCAATCCATGCCCCAGAGATCCCCTGCGTCCTCGAGTCGGGCGTCGTCGTCGTCCACGATCAGGATCTTCGGAGAGGCGGCGAGCCCACGGACGAAGATGCCGTCCACGCCGGCGCGCTTCATCGCCGGGGAGAGATTCCCGCCGCAGTTCGCGTCGCCCCAGCCCCCGGTGAGGGGGCTCTTGGCGCAGAGGGTCCACCGACCGGTGAGGACGCTCCCGGCGCCGGTGAGGAGGCCGCTGACAAAGCCCAGGACGTTGTCCGGGCCCAGGGCATCCGCACCGGCGGGGATGCGGGAGTAGAGGAGCCGTGCGCCGAGACCGACGCCGGAGAGCACCTCCTCGTAGACCCGATCCTCGATGGCCTCGCGGGAGATCTCGCCCTTGTCGAGGTCCACCCACAGGATCCGCCCCATGTATCCCTTGCCCATCCATCCCCTCCAATAACAAGCGTGTGCGTGCTCGTGCAACTCACGCCCACTACACCAGACTTGAAACGATGCGGCAAGCGTGTCGTTTCCCTCCGGGGCCGGGCTACTTCTTGTCGCCCTTGACGATGATGCTGGCGAGGTCGTGCATCTCCTTGCCGTCCCGGAGGACCACGGTCTTCCGCTGCACCGACTCGTCGGGGCGGCCCCAGCTCCGGTAGACCGTGGCGAAGACCTTGGTGCGGGTGGAGGCCCGGT
>JBDRIT010000010.1:0-13125 GCA_043815665.1 Pseudomonadota bacterium
CGACGGGGTATCAACTCTTCCAGACTCTCGCTTCGGCATGATCCTCCCTCTGCCGAAGCGCAAGGCCTCGACGTAAAGTGAAGATCATGGTCCCGAGGATCGGTCAAGCGCGTTCAACGTCGACTTTGCGATCACCCTGGACGGAGTCCCGTTCTGGGTTGATTCGGGGGACTGGAGGCGCTAGCATCCGCCGCTCGGACGTAGCTGCAGGAGGGTGAGATGAGCGTCGTGGTGACAGGAGCAACGGGGCACGTGGGCGCCAACCTGGTGCGGGCGCTGTTGGCGGGGGGCCGCAAGGTGCGGACCCTGGTGCGGGAGGACACCCGCGGGATCGAGCGGCTGGACGTCGAGCGGGTCTCCGGGGACGTGCGGGACCGGGAGTCCCTCGACCGGGCCTTCGTGGGCGCCGAGGTGGTCTACAACCTCGCAGCGAAGATCTCCATCGTCGGTCCCATGGGGGGCCTCGTGGAGGCCACCAACGTGGGCGGAGTCCGCAACATGGTGGAGGCGTGTAAGGCCGCAGGGGTCAAGCGCCTCGTGCATTTTGCGTCCATCCACGCGTTCGAGCAGCGCCCCCTGGACGAGACCCTGGACGAGACCCGGACCCTGGTGACCCCCCCCGCCCCGTCCTACGACGTGACGAAGGCCGGGGGGATCCGGGTCGTCCTCGAGGCGGTGACGCAGGGCCTCGACGCGGTGGTGGTCTGCCCCACCGCGGTCCTGGGGCCCCACGACTACAAGGGCAGTCGCATGGGCCTGGTGATCCGGAAGCTCGCCACCGGGAAGCTCCCCGGCTCCGTGGTCGGCGGCTTCGACTGGGTGGACGTCCGGGACATCGTCGCCGGGGCCATGGCCGCTGAGGAGAGGGGGCGCACCGGCGAGATCTACCTCCTCGGCGGCGCGTGGACCACGGTGACGGAGCTGGCGAAGGTGGTGGAGGAGGTCACGGGGCAGAAGGCGCCCTGGTTCTGCTCGCCCATGTGGCTGGCCCACGTGGGCACGCCCTTCTCCGTGGCCTGGGCGAAGCTCACCGGGAGCGAGCCGCTGTTCACCGGCGAGGCCCTCCATGCCTTGAAGTACGGGAACCGGCAGATCAGCACAGGCAAGGCCGCCCGGGATCTCGGCTACTCGCCCAGGCCCCTGCTGGAGACCATCCGCGCCGTGGTCGAGTGGCAGCGGGAGGCCGGGTTCATCAAGTGATGGCCGAGGCGCAGCCCTACGACATCGCGATCCTGGGTTGGCTCGGCATCGCCGCGCTGACCTTCCTGTCCCTCTTCTTCATCTCCGCGCCCTACGGGCGGCACGCGCGCAGAGGGTGGGGCCCGGCGATGCCGGCGCGTCCGGCCTGGGTCCTCATGGAGATCGCGTCCCCGGTGCTCATGGCGCTGTTCTTCTTCACCGGCGGCCGCGTGGCGGATCCAGCCGCGGTGGCCTTCATCCTCATCTGGCAGCTCCACTACCTCCAGCGGACCTTCGTCTACCCGGCCCTGATGCGCCCAAACGCCACGCCCATGCCCGTCTCCATCGTGCTCTTCGGGGTCTTCTTCAACCTCGGGAACGCCTACTTCAACGGCCGCTGGGTCTTCCATCTTGCGCCCGAGTACGGCGCCGTCTGGCTCACGGACCCGCGCTTCATCGCCGGGGTCGCCGTCTTCGCTGCGGGCTTCTTCATCAACCTCCAGTCCGACGGGATCCTCAGGAACCTGCGCAAGCCCGGGGAGACCGGGTACAGGATCCCACAGGGCGGGCTCTATCGCTGGGTGTCGAGCCCGAACTACCTGGGTGAGATGATGGAGTGGGCCGGCTGGGCCCTGGCGACGTGGTCACTGGCCGGGCTGACGTTCTTCCTCTGGACCGCGGCGAACCTCCTGCCCCGCGCCGTGGCCAACCACCGCTGGTATCGGGAGACCTTCGAGGACTACCCGCGACGGCGCCGGGCGGTGGTTCCGTTCCTCTTCTAAGCTCCGGCCGTTCAGGCGCCGTGTTCCCGCGCGTTGATCTCGCCGATGGCCTCCTCCAGCGCAGTCTCCACGGCAGCGGGGAAGTCCTCCGGGGCCTCCGCAAGGACATGGGCCACCTTCGCGTCACCGATGCGTCCGAGGACACGGCAGACCTCGACACGAAGGTCGTCGGCGAACGCGGACTCCCCCCCGCGGGTGACCTTGTCGATGAGCTTCTTCAGCAACTTCCTCCGGCGCTTCGCGATGACCACGTCCAGGAGGACCGAAGAGATCCGGCGTCCGTCCACGTCGAAGTTTCCGAGGCGCTCGATCGCATGGAGACCGGCCTTCCTGAGCGCAGAGGTCCGCTCCTGGCCCGGGATCTGCTCCACGAGGTGGAACAACGCTGAGAGGTATTTAAGGAAGATGGGATGGCGGCAATTCAGATCCGACAGGAGGATCACCCCGCGACGGGCCACGTGCCAGTCTCGGTCCCGCAGGGCGGGGAGGATGCTCGGGATGGCCTTGTCCTGCAGCTGGGAGAAGAGGGTCTGGAGGGCCTGCTCGCGGACCCGGGGGTCCATGAAGTTGACGAAGCGCTTCACCTCCTCCAGCGCGACCTCGCTGCCCACGCGGCCCACGAGGAGGAGGAGGTTCCGGTAGACGTACCAGGGCTGCCCCGGGATCTGGAGGCGCTCCTCCAGGAGGGACCGGAGGGTCACGCCCATCTTCTCGAGGGTGGCGAGGACGTCCCGCCGCACCGCGGCGTCGTCGCTCTCCGCGAGGACCTCGAGGAGGACCTCGGTCCCCTTGTAGGAGAACTGGCGGACCATGGCGATGGCGACCTGTCGGGTGGGACGATCGTCGTGCTCCAGGAAGGGGCGGAGGAGGTCCACGGTCTCCTGGGATCCGAGGTCCATCAGCGCGATCTGGGCCATGCCCTGGCGGATCTGATGGTCGTGGTCCCGGGCGTGGACGGACAGGATCTTCACCAGGCGCGCCGCGGAGGCGATCTTCCCCTTCTTGAGGAGCTCGGGGAACACCAGGCTGATGTTCTGGAGGTAGGCGCGGTAGAGGTTGGTGTCCTCCATGGCGGAGAACAGCGCGACGATGTTGTCCTCCTCCAGGAGGTACTGGTTCGTCCACTTCTCCGCCTGCATGAGCTGCTGGAGGTCCACTGGCAGGCTCGCAAAGGAGAGGATGCGGAGCTCGAAGAGGTGGAGGAGGAGGTCATAGGTCTGGCTCACGTCCATGCCCACCAGGCGGGTGGCCAGGAGGTTGAGGATGTTCTTGAGGATGTCGTCGATCCGGCGCTCCTCGTCGCCATCCTGCTGGACGACCACGCCCCAGGAGGCCTTCTGGAGGACCTTCTCGATGTCCCACGCGACGGCCTCCACCATCTGGGCGCTGAGGCAGTCGATGATCTCCTGCTCGACGTTCACCGTGGCGAGCTCGTCCACCTGGCCCCGGATCAGGTCCGCGTTGACCAGGAGCTCCCGGAGGAACCGGGGGCGCCGGAGCGGGCGGATGATGTCTCCGATGATCAGCTGCTTGGCGGCCTGGAGCTCCATGTCGGAGGCCTTGCTGTACATGGGGAGCACAGCGAGGTCCTTCTTGAGCCGTGAGATGGCGATCTTGACGCGCCAGGGCAGGGAGCGCTGGCCACCAATGATGTCGTCTCGGGAGATCACGGTGACGCTGAAGATCTCCCGCTCGATGAGCTGCTCAGCGAAGGAGGTCTCCAGGGCCTCCACGACTCCCTCGTCCTGCTTCGTCTTCCGCTCGACGAAGAGGGCCACGAAGCGCTTGAACTCGTCGAAGGTGATCGCGGTCTTGATGGTGAAGGAGACCAGGTAGTTCCGCTCGAGGTAGGTGATGAACTTCTGCGCGAAGGTCTCGGCCATGGCCGAACGCATCATCGTGAGGAAGGGGATCGGCTCCGAGAGCAGGTCCACCATGATCTCTTCGTCCACGGAGCCGCTCGTCGTGACGAAGCCCACCTCGCGCACCGCCGCGCTGAGGCGCGCCAGGTGTTGATGGGGCTCCCCGGCGATGTCCTGGATCGCAGGGTGATCCGATGGGTAGTACCCGGTCAGGCTCGAGACCTTGAGGAACGCAGTCGCGAACTGCGTGAACAAGATCCTGATCGTGGCCTCTTCGAACTCTCCGAGCTCATGGGCCGGGATCAGGTCCTCGTATCTTGCCGGGATCGGCGTCTTTTCCTGCTCGTCCAAGGTTGGTTCGATCTCCTGCGTCCCCCGGAAGATTCTAGCTTTCTGTGGGCCCGTGTCAAAAGGTGACTGCACGGATCAGCGGTCCAGCACCTCCCGGACCGCATCCTGGAGGGCGGCGATGAGGTAGGGCTTGCGGAGGAGCCGGTACCCGCGTTCCCGGATGAGGGGCCAGCGGGTCAGATGATCCACGTAGCCGCTCGTGAGCAGGATCTTGAGGCCTGGATCCTGCTCGTTGAGTTCCACCGCCAGGTTGAGCCCGTTGCCGTCCGGAAGGGCCATGTCGGTGAAGAGGAGGTCGAAGCCCGGGGCCGCCGCCATCGCCGCGCGGGCCTCGCCGAGGGACCCCGCGCACTCCACCTCGTACCCCTCCTCGAAGAGGATCTCACGGGCCAGCTCTCGGACCGCTTCTTCGTCCTCCACCACGAGGATCCTCTCACCGCCCGTCGCGGGGGCCTCGGCGTCCCCGGGGGCCGGGGTCTGGGTCTCCGGGGTCTCGTCCGTCGCCGGGAGATGGATGGCGAAGGTCGTCCCCTTCCCCGGGGTGCTCTCCACCTCCACCCAGCCGCCGTGGCTTCGGACGATGCCGTAGACTACGGAGAGGCCGAGGCCGGTGCCCTCGCCGGGACCCTTGGTTGAGAAGAAGGGCTCGAAGATCCGTGGAAGGACCTCTTCCGGGATGCCGGATCCGGAGTCCTCGACCATGAGGCGGACATATCGACCCGGTACGACCTCCGGGGGAAGCTCCGGGGTGGACGCGTCCAGGGTGAGGTGAGCCGCCGAGATCCGGATTCGTCCCCCCTCCGGCATCGCGTCCCGTGCGTTCACTGCGAGGTTCAGGAGGATCTGCTCCACCTGGTTCGAGTCCGCATGGACGACGAAGGTGCCGGCCTCGAGGTCGACCTCCAGGGAGACATCCTCCCGGAGGAGCGGCGCAAGGAGGCTTCGGAACCCGTGGATCAACGCGGCCAGGTCCACGGCCTTGGGCTCGTAGGGCTGATGGCGGCTGAACGCGAGGAGCTGGAGGGTCAGGGTCTCGGCGCGCAGGGTGGCTTGCACCACGTCCTCGCCGTATCGGCGCCGTGGGTCCCCGGCGTCCAGGCGCCGCAGCAGCAGCTCCGCGTTGCCGCGGATCGAGGCCATGAGGTTGTTGAAGTCGTGTGCGACCCCACCGGCCAGCTTGCCGAGGGACTCCATCTTCTGGGACTGGACGAGCTCCCCCTGGATCTGCGCTGCCTCGCGCTGCGCGCGCTGGCGCCCCTCGATCTCTTCCCGGAGGCGCCTGTTCGCGTCGGTGAGCGCGACCGTCCGGGCCTCGACGCGGTCCTCCAGGTCATCCCGTGCGACGCGCAGGGCGCTGCGCAGCTGCTCAAGGCGGCGGGACCGCGCAAGGGAGAGCCCGAGCAGAATCAAGACCGCGAAGCAGAGCCCGAGGGAGCCGTACATCAACGTGTACAAGGCGTTCCACTCGTGGCCCAGCTGTCGGGTGATCTCTACGCTGGACCGGTGCGTCAGCGTCGTGGTCCGGTAGAGCTGCTCGCGCAGGTCGGTCCCCCGGTGGGACAGGGCGTCCCGGCTCGTGGTCCGGAGTCCGAGCCGGTTCCTGAAGAGCTCCAGGCTCTCCCGGGTCTGCAGGAGCTGCTCCCGGAACCCGTCGTCCCCCGCCTCACGGAGCAGGACGCCGATGCGCGCCAGCACCTCTCCCGCCCGCCCCTGGAGCGCTGTGCCATCGGGGCTGCGTCCCTCCTGGAGATCGACGAGGAGGACCTCCGTGACCTCCTCGATGGCCTCCACGGCGGAGACGAGCTGGTCCCGGTCCTCGAGGCGATCCCGGAGCCGGTCCACCCGCAGGATGAGCAGGACCGCGAAGACGGCGATGATGAGCACGACACCTGCCAGGACGCCCTGGAGCAATCTGCTGAAGGTGTTCCTGGAGACCATCACCCCCCTCCGAGGAGCCAGAGGCGCACCATGTTGAGCGCGACCCAGGCGGCGCCGCGTCTGATGGTGTTCCGTGGTGGTTGGAGGAGGCGCTGCTTGTGGAGCGTTCCGGCCGGCGTCGCCAGCCCGAAGTGGACGAGGCCGACGGGCGTCTCCGCGCTCCCGCCGGCGGGCCCCGCGATGCCGGTGACCGAGAGCCCGAGATCGCTGCCGAACCGCCGCCTCGCACCCTCGGCCATGGCTCGGGCGCATTCCTCGCTCACCGCCCCGTGCTCCTCCAGGAGGGCCTCCGGGACGCCCAGGAGGTGGATCTTGAGCGCGTTGGAGTAGGTGATCCCTCCTCCCACATAGACGTCGGAGCTCCCGGGGACCGCGGTGAGCATCCCACCCACCAGGCCGCCGGTACAGGACTCCGCAGTGGAGAGTGTGAGCCCCCGCCTTCCCAGGAGCTTGTTCACGACCTCCTCGAGGGTCTCGTCGTCCGTCCCGAGGATGCGATCGCCGAAGGTGGCCATGAGGCTCGAGGAGATCTCGGTGATCACCGCGCTGGCGCGGACCGGATCCCCGGCCCGGACGAGGGCCTTGAACCAGACCTCGGGGTAGGCGGCCCGGTAACCGAAGCGGACCTCCGGGTACCGGGCGACCAGGGGCTCCACCGCCCGGGCCAGGTGGGATTCGGGCACCGCGGCCATCTTGAACACACGGGAGGAGATCCCCCCCAGGTCTCCGGCCCGCTCCAGCAGGGCCGGGAGGACATCCCGCTCGCAGAGGGCCTTGAACTCCACCGGTACCCCGGGGAGGAACCAGAGGTCGCAGCCGTCCAGGGTGACCTGGAAACCGGGCGCGAGACCTGCAGGGTTCTGGAGCACCGTCGTCCCGGCGGGGACCAGGGCCTGCCGGGCGTTGTTCTCGGTGAACGCGACCCCGTGCTCCGCCATGAGGCGCCTTGCCCGCGCCAGGCTCTCCTCGTGGGTCACGACCTCCACCTCGAGCTCTGCGGCCACGGCAGCGACCGTGAGGTCGTCGTCCGTGGGGCCGAGCCCTCCGGAGAACACCGCGGCATCGCAGGTCCTTGCGACCTCCCGGAGCGCCTCGCGGATCTGGCCGACGTCGTCCCCGATGGTCTTGTGGACCGTCGGCACCACGCCGCTGCGGAACAGCCGGTCCGCGAGCCAGGGGGTGTTGGTGTCAACGATCTCCCCCGTGAGCAGCTCGTCCCCGGTTGCGACGATGGCGATCCGCATTGCGGCCTCCTGAAGTTCGTATTGTAATCCAGCCGCTCACAACGGGGTACCCATGACGCGTGTCTCGCTTCCTTTTTTCGCCTTCCTGCTCCTGTGGAGCCCCGTGGTGAACCTCTGGGTGGGGCCTTGGTCACCGTGTGGGGGGACATCAGCGGTCCGTCGCGACAAGCCCCGCTGGGCGGGCATTCGGATGCTGGTCCCGGTCCTCAACCCCATGGTCCTCACCCGCCTCGCATTCGTGGAGAATCCGCAGTCGGTCAATCCTGCCCCCTCACCGCTTGCAGAGCTTGATCTCACGAGATTTGGCTGGTTTACTCGGCGGGTACTGAGCGAGGAGAGACACCCGTGGAGATCAGCCCGGAGATCGTCGGCTTCGAGGTCCCGGAGCGCAAGCATCGGATCCACTGGCGGGAGACCACCAGCTTTGCTGCCGCAACCGGTGACGCAAATCCCCGCTACCTGGACGACACGGTGAAGGGGGGGCTGGTCGCGCCGCCGCTCTTCGCTGTCACCCTCACCTGGCCCTTGATCAGTGATCTGCCCAGGGTCCTCCCGGAGGTGCTCACGCCGGACATCGTCGCGACCATGGTCCACGCGAACGAGCACCTGATCTTTCACGAGCCGATTCGCCCCGGGGACAAGCTGCACCTGCGCGGGCGCATCGAGGGGCTCGTCCCGACCCAGGCGGGCGCGTTCCTCGTGATGCGCTCCGAGGGGGTGATCCCGGGGCGCGGGCCCATGTTCACCGAGTACGGCGGGGTCTTGTTCCGGGGTGTCAAGGTCGGCGGCGACGCGCGCCTCCTGAGCAAGCTCCCCGAGGTGCCGAAGCCCATGAGCGACGGCGCTCCCCTTTGGCAGGCCGAGATCCCCGTGGAGCGGACCCTCCCGTTCATCTACGACGGCTGTACGGGGATCGTCTTCCCGATCCACACCTCCGTGCGGGCTGCGAAGGAGGCCGGGCTGCCGGACATCGTCCTGCAGGGCACCGCAACCCTTGCGCTGGCCGCGCGGCAGGTGGTGAACTCCGAGTGCGACGGGATCCCCTTCGCGCTCAAGGAGATCGCCTGTCGGTTCACCGGGCTCGTGGTCCCCGGGACGCCGGTGCACTTCCGCCTCCTCGGCCGTGACCGGTCCCAGGGCCGCACCGGTGTCTACTTCGATCTCGTGGTCAAGGGCGGCAACCCAGCCCTCAGCGGCGGCTTCGCGTCGGTCGAGGTCCGATGACACCGAGGCTGATCATCGGGCTGTGTGTCGCAGTGTTCGCTGCTTGTGGTGGCGGTGAGGGATCACAAGGTGGCGGCGGCGATCTCCCGGCCGGCGCAGAGGTTGTGGACACCACCGTGAACCCGGATGTCCCCGCGGGTCCGGACACCGCCCCGGCGGACCTTCCCTCGGTGGACACGGATCCGGACCCGGGCTGCGCCGGGGACTTCTGCGCCGCGGGCCCCGAGCACGCGCCGGACCCCGCCCAATGGGGCCCGTTCCCCGTCGGGGTGACCACGACGTCCCTGGATCTCTATGACCATGAAGGGCACCCACGGACCATCCGCATCGAGATCTGGTATCCGACCACGGACGAGTACCGGGACGGCCCCTTCGAGGCCATTGATTTCTACGAGGACGCGCCGGAGGACCTGAAGCCCCTGGTGGAGCAGTACAAGGACCAGCTCCCGAACATCGAGGTGCAGGTGACCCGGGAGACCCCGCCCCGGCGCGGCGACGGGCCGTATCCGCTGGTGATCTTCTCCCATGGCGCCTACGGGATTCGCTTCCAGAGCGTGTTCTACACGGTCCCCTTGGCGAGCCACGGCTACGTGGTCGCGTCCATCGATCACTCGGGCAACGTCCTCTACGATCTCCTCGCCGCGGACGGGTACAACCTGGACGACATGATCCTGTCCGCGCTGGACCGACCCTACGACGCGATCATGACCACGACCCTCATGACCACCCGCAACGAGACCCCCGGGGACCTCCTCGAGGGCATGATCCTGCCCGAGGCCATCGGGATCTCCGGGCACTCCTTCGGCGGCTTCACCAGCCTCCTGACGTCCATGCTCGACCCCAGGATCAAGGCGGCGGTGCCCCAGTCCCCGGCCTCGGGGTTCCTGGGGGTCATGGGGTACGACCTGGCGGACTTCCCCATCCCGGTGATGCTCCAGGGCTCCACCCTGGACGGCACCCTCGACCCCAAGGTGGAGCTCACCCCGGCCTACGCCAAGCTCCCGGCCCCGAAGTTCTACTTCGAGCTGATCACGGGCGGGCACTTCACCTACTCGGACATCTGCCGGCTCGACCTGGTGTACATCGCCGACAGCCTGGGCATCGAGGGAGCGGACAACGCGCTGGACGACGGCTGCGCGGAGTACAACATCCCCACCGCGGTCGCCCACCCGATCATCAACCAGTTCGCCATCGGATTCTTCAACTACACCCTGCGTGGCAGCACCGACTCCCTGAAGTATTTCGACGCAGCCGCTGCCGCACAGTATGCCGATGAGCTGGTCTACCAATCCGAGATGTAGGCGCGGTCTTCTGGATCCTTCACTGCGGAGGGGGCTCGCCGCAGGTCCCAAGCACGCTCCGGTCAGGCGCCGGGGAGGGACCTCCGCATGGCCTCGACCAGTCGAAGTCCTGCGGTGAGGAGCGTTCGCACGGGAGTCGCGTTTTCCCGGGGCAGGTTCCCGCTCCAGTCGTTGAGGGCGTTCCCGCAGAGGTCCAGCAGCCGCGGCAGGTCTGCGAGGCCGCCCTCCGCGATGGGGATGGCCTCCACGAGGGTGCGGGTGAGGCCCTCGAGGGCGCCGGCCATGGTGTGGAGGTCGGTCACGTCCCGGCCGATGCTCCGGATGCCCACCCGCCTCCCGCCGGGGTCCGTCGCGTAGGAGTTCGCCCAGGTGAACGCCCGCACCTCCCCCGAGACGCTGACCAGGCGGCCCTCGAGGCGGACTTCGTCCTCGGATCCCTGGAGCCACGCCTGCACCTCGGAGAGGAGCCGCTCCCGGTCCTCCGGGTGCAGGAACTCCGTGTTGGAGCGGCCGACACAGTCCTCGGGCTCGCGGCCGAGGTACTCCCTGGACATGGGGTTGATGTAGACGAGGCGTCCCTCGAGATCCGCCCACGTCACCAGGTCCCGGGTCCCCTCGATCAGCTCCCGATAGCGGGCCTCACTGGCCTCGAGGCGTTCTGCGGCCACGTAGGTCTCGGTGAGGTCCTGAAAGAGCGTGATCACCGCGGTCACGTGGCCGACGTCGTCGAACAGGGGGACTGCGCGCACCATCCACCAGACGTCCCGGCCGCCGCGTGTGTTGCGCCCGCGGATCACCCGGGCCGGCGGACGGCGTCCGGTCATGGCCTGGCGCGTGGGCATCTCGTCCACAGGGAGGCGGCGTCCGGTCTCGTCATAGTTGATCCACTCCGCCTGGAGGTCCGCCGGCGCGGCGCAGAGGAGGGCGGGGACGTCAGGGAACCCCAACGCCTTCGCGGCGTTCATGTTCGCCGACACGAAGCGTCCGTTCCTGTCGATGACCGTGATCCCGTAACCGATGACATCGAAGATCGCGTCCAGGGGGATCCCAGAGCCGGGGGGCAAAGACGTCCCGCTGTCGCGTCGGCCGGGCATGGAGGTGGCTGTCCTCAAACGAGATGTATGATTCCTGCAAAGAGAATAGGCGGGCGAAAACGGCTTGTCGAGTCCTTTTTGGAACGACGCTCCTACGGGCAGCACTCCGGCGGCGGCGGCTCTCCGTAGTCACACTCGCAGCAGACGTTCTCGCAGGGGTCGGGGGCGCAGCACTTCTTCCAGACCTCGTCGGGGATCACGCCGTACTCGCACTCGCAGCACACGGTGTCGCAGTCGATGGTGTCCTTGGGCCCGACCACGTCGACCATGATCCCGTAATCCATCTGGACCTCGGGCGCCGTGTCGCTGACGAGATCGGGAATGATCCCATATTCCATCTGGAGATCCGGGGCGGTGTCCTTGGGGTCGGCGATGTCGGGATCGATGCCGTAGTCCATCTGGAGGTCCGGGACGGCGTCCTGGATCGTGTCGGGCATCATGCCGTAGTCGACCTGGATGTCGGGCCCCGGCGTCGTGTCCGCCGGCGGCTCCAAGCTGTCGATCTCGACGCCGTATTCCGGCTGGCAGCAGTTGTCGGGTTCGCTGACGGTGTCCTTGGGTTTGGGGTTGTCGCTGTCACAGCCCGCGGTTCCCAGGCTCAGGGCCACGGCGGCGGCCACCGCGGCGCCCGAGGCCCGGTGGTGGCGGACCTGCTCCTCCCGCTTGCGGTTGGCGATCCGGTACCAGCAGTAGGGATCCTCCTTGACGTCCCCGGTGACCGCGGAGGCGACGCAGCGGGCCCCGCCCCGGCAGAGCGCTGCGAAGCGGCAGGCCTTGCAGTCGCCTTCGAGGGACGCCGGGTCGAAGGCGCGGTTGTAGGCGAAGATCCCGGGGCGATACCAGAGGTCGGTGAGGCGCGCCTCCCGGAGGTTGGCCTCCCGGAAGGGATCGTGATCTCCCTGCTTCGCCTGGAGCGAGAGGCAGCCCTTGATCCCGCCGTCGGCCTCGATGCCGATGGCGTGCATCCCCGCCTGGCAGCCCTTCCAGATCTCCTTGCGCCCTCGCCACCCCTTCCCCCGGAGCACCCGGTCGTGGGGGCCGTAGTATCCGATGGAGTCGCCAACGCCGAGACGGATCGCCTTGTCTTGCTTGAGGCGGGCGAGCCGCGGAAGCAGGGCCTCGTACTGGTCCGTGGTGATGGTCAGATCCTCCGCTGCCATGTTCCCCATGGGCTTGCCCAGTTGCAGCCGCCAGAGGGTGGCGCCCGCCTCGATGGCGATGCTCCGGACGTCCTCGAGCTGTCCGTAGTTCCAGCGGTTGATCGTGGTGAGCACGCCGACCCGGATCCCCGCAGCGGTGAACGCTCGAATTGACTCGACGGACTGGGCGAAGGTCCCGACGCCGCGGATTCGATCGTGGATCTCCCGTCGGCCGTCGATGCTGATGCCGACGTTGCACATTCCTGCGGCCTTCGCCCGGGCGATGATCTCGTCCCGCGCCTCCCCGGTGCGGTAGACGCCGTTGGTGACCATGTTCACCAGCACCCCGTGATCGGTGAGGCGCTTCGCGAGGACGTCCCAGCCTTTCATCAGGGTCGGCTCTCCCCCGGAGAGGGTCACCAGCTCGGCGCCCAACGCACCGAGGTCGTCGGCCACGACGAGGCACTCGTCGAGGCTCATCTCGTCGGGGCGGGCGTCGCCCGCCCCGGAGCCGCAGTGACGGCACCTCAGGTTGCAGGCCAGGGTCAGCTCCCACACCACGTTTCGTGGCCGCCAGCCGTTGCGGTCGACGAAGGTGCGGTAGGCATCCGGGGTCGAAATGGAAGTGGTCATGGAGATCCTCCTGGTTGTCGGTCCCCACCATTATCCCAGGAGATAATTTGTGGATCCAGTGATTCGGGTCTATATCTTCCCGCCAGGAGGAAAACTCATGCCCCACTGTTTCGCAGCGTCCACCGAGGTGCTTCTCGCGTCGCCCGTGGGCGCGCCCGCGATGCACATGGTCCTCATCCTCACGCTCCTCTTCGCCGTGGTCATGCTCCGGCTGGGTCGAAAGGACCCCTGAGACCAACCAGGGTGATCGCAAAGTCGACGTTGAACGCGCTTGACCGATCCTCGGGATCATGATCTTCACTTTACGTCGAGGCCTTGCGCTTCGGCAGAGGGAGGATCATGCCGAAGCGAGAGTCTGGAAGAGTTGATACCCCGTCG
>JBDRIT010000011.1:0-51580 GCA_043815665.1 Pseudomonadota bacterium
TCCCTGGGCCCTCGGTGGGTCTGCCCGTCAATGGCGATCTGACCACCGATGCCGAGATGCTCGAACACCTCTACAACCGATAGAGAGCGCACAAGGGCGGAGAGAAGCTTCTTCGACGACGGGGTATCAACTCTTCCAGACTCTCGCTTCGGCATGATCCTCCCTCTGCCGAAGCGCAAGGCCTCGACGTAAAGTGAAGATCATGGTCCCGAGGATCGGTCAAGCACGTTCAACGTCGACTTTGCGATCACCCTGCGTAGATCCCCCCCCCCATCATCCCGAGCGGGGAGGGAAGATGTAGGAATGTCAGCAGCCGAGTGCGTTGTCTGGGGATTGAAGCCAAGGATGTTGCGTCGGGATCGGATAGGGCTTGTCCCCGTGCAGAGACCCGCGGCGGAACAGCCTCAATCAAACCGCCCCCTCTCGCAGACCCGCCACTACCGCCCCGCCGGGATCACCTCGACATCATACGCAGCGAACGCAGGATCCGCGGTCAGGATCGGGAGCCCCTCGACCATGGCCTGTGCGATCAACATGCGGTCGAAGGGATCCCGGTGATGCATCGGGAGGGACGAGACCGAGAGCGCATGGGAGTGCTGGACGGGCAGACCCTCGATCCCCTCCCGCACCATCCTCGTGGCCACGAAGGACTCCGGAGGCTCCGGGAGCGTGAGCTTCCCGAGCCGGAACTTGATCGCAATCTCCCATGACGACGCAGCGGAGAGCACCAGGAACGTCTCCGGCGCCTCCATGAGACGCACGACATCAGCAGAGAGCCGGTCCTCGCCGGCGAACCACCAGAGAAACGCATGGGTGTCGAGCAGGAGCCTCACTTGTAGAACTCCGCCAGGAGATCGTCGGGGAGCGGTGCATCGAAGTCCTCCGCGATCCACATCTTCCCCTTGTCCAGCCCGAACTGCCGCCGCTTCGGTGCGCCGTCCAGGGGGACGAGCTTCGCCACGGGCTTCCCGTCCCGGGCGATGATCACCTCCTCCCCCGCCTCGATGCGCTTGAGCAGCTTCGAGAAGTGGGTCTTGGCGTCGTGGATGTTGACCTGCGTCATCGCACACCTCCGGTCCTCGATCCCAAGGTAGACTAACCAGTGGACTAGGTCAAGGTCCCAGCAGGAAGTACACCCCGTGGCTGCCGCCGTCGCCGAAGCCCGAGGCGTAGCCGAGGGTGAGGGTGAGGGGCTGGTAGTAGGCCAGGGTGGCGCTGAGCGCCAGCTCTGCGCCGACGCCGAGACCCCCGTGGGTCACCGGCTGGAAGCCGTCCGCCGCGTAGCCCGCGTTCACGAAGACTGTGCCCACGAGATCGTCCAGGAAGATCGGCCAGGTCTGGTAGCCCCGCCTGATCCGCCACAGGGGGAAGCGGTAGTCCACCGCGGCGTACTGGAACTCGTTCCCCGAGAACGCACCGGCCACGAAGCCCCGCAGGAAGCTCCCCGCGATCCCGGTGTTCTCGAGGAGATCCCGGAGGTAGTCCTGGGTTGGATATCCACCCAGGGAGAAGCGCGGTCGAAAGGGGGGCTCCCCGTCGGCGAGGCCGGCCCGGTACTGGAGGATCAGGGTATGCTGCCGCCACCAGAGCGGCTGGTACCAGCTCGCGGAGAACCGCAGCTGTTGCTCGGTCCATTCGCTCCCCACCCAGGGGGCGGAGAAGCGCATGTTCACCGCTGCGTGCAGGCCCCGCTCCGGTCCCACGGACCAGGAATAGCGCTCGGTGTCGTCGTAGGAGAACCCCGTGTTCACCGACGCGAGGCGCCCGGAGGTGGGACGCCAGGGGGCCCGGGCCCCGGGATCCCAGGCCACCGGCTGCTCCAGGTCCCCGTCTGAGACGTCCATGGACCAGGTGACCGACCACCGGAACGACCGGTGCTGGCGCTGGAAGGGCATCGCCACGCCCACGCTGAAGAGCCCCTCCAGCTCCTCGTAGGGCTGCCAGTCGTCCCCCTGGAAGGCCCACAGGTGGTTCTGGAACACCGACGCGCCGAGGCTCACCAGGGGCCAACCCATGTCCACGGTCCACAGGAGGCTCGCGGAGAGGTCGTCGGTCACGGGGTAGTGGAAGAAGCTCAGCCACGCGTTGTGCAGCATGGCAGGATCCGACGCGTCCAGCTCCATGCCCCAGCTGGTCACCCGGGTCCCCTCGTAGGTGACCTTGGGCACCCACGAGCGCGGCCGCAGGTGCAGGAAGGGCAGGTAGGGAGTGGGGCGCGGCTCCTCGTCCTGCAGGAGGGGATTCAGCACCAACTCCCCCTGTGGGAGGCCCGTCCACGGGCCGATTCGGGGCGTGGACGCCCCTCCCACAAGTGAGGGAGGAAGGTCCACCTCGTGGAGGAAATAGCCGTCCGCGTGGTAGGACGCGTACACCACTCGCGCACCATCGGGGGAGATCGTCGGCGCGTGGGCGCCCCCGAGGACCCGGGTGAGGCGCACGAGGGGACCGGGGGCGCACCGGTCCAGGCCGTAGAGATCGTACACGCCGTCAGGGGCCGCGGAGACCACCACCCGACGGCCGTCTGGGTGAACCTGGGGATCCTTGTACCAGGCACCGTCGGTGGTGAGATTGCGCTGCTCCCCCGTGGCGACGTCGAGCTCCCGCAGGTTGTTCGCACCCCCCTCCCGCCACACGAAGACCAGGGCCTCGCCGTCGGGGGTCCAGGACGGCTGCCCCAGGACCACGCCGGTGCCTGGCGGAGCGTCCAGGAGGGTCTCGGTGTCCAGGGTCTCCAGATCGATGCGCAGGAGCCGGGTGCCTCCGGGAGTGGATGCGACGCACGCGCCCTGCCCGGACGGCGGGTGCAGCGCCAGGTCCCGGCAACGGAGCCGCTCGGTCTTTCGATCCGTCCCGTCACCGTCCACGACCCAGAGGTCCTTGTAGTAGTAGTTCCCCTTCCACAGATCGCTGGACAGGTACCAGACCCGGCCCTCCCCGTCCTCCGCCGGCGCGCCGCAGCCGCCGTGGCACTTCGTGACCTCGTCGGTCCGCCCGTCGGGGTGGGTGCGCCGCAGGCGGCTCAGCTCCCGTCCGTTGGAGTCCACCCAGAGCAGGCTGCCGTCCGGTGCGAACCGGGGCTCGGGGTTCCTCTCCCCGGCGAAGAGGAGGCGGCGGCCCTCCAGGATCCCCGCCCGGTCCCGCCGATCCCGCCAGGCCCGGAAGGCCTGAAGCGTCCCCTGCCGCCACTCCTCGTAGAGCTTCGGCAACGTGGCCCCGAAGGCCCGGGTCGCGAGGATGCTGAAGGACAGAGGCACGAGGCGGCGGCCCTGGCGATCAAACGTCGTCCGCAGCCACCCGAGGCCCTGGCGCTCAACCAGCCAGGAGACGAAGAACCCCCCGTAGAGATACCACGCGTTGGCCCGCGGCAGCTTCAGGGGGGTGCCGTTGAGCTCCCCGAGATCCAGAAAGGCCCCCTCCAGCGCGGCCATCCGCAGGATCTCCAGGAAGCGGGGGGCCCGCAGCCGCCCGCCGGTGGTGAGGCGGGTCTCCAGGGTCACGGCGAGGCCCTCGGTGAACCACGTGGGCCAGGCCTGGTTGGGCTGGACCACCTTGCCGAAGAGCCGGTTCACCACCCCGAGGACGCCCGTGGTCCGGTCCAGGTGGAACACGTGGACCAGCTCGTGGGTGAGGAGCATCCGCATCCACTCGTCCGAGCACGCGAGCTGCTCGTCCACCTGGGGCGGGTACGCGTAGAGATGGATCAGGTTGTAGGGGAAGGTCCAGGTGAGGCCGTTGGCCGAGTCCTGGTCGTCGAAGATCACCAGCTCCACCCGCTCGCTCGGCTCATAGCCCAGGATCCCCCGCAAGGTGGCGTAGGCCTCCTCGGCGATGTCGAGGGTCCGCCGGGCCAGGGGCTCCATGGCCCGGGGATGGTGGATACGGAAATGGTCCGAGGCGAGGGTCCGCCAACGCAGGTCGGGGTCCCCCGCCCGCGCAGACGGCGCCAGGAGGACGGAGGCCGCGACGAGGAGCGCGGCGGCGGCCGCGGCCCGGTGGTGTCTGGCGAACATGTAGAAGATGTAGCATCCCCATGGGCTCGGAGCAAGGTGCGCCCCCTTGCCGAGCGCATGGAATGCTGGCAGACTTCAGCTGGAAGTGGAGAGGCACCAGGACGGGCGGACATGGCCGATCACAGACCCACGATGCAGGAGCAGCTCGAGAACGCCAAGAAGGCCATGGAGGAGGAGGTCGTCGAGCTGGACAAGAAGCTCAACCGGATCCGGGTCCTCTACGACCAATACTTCATGGGGGTCGAGCGCCTGCCACCCGAGATGATGCGCAATGAGCTGGACAAGGCCTTCATGCGCTCCAAGATCCCCCGGTCCCGGTCCACGGCGCTCAAGTTCCGCTTCCGATCGGTCCGGCAGAAGTACACCTCCCTCAAGAGCTACTGGGACCGGATCGTCCGCCTCATCGAGGAGGGCCGGATCCGGCGGGGCATCACCGGCCGGGCGGAGTCCTCCGGCATGTCGGGCGGGATCCGCAGTGAATCCAGCGGCGCCGGCGCGGGGGCCGCCCCGGAGTCGGCGAGCCGGCCGGCGTCCCTCAGGGAAGAAGGGATGGAGCGCCGCAAGGCCCTCAAGCAGAAAAAGTTCGAGCGGCAGAAGCGCATGATCTTCGACCCGGCCGAGGTGGACGACATCTACGCGGCCCTGGTTCGCCAGAAGAGGCTCGCCGGTGACGACCCCGGCCGCATGACCCGAAAGGCCATCGAGACCAACATCCAGAAGATCCTCGCCCGCGCCGGCGATCAGGACATCCGGCTCAAGGTGGTGAACCGGGAGGGCAAGGTGACCCTCGTCGCGGTGAAGCCCCAGAAGGACCCCTGAGTGCTCGTCTCGCCCCACCCATGGCGCGCCAGGGGCGCGCTGGTGTTCACGGTGTTCCTGGGGCTCCTCCTGGAGGTGATCCTCTTCGCTGCGGTCCGCCACTTCCACCTCTTCGTGGGCGAGGACATGCTCCGGGACCGATTGCTCCTGCTGGGTCTCTGCCTGGGCTACGTGGCCCTCTCCGCGCAGATCCTCCACGCCCTCTGGGGCGTGGGCCGGATCCCTGCGATGACCCTGATCACCCTGGCGGCCATGTGGGCCTGGGCCGCGGCCCTCGTCCTGGTCGCATTCCTGGTCTTCCTGCTGTTCTTCGCGCTGTTCTTCGAGCTGTACCTGCCGTTGCGGGCCGCGCTCTGGTTGCTGCAGCGAGGGCTTACGATCCGAGATCGATGAGGCCGAGGCCCCCCGGGTAGCCGTAGCTCACGTCATCGTCATAGCCGTACACCATGATCCCGATGCCCTGATCCGACCAGATCGAGTGGATCCCGTCCGGGAGCTCGGTCCGGTAGACCCCGTAGCCGCTGGCGCCGATGGGCGTGAAGGACTGGGGCGCGATCTGGTTCCCGTCCAGGACCACGTGCTGCGCCGCCGAGGGCGCGATGACGTTCAGGTAGTCGTGGAGGTACGCGTCGGGGACCAGGAACACGTAGGACTCCATGAACTGCTCCGCGGGGACCGACAACATCATGGCCGGGTCGCCGATGGGCGCACAGTAGCCGTCCCCGTAGTAGGGATCCATCTCGCAGGAGTGACCCGAGGGGCAGCCCACGTCGGAGCCGTAGCACATGGGGGGCATGCAGCCGTAGAGGAAGTCGCAGGTGTACCCCGGCGGGCAGTCCCCGCTGGAGCCGCAGTAGTCCATGTTCGGGTAGGCCTCGGGGTTGAGGATCTCGTAGCTCGACGCCAGGTACTGGGCCACGAGGATCGGCTTCCCCCCCGTGGCGGTGATCTCCACGTTGCCCTGGAACTTGAAGGTGAAGTACTCCCCTGCGCCCAGGGTCGGCACCATGGCCACCGCGGGGTTCAGGGTCACCTGGGTGCCTTCCTGGGCGGCGACGATCCGCACGTAGTCCTTCTCCATCCACCGGGGCTGGCTCTGGGTGACCAGGTAGTGGGTGCCCCAGGTGTTCACCGGGGTCATCTGCTGCTCCAGGTGGTCCGCGCAGCAGGCGACGCCCATGTTCGCCGCGGTGTGGCCGCCGAAGACCGCCACGGGCATGTTCGACGTGATGTGGCTCCCGGTGAGGTCCCCGCTGGAGGCCTCGATGGCCAACACCTGGCCCTGGGTGATCGAGAACTCCTGGGTCTCGCCCTGAGCCATCGCCGGGACCCCATCGCCGCCCTTGGTGGGGGCCGTCACGGTCGCCGTCACCGTGGTGGCGCTGGTGCTCAGGCCCACCACCGCGAAGTAGGACTGGAAGCTGCCGGTCTCGGCGTAGGTCATGACGTAGTACTCGTTCCCCAGGGTCGGCGCGGGCAGGAGCACCGACGCGTCGTTGGAGAAGACGTCCTCGTTGGAGAGGGGGTTGAACTGGTAGACCGTGATCGGCCGCGTGGAGTTGATCCTGTAGCCCTTGGCGGACAGCTCGCTGCCCTCGATCCCCCAGGAGGGCTGGAGGAGGAACTTGTGCAGGGACTCCCCGAGCACCACCTGGGTCTGCGGCGTGCCGTCGGGCAGGGTCACGGTCACCGTCGCCGGCTCCGCGGAGGTGTTGGACGCCACCACCGCGAACTGGGCGTTCTGCGCGTCGTAGGCCCCGTCCACCGCGTTGTGCAGATCCACCGCGTAGAACTCGCAGCCCGCGTTGGTGTTCTGCTTGATGTCCCCTGCGCAGGGACTGATGCAGAGCCCCCCGATGCAGCCGAGCCCCTGGTCGTCGCAGTCCTGGTTCAGCTCCCAGGCTTCGCCCGCCTGGTTGCACATCATCGCAACGTTCCCCTCGCACATCTTGTTGCCGGGGTAGCAGAAGAGGCACTGGTTGCCGATGCACTGCTTCTCGCCGCAGTCCTCGAGGACCTGGTAGTCGGCGCCGTCCCCGTCGCACTCCACCACGAACTTTCCCTTGCACTGGGTCTGCCCCGGGTTGCACTCGAGGCAGGCCCCCTTGAAGCAGTACTGGTCGGAGCAGGGCACGACCTTCCAGTTGGGATCCATGCCGTCCTCGGAGCAGGTGTGCACGGAGTTGCCCACGCAGGTGTCCACCCCGGGCCAGCAGAGCTTGTCCGAGCAGACGCCGTCGAGGCAATGCTCGTTGGGCCCGCAGTGGTCGTCCATGACGCACTCCACGCACGCCTTGTGGAGGGGGTGGCAGATCAGCGTGTCGCCGAAGCAATGGTCGTCCTTGGAGCACTCCACGCAGACCTTGGTGGCCGTGTCACAGACCGGCAGCTCCGGCGGACAGTCCGACGCGGCGCCGCAGGGGACCTCGGGCCCGGAGGGTTCCACGTCGGGGCCCCCGCCGTTGCCGTCGACCTGCGTCCAGTCTGGATCGCCGCCGCCGCCGTCACCGCCGCCGCAGCCGATCGCCAGGGTGAAGACTCCAAGAACCAGGACCAACCGAAGGATCACCGTGCGTGCCATCCCCGCACCTCCGAGTACGCTCAAGGGACCCGGAATCATACAGGAGGTTCCGGCGAAGATCCACCCGCCCCGCGTCAGGACGCTGGCTCCTCCGGAACGTCGGCGCCCTTTCGGATGATGTCCCGGGAGAGCTCCCCGAGGAAGAAATAGGCGAGGATCACCCGCAGCAGGAGGAAGCCCACGATCCCCGTGGTGGTGCAGGCGTCCACCACCGCGAGGGGACTGCGGCCCGCGGCCACCACGTAGGGACCGTAGAACTGCCGCGCGGCGATCTGGGTGGTGCCGATCCCCGAGATGGAGATGGGCACGATCTGGATGAAGGTGAGCACCGGCACGTAGGCCAGGAGCCGTTGGAAGGGGACCTCGACGCCGAAGAGCACCAGCAGCGCGTAGGCCACCAGAAGGTACTGCCCCTGGAGGAGGAGCCGCGCCGCGAGGAGGCGACTCCAGGTCCCGAGGCTCGCCTCCCGGATCGGCAGGAAGAGGGCCTTGGTGCGCAGGCGCCCGAACACCGGCAGGGGGAGATCGCTGCGGAACCACAGGGCCCCGGCCACGAACCCCGCGAGGCCACCCCAGGCGATGGCCCGGAGGGTGAAGCCCAGCCCCGGGGAGAAGGTCTCGGTCCCCAGGGTGATCACCATGCCGAGGGAGAGAAGCAGCAGGACCCCGAGGAGATCCACCACGTTGACGAACATCAGGGCCCCGAGGGCCCTCCAGAACCCCACGTTGCGGCTGCGGTTGAGGTAGAAGGCCATGCCCGCGAGGGCCGCGTTGTAGTTGAGGACGTTGAGGAAGTACGAGGTGGCCTTGATCGGGATCGCCTCCCGGAAGGTCACCGGCGCGACGAAGGCGCTGAAGCCCATGGCCACGCCGATGGTGTCCGTGAAGAACGCGATCAGGGTCCCGATCACCAGCAGAAGGCCCAGGAGGACCGCATCCACGGACTCCAGGGCGTCGGCCACGCCCATCAGATCGGTGGTCATGGCCATGTAGGCCACCAGGACCCCGCTGCCCACCCAGGGCAGGACCCGCTTCACCGTCTCGGGCAGGGCCATCTCAGGCCACCACATGGAGCGCCGCCGCGGCCTCCCGGTCCACCAACGCAACCGCGTCCGGGTGGTCCCGCAGCAACGCCGCCGGGCAGGTTGTGACGGAGGTCTCTGGCCGGGTCATCGCCTGCACCGCAGCGGCCTTGGAGGCCCCCGTGGCCAGGAGCAGCAGGCGCCGGGTCGCGGCGAGGGTTCCCAGGCCCATGCTCATGCCATGGGTGGGGACCTCACCCACGGAGAAGAGGTACGCGTTGGCCTCCCGGGTGGCCTCGGTGAGGCGCCGGGTGCCCGTGGGGCTGTCCGGGGGTGTGCCGGGCTCGTTGAAGGCCAGGTGGCCGTTGCGCCCCACGCCCAGGACCGCCAGATCCAGGCCGCCCGCGGCGCGGATCCGTGCCTCGTAGGCCCTCGCCTCGGCGGCGGGATCCGGTGCATCGCCCCGCAGGGAGTGGAGGCGCTCCGGGTCGAGCCCCGCCGGGTGGATCAGGGCCTCCAGGAGCCAGCGGCGAAAGCTCCCGGGGTGGTCCGGGGCGACCCCCTGGAATTCGTCCAACGCGAACCAGGACACCCCCCCGAGATCCGGCGCTCCAGCCCGGTGTGCGGCCACCAGGCGCCGGTACAGCTCCACGGGAGTCAGCCCCGTGGGGATGGCAATGACCGCGTCGGGCCGGGCCGCGACCCACGCGGCGATCCGCGCCGCGGCCTCCTCAGCCACCGCGGTGGCATCGTCGAGGATCCGGATGTCCATGACGTCCGCCCCGAAGCCTCAGTCCACGAACCGGTTGGCGATCTCCCGGAACTCCTCGGCGATGCCGAGGAAGGCCTCCACGACGACGGGATCGAACTTCCGGCCGTTGAGGTCGGTGATCGTCTTCACGATCTCGTCGTGGGGCACGGAGGTGGGCCGGTAGATCCGGGGGAAGAAGAGCGCGTCATAGAAGTCGGCCACCGTGATGATCCGCGCCGCCAGGGGGATCCCGTCCGCCCGCAGCCCGTCGGGGTATCCGCTGCCGTCGAAGTTCTCGTGGTGGTACCGGCAGACGTCATAGCCCATGTGGAGGAAGCTCCCGGCCTCGCCGTGCACCAGGTTGAGCGCCTCGGTAATGCACTCGGCCCCCAGGGCCGCGTGGGTCTTCATGATCGTGAACTCCTCGGCCGTGAGGGACGAGGGCTTGAGGAGGATCGCGTCGGCGATGCCCACCTTGCCGATGTCGTGGAGGGGGCTCGACCGGTAGAGGGAGGTGAGGAACTCGTCGCCGATGCGCGCTCCCCGCTCCTTCAAGGCCTTGGCCAGCGCGACGGCGTAATACCGCATGCGCTCCAGGTGATGGCCCGTCTCGTCATCCCGGGACTGGGCCAGCTTCGCGAGGAGGAACACCGTGGTGTCGGTGACCACCTCCAGCTCACGGGTCCGCTCCAGGACGGTCTGCTCCAGCTCGTCGTGGTAGTACTTGTCCCGGATCCGGAGCTTCCAGCGCTCCTCGGCCCCGCGCACCGCCATGAGGCAGGTCTGGAGGGAGAAGGGCTTGACGATGTAGTCATACGCGCCGAGCTTCATCGCCCGCACCGCGATGGAGGTGTCGTCCACGGCGGTGGAGATGATCACCGCCAGGTCCGGGTACTGATCCCGGATCCGCGCCAGGAAGTCGATCCCGGACTCCTTGGGGAGCCGGATGTCCAACATCATGAGCTGGGGCTCGGCGATCTCGAGGACCCGCTCCGCCTCCTGGGTGTCTCCGGCGGTAAAGACCCGGTAGCCGTTCTTCCGCAGCCATTGCTCCACCATGCCACGGAGGACGGCCTCGTCCTCGACGAGCAGGATGGTGGTCGCATCATCGGGTGCCATGGGGCCTCCCTGGGTCACGCGGGCGGCTCCGCCGCTCCACAGGTGTCAGATAGCGGCAACAGTACCACGACCGCATTGCCTTTTCTACGGGTCCCGGAGGCGAAAAGCTGCCCTCCGCACGCACCGACGACGCCGCTCGCGACGGAGAGGGCCATGCCCCCGCCCGCGCTCCCCTCGCCCTCGGGGGCGTTGTCCGCCACCTCCAGACGGGCGATCCCCAGCTCCAATCGGGTGGAGATCCACACCATCCGGTACCGCGGCCGAGCCCCCACCCGGGCCAGGGCCTTCTCGAGGATCGCCCCGATCGCCTGCTGGAGCATGGTGGGGTCGACGCGGATCGGCATGGGCTGCCCGGCCCGGTCCCGCACCACGCGCACGGAGGCGTCGCTGAACCGCTCCCCCATGACCGCCGTCGCGGCGGAGACGATCTCCTCCAGGTCCACCACCACCTGGTCCGTGGCCCGACTCCGGGCGAAGACCCGCAGGTCGTCCAGGACCTTCCGGATCCGGTTCCCGGCGACGAAGGCCTCGTCCAGCTGTTCCCGGCGCCGCCCGGTGACCTCCTCCTGAAGGAGCGCCTCCACGTTCCCCAGCATCACGGTCAAGGGGGTCGCGATGTCCCCGACCGCGCCGGAGATCAGCTCGCTCATGGTGGCGAGGCGATCCCGCCGGATGAGGTTGATCACCCCGTCCGCCCGATCCACCATGGGCCGGGCCACGATCCGTCCGCCGAGCATCTTCCCCGTGTCGTCGGACATGGAGGTGGCGGTGACCTCCGTCGCGAGGGTCTCGCCGGAGGCCGTGCGCAGGAACGCGGACACCACCACGGAGCCCTTCTCCCAGAGGATGTCGTGGAGCGTCCGGACCGTGGCATCGGGCATGCCGGTGACGAAGGTCCCGAAGTTGCGCCCCGTCGCCTCGGCGCGGGGCACCCCGAGGAGCCGCTCGAAGGCACGGTTCACCCGGGTGATCATGCCCCGGGAGTCCAGGATGATCATGATCTCGTGGGCGTACTCGACGAAGTCCCTGTAACGCTCCTCCGCCTCGAGGAGGAGGCGGCGCAGCAGCTCGATGGACTGCTCGTCGGAACCGGCCGGATCATTCTGTTCGTGTTCCATTCGACCTTTTTACCAGCTGCAGCAGTTCCAGCAACTCCTTTTTCACCAAGAGCAGCGCCGCCAGGAGGAGGACGCCCACGCCGACCCCGACGAAGAGCACCAGCCTCAGGCCGAGGGCGGCCCGTCCGAGGTCCTGGCTCCAGGGAAGGAGGGCCGCCAGGCCCACCAGTGCCGCGGCCATGATCCCGGCGGCCACGGCCACCCGCAAGAGGGTCCACCCGTGGGATCGGAGGGGGGGCGCCACCCCGGTCCGACCCAGGAAGACCGCCAGGAGGACCGCGGACACCGCGGCCGAGAGGCTGTTGGCCAGGGCGATGCCCCCGTTGCCCAGGGGCCCGGCCAGGGTGAAGCAGAGGCCGATGTTGGCCAGCATCGAGGCCAGCGCGCACCACGCGGGGGTGCGCAGATCCTTCGCACCGTAGAAGACCTGGGAGAGGGTCCGGGAGGACGCGATGAAGTAGATGCCGGGCGCGTGGAACAGGATCGCGAAGGCCGTCAGGCGGGTGCTCTGCGCATCGAACTCCCCGAACTGGAAGAGCAGGCGGACGATGGGCTCCCGCAGGACGATGAGCCCCGCGGTCGCGGGGAGGGCCACCAGGGCCAGGAGCCCCAGGCTGAAGCGCAAGGTGTCGCCGACGTCGCGGGAGCTGCGGTCCGCGAACTGCCGCGCGAAGGTGGGGAGCACCACCGTGGTGACGGACACCACGAAGATCCCGAGGACCAGCTCCTGGAGCCGGGTCGAATACTGGAGGGAGGCGATGGTCCCCTCCGCGAGGCCCGCCGCGATCATCTGGGAGACGAAGACGTTGATCTGGTAGATCCCCGCGGCGAAGACCCCGGGGGCGAAGACCCGGAGGAGCTCCTTGATGCCGGGATGGGACCAGTCGAAGCACGGCCGGACCTCCATGCGCAGCCGGGCGATCCAGGGGAGCTGGAACACCAGCTGGAGCGCGCCGCCGAGGAGGAACCCCATGGCCAGCGCGTAGCTGGGATCGGGGAAGAGATCGTGGAGGGCCACCGTGGCCCCGATGATCGCCAGGTTGAGCAGGATCGGCGTGGCCGCAGAGGGGGCGAAGATCCGGAAGCTGTTGAGCACCCCCTGGGCCACCGCGGCGAGGCTCACCAGGAAGAGGTAGGGGAACATCAGCTGCGTCAGGACGATGGTCAGGGCCAGCTTCCCGGGCACCGCGCCGAAGCCGGGGAAGAAGGTCCGGATCACCCAGGGGGACAGGAAGATCATCACCGCGGTGAAGCCCGCGAGGAACAGCGCGAAGAGGGTGACGAACGCGGAGAGGAAGCGGCGCATCTCCCCCCGGTCCTCGCCCTTGATGAACCCCGTGAACACCGGCACGAAGGCCGCGGTCATGGCCCCCTCGGCGAGGAGGCGGCGGAACAGGTTGGGGATCATCGCCGCCAGGCCGAATGCGTCGGAGCCCGTGCCGGTGCCCAGGTAGTACCCACGCACCTGCTCCCGCACGAGGCCCAGGATCCGGGAGAGGAGGGTGAGGACCGTGAACCCCGCCGCGGAGGAGAGGAGGCGCCTGTGGGTGGTTCGCTGACCGGGCATGCCCCGTCGCCGTCAGGCCTCGTTGCGGTCGGCGTCGTCCGCCTTCGCTGCCTGCCAGAGGGTCTCCATCTCGTCCATGGTCGCCTCCTGGAGCGCGCCCCCCCGGGCAGCGATGCCCTGCTCGACCCGGCGGAACCGCGCCGTGAACCGGTCGTTGCTGCCCTGGAGCGCGTCCTCGGGCTCCACGCCGAGCTGCCTCGCCAGGTTGGCCGCGGCGAAGAGGAGATCCCCGACCTCATGGCGGAGGGCGACGGGATCGCCGCTCCCCCGGGCCTCCACGAGCTCCGCTGCCTCCTCCAGGAGCTTGGCCAGGACCTGCTCCGGATCCTGGAAATCGAAGCCCACCCTGGACGCCCGCTCCGAGATCCGGTGGCACCGCCCCAGGGCGGGCAGGGAACGCGGCACCCCGTCCAGGAGGCCCTTGTCCGTCCCTCCGTTCTCCCTGGCCTTGGTCCGCTCCCAGGTGTGCTCCACGTCCTCCGGGGTCTCGGCCACGTCGTCACCGAACACGTGGGGGTGCCGCCGCCAGAGTTTTTCACAGATTCCCTGGGCGACGTCCGAGAGGTCATAGAGCCCGGACTCCGCCGCGATCTGCGCGTGGAAGACCACCTGCAGCAGCAGATCCCCCAGCTCCTCCCGGATCGCCCCGTGGTCGCCGCGGGCTGCCGCTTCGCCCAGCTCGTGGGCCTCCTCGACCGCGTAGCGGATCAGGGTCTGGTGGGTCTGCTTGCGGTCCCAGGGACAGCCCCGATCGCTGCGGAGGAAGGCCATGGTGCGGCGGAGCCGCTCCAGCGCGGTCCCCCCCCCGAGGATCCACGCCATCCCGTCAACCGTCGGTGGGGCCTGGCTGGCCATACCGGCCTACCTGGCGACGAAGGTGAGGCGGCCCGCGCCGGTGAGCTCGTGGAAGTCCCCGCCCACGGGGACCCAGGTGACCGCGTCCGCGGCCTTGCCCTCGGAGATGCGGTAGAGGTTGGCGGTCCAGATCGTGCCCGGGGCCGGGGGGCCCTCCACCCCGTGGAGCTCCTTGAAGGGAATCGAGATCTCTGCGGTCCAGCCGCCATCCCGGCCCGGCTTGTTCAGGATGCCCTCCACGACGACGGCGCTCTCCACATCGAGGGTGAGGTTCGCCGCGGCCTTCTCCCACTCCGGGGTCCGGTGGCCGGTGAAGAGCGCGTCGAAGATCACGTTGGCAGGGGAGACCTGCAGCTCGATGTAGGCGCCCCCAGCGGCGCCCGAGGGGCGCAGGAAGAGCTCCACGTTGTCCGTGGTCCAGAGCTTCGAGTCCCGGTCGGTGAGCTCTGACCTCACGTCCCGGTCCTCGACGTCGAAGGCCAGGTAGAGGCGCTCGTCGTCCCAGAGGAAGCCGGCCTTCACGCCCTGACCGGGCCCGGTGGCCGCGCCGCCACGGACCTTGACCAGGGGCCCCACAGAGGCCATGGCCGTGGCCCAGCCCGGCTCGTCGAGCTTGCCGTCGATGGTGATCCCTGAGGCCCGGGACACGTTTGCGGACTTCGGCCCCCCCTTGCCGATCCAGAGGGTGGCCACCAGGAGGCGCTCGCCCTTGTCCTTGCGGCCCTTGCCCGGGTCCTTGAGGGTGAGGCGCTTGTTCTCCTGGCGCTCGCTCCAGAGGGTCTGGTCGAAGAAGCCCACCCAGAGCAGCGCCGTGCCCTCGGGGTAGCCCCGGCCGATGTCGATGGTCTGGACGTCCTGGATGATCTGCCCCGGCTCCCACTGGCTGGTGGGGAGGAGCCCGGAGACTGCGTAGTGGTCATAGGTGGTGCGCTTGGAGCTGTCCAGGTGGACGAAGATCTTCATGTCCCCGTCGATCTTGGCGTCGCAGCGCCAGTAGTAGGTCACGGTGAGGGGCTGATCCCCCGGCGTGACCCGCTCCTCCGAGAGGGTGTAGCCCAGGAGGGTGACCTTGTCCTCGAAGTTCGCATCGAGGCGGACGAGATCGGGATCCGACGGCAGCTCCTCCAGGATGTTGCGCTCCACCTCGTTGCGCTGCTGCGCGGTGAGGACCTTCTTGGGGCGGCTGCAGGCGGTCGCAGCCAGCGCGGCCGCGACGAACAGAACCAGGATGCCTCGGGTCATGTCGGATTTTTTCATAATTTTTTTCTCCGATAGTTGTCCCCGGTCATCCCATGCATGGTGCAACGCTCCCAGATCCTCGAGACAACGCGTTCGCCCAGTCTGTCCATCAGGGAATCAGGTCCTTCCGGAGGGTGGTTCGATGTAAAGAGGGTCGTCTTTCCCGTGTTGTAACGACTCGAAATCAGGGTATCCACGACATCGTTCTCCCACGGAGTGTTTCGGCCCTTGCCGAGCTCGTCGATGACGAGGAACTCGCAGGAACCAAGAGACTGGAGGAGGTCGTCGCCCTTGTTGTTGCCAAATGCGGCCTGAAGCCTGCGCAGCAGGTTGGAGAACTCGATGAACCGCGCAGAGACAGCCTTTTCCAGCGACAGGATCGTGACAGCAGCGCAGACAAGATGTGTCTTTCCCACGCCGACAGGTCCATGGATCAGCCAGCCCTTGTCGCCAGGCTTGAAGCCTCTTGCCCATTTCTTGAGGAGGGTATGCGCCTGCCGCTGGGAGGGATGGTTCGGGTCGGGTTCGAAGGTGTCGAAGGTACACCTCTTCAGCTCCGACAGGATCTCGGCTCCATTGTATGCCCCGACCCGGCGTCGCAGGTTCGCACAGTCGCAGCGCGCTGCGACCTGACGACTGTCCGACCTTCGAATGCGCGTCACAAACCCTGAGTCTTCGCATTCGGGACAGGGAACCAGGCAGGAACAGAGCGCGACGGCAGCATAGGTCGGCCCATCGGCGCGCACCCAGCCACGTCCATCACAGCGCCGGCAGCAGACCTCCTTGGACATCTAGGTACTCCAGTAGCAGAGGGTCGGTATCCGGAGCCTCTCCCGCAAACCGTCTTCCTGTTCTTCGGGTGGTGCTCCGGCATCTCCAGTCAGACGGAGATGATAAATTTGCAGGATCTCCTCGTCAAGGAGCAGCAGCTCGTAGGCAGCCGCGCCCTCGGCGACACTCTCTGCCGCCAGGCGAGCATCGAGCAGCTCCAGACGCTCCCGCAGGATCTCCTTGATCTCGCGTTCCAGCTCCCTCTCCTCGGCTGCCAGGAGAAGCTCGAGCTCGGCGCGGCGGGCCTTCAGGAACTGACGGGGCCTGGACAGCTCCAGGTCGGTGGCCTCTTCCTCTCGTGTCCAGACCTTGATGTGTGTCCGAAGCCTCTTCTGGTAGAAGGAGAGCCGATGGGGGGGACGCTGTCCGGCGACGGCGTGGTCCCTCCAGGCTTCGATGCCTTCGGTGACCCCTCTCATCACCACCCCCATGGGGATCCCGCGCTCGTACCACTCCTGCACCAGCTCCACGTCGCGGGGTGCGAGGACGAAGCCGCCCATACGCATCGCCGCGAAGAAGCGCTCGATCTCGGACAGGTAGCCCTGGCGATCTGCTGACATCTGGCGACGCCACAACTCCTAGATATCGAGGTTCGACACCGCCAGCGCGTTCTCCATGATGAAGTCGCGCCGGGGGCTCACGTCGTCACCCATGAGGAGGGTGAAGATCTGGTCCGCGGCCACCGCGTCCTCGATGCGCACCTGGAGGAGGGTCCGGCTCGCTGGATCCATGGTGGTCTCCCAGAGCTGATCCGGGTTCATTTCGCCGAGACCCTTGTACCGCTGGATGGTGACGCCCTTGCGGCCCCGATCCATCAGCAGGTCGAGGCTGCCCTCCAGGGTCCCCTGCACCTCCTCCCATTCCTTCCCGTCGCTGAGGGTGTAGGGAGGACCTCCGAGGCCCTTGAGGCCCACAGCGAGGCGACGCAGGCGCTGGAACCGGGGTGAAGAGAGAAGCTCGTGACCGAGGGTGGTGCGCCGGGGCACCCCCTTGAGCATGCTCTGCACCTGGACCCGGAGGGTGTCGTTCTCGGTGTCGTCCTCGATCTCGAAGGACAGCGGGAACGCGCTCGGCGCGTGTTTGCGCAGGTAGATCTCCATCGCGCCCAGGCTCTTCTCCAGCCCGGCCTGGTCGTCCAGGTTCTGCCCGTCCAGCTCCGTCGCAGCGAGGAGCGCGTCGAGGATCCGCGTGTCGGTGGTGTAGTCGAACTGGCTGAGCCATTCCCGGTACCGGACGACCTCCCGCAGCACTTCGAGGAGGCGCTCCCCCTCCAGGGGCGACTCGGCGAGCCCCGTACGGAGGTTGACCCCGCCAGTGCCGGTCAGGAGCAGGAAGTTCTGCATCGCCGCCTCGTTCTTGAGGTACTGCTCCCGCTTGTCCTTCTTGATCTTGTAGAGGGGCGGCTGGGCGAGGTAAAGATGCCCCCGCTCCAGGACCTCGGGCATCTGCCGGTAGAAGAAGGTCAGCAGCAGGGTCGTGATGTGGTGCCCGTCCACGTCCGCATCGGTCATGAGCACGATGCTGTGGTACCTCAGCTTGGAGATGTCGAAGCTCTCGGGTCCGATCCCCGTGCCCAGCGCGGTGACCATGAGACCGATGGCCTCGTTCTTGATGATCTTGTCGAAGCGGGACTTCTCCACGTTGAGGATCTTGCCCCGGAGGGGCAGGATCGCCTGGGTGCGGCGGTCCCGGCCCTGCTTGGCGGAGCCGCCTGCGGAGTCGCCCTCCACGATGAACAGCTCGGCCCGGGAGGGATCCCGCTCCTGGCAGTCAGCGAGCTTCCCGGGGAGGCTGGCGCTGTCCAGCGCGCCCTTGCGCCGGACCAGCTCCCGGGCCCGTCGGGCCGCATCCCGCGCCCGGCTGGCCTCAAGGCACTTGCTGATGATCTGCTTGATGGAGCCCGGGTTCTCGTCGAAGAACATCGCGAGGCTCTCGTTGAGGATCGCCTCGACGAGGCCCTTGATCTCCGACGAGACCAGCTTGTCCTTGGTCTGGCTGGAGAACTTGGGGTCGGGCATCTTCACCGAGAGCACCGCGACGAGGCCCTCGCGCACGTCCTCCCCCGAGAGCGCCCCGTCGTTCTTGAGGAAGTGCTGGGCCTGGGCGTAGGTATTGATCGAGCGGGTGAGGCTGGCCCGGAAGCCCGCCACGTGGCTCCCGCCGTCCCGGTTGCGGATGTTGTTGGTGAACGCGAAGACGTTCTCCTGGTAGGACGTGGTCCACTGGAGGGCCACCTCCACCACGATCATGTCCTTCTCGCCCATGATGTGGATGGGCTCCTCGTGGATCTTCTGCTTGTTCGCGGCGATGTGTGTCACGTAGGAGCGGATCCCGCCCTCGTAGACGAAGACCTCCCGCTTCCCGATCCGCTCGTCCTCGATGACCATGGTGAGGCCGCTGTTCAGGAAGGCCAGCTCCCGAAGGCGCTGGGACAGGATCTCGAACTGGAACTCCGTGATGGCGAAGATGTCGGGGTCCGGGTAGAAGAGGACCTTGGTCCCCCGCTTGTCGGTGTGGCCCATGACCTTCAGCGGCGCCACGGGGGCCCCGCGGAGGTACTCCTGGTAGTGGACCCGGCCTTCCCGGTACACCCAGAGCTTCAGGTCCTCGGAGAGCGCGTTCACCACGGACACGCCCACGCCGTGAAGACCGCCGGAGACCTTGTAGGAGCTCGCGTCGAACTTGCCGCCCGCGTGAAGCTCCGTCATCACGATCTCGGCCGCCGAGCGGCCGCCCTCTTCGGAGTGGACCCCCACAGGGATGCCGCGGCCGTTGTCCTCCACGGACACGGAGCCGTCGGCCATGACCTTCACGGTGATCAGGTCGCAGTGCCCCCCGAGGGCCTCGTCGATGCTGTTGTCCACGACTTCGAAGACCAGGTGATGCAGCCCCGTCCCGTCGTCGGTGTCCCCGATGTACATCCCGGGCCGCTTCCGCACGGCCTCCAGGCCTTTGAGGACCTTGATGCTTTCTGCCCCGTAGGCCTCCTCACCGTCGGAGGCGACGTCGTCATCGAACTCCGTGCTTGTCTCGTCGACCATGTCCAGTTTTCCTCGTGCGCGCGGGCGATCCCGCGTTTGATCAGTTAAGTCGGGGGATATTAACGCAGGCGTGCGCGGAAGTAAACAGGCAAATTCAGTCGGAAGCGGCGACCGCGGCGGGCTGGTTGAAGCGCTCGAACTGGCGGAGGCGCTTCCCGGAGACGTAGTCCGGGCGGAGCCACTTGCTGTCCTTCTCCTCCAGATCCTGGTACATCGCATCCGCGACCTTGTACTTCGTCCCCTTGAGGAGACCCGCGATCTGCTTCTTCGTGGCCCCCCGCAGGGTCTTCTTCCCGCCCGGATACACGGCCACCTCGAGCTCCCAGGGGCTGGCCTGGTACTGGTCCTTCCCGAGCTTGCTCCGGCTCCACTCCTGTTGGAACACGGTCCGCTGGCTCTTCAGGCGCTCCAGGGTGATCCCCGGGCGACCGTAGTACACCAGCACGTCCTTCGGCGCAGCGACCTTCTTGAAGCGGACGCGGTCCGAGTCGGTCACCTCCTCGAGCTTGTAGCGGTAGCGGGTCACCACCAGCTCCATCGGCCCGCTCACCCGGGCCATGAGCTCCCCCTTCCCCGTCCGGCCCAGCTCGAGGCGCACGGGGAACGGGAAGGGGTTCCGGAGCTTCAGGTCCTTCTTGTCGTAGTCCACCGTCGCGTCGAGCCCCAGGCGGGTGTACGCGACCCGGAAGCGATGCGGACTGCGCTCCACCTCCTCGAGCCCTGCGAAGAGCGCCGCACCATACAGGGTGCTGGCGACCTGGCAGATCCCCCCGCCCACCCCATCGGCGTACCCGTAATGCGCGATGACCTTGGCCTCACGGTACCCGGTCGCCTCGGTGCGCTCCCCAACCCGCCGGTTGAAGCTGAAGGTCTCCCCGGGGCGCAGCACCACGCCGTCGATGGCCCGGGCGGCCTTCTCAAGGTTGTGGCTGCGGGCGCCGTTCCACCAGGAGTACCGCGTGTGGCAGCGCCCCAGCTCCAGGGCGAAGGCGGCCTCCCCCGACCAGGCACAGGGCGGACTCATCGGGTCTCCGGGGAGGAGCACCCGGAGGTTGCCCTCCGCAAGGGCCGAGGCCACGCAGACCGGATCCCGATCCAGGCCGAAGCGCGGCTCGGCCGCGGCCAGGGTCGAGGCGATGAGAATCATGCTGATCAGGATGGGCATGGAGACCTCCACACCCCAATGTATCACCGGGGAAGGGACTCCCAACAATCCGGCCGGCTCAAAACAACTGCCCAAGGATCTACTTTCTATTCGTGTCCGGGGTCGCTAAACTTCGGCGACTCAACGACCCGACACCTCATCCGGGAGGACGAGATGAAGACAACGATCCTGGGCCTGATCCTGGCGCTCTCCCTGTTCGGCTGCGACAGCGGCGGCGGCAGCAGCGGCGGCGGCGTAGACACCACGGGCGGCGGCGAGGACACCCCCGTCCCCGCAGCGTCCTGCGCGGATCTGGTGGACCTCACCGGCCGGAGCTTCGCCATCACGAAGCTCAACGCCACCTACCCCACGGGCAACCTGGACCCCGTCTGGGCCAAGGACATCAGCACCTACGAGCTGGTGCTGGTCTTCAACGTGGTGGAGCACGACCGGGACGGCGGCACCCTGACCCTGACCATGACCTCGGCCCTCGCGGAGATGGACGGGGAGACCCCGGTGGCGTACACCTACGCCCTGGTGCCCGCCCAGTTCCAGACCGCCCTCGAGGACGATCCGAACGGCTGCAAGTTCGTCATCGCTGCGGACAACAAGATCGAGCTGGACATCATCACCCCCACGGTGTCCAAGCCCTTCCATATCGAGGGGATCACCGGCTCCGGCGTCATCGGCGACGACGGCACCACCATCTCCGACGGCTTCCTCCAGGGTGGGATCCGGGAGACCGAGGCGGAGGACCTCTGCCTCGAAGTCGTGGGGCTGGGTACGGTGAACTTCCACTGGTTCATGAACATGGCCCACCTCTGCGCGGACTACGACCTCGACGGGGACGGCACCAACGACGCGTACTTCTTCGAGGGCTACCTCGACGCAGAGCTCACGACCCTCTTCCAGCCGGGGATCACCCCCATCGAGTCCCTGGTGGAGACCTGCGAACCCGACACCGACGAGTGCCTGTAGCAGGGAGGGGCTTCAGCCCCGAAGAGGCCGCGCCACCAGATCATAATCCGACGCTTCCGTGATCTCGCAGGCCACGATCTCGCCAGGGGCGGCGTCACAGAGCTCCAGGTAGGTGACCCCGTCGATCTGAGGGGCCTGGGCCGCGGTCCTGCCCGTGAGGACCCAGTCGTGCTCCTCGGACGGACCCTCCACCAGCACGTCCACGACCCGCCCGACGTCCGCCTCGTTCCACCGGCGGGACACGATCCGCTGGGCCTCGAGGATCCGGTCACGACGGGCCGCAGCCACCGCCCCCGGGACCTGTCCGGGCAGCGTCGCTGCGGGGGTGCCCTCCTCCGGGGAGTATGCGAACACCCCCAGGTGCCGGAAGTGGCCCTCCTCCACGAAGCCCAGGAGGTTCTCGAAGGCCGCCTCGTCCTCGCCGGGGAAGCCCGTGATCACCGTGGTGCGCAGCGCGCCCCCGGGGACCCGGGCCTGGGCCCGGGCCACTGCGTCCCGCACCGCGGCCTCGGAGGTGGCCCGGCGCATGGCCCGGAGGACCCCGTCGTCCACGTGCTGGATCGGGACGTCCACGTAGGGCAGGACCCTGCCGCCGGCCCCCAGGCGGTCCAGGAGGGCCTCCGTGAGGCCGTCCGGGTAAAGATAGAGCAGACGCACCCAGCGCAGCTCGGAAATCGACTCCAGGCGGCCGAGGAGCCGCGGAAGGCCATCCCGGCCCTGGAACCGGGAGATGTCCTGTCCGATGAGGGTCACCTCCCGGACCCCCGCCGCGGCGAGGCGGACCACCTCGTCCACCACCGCCTCCGGGTCCCGGTCCCGCCGGGGTCCCTTGATCGACGGGATCGTGCAGAACGCGCAGGTCCGGGAGCAGCCATCGGAGATCTTCACGTAGGCCCGGTGGGGCGCGTCGGGCAGGTAGCGGGGGGCCCCGGGCTCCGGGAGGAAGCAGTCCCCCCCCTCCCGGGACACCAGCCGCGGCGCGCCGTCCTCGCCCAGCCCGTCCAGGAGCGCGGGGAGGTCCCCCGCCTGGGCGGCGCCGATGAAGAGGTCCACCTCCGGGAGATCCGGGACCATCTCCCGACCATGCTGCTGGACCATGCAGCCGGCCACCACCAGGCGGATCCCGGGCCGCGACGCCTTCACTTCGGCCAGCTCCAGGATCGCATCCACGGACTCCTGCTTGGCGTCCCCGATGAAGGAGCAGGTGTTCACCAGCAGGAGATCGGCATCATCGGGCCCGGGGACCATCTCCCAGCCCTGCGCGAGGAGGGCCCCGGCCATGACCTCGGAGTCGACGCGGTTCTTGGGACAGCCGAGGGACAGGAGGAAGAGGCGGCGGCTCATTTGGGCGGTGCCACGGGGTTGGACAGGTCCTCCACGCGGACCCCTTTGGGGGCCTCGAAGTGAAAGTCAGCGGTCTTCAGGGACGTGTAGCTGAGCTTCGTGAACCGGATCCGCGACGCGTTGTCCGCGGGATCGATCACGATGGTCCCCATGATCTCGAAGGTCGCCGGATCCGCGAGGAGGTGGACCTCCTTGAAGGTCTGCTCGTCGTTCCGGGGCTTCAGCACAAGGCGCAGGAGCTCCCCCTCCGGCGCCCCGGCGGACACGAGGAAGTCCTTCTCCAGGTCACCCTCGCCGAAGAGGAACCGCAGGGCGTAGAAGAGCTCCGAGTCCTTCACCAGGAGCTTGTAGGCCAACGCGCTCTCGGGGATGTAGTTCCAGAGGACCTCCCCGTCGCTGATGTAGTAGACCTTGTCCGGCTCCAGGTAGTCCCACCGCATCAACCCCGGCTTTTTGAAGAAGACGCGGCCACGTTTTTTGAGGGGTCGATCGGGGAGGTTCGGCCGCTCGATCTCCTGGGAGAACTCCGCCGCGAAGTCCTGCTTCTCCCTGTAGAAGCTCTGGATCCCCGCGGCCAGGACCCCGGGATCCGTCGCGGGGGTCAGGGCCAGCAGCAGGGTGAAGATCGTCGCGTTCATGTCGCCCTCCTCTCGTTGCGGGGCATTCCCCTGTAGAACGCTTCAGGACGCAGGACATTCACCGGGGGGGACGTGCGCCGTCGGCTGCAGCGCGGATCCCGCGGATGGCGTCGCCGTAGTCCTGCGCCCGGAACACCGCGGACCCGGCCACCAGGACGTCGGCCCCCGCGGCGGCCGCGCCGGCCGCGTTCCGTGGAGTGATGCCGCCGTCCATCTGGAGGTGGGCCGCGGATCCGCGGGCGTCCAGGGCCTCCCGAAGACGGGCGACCTTCTCGAGGCTGGACGCGATGAAGCTCTGGCCCCCGAAGCCCGGGTTCACGGACATGACCAGGACCAGGTCCACGAGATCCAGCACCGGCTCCACCGCGGTCCACGGGGTCGCGGGGTTCAGGGAGACCCCGGGGCGCGCACCCAGCTCCCGGATCCGGCGCAGGGTCCGGTCCAGGTGGGTGCAGGCCTCCACGTGGACCGTCAGGAGGTCCGCGCCGGCGGCCACAAAGGCCTCGATGAGGTGAGCCGGCTCCCGCACCATCAGGTGCACGTCCACGGGGATCTGCGCCACGCGGGCCACGCCCTCGAGGACCACGGGGCCCACCGAGATGTTGGGGACGAAGTGTCCGTCCATCACGTCGAAGTGCAGCCAGTCTGCGCCGCCGGCCTCCACGGCGCGGATCTCCTCGCCCAGGCGGGCGAAGTCCGCGGAGAGGAGGGAGGGGGCGATGAGGGTCCGGTCCATGGCCTGGGAGTATTCGAGAGGGCCGCTGGCCTGTCAAGACGATTCGTGGTATCTCCCCGGGGTGCAGCCGGGAGGCGGGATGCGCATCCGACGGATGACCGCGAAGGACCTGGATCGGGTGATGGAGATCGAGGGGGCCTCGTTCTCGGATCCCTGGACCCGGGCCATGTTTGTGGCCGAGCTGGGCAACGAGATCAGCCGGATCTTCGTGGCCGAACGGGACCGCAGATTGGACGGCTTCATCGTCACCTGGGTCGCGGTGGACGAGGCCCACATCCTCGACCTCGCCGTGGATCCGGCGCAGCGGAGGTGCGGTATCGGGGAGGCCCTCACCATGGCCGCCCTGGAGAGGGGCCAGCGGGAGGGCGCCGCCTACATGGTCCTGGAGGTCCGACGCTCCAACACCGGCGCCCGCCGCCTCTACAAGGCCCTGGGCTTCCGGGTCGTCGGACGGCGCCCCGGGTACTACCAGGACAACGGGGAGGATGCGCTGGTGATGATGGCCGACCTCGCGGGGGGAGGCGCCGCCTGGTGCTGACCCGTCAACGACGCCCCCACTGCCAGCCTCGGACCCTCCTGGAGAGGATCCTCGGAGACGGGCCGATCCTCGCACCCCTCTGCGGAATCTCGGACTCCCCCTACCGGAGGATCTGCCGGTCCTACGGCGCAGGCCTCCTCTTCAGCGAGATGATCAGCGCGGAGGGTCTGACCTTCGGCTCCGCGGGCTCATGGCGCATGCTCCGGTTCCATCCCGATGAGCTTCCCCTGGTCGTGCAGCTCTCCTCCGCAGACCCCGACGTGATGGCCGAGGCCGCCCGGATCGTCGCCGACCTGGACGTGACCGCGATCAACATCAACATGGGCTGCCCCGCGCGCAAGGTGGTCAAGGGCGACAAGGGCGCCGGGCTCATGCGGGATCCCGATCTGGCCGCCCGGGTGGTGGAGGCCATGGTGTCCGCGGTGGATGTCCCCGTGACCGTGAAGATGCGGTCGGGCTGGGACATGAACTCGATCAACGCGGTGGCCCTCGCCAGGCGCGTCCAGGACGCGGGCGCCGCCGCGGTGATCCTGCATCCCAGGACCCGGACCCAGGAGTACCGGGGCCGCGCCGACTGGACCCTGATCGCCGCGGTCAAGGAGGCCCTGACCATCCCGGTGATCGGCAACGGCGACGTGGTGGACGGCGAGTCCGCGAAGCGCATGATGACCGAGACAGGCTGTGACCGGGTGATGATCGGCCGCGCCAGCTTCGGCCGGCCGTGGATCTTCGCGGAGATCCGGGCTGCGCTGGAGGGGCACCCGGCCCCGCCCCCCCCAGCCCCCAGCGAGATCCTGGCGATCCTCGAGACCCAGCTCGCGTCGAGCCTCGAGGACCTCCCCCACATCGTCGCGGTGCGGGCAATGCGCAAGCACATCCTCTGGTACTCCAGGGGGCTTCCCAACGCAGCCGCGTTCCGGCAACATCTCTGCAGCCAGGACAACGCGGCGGACCAGCTCGAGGCCTGCCGGGGGTTCTTCCTGGACAGGGATCTCGACGACGGACCGGAGGGCCCATGACCGATGATCGCGAAGGCCTCGAGGAGCAGATCCGGGCCATGCCCCTCGGGCGGCTCCTGCGGATCCGCCTGGATCCCCTGATCCGCGCGGCGGACGGCGGCGACACCCCCCTGCTCACCATGGCATTGACCCACGTGGAGCGGGCCCTCATCGAGTCGGCCCTGGAGCGCACCGGCGGGCGCATGGGCGCAACCGCGGAGCTGCTGGGGATCCACCGGAACACCCTCCGACAGAAGATCCGCGATCACCACCTCCAGCCGTCGCGACGGCGCGGCACCCGGCGTTGAGGGGGGGCATGGGCGCGGACGCTCGGACCTGGACCCTCATGGAGGTACTCCGCTGGACCGCAGGGCGCTTCACGGGCGCGTCGGACACGCCGCGGCTGGACGCGGAGCTCCTCCTCGCCGAGGTCCTGGGGCTGGGGCGCGTGCAGCTGTACACCCAGTTCGACCGTCCCCTGGATCGCGCTGAGCTGGACCGCTTCAAGGCCCAGGCCCGGCGCCGGATCGAGGGGGAGCCGGTGGCCTACATCCTGGGGCGTCGGGACTTCTGGGGCCGGACGTTTCAGGTGGACCATCGGGTGATGGTGCCCCGGCCCGAGACCGAGCTCCTGGTCCAAGGCGCGCTGGACGCGGCGTCCGCGGACGAGGAGGTCCGGATCATCGATCTCTGCACGGGCTCGGGCAACGTGATCATCTCGATCCTCGACGAGCGGCCCCGCTGGCGTGGGATCGGCGCGGACCTCTCCGCCGACGCGCTGGCGGTGGCGGCGGCGAACCGGGAGGCGGCGGACCTCGTGGACCGACTGGAGCTGGTGGAGGCGGACCTGGTGGACGGGGTCGCGGCGGATCCCCGTCCCCTGGTGATCACCGCGAACCCACCCTACGTCCCCGACGGGGACTGGGAGGGCCTCAAGGCCGACGTGCGGGATCACGAGCCCCGGTCGGCGATCACCGCGGGGCCGGACGGCCTGGACGTGATCCGGCGCCTCCTCCCCGCTGCAGCCGGAGCCCTCGCCCCCCGCGGGCGCCTCCTCATGGAGTACGACGGCCGGGCGCAGACGGCGGCGGTGCGGGCCCTCGCGAAGGACGCGGGGTTCGAAGACATCACCATCGTGAAGGATCTCGCCGGGTTGGATCGGGTGCTGTCCGCAAGGACGTCCGGTCAGTAGACCTCGGCCTCGAAGCCCGCCGCGACCGCGGCGCCGAGCTCCAGGAGCACGGAGCCATTGCTCTCCTCCATGCGGAGGGAGAGGGTCCCGAACTGCTTCAGGAGGCTGGTCCGCACCCGGGCCCTGACCGTCGGCATGGAGGTGCCCTCGACGATCTCCAGGGCCAGGGGCAGACGCCCCGCCGTGGTGTCCAGGGAGAGATCGCCGATGTCCTCGGCGCCATCCCCGGTGATGATGAGCCACGAGTGGGTCTCGCTCAGGGGCTCCAGGCGGATCTCTTCGAGGTCCACCAGGGCCTCCCCGGCGACGAAGACCGGCTGATCACAGACCGCACCCTGTCCCCCCTTGGACTCCAGGGCCAGGAGGTACTCCCCCGCCTCAAGGATCTCTTCGGGGAGGGGGATCTGGAGGCGCAGCACGCCGTCCTGATCCGCCTCGGGGAGGGAGAGGTCCCAGGTCACGTGCCGGGTCCGGGTGAGGGAGAGGAGGCGGGCCCGCACGGGGCCCTCCAGATGACGGATGGTGACGCCCAGGCCACCGCCGCCGCTGCCCTCCACCACCGCAGAGGCGGGGAGACCCAGCTCGGACACCGGCGCCTCCTTGCGAATCCGGATGTGATGGTCCGAGATGAAGCGCCGGTCCCCCACGTCCACCTCGAGGATGCAGCGCGGCGCGGTGATCGGCGCGTTGGCCGGGACCGCCCAGGCGTGGCCCGTTCGGGCGGGATGGATCCAGACCGGGGGCCCCAGCTCCAGGCGCTCCTCGTCACAGACCAGGGTCGCGCCGATCACGTCCACCGGGACGGGGGTCACCGCGTACAGGGGCGGGGGATCCTCCAGCCGGAGGAGGCGGGGGCCCACCCAGACCAGGAGGTTCGGCTCGTCCGCCGAGGGCGCAAGGGGAACCTCCTGGGCCAGCGCGGGGGCGCAGCAAGACCAGAGGGCCAGGGCGATGAGGTGCGGGGTGATGGTTCGCGTCGGTCTCATGGCTCCCACGGGTACGGCAGCTTCCGCCACAGCTTTACGTTGTCAACTCTAACCGGACGAAATCACCCGGCTTTCCTCTACAGGATAGGCAGGCTTGCGGCGATCTCCAAATTTCCCGCCGCGTGTGCTACCGTGGACCCGGGACATCCCCTGGGGAGGGAGGACCATGAAGGCACGCCGGTGCTGCCTGTTGTTTGTCGGGCTGACGCTGTTGATCCTTGCAGGGTGCAGGGACGGGAACGGGGCGCCGGAGCCGCCGGCGCGGGAATCGGGCCCGGAGGGCCCTCCCACACGAGAGGAATCGGGCCCGGAGGGCCCTCCCACGGAAGAGATCTCGCCCGGACGGGTGCGGGGGTCGGTGCTGGCGGGGACGTGGTATCCGGGGGACGGGACGGCCCTGGCCGCGCTGGTGGACGGGCTCCTGGACGGGGCGTCGGCGCCGCCGGAGGGGCATCCCATCGCCCTGATCGCGCCCCACGCAGGGCTCCGGTACAGCGGCGCGATCGCCGGGCAGGCCTATGGGGCCCTCCGGGGCCGGACCTACGGCCGGGTCTTCGTGATCGGCCCCTCCCACCGGGTGGCGTTCCATGGCGTGAGCGTCCCGGACTTCACCCACTACGAGACCCCCCTCGGGCGGGTCCCGGTGGATCGGGAGGCCGTCGCCCTCCTCCGGACCCATCCCCTCTTCGTTGATCACGAGGACGCCCATGCGGAGGAGCACTCGGTGGAGATCCAGCTCCCCTTCCTCCAGCGGGCCCTGGAGGGGACCCGGTGGACCTTCGTGCCCCTGGTTGCGGGACGCATGAGCCCCGAGGAGGCGGCGGACGCGGGGGCCTGGCTGCGCTCGGTCATGGGCCCCGGGGATCTCCTGGTTGCGTCCTCGGACTTCACCCACTGGGGACAGGGCTTCGACTACGCGGGCCCCCCCGGGGCGGCCTTTGGCCCCCGGGAGGCCCCGGCGCGGCTCCCGGCCCTCATGGAAGACGCCTGGACCGCGATCCGCTCCGGAGAGCCGGACCGCTTCTGGGATCACAAGCGGTCGACGGGGGATTCGATCTGCGGGTTCCTGCCCATCGTCCTGCTCCTGCAGGCCGTCCCCTCCGACGCGAAGTACCACCGCCGCGCCACGGACACCTCCGGCGCGTTGACCGGGGACTGGTCCCGCTCCGTGAGCTACCTCGCCGCGCAGGTCAACGGACTGTGGCCCTACTCCGGGGTCGGATTGGGGCCGGAGCTGGGGGTGTCCGACGAGGAGCAGGGAGCCCTCCTCCGCCTGGCCCGGGGCACCGTGGAGGCCTGGGTTCGGGAGCGCGCACGCCCGACCCCCGAGGAGCTGGGGGTCGCCCTGACCCCGCGCCTGCGGGCCAACTCCGGGGTCTTCGTGACCCTGAAGAAGGCGGGGCAGCTGCGGGGCTGCGTCGGCACCATCCCGCCCGCCAGGCCCCTCTTCCAGGGGGTCCTGGACAACGCAGTGAACGCCGCGACCCGGGATCGACGCTTCCCCCCGGTGGATCCGTCGGAGCTGGATGAGATCGAGATCGAGGTGTCGGTGCTCACGCCCCCGGTCCCCGTGGAGGGCCCCTGGGACGTGATCCTCGGGAAGCACGGCGTCTGGATCGAGAAGCAGGGCCGCTCCGCGGTCTTCCTCCCCCAGGTCGCACCGGAGCAGGGCTGGACCCTGCCCGAGACCCTCGCCCGGCTCTCCCTGAAGGCGAACCTCGCGGAGGACGCATGGAAGGAGGGCATGTCCTTCCAGGTCATGGAGGCCATCGTCTTCCGTGAGGACCGCCCCTGAGCCCTCCCGGACGACGGAGCGCGTTGCCCCTGGGCCTGGTGGGCTTCGTCAGCCTGGCGGGGCAGGGCCTCCTGTTCCGTGAGCACCTGCGGCTCTACGGCGGCGACGAGCTCGGCGTCGGGTTCTTTCTGGCGGCCTGGCTCCTCTGGATCGCCGTGGGCTCCCGGCTCCACCGCGCCCTGCCGGCCCGCCCGGGAGCCTTCCTCGCTGTCATCACGCTCCAGCCCCTCACGGTGGTCCTGGCCGCCTGCCTCCTCTGGCGGGCCCGGGCCTGGGCCGGCCTGGGTCCCACGGACGCCTTCCCGCCGACCCGGCTCCTCCCCCTGACCCTGCTGGCCGTGGCGCCGGTGTCCCTGGCCACGGGCTGGCTGATCCCCGCGGGGGCCCGGTGGCTCGCCGCCGGAGGGGGCCCGGAGGACGCGGTGGGGCGGGCATGGGCGGCGGAGGCCCTCGGGGGTGCGCTGGGCGGCGCCGCGGTCACCCTGGTCCTGGTCCTGGGCACAACGCCCCTGGCCCTCCTGGAGGGACCCCGGCAGGCCGCGCTCCCGATGCCCGAGGGCGCCGCGGTCCTCGAAACCCTGGACACCCCGTACACGAGCTGGACCGCGGCCCGCCTCGGCGGCGGCGTCGCGATCTACGGGGACGGGGCCTTGCGGACCCATCTCTCGGAGGACGGGGGCGAGGTCTGGACCGCGGCCGCGCTCCTGGCCCAGCGCCCCGGGGCCCGGCGCGCCGGGATCCTGGGCGTGGGCGCGGAGGCCCTGGCGTGCCGTCTCCTGGACGCCGGCATGGAGCAGGTGACCGTGGTGGTCCGGGATCCCGCCTGGCCCTCCCTCCTCCGCCGCCACGCGACCGGGGGCCTGGCGACATGCCTGGAGGATCCGCGTCTCACGTGGCGCCACGGGGATCGCCCTCCCCCGGACGCCGGCTGGGACCTGGCGTGGCTCCAGCACACGGACCCGACCACCGCGGCGGCGGCCCGGTTCCTGTCCCGGGACTCCCTGGCGAGGATCCGTGGCGGGTTGTCCGCGGACGGCGTGCTGGGGCTCTCCATCACCGTGACCGAGAACGTCCTGGAGGGGCCGGCCCTGGCCTACGCCCGGGCCGTGGACGCGACCATCGCCGCGGTGTTCTCACGGGTCGTGGCCACCGGGGGAGAGCGGATGCTCCTCCTCGGCTCCGACGGCCCCCTGTCCTCGGACGCCGACGCGCTGGCGGACCGGCTCGACCGGGGCCCTGGACCCCGCCTGGGCGTCCCCGGGGCCGGCCTCTCCGTGGCCTTCGAGGCCCCTCGCATGGCTGCGCGCCGGGCCCAGCTCGACGCGGCCCCCGGGGGCCCGATCCTGGCCCATCGCCCCACCACCCCCCTCCTGCACCTCCTCCAGGAGGGCGAGGCCAGCGGGGATCCCCTCGTGGGCATCCTGGTCGCGCGGGGCGGCCTGATCCCCTGGCTCGTTCTGGCCCTGGCCCTCGCTGTCCTCGGGGTTCTCGGCGGCCGGGTCCGCCGCGGCGAGGACGGTGTGGCGACCCCCGTGGCCCTCGTCGCCTTCGGGGGGGCCGCGGCCATGGCCTGGCAGCTGATCCTCCTCCTGGCGTGGCAAGTCCACTTCGGCAGCCTGGCGGCCCACTTCGGGATCCTCAGCGGCGTGTTCATGCTCGGGCTCTGGGCCGGCGCGACGACGATGAACCTGCGGCTGCGGGGGCGGGCCGCCTCCCCGAGGACCCTGGCGGCGAGCGCCGGCGCCCTCCTCGCCGTCGGCGCCGGGCTTCTCGGGATCCTCCTGAGTTCCGACGCGTCGACGCTCCTCGGGGCTGCCCTCGTCGTCACCGCCGCCGCCCTGGGCGCCGCAGCAGGGACGGTGGTTCCCACCGCCGCCGCGCTCCTGGGCGCAGCGGGGGAGGGACCCGACCGGGCCGCGACGCGACTCTCCGTGGCGGATCACCTTGGCGCAGTGGCGGCCACCCTGATCGCGGGCCTGGTGTTGGTCCCCCTGGTGGGTTTTTCACTCACGGTCCTCCTGGGCATGGCCGGGGTGGCCGCGGCGGGGGGTCTGGCCCTCCTGTCCTCCCGAGCCGCCGCGCCGGGAGGGATCCCCGGGCGCCGCGTCGTCTGGCGGGGCCGGGCCCGGATCGCGCTCCTCCTCGCAGCGACGGTCTCCCTCCACCAGGCGGCCGCGACGCCGGACGGGCCGGACCCCGACGCAGCGCAGGACCCTGGCGGCCTCTCCACGTGGGACGCGGTGTCCACACCCTTCCCCCATCGGGTCCGCTGGGGCGCGGACGGAGGGATCCGACGGATCCGGATCACCGACGGGGCGCCCCGGTTCCCGGGATACGAGGGGCCGGTGTCCCTGGTCCTGGACCTGGACCCCGACGGAGTGATCATCGATGCGAAGATGGGCCCCCATCGGGAGACCCCGGCCTATGTCTGGGGCATCGAGGACTGGGTGGAGGACCTCCGGGGGCACGGAGCTGGATCCCTCCACCTGCGGGGGGAGGGGCCGGTGGGCGCGGACGAGGTGGACGCGATGACCGGGGCGACGGTGACCTGCCGGGGCCTCCTGGCCTCGGCGCGGGCCTCCGCGACCGCGGCGGACGCGGCCAGGGCCGCGCCCCCCCGGGGACCGGCGCCGCCGGTCCCCGACGACATCAAGGAGCCCCTGGAGGCGCCCCCGCAGGCGGCAGAGGAGGGTCCCCGCCTCCACCGGAAGGACACGAAGCAGACCCCGCACCAGCGGGACGTCGACAGGAAGCAGCTGGAGCAACGGCTCCGCGAGGGGACCCTCTCGGACCGGGAGGCGGAGCATTACCTGCCGGTCACCCCGCGGTGATCAACCCTGCGCCCACATGTCGCGGAGGGAGTCGTCCAGGGAGCGGGCGGCCCGCCACCCGAGGTGCGCGATGCGGGCAACGTCAGCCCGGATCCGGTCGTCCGCCCCGGCGCCCCGGCGTGTCGGGTCCACCTCCACCTCCACGTCGAGGCCCTCGATGGCCTGGAGCCTCGTGAGGACCTCACCGATGCCGACGTCGACCCCGGACGCGACGTTGTAGGCCGCGCCGGCCTCTCCCTGCTCCAGCAGGACGCCCAGGGCCCGGACCGCGTCCCGGACATCCACGAAGTCCCGCCGGGCCAGGAGGTTCCCCACCCGGAGGGGCGGCGGCGCGGCGCCGCGCCGGATCTCCCGGAGCTGCGCCAGGAAACACATGGGCACCAGGTGCGCGGGCTGCCCGGGGCCGAGGAGGTTGAAGAGCCGGGCCCGCACCACGTGCAGCCCGGCGGTCTCTCCGAAGGAGATCGCCACCCGCTCCTGTGCGGTCTTGCTGACCGCGTAGGGGGTGACCGGACGGAGGGGGCACGCCTCGGAGACGGGCTGGTCCGCCGCCGGGACGAGGCCGTAGACCGCGGCGGAGCTCGCCAGGACCACCCGCACCGAGCCCTCGGGGGGCGCCTCGGCCAGCGCCCGGAGGAGGCGCTCCGTCCCCCCCGCGTTCACCGCAAGGAGCCGCTCCACGTCGTCCCCGGCGAGGGCCCCGGCCAGGTGGAGCACCCGGCCCGGCCGACACTCCCGGATCAGCCCTCGCAGCCCGTCCTCGTCTCCCAGGTCGAGGGTTCGATAGGGTCCCGGGTGACCGACCGGCGGCGTGGGACGGTCGCTGGTGGCCCAGATCTCCTCCCCGGGGAACCGCCGTCGCAGGTCGTCGAGGGCCCAGACCCCCACGAACCCCGTCGCACCGGTAACCAGGACCGGACCGCCCCCGGAGCTCATTGCGCGCCGTCCGGATCCCCGGTGCGTCCGCCGAGCAGCCGCTCCCGGAGGGGACCCTCGAAGTCCCGGTTGGCCCGGTCGTAGTCATCCGGGCGCCCGATATCCAGCCAATACCCGTCGAAGGGAAAGGCGCGGACGTCGAGCCCGTCCGCCACGCAGCACATCATGAGCTCGTCGAAGCCGAACGCGCGGTCTTCAGGGACGAGATCGAGGATCCCCCGGGAGAACGCGTAGACCCCCATGCTCACCCGGTAGCGCTCCACGGGCTTCTCAGAGAACCGGACGATCCGGCGCTCGGGCCCCTCGTAACCGAGGAGGCCGAAGTCGATCTTCAGCTCCCGCTCGTAGGTGGCGATGGTCCCCAGCGCGCCGCTGGCCACGTGCGCGGCGTAGAAGGCCCCGAAGTCCAGGTCCGTGAGTACGTCGCCGTTGAGGACCAGGAAGTCCTCGGGGAGATCCTTCATGCGCTTCAGGGGGCCCACGGTGCCGAGGGGGGTGTCTTCGGTGGAGTAGTCCAGGTCGATCCCCCAGGAGGATCCGTCCCCGAAGTAGGCCCGGATCAGCTGGGAGAGATGTCCCACGGCGACGGTGGCCCGGTCACATCCGGCGCGGACGAGCTGGTGGAGGACGACCTCCATGATGGCCATGTCGCCGAGGGGGACGAGGGGCTTCGGCAGGGTGGTCGTGTAGGGCTTGAGGCGGGTCCCCTTGCCCCCGGCCAGGATCACGGTGCGCATGCCCCCTCCTTCCGGTTCGTCAGACGGTGTAGGCCGTGGTCGGGTACAGCTCCGGGTGGGCCCGGACGAAGTCGATGGTGCGGCGCAGCCCTTCGGACAGGGAGACCGTCGGCGACCACCCCAGCAGGTCCCGAGCGCGGTCGTTGCAGCTGAGCAGGTTCATCACCTCGCTCTTCTCTGGACGGGTCCGCTCAGCCACGGAGACCACCCGGGCCGATGGCCGGATCTGGGCGCAGAGGGCCTCGGCGAGATCGCCGACCCGGATGGACTCGCCGTAGCCCAGCTGGACGGTCTGCCCCAGGGCCGCGTCGTGGGTGGCCGCGGCCACGAAGCCCTCCGCGGTGTCCTCCACGAAGGTGAAGTCCCGCCGGGGCTCGAGGGAGCCGAGCTCCAGGATGTCCCGCCCCGCGAGGAGCTGGGTGATCATCGCGGGGATCACCGCCCGGGCCGACTGCCGGGGCCCGAAGGTGTTGAAGGGCCGGAGGATCACCGCGGGGACGTCGAAGCTCCGCACGTAGCTCTCGACGAGCTTGTCCGCGGCGATCTTGCTCGCGCTGTAGGGGGACTGCCCCTGGAGGGGGTGGTCCTCGTCGATGGGGGCGTACAGCGCGGTGCCGTAGACCTCGCTGGTGGAGGTATGCACCAGGCGCCCGACCCCGTGACGACGGACCGCCTCCAGCACGTTCAGGGTGCCCAGGACGTTGGTCGCCACGTAGCTCCGTGGCGCCTCGTAGCTGTAGGGGATGCCGATGAGCGCGGCCAGGTGGAAGACGCAGGCCCGTCCGGCGACGGCCCGGTCCACGCCCTCGGGATCCTCGACGTTTCCGTGGACGATCTCCACCTGCGCCGCCTGCGCCGGGGTGAGGAACCGCAGGTTGCCGGGGTCGCCCCGGCTGGTGTACCGGACCATCGCCCGGACCCGGGCCCCCAGCTCCGCCAGCCGCGCCACGAGATGGCTGCCGATGAACCCACCGGCGCCCGTCACCAGAACCTCTGTGTCCTTGAGCTTCATCCTGTCCTTCCCTCGAACTCGTCCAACATGTCCAGGTACTTCCGGACGACCACCTCGGTGGCGTGGGTCCGGGCCACGTACGCCCGACCGTTCCCCGCCAGCTCCTCCCGCTCCTCCTCGACGCCCAGGAGGGACCCCACGTCCGCTGTGAGCTGCTCCATGGTCCCGGACACCCTCCCCAGGTCGAACCGCCGGATGATCCCATCGGGATCCACGTTCAGGCTCACCACGGGCGCCCCCGCGTTCCACGCCTCCAGGAAGACGTTCGGGAAGCCCTCGTGGCGGGAGGTGCTCACCAGGAGCCGGGCCCGCCGGTAGGTCCGGGCGAGCTGGTTCCAGAAGGGCTCGGAGGAGTCCTCCTCCAGCACGAAGCCCAGGTGCTCGACGTTGGGGAGCGCCGCGGCGCGCGCCCGGACCCGCTCGTACTGTCCGCGATCGCTGCGGGGCGCGCTGATCATCACGAACCGGGCCTCCGGGAGGGTCTCCGCCAGGTCCAGGAGGAGCTCGGGGCGCTTGTTCGCGTCGCAACCACCCACCCAGAGCACGTCGATGTCCCGGGGCCCCTCGGAGGGGACGGCGAGGGGGCCGGGCAGGAAGGTGGGGATCACGCGCCCCGGGATCCCGAAGTTCAGGGTCCCCTTCTCAGCCTGCTCCTCGGTCTGGAACACCGCCTGGTCGATCCCCTTCAGCCCGAGCCGGTAGAGGCGGCTCGCCAGGGAGTCCGACAGCACCTCCACGTCGGAGGTGCTCACCACCACCTTGATCAGCCGCCCGCCGAAGAGGCGCCGGTAGAGAGCCAGGGTGGCGAGGAGGCTCTGGGGGTTGCTCATGATCACCACGGACGCGCCGACCCGGCGCAGGGTTCGCAGCAGCTCCCACGTATCCACGGGGAAGCTCCGCCGGGCGCCCTTGTTCAGGTACCGGAGCCGGCACCGGTGAACCTCGATGCCATCGATGTCCTCGGTGCGGGGCTGTCCGTAGTCGGCGACGATCATGGACACGCGCCAGCCCGCGTCCCGCAGGGCCCGCGCGCAGAGGACGAGCTGGATCTCGGCGCCCCCCGCGAAGCCCACGTCCCGGTTCGCGAGGATGGGGTAGGCGAAGGGCTCCACCAGGCACAGCCCCCTCACGGTTCAGCCCCGGTCATGACCACTGTGCACGGGGGAGGTCACGCGGGCGCCGCCGTCGGATCGGGGCCGTCGCCCTTCCTGGCGCGCCGCTTCTCGTGGATCCCGTCGACCTTCTCTTCGAGGTCCGTGAAGATGAACGGTTTGTCCACGAAGTCGTCCGCGCCGTAGAGGGGCGAGGTCATCTCATTGAGGTTGGGTCCGATCGCGGTGAGCATGATGATCCCGGTGTGCTCGAAGAGATCCCGGCTGCGCAGGTACTTGCAGACCTCCCAGCCGTTCATCACGGGCATCATCACGTCCAGGAGGACGACGTCGGGCAGCTCCTCGAGGGCCACCTGGATGGCCTCCTCCCCGTTGACCGCCTCCACCACGGTGTGGCCCCGCTTGGAGAACCACTCCCGGATCATGCGGATCTGGTTGAAGTCGTCATCCGCAATGAGGATCTTCATCGGCCACCTCCCAGCTACTTCAGCTTCCCCTATATAGAACCGATCCTGCGGAGGTGTCAACCGGTGCTCTCAGGGACAGGCGGGGGTCACCGCTACCCGCTCCAGGAGCTCTGCGATCGCGTCGGTGTCGTGGGATTGGGGGCGTGGACGCCCCTCCCACAGGCGGATCAATGGCACTCCTGCTTGCGGGTGGAGTTGTCGAACTTGCAGGGGGGCCAGGCGAAGACCCAGTGGCAGTTGTCCCGCCAGGCGCCGTTGGTGCCGCACGCCGGCGCGTTGCCGGACCAGCCGTCGTCGCCGCTGCAGAGATCCCCGAAGAGCTGGCAGCCCCCGGACACCGCGGTCCAGCGCTTCTCCCCGCTCCCGGAGCAGTCATAGTCGTAGCTCCCGTCGCCCCGGTGGGCCCCGAACCACGACATCTGCCCGATGTGCGCCTGGGCGTTGGCGTCGTAGCAGTCGTTGGAGGTGGTCACGGTGAAGACGCCTGTCGCGGAGCAGAAACACTTGGCCGGGGTGTAGGCGTCGCCGTACAGGTCGCCATCCTGGTCCTTGTGGTAGTTCGTGCAGTTGATCGAGTTCTCCGGATCCACGGAGCCGTTGCAGTCGTCGTCGGAGCCGTTGCAGACCTCGGGGATGTTCACCGGGGACTCGTTGACGCACTCCACGCCGTTTCCAGCGCCGTTGCAGGTCCAGGTCCCGTTGAGGCAGAGGTCCGAGTCGGCCCCGTCGCAGGTCCCGCCGAGGAGGGGGAAGCCCTCGTCCACTGCGCCGTCGCAGTCGTCGTCCACGCCGTTGCATTTCTCCAGTACGTTCGTCGGATCCTCGTTGACGCAGCGGACCCCGCTCCCGTCGGGCTTGCAGGTCCAGGTCCCGTAGAGGCATTGATCCGAGTCGGCCCCGTCGCAGGGCTCCCCCAGGGTCGGGAAGGCCTCGTCCACGTCGCCGTCGCAGTCGTCGTCCTGGTTGTTGCAGGTCTCGGTGATCCCCGCGGGGCTCTCGTTGACGCACTCGGTGCCGCTCCCGTCCCCCTTGCAGGTCCGTGTCCCGTTGAGGCAGAGGTCCGAGTCGGCCCCGTCGCAGGCCTGCCCCTTGTTCGGGTAGGTCTCGTCCACGTCCCCGTCGCAGTCGTCGTCCAGGCCGTTGCAGGTCTCGGTGATCCCGGTGACGGACTCGTTGACGCACTCCGTCTCGGAGCCGTCCGCCGCGCAGGTCCAGGTGCCGTTCGCACACTGGTCCGAGTCCGCGCCGTCGCAGGGCTGGCCCTTCTTGGGGAAGCCCTCGTCCACCGCGCCGTCGCAGTCATCGTCCACGCCGTTGCAGACCTCGGCGATCCCTACGGGGTTCTCGTTGACGCACTCCACCCCGCCGCCGCTCGGCATGCAGGTCCAGGTCCCGTGGGCGCAGAGATCCGTGTCGCCCCCGTCGCAGATCCCGCCAAGAGCCGGGAACCCCTCGTCGGTCTCCCCATCGCAGTCGTTGTCGTCGTAGTCGCAGATCTCCTCGACGTCGCCGGTCTCGTTGACGCACTCGAGGCCCGCACCGTCGGGGGTGCAGGTCCAGGTCCCGGTGGCGCAGAGGTCCGCGTCCGCACCATCACATGGCTGGTTCTTCTGTGAAAAATCTTCGTCCTTGTCGCCGTCGCAGTCGTCGTCCAGGCCGTTGCAGGCGTCGACGATGTCGACCACGGTCTCGTTGACGCACTCCACCCCCAGGCCGTCCCCGGTGCAGGTCCAGGTGCCGTTCGCGCAGAGGTCCGTGTCCGTGCTGTCGCAGGGGGTCCCCTTTGTCGAAAAATCCTCGTCCAGCTGGCCGTCGCAGTCGTCGTCCTTGGCGTTGCAGATGTCGACGATGTTCGTGAGGACCTCGTTGCACTCCAGGGCCTCGCCGTTGGAGGTGCAGGTCCAGAGGCCGTTCGCGCAGAGGTCCGTGTCGGCCCCGTCACAGGGCAGCCCCTTGTTAAAAAAAGTCTCGTCGACGTCGCCGTCGCAGTCGTCGTCCTCGTCGTTGCAGGCCTCGGGGATGTTGGTCTTGGTCTCGTTGACGCAGTCCACCCCCTGGCCGTTCGCCGCGCAGGTGTAGGTGCCGTTCATGCACTGGTCCGAGTCCACGCCGTCGCAGGACTCCCCCAGGAGGTCGAAGCCCTCGTCGATCTCCCCGTCGCAGTCGTTGTCCTGGCTGTCGCAGACCTCGTCGATCGCGCCCACCTCGTTCTTGCACTCGACGTCCGCGCCGTCGTCGGTGCAGGTCCAGGTCCCCGTCGCGCAGAGGTCCGGGTCCGGGCCGTCGCAGGGGAGGGCCTTGTCGGGCCAGTCCTCGTCGGTCTGGCCGTCACAGTCGTCGTCGAGGCCGTTGCAGATCTCGGGGCTGTTTCCCACGGTGTCGTTGACGCACTCCACCGCGACGCCCGTCGCTGCGCAGGTCCAGGTGCCGTCCTTGCAGAGGTCGAAGTCCGGCCCGTCGCAGGGCTGGCCCAGGGTCTCGAAGCCCTCGTCGGTCTGGCCGTCGCAGTCGTCGTCCACCGTGCCGTTGCAGAGCTCCGGGCTGTCGCCGACGGTGTCGTTGACGCACTCGAGGCCCGCACCGTCCGCGGCGCAGGTGAAGGTGCCGTCCTTGCAGAGGTCGACGTCGTCGCCGTCACAGGGCTCGCCCTTCAAGTTGAAGCCCTCGTCCTCGACGCCGTTGCAGTTGTTGTCCTGGTCGTCGCAGATCTCCTGGGTGGGCTCGGACGCGTCGCAGTCGCTCCAGCCGCTCGCCCCCTGGCAGAGGCGGGTCCCCTCGCAGGTGCCGAACGGGTTGGTCAGCTCGCAGGGCTCCTGCTTGCCCCCGTCCCCCGGGAGGCAGGAGCAGGAGCCGGACACGGGCCTGCACCAGCCCTGGTCCTCCTCGACCGCGCAGCCGAAGTGCTCGGGGCAGTCCCCGTCGTCCTCGCAGGTGACGGAGCAGTAGGTGCCCTCGACGCCGCCGTCCACGCAGGCGGTGTTCGCCAGGTCGCAGTCCTCGTCCTCGAGGCAGGGCTCGCAGATCGTCCAGAAGGCCGGGATGCAGATGAAGACGAGATCCGAGCCGTAGAGGGGAACCCCCTTGCAGGTGAAGCCGTCGGGGCACTCCTCGATGCACTCTTTGGTGCACACCGAGCCCCCCGCTGGGGTGTCCACGCAGAGGCCGCTCTCGCACTCGCTCGCCGCGTCGCAGGGATCGCCCATCTGGCCGCCGGTGGTGGCGTCGGCGCCATCAGGGCCCGGGCCGTCGCCGCCACAGCAATCCGCGAGGGGCGTCACGCCTTCCCCGGGGGGCTCCACGTCTCCGGTCGCGCCGTCCGGCCCTGCGGTGTCCATCCCGAAGCCGCCGAGATCGATGGAGGGCGTGACCGGCGCGCTGTCGCCGCCGCAGGAGGCCAGGAGGACCGCGGCGGCCAGGGCTGCGATGAGGACTCTCGTGTCGAACATGGGTGCGCCTCTCATGTCGGAAATTTAGGGACCCACAGAGATCCTCGGGATCCCGGGGGAGTTTGTCAACGGCCCGCGCTCCCTGTTTCCAGCGAGAGGACCTTCGACGCTGAACTGGCGACGTTCCGTTCGTACGAAACACTCACCCTTTGCGTGCAGGCCCGAAAGGCGACCCATCATCGCAGGTGGTGCCTGCCGCCCGCACCCACGGCGCGGCGGTAGATCTCCAGCAGCCGTGGGCAGATGGTCGAATCCAGGAAGTTGTCCCGGACGAAAGCACGGGCCTGTCGTCCGGCAGCCAGGAGCCGCTCGGGGTGGTTCAGGGTGTCCTCGACCGCGTCGGCGAAGGCCCATGAATCATCGGGAGGGACCTCGATCCGGCTGGCCTCGGGGGCGAGCCGGGGGAGGTGGCGCCAGGGGCTCAGGAGCAGGCCCAGGCCCACGGTCATGGCTTCGAGCAGCGCATTGGGGTGGCCCTCGGAGGGCCAGCTCGTCAGCATGGTGAACACGTGGTAACGGGCCAGGATCTCCAGAATGTCCCCGGAGGACCGACCGTGGTTGATGAGCCTGGCGGAGCCGGTGAGCTCTGCCTCGGCGTCGGCGATGCTCCGGTCCACCTGGCCGCCATCGCCCCACCCATCGAGGTGCAGCTCGACGGGGACCCGCCGCTCGGACAGGATCTTCAAGCCCTCGATCATGGTCAGCAGGCCCTTCTCCCGGATGAACCGGCCGATGAAGACCAGCTTCAGGGAATCCCCGCCTCTCAGGGTCAGGTCCGCAGGGGTCGCCCCGTGGAACCGGGCCGCTGGCATGATGCTGGGAACCACGTCGGGTCGCCGCCCGCTCTTCGACTCGATGAACGCCACGTCGCCTGCGCATTCGCAGACCAGCGCACCGGCCGTCTTGAACACGTGGGTGAGCATCGCGTTCTGCAGGGCGCTGTGGGATGCGCCCCAGTGGTGCTGCAGCCCCCCGGTACGGACGTCGCAGACCGTCGGAATGCCCAGCAATCGTGCGGCCTCCAGCATAGGGACCTCGCGATAGACGCTGTTCCGGAAGACCACGTGCAGGTGCACCAGATCCGGCCGCGGCGAGAGCGCACGCAGGAACCGGGTTGCGTCCAGGATCAGGCGCCGCAGGGACCCGCCCTCCTCGGGCAGCGTCTTCCGGTATGGGGTGAACCTCACAGCGCCCCGGAGGTGCTCCGAGTCCACGATGGTCCCCAGGGCCCGCCCCCAGGTCCCCTGGGGGCCGCCGGGGGCGGGGAAGGCACCCCCCAGGACCACGTGGAGACGGTCGTCAGGCATGGGTCCCGCCCCCTCTACACCGACGCAAGGAACCACCGGTTCTCCCGGTACCAGTCGACGGTCCGGCGCACCGCGGTCATCAGATCCGAGACGGGGTACAGGTCGAGGGAGTCCGCCAGGTCCGAGTTCGGCCAGGCGTCCAGATCCTCATCGACCCGATGCGGCAGACGCCCGATCTGGATCTCGGGCCGGCTCTCCAGGCAACCCGCAACGAGGCGGGCCATCTCCGCGATCGGGATCGGTGGCGAGGCCGAGGCGTTCAGGAGGGCCGGGAGGGACTCTCCCTCGGCGAGGCGGCATCCCGTCGCCAGCATCATGCCCGCGACGTCGTCGACGCAGGCAAAGCGTCGCCTCTGGACCCCCGACGACATGGGAATGGGGATCCCACCGAGGCCCTTCACGATGATCTCGGGAACCAGCATGACCGGCCCCTGCCCCGGCCCGAAGACCAGGGGCAGGCGCAGGACGCAGCCCTTGACGAGCTCCCGCCGGACAGCCGCCAGGAGCAGCTCGGTCGCCATGAGCTTCGAGACACCGTAGATGTTGGCCGGCTGTGCCTTGTCCCGCTCTGTCCAGGGCGACGGGATCCGGCCGTACTCCAGCTGTGACCCGGGGACCACGAGGACGGGACGCGCGTCCCGCTCCAGCGCGGCCACCGCGGCCAGGATGGCGGCTGGTGGTGAGACGTTCCCCCGGATCGAGGTGATCCAGTCCGTCGGCCGGTCGCTCCTGGACGTGGCGCCGCTGGTCAGCAGCACGATGTCCGGTCGCCACTGCGCCATCCAGGCGCCCATCTCCGCCTCGAGCTGCTCCGGCGCCCAGGTGATCGCTTCCGAGAGGGTGCCCCCCAGGGATCGACGGAGCCGCTCCCCCCGGCCCTCGGTGCCGACCAGGTCGATCCCGGCCACCAGGGCACCGTGCCGCGCAGCCAGGACCGCCCCATGGCAGCCCAGGAAACCGTTGCTTCCCAGCACCAGCACCCGCCTGCCCGGGAGCAGCGCGTCCAGGGGTCGTCGAGACGGCTTCTGCTGGGACGCAGACGTGGGACGAGGGGGCATCAAGCCCCGCTCCAGGGGAGCGCTCGTCCGCGGGCAGCGTCCACGTAGTCCGCGATCTGGGCCCGGGTGGTCTCCTGCGCTGTTCGGGACGGGTCGTCCGCCCCGTGGACCTGCCGGTACCAGGACACGGTGTTCCGGACGGTCCGTTCGAAGTCCCAGACGGGAAGCCAGCCCAGGTGGTGCCGCGCCTTGTCGACGGCCAGCTTCAGGAAGCGGGCTTCATGACGCGCACCCGCCCCTGGCATCTGCTCCCAGGAGGCCCCCTCCCAGTGGCGGACGATCTCGTCACACAGGGCACCCACGGTGCGCTCGGAGTCGTTGCCCGGGCCGAAGTTCCACGCGGACGAAACCGCTGCGGCCCGGTCGGACGCGGACCCCAGCTCCATCGCGACCTGCAGGTATCCGGACAGGGGCTCCAGCACATGCTGCCAGGGCCGGACGGACAGGGGATTGCGCACGGGGATGGGAATCCCCTCGGTGATCGCCTTGATTGCGTCGACGACGATCCGATCCTGCGCCCAGTCGCCGCCGCCGATGACGTTCCCGGCGCGACAGCTGGCGATGCGGACCGCGGCGGGCGTACCGTCGGGCCGGGTCTGGAACGAGCGGCGCCAGGACGCGATCACCAGCTCGGCCGCACCCTTGCTCATGCTGTAGATGTCATGCCCGCCCATGGGCTCGTCTTCCCGATAGGCGTCGAACGTCTCCCGGTTCTCGTAGCACTTGTCCGACGTAATCATCACCGCTGCGCAGGGGTCCTCGGGGGGATACCCGACCCCCTCCAGGGCTGCCAGCAGGTTCGCCGTTCCCAGGACGTTGGTCTCGATGGTCTCCAGGGGCAGGTCGTAGGAGAGCCGGACGATCGCCTGCGCTGCCAGGTGGAAGACGACCTGCGGTCGCACCGCATGGACGGCCCGTGCGAGGGCCTCGCGGTCCCTGATGTCCACGTCAACGTGGTGGATTTGGTCCTCGAGCCCCAGGAGGCCATAGAGGGCCGGTCGGGTATGCGGCGGCAGCGCCAGGCCATGCACCTCCGCACCCAGGTCGAGCAGCCATTGGCAGAGCCAGGAACCTTTGAAGCCGGTGTCTCCGGTCACCAGGACCCGTCTGTTCCGAAAGTAGTCCTTAAAAGCCATGATGACGTTCGACGTCCACCTCCGCTCCCGAGGTCCCGGGGTCTACCCGGTCGTCCACGGGGCCTCACCCTTCGCCCAGAGCTGGTTCAGCAGGGTGTACTCCCGGTGGGTGTCCATGGGCATCCAGAACCCGTCATGCTGGTAGCAGTAGAGTTCTCCGTCCGCAGCCAGCCGCTGCAGGGGGTCCCGTTCGAAGATGCAGGAGTCGTCGTCGCTGAGGTAATCGAACACCCCCGGCTCCAGGACGAAGAACCCGCCATTGATCACGCCGGCCGCGGTCTGCGGCTTCTCCTGGAACGAGGTCACCCGATCCCCTTCGGTCAGGAGCTCGCCGAACCGGGCCGGCGGCCGCACCGAGGTGATCGTCGCAAGATGCCCATGGGACCGGTGGAACTCCAGGAGGGCCCCGACATCAACGTTCCCGAGGCCGTCACCATAGGTCAGCATGAAGGTGGACTCCCCCAGGTACTTCCGGACCCGGCTCACCCGCGCACCGGTCATGGCCTCCAGGCCGGTCTCCGCGAGGATGACCGACCAGTCCAGGGGCTCCCAGCGGTCGAGGACTTCCACCCCGCCCAGGGAGGACAGGTCGATGCGCAGGTCGGACACCTCGGCCCGGATGTTGAGGAAGTACTCCTTGATCTTCCATCCTTTGTAGCCGAGGCACAGGACGAACTCCTTCATCCCGTGCATCGCGTACCGATCCATGATGTGCCTGACGATCGGGACGCCCCCGATGGGGATCATGGGCTTGGGGATCTCAGCGGACACGTCCCGGATCCGGGTGCCCTTGCCGCCACAGAGGAGGACCACCTTCACAACAGCATTGCTCCTTTGCAGAACCACCGCTGGACCGAGTATCCGGGGCTTGGGCCGGGTGTGTCAAGAACCTGACGAGGCGAACCACTGCGGCGCCCAGAGGCAGATCCCCGTCGCAAGGATGGGGAGCGGGCAGGGAATGTCCAGATGGCGTGGGGGGTTCGGTCGTGCTAGATTTCCAGGCATCCACCACCGGAGGTGTTCCATGCGCCGCTCCCTCGTCCCGATGCTCCTCCTGGCCGTCGTGGTCGGCGCCTGCGGGCCGAGCCTGAAGGGGTTGGGCCCGACGGCGAGCCGCAACACAGCCCTCCTCCGGCAGGGCCCGCCCACCCTGGACGGGGTGCAGGCCTATCGGCTGCAGCCCGAGGGCAACCGCGAGGAGCTGGTTGCGCGCCTCGGCGATCTGCAGGCCCAGGGGCTGGCCGCCGCGATCCTCAGGGCCCTCCCCAAGGAGGCCCAGGACGACTACGCGGAGTTCAAGGACACCTACGCCGTGGACCCGTTGACCCAGGGCGGGATCGTCTACCTCTGGGAGAACAACCGGCCCGACGGGAAGGCGAAGGAGACGGCGGAGACGATCCCGACGCGGGTGGTCGTCACCTCCAGCGGGGAGATCCTGCGCCGCTTCCTCGCGGCCGTGGCCGCCCGGAAGGACGCCTCCGCGCTGATCCAACCCAGGACGGACGTGGACCTGATCTGGCTCGCGCCACTGGACGGCGCCGCGAGGAGTCTCCTCGCCGAGATCGAGACGCGGGCCCCCGAAGGCACCACGACCCGGGTGCAGCCGTCCCGGGGGATCCACCTCCTCGTCTTCTCGAAGGATGAACGCTCGGTGGTGCTCTACGCCTGGCCCGGGGGCCTCATCGTCTCGATCCGCCGCACCGCAGAGGCGTCCCCGATGGACGTCGGCGTACGCGGCCTCGTCGGAATCATCGAGGCGATGCGGAGGACCGCCGGCGCGGCCCCTCCCGAGGGGGAACCCGGCGCGCTGCTGCCCGACCTCCGGGTCGTCATCGACCGCCACAAGGGAGGCATGGTCCTCGATCTGCGGGTGGACAAGACCGTCCTCCTCACGGCCACCCTGCCCTCGGCGATGCTGGGCGGCCCTGACGCGGCAGAGTCCTTCCGCGCGAAATGGGCCGACCTCAAAGCCCAGGCGGCCAAGACCCCCGAGGCCTTGCAGTCCGAGCTGCCCGTCCCCGCCGAGTACATGGACCTCCTGGCCCTCCTCCTGGTGAACAGCGCGTTCCAGCTCCAGTCCCAGAACATCCGGATCACCACGGAGGTGGAGCTCGACCTCCTCCTCACGACCCTCCTCAAGGTCCAGGGGAAGTGACCCGACGGATCCTCGCCGGGCTGGTCGCGTGGCTCTGCGCGGCCCCCGCAACCCTCGCCGCGGCACCGATGATCCTCGAAGGCCGGGAAGCCGCGGTCCAGGATCTGGTCCAGCCCTACACCCTGGACGAACCGGTCGCGCCGGGGGTGACCCTCGACGGCATCTCCATCGGCGAGGGCCGGATCCGCTTCATCCTGGGAGCCGGGGACGGGCGCGACTGCGCGCTGGCGCTCACGCCTCGGGTCGGGGATCGCGCTCCCGGCGCACCGAGCTTCCTCTTCGGACACGAGGGAGAGGGGGCCTCGTGCCGGGACGCCACGCGACGTCTGGTGACACGGGTCGAGGTCAACGACCCCGGGGACTTCTGGGACGCGACGACCGACCCGATCCGCGCACCGGGAGAGACCCCGAAACCAACAACCGCCGGGGATCCATGGACCCCCGCGGCGGGGATCCTCTGGGGCCTGCTGGCTGTGGTCCTCGGGATCCGCAGCGCCCGGTTCCGAGGGCCCTGGACCGGGATCGCGCTGCCCGCGGGGCTCTTCGCACTCACCCTGGTCCTGAGCCTCCTCCTGTCCCCCCGGGGGCCCGGCGACGGGCACCTCAATCTCCACGGGGTGTTCCGCGCCGGGGCGGACCTGGAGTGGGGGCCCGCGCCCGTGGCGCTCCTGCGCGCCCTGGGCCACCTCGTCCCCCTGGACGGCGGGGTGATCTCCCTGGTGAACCTCCTCGTCGCCGGGTTGCCGCCGGCCCTGCTGTTCCTGCTCCTGCGCGAGGAGGGCTTCCCCCGCCTCCCGTCGGCCCTGGCCGCCGCCCTGGCGGGGCTCTCGCCCCTGCTCCTGGTCTCCGCGGGCTCCCTGAACCGGCAGCCCCTGTACCTGCTCTGTGCCCTGACGGGGCTCCTGCTGGTGGTCCGCTATCTGCGCCGGGGCGGTGCCCTGGACCTGGCCGGCGCGGGGGCGGCCTTCGCCCTCGCCGCCCTGTCCCGCCCCGAGGGGGCCGTGGTGCTCCTGGTCGCGGGTCTTTGGGCGGTCGTGGAGCGCGGGTCTCCGCGCCGCGCCGCAGCGCTGGGGGGCCTCTGCGCGGCCCTGGTCGCGGCGAGCGCTGTCTACCTGTCGACGGCCTTCCGGGGCACCGACCTGGTCCCAGGCCACGACCTCACACCGGCGGGCTGGTTCGATGTCCTGTGGTACAGCGCGCTCCTGCGCCCCGCGGTCACCCCGACGCCCTGGCTCGTGGTCTGGATCGCCGCCGTGCTGTGGTCCGCTCACACCAACCGGCGGCTTGCGGCGCTGGCGCTCCTCCCGGTCCTGGGCCTGACCCTCGCCTGGACGGCGACCCCCGTGGGAGGGCAGCTCGTGGGCTTCGACCTCCAGGTGGCGAGCCTGCGCTACCAGACCCTCCTGCTGATCCCCCTGGCCCTGGGCCTCGCCCTGGCCTTCGACAGGATCATCGCCGTCTGGCCCCGTCGGGGCCGCCCCGCCGCGGCGCTCCTCGCCGCGGCCCTGGCCCTCCTCGCGCTGGCCCCCCCGTCCCCTGCCCTCCGCCCGACGATCATCGACCACGAGTACCGGTTCCTCGCCGAGCAGCTCCCGAAGCTGCCCCAGGCCGCCCGCATCTGTGTCCTCCTGCCCGCGGTTCCCGACGTGGGCTTCAACGACGCGACCCTGGTCTCTGACTTCGTGCACCGCAGGGACCTGCAATGGGTCGTTGCCGCGGACGGGGCCTGCCCGCCGGTGGACCCGGCGACCCCGACCTTCTACTACCGCGGCTCCTGGTGCACCCCGGCGCAGGATCACCCCGCCCACCGCTACGACCCCGCCGAATACGCAGCGCTCCTGGAGGACTGTGAGGCCCTCCGCGCCGCGGCGGAGCGCAGCCCCCTCGTGGAGGCCCGCATCCCCGCCGTTCGCTGGGCCTGGTACGACTCCCTCGACGACGAAGCCCGGGTCGGCTTCTACGTGCTTGCTGGAGACTGAGCCAGGAGCGCGTCCACCGCGGCCAGGATCGCCTCGGGCTGCTCCATGAGGCCGAAGTGGGTCGCCTCCGGGAGGAGAAGGAGGCGGGCGCCGGGGATCGCGTCGGCCATGGCCCGGGACGCGGCCGGCGGGGTGAGCCAGTCCCGGCCGCCGCCCACCACCAGGGTCGGGATCGCGATCCCGGGGAGGAGATCCGACGCGTCGTGCCGGGCCAGGGCCAGCATGGTCCGGAAGTAGGCGTCCTTGGGCGCGCCGGCCACGGACTCGACGTCCGCCGCGAAGAGGTCCCGGTCCACGTCCCGGCCGGTGAAGCGGAGGGTGGCGAGGGCCGCATGGGTGAGCCGCGGGAACCGCGCCGCCAGGTCCATGACCGCCTGGGAGGGGCGGGTGACCCGGAAGGAGATCGCCGCGACCCCCTCCACAGCGAGGCCGATCGGCAGGGGGAAGCCCGTACGGAAGGGCCGCCCCGGCGCGCCGAAGAGGGCGGCGAAGTGGGTGACCCGCCGGGGCGCCGCCCGGATCATCTCGAGGCCCACGGGGACCCCCATGCTCCAGCCCACCACGGCCGCCCGTTCCTCCCCGAGCGCGTCCAGGATCTCCAGCGCGTCCCACCCGTGGCGGGACATCGCGAAGCCCGTCCGCCGCGCATCCGCGGCGCTGCCCCCGACGCCCCGGTAGTCCCAGCAGATCACCCGGCGCCGACGCCGCAGGTGGGTGACGAACCGGGCCCAGCCCGGGTGCCGCACTCCGATGCCGTTGGCCAGGACCACCGCCGGCCCCTCGCCTGCAACCTGGACCGAGAGCGTGACCCCGTCCCCTGCTCGAATCCGATGCGTCTCGAGAGGAAGGTCCGCTGCTCCCATCACCGGACCCCGGCCATGACGGCCGCGGCGTAGGCGGTGGCGCGGAAGACCTTGTCGGCGAAGGCGGCGTCGAGGGTCTCCACGGTGTCCATGTGCTCCGGGTCCGGGCAATGGTAGTTGGGGTTCCGGAAGTTGGCGGAGTCGGTGATCATGATCGCAGGGTAGTCGTTGAACCAGAAGCTCGCGTGGTCCGAGCGGAAGAGGTCCATGAGGATGGGCGAACCCATCTGGTCCTCGGACATCTCGAAGTGCATGCTGGGCAGGCCGAGGGCATCGCTGTGCTCGACCAGGGCCGCGGCGGAGTCCGCGGAGGTCCAGTCCGCGATGAAGACGATGAAGTCCCCGGACTGATCCCCGGAGGTGAACTGCTCCGCCTGCTCGGGGAAGATGAACTCGAAGCCCATGGGCATCTTCTGGCACCCGGGCTCGTCGCAGGTGTAGGCCATGGTCTCCAGGACCAGGGACGCGACGATCTCCCGGCCGGCCTCCGCCTGCTCCGTGGCCCACGCGCCGGAGCCCTTGAGGCCGATCTCCTCCTGGTCCCAGCAGGCCAGGACGAGGGAGCGATCGAAGCGGATCGGGGCGAAGACCCGGGCGATCTCCAGGACGCCGGCGACCGCCGCGCCGTTGTCGTCCGCGCCGGGGCAGCCGGGGTGGTGGTCGTAGTGGGCCGACACCACCACCCACTCGTCGGGGGCCTCGAGGCCCTCCTTGATCCCGATCACGTTGATCCCCGTCGCGTACTCGTGCCGGGTCACCGCGTAGCCCAGGTCCTCGAAGCGCTCGGCGCAGAGGTCCTGCACCGCCTGCCAATGGGGGGAGCCGGGCTCCCGGGGCTGGGCGATGAACTGCACGTCCTCCCACCAGAGCGTCGGGTCCACCGCTCCGGCCAGCGCCTCCGGCGTCACCGGCGTCGCGGGGATCTCTGCGGCGATCTCTGTGGCGATCTCGAGAGGAGCTTCGACGTCCGCAGGGTCCCCGGGGTCCGCCGGGCCCGAGCCGCCCACGACCCCGTCGCAGCCCGGCCCGACACAGAAGACCAGAGCCAGGAGCCACGGGGCGAACCCGATCCGTCCGCGTCCGCGCGTCGTCGAAGACTCCATGGGCTCCTCCCTCGTGATGACGGCCGCGCCGAGTATACCGGCCGCAAAGGGACCGGACAACCCATGATCGATTGCTTGCGCCCCTTGCGCGGCGATGGCACAATCGCCTCATCCGCAGAGCGACTTCGACGAACGAGCCCCGCGCGCGTCGTGCGCACCGCGGCCTGCGACAGGCCGGCCCCGAGGTGTCCATCTCCCCCCACGGACATCTCGGGGCGCCCGTCGTGTCCCTCACTCCATGGAGTCTCGGTTCCTCCCCCGGTGACGGCGCGTCACAGCGCGCCGCAGTCCACAGAATCGCTGAGGATGCAGAGCTCCTCGGGAGCCGGCCCCTCCCCGGCGAGGCACTCGAGGAGCCAGGTCACCTGGTAGCCGATGGTGTCGATGGCCGTGCCCGTGTGGCTGCCGCCGGTGCACTCGAGGAAGTCGATGGCGTAGCCCGCGTCGCAGAGCTCCTGCACCGCAGCCCGCTCCACCCCCTGATCTACCAGGGAGTCGTTCTCCGCGATGAGGTAGAGCAGCCTGGAGGTGCTCAGGAAGGGCGGCGACGCATGGGGGATCGAGTTCTCCAGCGAGATGCAGCCCCAGGGGTCCACGGACTCCAGGCCGGACCCCAGCACCTGGAGGATGAAGTCCGGGTTGTAGATGTCGTCGATGGTCTGGGCCCCCTCCACGAACTTCCCGTCGTTGCAGGTCGTCGGGAAGACCTCCAGGAGCCAGGAGGCGTAGTCCTTGGGGCCGTTTGCGTTGAACAGCGACGCGGCCCCCGCCGGGGGGTCGTACCAGAGCGCCGCCGCGATCATGAAGCCGGTGCCCAGCCGCGCCGCGCCGTCCAGCGCGTCCAGAGCCAGGAGGGCCTGGCCCGCCAGGTCACCGGGGGGCACCACGGCGATGGTACAGGGGATCTCGAACTCCGGCGCGTAGACCGGTCCGTACCGGTCCGTGAAGAGCGCCGCGTGGCCCCCCTGGGAGTGGCCCCAGGGGACCACCTTCCCGTCAGGGACCACGGTGGGTGACGCGTCGATGAGCTCGAGGAGCGCGTGGGCGGCCCGGGCCGCGTCCCAGGACGCGATGGCCGTGGGCTCGCCGATGAGGTACGGGTGCGGGATGTCCTCACAAGGCTCCTCCGTGCCGCACATGCCCAGGTAGTCCGGCGCGACCGCGATGAAGCCCATGGTCGCGGGCAGGGCCGCCGCCGCCGCGCCCTCGAGGGTCCCGGAGAGGGCGCACTTGTTCGCGAAGCCCAGGGTCGGGTGGAGATAGAGGACCGTGGTGGCGGCGAGGGAGGGGCCGTCCCCCGGGTCGAAGTCCGGGATGCCCACCATCGCGGTCGCCTCGGTCAACACCCCGTGATCCTGGGTGAGGTACCGCATCTTGAAGACCCGGGTCCCGTAGTTCACCGGGATCAGCGCCGGGTAGCCGAACTCCTGAAGGAGCTGCTGGATCAAGGTCGGTGGCATGGTGCCCAGGGGCTCGGGCTCCCAGGAGACGATCCCGCCGACCGCGTCCGGGGGCAGCCACTCGTAGACCGTGGTGCCGCAGGGTCCGTCGGGCTGCCACACGTACTCGAAGATCTCCTCGACGACGTCTTCGGGGGGCACGTCTTCGGGGGGCACGTCCGGGATCGTGTCCTCGGGCAGGTCCGCTGAGAGGTCCTCCGCGTCCAGGAGGTCGAACACCTCGACCCCTGTCTCTGCGTCGCCATGGAAATCGAGCAGGAGATCCTCGGGGGCCACGACGTCCGCGGGCTCGGGGATGTCGTCGGTGACGTCCGCGAGAATCTGATCGGCTGCGTCGGCATCGTCCCGGGTGTCGGTCCCCCCGGCGCAGGCGATGAACAGGAGCGGGAACAGGAGCAGGGCGCGTGCGAGCATGGAGCCTCCTCCCTCGGCTGTGGTCATTCTACGGGAGAAGAGGCGGCAAGCAATGGGCAATAAAAAAGGGCCCCGAGGTCCCCCCCGGAGCCCTTCTCCGTTCGAAGCCGTAAGGCGAGGGCTAGATGAACTCGGCTGAAGTGATGATACCCCCTGGCCGGTCCCCGACGCCGATCTCGGCGTTGCTCCTCCTCGAAGTGGCTCGACCACGTCTTCGTAGAAGCGCCTTGACCTCGACGCCGGTTCCTCGCCCAGGCCGCAT
>JBDRIT010000012.1:0-33471 GCA_043815665.1 Pseudomonadota bacterium
GCGCCCTGGCCGGAAGGCGCGGGGGTGCACGCCGACCGCAGGCGTACTTGAGGTACGTCGAGGGAGGTGGGGGCCCCGCAACGCACCGGGCGGGGATGCAGCGGGGCTCGAATGCACCACTTGTTTCGCCGCAGGTCCTAACTCACGTTTCGAGGGGCCAACCTCCCCCCCGTCGCCTCTGGCGACGTCGCCCCCAATGGGGGCGATTTTACCGTGCATGCTGTGACGTTCGGGAGGGCTTCGGGCAGGTGCCGAGGCCCTCGGTGGGTTGCACTTGGCACGGGAAAAAATCTCCCCCTTGGGGAGGTGAGCTGCGTAGCAGCGAGGAGGGGGAGGACCCTCGGCACCGTACACGCCAAGCTCTCGGTCACTCGCCAATCCGTGGATTTCTTCCAGGCTTCGGTTCTCGCCCGAGACCAATGAAGTACCGGCACCGCCCCCCCGGCACGGGGGGGAGGAGCGGAGCGAGGCGGAAGCCGAGCGCAGCGCCGGGAGGGGGGGGCCGGCGACCCAACCTCGATCGCGAAGATCCTTTTTTTTCTCTACCTTTACTTTGCGCTCGGCACTGGGGGCCTGAGGGGAGGGTGAGACCGGTATCGCTTTGCGATAGAACGCGACAGCGTTCGGCCGGTCGCAAGGCGAGGAGCCGTTGGTGACGAGCGGAAGGACCGGCGTGAGCCGCAGCCGGGGGATGGCCCCGGAAACGGAGCAGGCCCCCGGAGACAGGCCGGTGTGGAGTTTGGGGCTGCACCCGAGAGGAGCACCTGAGATCCCTCGCTGCGCTCGGGATGACGGGTGCGCGCGGTGCCTGAGAGGCGGCGGAGGACGGTGGAGGACGGCGGGGGACCGGCCTCAACAACCCTGGTGTCCGCTGTCAGTCCCCGATGGGGGTCGGGTAGTTGGCGATGATGACCTGCTCCGGGGGCTGGACGACGGAGACGGTCCCGCCGGAGGCGCTCGCCGTGGCCACCTCCCAGAGGTCGCCGTCGACGAGGACGACCTCGCCGGTGTCCGGGGCCAGGGCGCCGTCCACGTAGGCCCGGACGCGGGCGTTGACCTCGCCGAGGCCGCCGGAGTCCCAGTAGACCACACCGATGCGGTAGGCCGCGCCGCCCTCCAGGAGGTCGAACGCGATGACCTCGGGGCCTGCACCGTCGCCGTCCTCGCGCAGGAGGACCGGGTCATCGTCCACGGACGGGTCCAGGCTGCCCCAGAGCGTCGGGGAGGGATTGCCCCAGAAGCAGTCGTAGGGGGAGTCGTACCAGCCGTCGGGCAGACCGTCCCCGCTGTAGTCCGGACCCGTGGCTGCGGGATGGACCAGGTGAAGATCCAGGTCGGTCCCGGCGCCGTCGGACTCGTCGGGATCCCCGGGGGTGGACCAGATGAGCTCCACGTAGAGGGTCTGTGCGGGGATCGTAGTGACGGTGTACACGTCCGGGGCGCAGCTCTTGACCCCCTCCTCGTCCCAGACGTCCAGCGCGATGGAGTACTCCCCCACCAGGGGCACCCAGAGCTTCGGGTTCTTGGTGCCGGGCCCCGGCCAGAACGACGTCACCGCGCCTTCGGGCGCAGACGCCAGGGTCCACTGGTGGTCGGTGATGTCCCCGTTGGGGGAGGAGCTGTTCGCGCCGATGAGCTGGATCTCGGCCAGGGGCGCAGCGGTCTGGCCGCCGGTGGACTGGACCACCGCCACGGGGCACTCCACCGAGAGCCCGACCCCCGCGAGGGGCACGTTGAGGTGGGGATCCATGGGTGCGCCGTTGTCCACCAGCAGGGAGGCGGTGTCCTCCGCACCGGCGCCGCTGGGGAAGTACCCGACCTTCAGGACGATGAACTGCCCCACGTCCAGGTCCATGGGAGTGCCCACGGTGCTCTCCAGGGAGAACGCGCCCGTCTCGTCGTTGAGCTGGATGTTGTAGACCGGGACCAGCCCCTGGCCGCAGTTGGAGATGGTCACGTCCTTGGTCTTGAACATCCCCAGGGTCGTCTGGCCGAAGTCGAGGGCCGCGGGGGTGGCCTCGATGCAGTTGGTGTCCACGCTCTCTCCCGCGATGGGAACCACCAGCTCCCCCTTGACGAGGTTCGGGTCGTTGGTGGACAGGACCAGGTCCGCCATGTACTCCCCCACGGCGAGGGGGTGGAACCGCAGGGTGAAGGTCGCCTGACTCCCGGGCTCGACCACCAGGGGAGGGGAGAGAGCCACGGACAGCTTGTCGCCGCCCTCGGTGACGATCGAGAACACGGGATCCGCTCCCAGGACCTCGAGGCCGGAGATCTCCAGGTCTCCGAGGCCGAGGTTGGTGACGGTGAGGACATCGGTGACGTGCTCGCCTGGGAGCAGGAGGCCGAAGTCGAGCTTCTTGGGCGTGGCGTCCGCAATGGGTGCCTCGCCGCAGGCGCTGCTCCACTCGTGGACGCAGCCGTCCCCGGGGTCACAGGAGTCCAGGGTGCAGTCGTTGCCGTCGGTGCACTGCCCGTGGTCGGGGGAAGAGGCGCAGCCTTCATCCTCGACGCAGGAGTCCGCGGTGCAGTCCACGTCGTCGTCGCAGGTCTCCTCCGGGAGCCACGCGGAGCCATCGCCGTTGCAGATCTGCGTTGCGGGGCCCTCGAGGCAGCGGATCGCCCCGGGGGCGCACTCCACGCCGGGCGCGACGCACGCGTGACCGATACAGCTCTCCTCACCCTGGCAATGATCGTCCATGAGGCAATCGACGCAGACCCCGTGGAAGGGATCGCACCGGCGGCCGCCGGGGCAGTCGTCATCGTTGGCGCACAGCACCGGCCCCGCTGCGTCGCCGCCACCATTGACGTCCCCATCGCCGACACCGTCGCCCCCGAGGGAAAGCCCCGGGCGGGGCGCCTCGGCACCGCACGCAACAAGGACTGCGAGGAATCCGAGCCAGACACACCTGCGCACGTTGCACCTCCGAACCTGCGGAATCATTGTAGGAGAGGCCCCGGTCACTGTCCAGTCGGTGTCCCGCGACGCAGAAAGACAGCGAGAACAACCCCGGCGAGGACCAGGAGACTCAGGCCCTGGGACACGGAGAGGAGCAGGGGCGCGTCCGGGGGGAGCCCCAGCGCTCCGGCGAGGCCCGGGGTGTCCAGGCCCACGAGGAAGCCCCGCTGGGGATCACCCCGGAAACACTCCACCAGGAACCGCAGGGCCGCGTAGCTGCCGAGGTACACCCCGAGGGGCCGCCACAGCCGGGGCCGGTCACGTCGGGTCTCCCGGAGGAACACTCCGAGGGTCAGCGCAAAGAGGAGTCCCTCCCCGATGATCTCGTAGATTGCCGTGGGGTGACGATCCTCCAGGGCCCAGGGCAGCCCGGCGTGGACCTGCCCGTAGCAGCAGCCCCGCACGAGGCAGCCCGCCCGCCCCACCGCGTGCCCCAGGGGCTGGCCCACCGCAAAGAGCGCCGCGGCGTCGGCCAGGGGCAGGCCGGCGAACCGCGCCCAGGCGAGACCTCCGGCCAGACCGCTCAGGAGACCGCCGTAGTAGACCAGCCCGCCCTTCCAGACCTTCACCGCGGCCCAGCAGTCCTGCCCCGACGCGCAGAGGTCACGGAAGGTCTCCCACTCCACCAGGACGAAGAGGAGCCGGGCCCCCAGCAGCCCCGCGACCAGGGCGGCGAAGGCCACGTCGGAGAAGGCCTTCCGGGAGAGGCCGGTGCGGGGCGCGAGGATCCAGCCGACGCCCACGCCGCAGGCCATGCCGAGGGCCACGAGGACGCCGTAGAGCGGCGGCACGGCTCAGTCTCCCGAGGGGGTGGAGGCCCTGGACAGGCGCCGCATCATCCAGGCTGCGGCCAGGACCACGGGGATGCCCAGGATCTGGCTGGTGGAGAGGGTGCCCCCGAGCCAGATCCCCCGATGATCATCCCGCCAGAACTCCAGGACGAAGCGGCTCACCGCGTAGAGGACCATGAAGACCCAGAAGACCTGCCCGTCGTAGCGTCGCCACTTCTTGAACCAGACGTAGGTGATCACGAAGATCGAGACGTTGGCGATGACGTGCCAGAGCTGGGTGGGCCAGACCGGCAGCGGCTGCTGCGCCGCGCGGGTGATCAGGTCCAGCTCCAGGTGACGATCCCACGCGGGGCTGAATCGCGGGAAGACCGCCCCGTGGGCGGGCTCCGTGACCCCGCCAAAGCAGCAGCCGGCGAACCAGCAGCCGATGCGACCGAAGACCAGGCCCAACGCGATGCCGAAGCCGGCCAGGTCCGCGACCCGCCAGAAGACGAGGCGGTCCCGGTGGCGACGCATGTACCAGATCCCCACGGGGATCGACAGGAAGAGCCCCCCGTAGAATGCGAGGCCGCCGTACCAGATCTTGACCGCCCGGAGGCAGTCCCTGGCCTGATGGCAGGTCCCCGTGGCGAGCTTGCAGAACTCCCCGAGCTTCGCGTCGACGCACTGCGCGTCCGTGGTGCAGTCCCGGCCGCTCCGCAGGGTGCGGCCCGTGGTCTCCATGGGGTCGATGCAGAGGTTGACGTAGTCCATGAAGTGGCCGTCCGCGAGGACGTGGAGGAGCCGGGCACCCAGGAGCCCCGAGATGAGCAGGACGATGGCGAGATCCAGGAACTTGTTGGGGTCCACGCCCTCCATGCGCCAGCTCTCCCGCCAGGCCAGGAGGGTGGCGAGCATGTATCCGATGGTCAGGAGGGTGAAGTAGGCCGGGAAGTCCATGGGGCCGAGGTGGAAGGTCGGGTGCATTCCCCCTCCCTAGCCTCTGGCGGGCTTCTGCAACGCCTCGAAGGGGCTCTTCTTCCGGATCATCTGGAGCAGGAGGAGGCCGACGCCCACGGAGATCGCGATGTCCGCGACGTTGTACGTCGGCCAGTGGGAGTCTCCGACGTACATGTCGATGAAGTCCACCACGTAGCCCTGGATGAGCCGCTCCCAGAAGTTGCCCATCGCGCCGCCGAGGAGGGAGGCGAAGGCGACCTGGGAGATCCGGTCGGCCCTGGGGACCGTCCGGTACATGTACAGGATGAAGAACATGGCCAGCAGGGACACGCCGCCGAGGAAGGTCCGCCGGATCCCGGGACCGAGGTCGCGCATGAAGCCCCATGCCGCGCCCGGGTTCTCCGCGTAGATCAGGTCCAGAGCGCCGGGGACGACCTCGATGCGGCGGTCGAAGACCAGCCAGGCCCCGGCGGTCTCCACCCGGCGCCCCTCCGCTGCGGCCTCGGACAGGGCGGGATAGGAGAAGACACGCCCCGCCTCCAGGGCCTCACGGACATCCTCGCGTCCCTGCCTGGGCACCCGCTCGGTCAGGTACGTGGCCACGGTGACGTCCTGGAGCGCCGCCTCCGCGTCGTCACGCACCGCGCCGCGGTCGTCGGACTCCTTGGCCTTGCGCAGGCGCTCCAAGAGCTCGTTGCGCACCAGCCGGGCGGTGCGTCCGTCATCGCTGCGGTACAGGAAGGCGACGTGCTGATCGAGGATCCTCGAGTCCAGGATCCGGGCGTCCGCGTCCACCTGGATGGCTGCAGGCGCGGGGACGGCCCAGGCGGGATCCACGGAGTCCCCGAGCCGCTCCGTGAAGACCTCGGAGACGAGGCGACCCACGTCCTCGGCCGGCAGCTCCACCACCAGCGGGTGCTCACGGTTCGCCAGCGCGTCCTCCGCCCAGATCTTGGTGCCCAGATCCAACGCCACCGTCCCCGTAGCGATCACCACGAGGAGGAGCCACTTCACCAGGGGAGCGCGCTTCGTCATCTGGTCTCCTGCGACAGGACCTCGGCGCAGCGGGCGCAGAGGTCTGGATGCGTCGGGTTCGTCCCGATGGACTCCTCCCAGTGCCAGCACCGCGGGCACTTGGCGCCGGGGGCATGGGATACGGAGATCCCCAGGCCCGCACCGTCCACGAATCCCACGTCCATGCTCGAGACGATGAGCCACTCTTCGAGGAAGTCCCGGTGGATCTCAAGGGCCGACGCCGCAGGGTGTGCGCCGCCGACGCGGAGGGTGACCTGCGCCTCGAGGGGGTGCCCGACGATCTTCTCGTTCCGGGCCTCCTCCAGGAGCTTCTGCACAGCGACCCGGACCTCCCGGAGGTGGTCGAACACGGCAGCCCGGGCGGGTCGGTTCCAGTCGGACCTGAACCTGGGAAAGTCCTCCAGGAGCGGGCTCGGCGACGCGTCGATAGGCCGGGGCATGTGCTCCCAGATCTCATCACAGGTGAAGGTCAGGATCGGCGCCAGCGCCAGGGTCAGCGACCGGGCCAGGTGATACAGGACCGTGCGGCCGCTGCGTCGCCGGGTGTCGAAGCGCCCGAGGACGTAGAGGCGGTCCTTGAGCACGTCCAGGTAGACCGCGGACAGATCCACGGTCATGAAGTTCAACACGAGCTGGTAGATCCGGTGGAAGTCATACCGCTCGTAGGCATCGCTGATGGTCACCAGGACCTCATTGAGGCGGTGGAGCATCCACTGGTCCACGGGCTCCAGGTCCTCCACGGCCATGAGGTCCTGATCCGGATCGAATCCCTCGAGGTTGCCCAGGAGGAACCGGAAGGTGTTGCGGATCTTCCGATACGCATCCATGAGGGTGCGGATGATCTCGTCGGAGAGGCGGATGTCGTCCTGGTAGTTCTCCGCGGCGACCCACAGGCGGTAGATCTCCGCGCCGTGCTTCTTGATGATCTCCTCGGGAGGGACGTAGTTCCCGAGGGTCTTCGAGATCTTCCTGCCCTCACCATCCACCACGAAGCCGTGGGTGAGGACCGTCGCGTAGGGGGCACGGTGCCGGGTGGCCACGGACTCGAGGAGGGTCGAATGGAACCAGCCGCGGTGCTGATCGCTCCCCTCGAGGTAGAGGTCGGCGATCGTGTCCTTGCCATAGCGGGCCTCGGTCACCGCGGCGTAGCTCACGCCGCTCTCGAACCACACGTCGATGATGTCGTTCTCCTTGCGAAACTCCCCGCCGCCGCAGGACGAACAGGCGGTGCCCTCGGGCATCAGCTCCCGGCTGGTCTTCGTGAACCACGCGTCGGCGCCGTGCTCTACGAAGATGTCCGCCACGTTGAAGACCACCTTCGGGTCCATCAACGGCTCACCGCAAGATTCACAGTAGAACACGATGATGGGCACGCCCCAGAGGCGCTGGCGGGAGATGCACCAGTCCGGCCGGCTCTCCACCATGCTCCGGATCCGCTCCTGGCCCCGGGGAGGGACCCAGGTGACCCGATCGATCTCGGCGAGGGCCCGTGCCCGGATCCCCGCCTCGTCCATGGAGATGAACCACTGGTCCGTCGCCCGGAAGATGATCGGCTCCTTGCACCGCTCACAGAAGGGATAGGGGTGGGACAGCTCCCGGCGGCCCAGGAGGACGCCCCTCTCCTTGAGCATGGCGCAGATGTCGTTGTCCGCCTCGAAGACATTGCGGCCCTCGAACCCCGTGACGTCCTCGGTGAAGCGGCCGTTCTCGTCCACGGGCGCGTAGGCCTCGAGGCCGTAGCCCACGCCCACCACGTAGTCGTCCACGCCGTGGCCCGGCGCGGTGTGGACGCAGCCGGTCCCCGCGTCGAGGGTCACGAAATGCCCCATGATGATCAGGGACTCCCGGTCCATGAAGGGATGCTTCGCGTGGGTCAGCTCCAGGGCGTCGCCCCGGACGGTTCCGGACACCGTGTACCCGCTGAGGCCCACATCCTTCGCGAAGGTCTCCACGAGGTCCTCGGCCACCAGGTAGATCCGGTCTCCCACGTCCACGAGCGCGTACTGGAACTGCGGGTGCAGGGTGATGGCCAGGTTCGCCGGCAGGGTCCACGGGGTGGTGGTCCAGATGACCACGTGCGCCGGCTTGTCCGCTGGCACCGAGGCCTTGGCCCGGGCGTCCTCCGCCATCTCGAAGGTCACCCAGATGGAGGGGGAGGAGTGGTCGCCGTACTCGATCTCGGCCTCGGCCAGGGCGGTGCGATGGTGCGCGCACCAGTACACGGGCTTCTTCCCCCGGTAGAGGGATCCCGTCGCCATGACCCGCCCGAACTCCCTCGCGATGGTCGCCTCGTAGCCGTGGTGCAGGGTGAGGTAGGGATTCTCCCAGTCCCCAAGGACGCCGAGGCGCTTGAACTGCTCCCGCTGGATGTCCACGAAGCGCAGCGCGAACTCGCGGCACCGCGACCGGAACTGGTCAATGGTGAGGCTGCTCTTCGCTGAGCCGAGCTCCCGCTCGACGTTGTTCTCGATGGGGAGGCCGTGGCAGTCCCAGCCCGGCACGTACTCGGTGAAGAGGCCGCACATGTTGCGGTGCTTCACCACGAAGTCCTTGAGGATCTTGTTCAGCACCGTACCGGAGTGGATGGTTCCGTTCGCATAGGGCGGGCCGTCATGGAGGATGAAGGCGGGCTTGCCCTTGTTCCGGTCGATCATGAGACGATAGAGGTCCCGCTCGGTCCATCGTTCGAGGCGGCCGGGCTCGGTGCCGCCCAGGTTCCCGCGCATGGGGAAGGACGTCTTCGGCAGGTTCAGCGTGTCCTTGTAATCCACTCTCTCTCCCCCTCGAGGGGTGGGGTCGCACCCTCGGAGTCGTGTCATACCAAGCGAAAACTTGTAGGAGTATTCCCGGGAAAAGTCAAGGCGCGTCCGCGAGCGGGCGGGCTCGCAGAGGGCGCCCGCGCTTGTCGCGGCCCCGCGCGGGTGCTACGTTACGCCCATGCGGAGTTCGACCCGACAAGGGCTCGGGGCCCTCGGGCTCTACACGGGCCTCACCCTCCTCGCGTTCCTGCCGATCCTGCCCTACCTGGGCAGCTCCCTCGCAGGTCCGGCGGAGGACAACATGTTCCTCTACTGGAACCTCTGGTGGGGGACCGAGGCGCTGCACCGGGGCCTCGACCTCCTTCACACGCGGCATCTCCTCTGGCCCGAGGGCCACAGCCTCCTGCTGCACACCATGAGCTGGGGCAACCTGGCCATCGGCATCCCGCTGGGGCGGCTCGTCGGCCTGCCCCTGGCCTACAACCTCCTGCTCCTCGCGTCCTTCGTCGCTGGCGCCATGGGGGCGTACCTCCTGGCGGGCCGGTGGGTCCGTCAGCCCGCGGCCCGCCTGCTGGCCGGCCTGATCTTCGCGTTCAACCCCTTCCACATGGCCCAGGCCCTCCACCACCTCAACATCGCCTCGATCCACGTCCTGCCCCTCTTCGTGTGGTTCCACCTGCGGCTCCGCGATCGCGTGGGCTGGGCCGACGGCCTTGGCGCCGCGGGTTGCCTGGCCCTGGCGGCCCTCTGCTCGTGGTATTTCCTGGTCTTCGGGCTCCTCTACCTGGTGGTGGACGTGGCCTGGAGCGCCCTGTCCGCGCGGCAGGTCCGTCGGGGCGCGGCCCTCGCTGCCCTGGTCGCCGGAGGCGGTGCGCTCCTGGCCCTCCTGCCTCTGCTCGTCCCCATGGCGCGACTGGTGATGGCGGGGGGCGCCGTCATGACCGCGGAGGCCGCAACCCACGCGGAGCTCTTCAGCGCGGATCTCCTGGCCTTCCTGGCGCCGAACCCCATGAGCCCCTTCTGGGGGAACCCCGAGGCCGTCACCGCCGCCCCATTCCTGGGAAACCCCTGGGAGGCAGCGGTCTCCCTGGGCTGGGTCCCCGTGGCCGCCCTGGTCTGGACCCTCGGCTGGCGTCGCAAAGGCAGCGGCTGGCTCCTGGCCATGGCCCTGACCTTCCTGGTCCTCGCGCTCGGCCCGCGACTCCACCTGTGGGGCCACGCGGTGGGCCCGGCGATCCTGCCGTACCGCCTCGTGGGAGAGCTGCCCCTCCTGAACATCGCCCGGGTCCCCTCCCGGATGGTGATCATGGCCCACCTCTTCCTGGGGATCCTCGCAGCCCGGGCCCTGGAGGACGTGGTCTTTGGGGGGGGCTGGCTCGCGGGGCGCCTCGCCAACGCCGGGCGCCAGGCCCGCCTCGCCGGGATCGTGGTGGCCCTGGTTGCGGCGCAGGGCTTCTGCCTCACCGCACAGCACACCCCGGTGGAGCTGCCCGCGGTGTATGCGCACATCGACACGCCCGGGGACGCACCCCTCCTGGATCTCCCGACGGACGAGGGCATCGGCGCCCGCTTCTACATGATGTACCAGACCCTCCACCACCGGCCCATCGCCGGGGGCGCGCTGTCGCGGCTGACCCATCACGGAATTCCTCTGGAGATCAAGGGCCTGCCCCCCGCCGGGGCCGGGGACGTGCTGCGGGCCCGGGGCGTCCGTCACCTGGTGGTCCACAAGGGACGCTACGCGGCCGGCGTGAACCCCGAGCCGGAGCTGTCGCGGTGGTTCCGCAAGCGCTACGAAGACGAGACCCACGTCCTGTACGACGTGGAGATCAGCGGAGCGCGGGGACCCAACGACCCAGGAGCGCCTTGAGGCCCGCGTAGTCCGGGAGCCGGTCCAGGGCTGCGGCGACATACCCAAGGGACGGCTCGATGTAGGGGAGGTAGCCCGGCTTCCCCTTGACCCGGTCGATGAAGACGAAGCGTCCCGCATCCTTGAGCTTCCGCTGGACTGTCTGCAGGTGGAAGAGGTCCCTGAAGTCCCCGGCCACGGGGATCCCAGCCGCCGCGCGGCCCGCTTCGTACCGGGTCAGGAGATCCCCGAGCTCGTCGGGAGTCAGCTCCACGTAGGAGTCCCGGAGGTACGCAACCAGGTCGTAGGCCTCAGTGCCCACGTGGGCGTCCTGGAAGTCGATGAGCACCAGGCCCTGCGCGGTCTCCATGAGGTTGGTGCTCTGGAAGTCCCGATGTACGAGGCGGTCTCCCCGCGCGGCGAGGGCATGCGCGAGATGGTCGAACCAGTGGTCGAGCTCTCCCAGCGCGTCCCCGTCGAGGGCCGCGCCGAACCAGGCCTGGAGGCCCCACTCGGTGAAATGATCCAGCTCCCAGCGCAGGAGCTCATGGTCGAAGCACCGGTCGAAGGCGAGGCAACGCTCGGGCCCATCCCGCCAGATCCGCACCTGGAAGTCCACCAGGAAGTCGACGCCGGCGTGCATGCGCGCAAGGAACTCCGGCCGCGCCAGGCCCTCCAGGCACGCCTTCAAGGTCCGATCCCCGAGGTCCGTCTGCAGCTGCCATCCCTCCCGCCATCGATCCAGCAGGAGCTCCGGCACCGACACCCCGCGCCCGGCGAGGAACCGCCGCACGTCGGTGAAGGGCAGGTCCACGGGCAGGCCCTCGGAGGTCGCCTCCTCTGCGCCCATGGGGTCGTCCCCCAGGAGCACCAGCATCACCGACGTCTCGCCGGAGGGGAGCGCCTCGCTCAGGCACAGCCGCACATATCCCCGCGCCGAAGCCTGCCCCGTCAGGGGCTCTGCGCCAACCAGAGCCAGGCCGGAATGACCGACTTCCCTCCCCAGCTCGTCGACCGCCTCAGCGGCGATCCCCCTCCAATCAGCAGAAGCCATCGACACCTCCCAGCAGCACAGGCGTCACGCAGCGGTCGGCGAGAAACCCCGAGCCGAGCGCCGAGCGCCTACTCACAAGTGGGGGCTCCGGAGGGGGTGTGCTGGCACTCGCTGGCGATGCACTTGTCGACGGTGCAGATGTCGGCGTCGTTGCACTCCTGGTCGTGGATGCAGCAGTCATCCTGGTCCACGTAGATGCAGTTGCCGTTCTGGCAGAACGTGGTCTTGCAGGTCTTGAGATCGCAATCGGACGGGCCTTCGCAGCAGGCGACCTTCGGCGTGTAGGTGCAGGCGCCGGTCTGCTGGCCCGCGGGGATGTCGCAGATGTCGTTGGTGCAGATCACCCCGTCGTTGCACATGCCGTTGTTGGCGCAGCAGAGGGGATTGAGCGCGTTGGTGCAGTTGCTGTTCACACAGAGGTCGGTGGTGCACGGGTTGGAGTCCGTGCAGTCCACGTCGGAGAGGCAGCAGGTGTTGCTGACCTTGTTGTAGTAGCAGAACTCCGACACACAGGAGTGGAGGGTGCAGACGTTGTCCACGCAGCCGGCGCCTTCGCAGGTGGGCGGCGTGTTGGTGTGGTTCACGAAGCACCCCGAGGCGTCCCCGGTGTTCACGTTGATGCAGTCGAGGCAGTCGTCGTCGAGGGTGCAGCAGCCGCCGGAGACGATCTGCCAGTCGCAGAGGCCGTTCTCGCACTTGTCGATGGTGCAGGGGTTCCCGTCGTCGCACACGGTCTCCGCGGTGCCCGGCGTGCAGCAGTTCTTGCCCACGGGCTCCCCGGTGCATTGCCAGTCCTCGCACCAGTCCAGGGTGCAGCCGATGCCGTCGTCGCAGTCGATGTCGGTCTTGCAGCAGCCCTCGGCGTCGAGGATCTGGAACTGGCAGAGGTTGTTGATGCACTTCCCGGTGGTGCACTGGTTCCCGTCATCACAGTCCGAGTTGAAATTGCAGCACATCGGGTTGTCCGTGTACTCGTGGACGCAGTGCCCCTCCTCGCACTTGTCGAGGGTGCACGCGTTGTCGTCCACGCAGGTCCCGTCGGACACGCAGGTCTTGAGCTTCTCGTGGATGCAGACGTGGAGCTTGCAGTAGTCGACCGTGGTGTCGTCGAGGTCGTCGCACTGGCTGGAGTCGCCGCAGCACTGGTTCCCCGAGTGGAGGTCGTAGACGCACTTCGCGCCCTGGCAGGAATCAAGGGTGCACTCGTTCCCGTCGTTGCAGTCCTCGTTGGAGCCGCAGCCGCAGGAGGGGTTCATGTTGTCCTGGGGATGCGCGCAGATCCCCGCCACGCAGACGTCCTTGGTGCAGGGATTGTCGTCGATGCAGTCCGCGTCGCCGCTGCAGCAGCCTGCCAGGGGATTCCCGAAGGTGCAGAGGTTGTCCAGGCAGGTGTCCACGGTGCAGAAGTTCTCGTCGGTGCAGTCCGAGTCCTTGCGGCAGCAGGTGGGATCGACCATCTCGCTGACGCAGTGGTGGTCGTCGGAGCAGAAGTCCACGGTGCAGGGATCCCCGTCGGGGTTGTCCGTGGTCGCCTCGGGGTTGCCTGTGTCCACGCAGTTCGAGAGGGCGGTGCAGCACCCGATCGCCTCCTCCGGGAGGTAGACGATGTTGGTGCAGCAGTCGTTGACGCAGTCGTCCTTGGTGCAGTTGTTGTCGTCGTCACACTGGGACTTGAAGGAGCACGCGACGCACTCGAGGGTGTCCGCCATCGTCTCGGAGACCACGTCGGACTGCTGGCACTCCGGCGCGGTGGCCGTGCACTCCTCGGTGAGTTCGCAGGAGCAGAGGGGCACGCAGGTGCCCTCGTCACTGCACTTCTCGCCGTTCTTGCAGTCGTCGTCCACGGCGCACGTGCCGTCGCTGCCGTTCCCGCCGGTGCAGGCGGAGAGGGACAGGGACAGCGCCAGAATCACGGTGTTACGGAGCCAGGTCGATGTCATGATTCTCGATCCTCTACGGCAGACAGGTCGTCAATACTTCGAAATCGTCCACGAAGACGCCGACACCCTCGTTGTTCACCGGATCTCCAGCGTCAAACGTGAACCAGAAGTTCAAGTAGTCATGCTGGCCGAACAGCGCGGTGGGCACAGTGATCGTCACGTGCTTCCACTGGCCCCAGGGCCAGTTGGTGATGCCCCACTCGTCGCAGTAGTTCTCGCAGTGGGCCTCGAAGCCTTCCACGGGCGGTTCACAGAGGCCATCGGTCAGCAAGCAAGGCTTGCTCCAGAGCGGGATCTCCTCGTTGGGCGGGAGGGTCGGGTAGAGCTTGAGACCCATGTGCAGCTTCAGCACGTCGGTCAGGCTCCAGGTGTCCTCCAGGTCCATCCAGAGCCAGAAGCTCACCTCCACCTCCGCGTCCAGGCCCGCGGGGATCGCCCAGGTCGGGCTGGTCACGATGCCCTGGGGCGTCTGCCCCGGGTTGTCGTAGTTGCCCGTCGCGGGGTTGCCGAAGTACAGCGCACACTCCCCGCCCTGGGTGTGGTTGTACTCGTCCCAGAACTGCCAGGCCACCGGGGTCTGATCCGGCGTCGGGGAGGCCTCCCAGCCCTCCATGCCGCAGGGGGCGTCGAAGTCGGCGCCCATCTCGCCCACGAGCTCCTGGATGCAGCAACCCGGCAGCGCGGTGTTGGCCTCCGCGTAGCAGGACCCGCTGACACCGCCCAGGCCGTCACAGAGCTCGATGGAGCAGTTCGGGTCCGCGGGAGTGGTCTCCGCGCAGTCGTAGGCGGAGAGGCACTCGAACGCGTCGTCGCAGAAGGTGGAGACCTTGAAGTCGTCCACGTAGACGCCCAGGTGGTCGTTGTTGGAGTCATCGAAGCTGTCGAACTCGAAGACGAACCGCACCGTCGCGTTGGCGAGGTCCATCCCGTCCAGGGCCGCATGGATCTGCTTCCAGATCACGGCGCCCTCGTTGGGATCGTAGGTGGAGCCCTTGACGTCCCAGGCCATGGAGTTCCAGACCTCCGTCATCGCGCCGTAGGCACCCTCGTCCTTCTCCTGGACGTGGAGGCGCAGGATGTCGTACTCCACCTTCTGCTCGAAGAACGACCAGGTCACGGTGTGCTCCGTGTCCAGCCAGAGGTGGAAGCTCACCGCGGGGATCCCGTAGGGAGGCATGACCACGTCGGGGCTGGCGATGAAGCCCCGCACCGGGTTCTGGCCGTTCTCGTAGTTCCACACACCCGGGTTGCCGAAGTACAGGGAGAAGGGCGCGGTGAAGGACTGGTGGTTGGTGACGGTCCAGCGCACGGGGCAGACGCCGCAGTCCGTCGGACAGGTCATGCAGTCCTCGCCCTCCTCGTCCTCGCACTCGAAGGGGAAGACGCCGCAGGAGATGATGCTCTGGGGCACGTACCAGGCCGTGTTCTGGGCGGAGAGGAAGGAGTCCGCGAAGACCGAGAGGGTCGGGCTGCAGCACTGCGGGACTCCGTTGAAGGTGTGGACGCAGGTGCTGGCACCCAGCTGACACGAGTCGTTGGTGCAGGGGTTGCCGTCGTCGCAGCCCGGGTTGATCTCCGCGGTGCAGCACTCGGGATCGACCGGGTAGCTGCAGGCGCCGAAGTCACAGACCGCCGCGGTGCAGGCGCCGCCCCCGACGCAGTCCGCCGCGGATCCACAGACCATGCCGCAGACCTTCTCCACCCGGATGTTGTCCACGAAGACGCCGGCGTTGTCGTTGTTGGCCGGCTCGGCGGTGCCCGTGGTGAAGCGGAAGCGCAGCCGGATGGTCTCGCCCCGATAGGGGGAGAGATCGGCCCACGCGTCCTCCCAGATCCCGTAGGTGGTCCCGTGCAGCACGTCGGAGTTCCAGACCTCGGTGACCACGTCGTCGACCAGGACCTCGACGTAGAGGACATCGATCTGCGGGGAGCTCGCGTTGTTCGCCGGGTACTCCCCGGGCTCCACGTCATCCCACTCGGTGGACAGGTTCGCGCAGAAGGACAGGCGCAGGTCGAAGAGCTCCTCCACCTCCGAGAGGTCGATCTCCGGGGTGGTGACCTGCGCGGTGCAGAGGGCCTGACCGCAGTCGTAGTCCTCGCCGTTGCCGAAGTACAGGGCGTAGGATCCGTCACAGGCCTTCGTGTTGGTGACCTGCCAGGTCACGTCGTCGCTCGCGGGCGGGGCTGTGACCAGGACCTCCCACGCCTCGGGCAGCTCGGCCTCCTCGAGGCCTCCATCGAAGAGCACGGGCTCCGTGGGGACCACGCAGAGATCGGGATCCGGCATGTACAGGCAGTAGCCCTGCAGCTCGCTGCACTCCCAGAGGTAGCCCGGGGGGGCATCGGCCGCGCAGTCCCCGGGGACGTCGCAGGGGACGCAGTTGTCGAAGATCTGGGGGTTGTAGCAGAGCCCCTCGTCGGCCTCACCGCCGAAGACCAGGTCCACGCAGGAGTTCGAGGTGCAGACGTTCCCGTCATTGCACGTGGCCGCGCTGGAGCAGTTGTCACAGAAGGACTCGACCCGGATGTCGTCCAGCCAGATGCCCGGGTGGTGGTTGTCCGTCCCGTCGAAGGTGTCGAAGCGCCAGATCAGGTCCACCACGCCGTCGGGCACCTCCTCCCCGGGGATGCTGGTGACGGGCACGAAGGTGGTGAGATCGACGGCGAAGACCGTGCAGCCCCCGGCGGTGGACTGGGGCGCCAGGTGGACCTGGACCTTCACCGGCGGCAGGTCCGGGTCGGGGGTGTGCTCCACGAAGAGCCTCAGGGTGTCGAAGGCGATGCCCCCGGTGAGAGGCTCCAGGTCGGTCCGGACGGAGAAGAACAGGACCACGAAGGCGTCCACCGGCAGGATCACCTCGGGCACCACCGCCTCGAAGGCCACCGCGGTGGCGTCGACGCCGGTGCACTTGTTCAGGGGTGTGACCCCGCTGGTGTCACAGGTGCTGGGCGGCGGGCAGTCCTCGCTGCTGGCGCAGTCCGTGTCGTTCAGGGGGACGCAGTCGAGGAGCTCACCGTTGAAGTACGTCCCGCAGACCGGGTCCCCCAGGTACAGGGCCATGCCGTCCCCGCAGGGGTCCTCCTGGGCGGTCCAGCTGACGTTGTCCAGGGGCAGGGGATCCTCGTCCTCGACGACCATGGCCACCATGGGGGGCGACTGGCCGGCCTCGAGGTCGTCGAAGTCCAGCTCGAAGAGCAGCTCCGGATCCACGAGGCAGCAGTCCTCGATCTTCGTGTAGGCACAGTTCTTCTGGACGCAGGCCACCGTGGAGCATTGGTTGGGCAGCGGGCAATCCTCGACGCTGTCGCAGCAGAGGGGGTTCGCCACGGGCACCATCTTGCACTGCCAGTCTCCACAGAGCGGGTCGTGGACGCACTTGGACTCGAGGCACGCGCCGAGCTGGGCCGCGGTGAAGATGCCCACGCAGTCGGGGTGATCGATGCAGTCGAAGCTGCAGGAGTTCAGCTCGCACTCGAACTCCTCGTTGCAGAAGGAGCCCTCCTCGCAGGTCCCGTCGCAGAGGCCGCCGCAGCCGTCGTCGTCGCCGCAGGCCGCGCCGGTGCAGTCCGCGGGGCACACGACGGGCTCGCACTCGAAGGCGTCGTTGCACGTGAAGTCGGGTTCGCAGGTCCCGTCACAGAGCCCGCCGCAGCCGTCCTCGTCGCCGCAGACCGCGCCGAAGCAGTTCGGGACGCACTCGCAGACCCCCCCGACACAGACCGAGCCCTCCCCGCACTGGCCACAGTCCTCCTCCCCGCAGACGGGGTCCAGGCCGCACACGGAGGCTCCGCAGGCCGGTACGCAAGGCGGCGCATCTGTGTCCACCTCGTCGGGCACGGTGTCCACCTCGGGGGGCAGGTCGTCGGTGATGTCTTCCTTGGTGTCGGGATCGGGGCTGCCCACCTCGGGGCTGCAGCCGAAGACGACGAAGGCCGTAAAGGCCAGGATCAGGATGGCCCGAAGGGACAGTGATCGGTTGACCATCTTCTATCCTCCCATACTACTGTGTCTTGTCGATAGAATGCATCGCGGAAAAGATACCAGGGGGCTCGGGGCAAGTCAAAGGAAGAGTCGGGGCTCAGAGGCGGTCGGCGGCCAGGTCTGCGAGGGCCGAGCGCTCGCCGCGGGTGAGGGTGATGGACCCGGCGAGGCCAACCCCCTTCATGCGCTCCACGGTGTAAGTGAGGCCGTTGTTCATTGCGTCCAGGTAGGGCTGGTCGATCTGGTAGGGATCCCCGGTGAGCACCACCTTGGTCCCCTCCCCTGCCCGCGTGAGGATTGTCTTCACCTCGTGGTGGGTGAGGTTCTGGGCCTCGTCCACCACCATGAACTGGTTCGGGATCGAGCGGCCGCGGATGTAGGTCAGGGGCTCGATCTCCAGGAAGCCCAGGTCCTTGAGCTCCCGGAAGCCCCTCCCCGCGCTCCGCTCCTTCTTGGTGATGGACATGAGGAGATCCACCGAGTCGTGGATCGGCTGCATCCAGGGGTTGAGCTTCTCGTCCACGGTCCCCGGCAGGAAGCCGATGTCCCGCCCCAGGGGGAAGATCGGACGGGAGACCAGGAGCTTGTTGTGGGTCTTGTCGTCGGTGACCTTGTGCAGCCCCGCGGCGATGGCCAGGAGGGTCTTGCCGGTCCCCGCCTTCCCCGAGAGGGTGACCAGCTTGACCTCGTCGTTCAGGAGAAGGTCCAGGGCAAAGCGCTGCTCCCGGTTCCGGGGTCGGATCCCCCAGATGGGCTGCTCGAGCCGGGGGACCGGGACCACCTGGTCCCCGCCGGGGACCACCCGGGCCAGCGCGGAGTGGGACGCGTTGGTCGGGTCCTGGAGGGTGAGGTAGAGGTTCGGCACCGCCTCCAGACCATCCGGGATCGGCGCCACGCCGACCCGGTAGAGCTCGTCGATGTACCCCGGCGGGGCCACGAGCTCGCGATGCCCCTGGTACAGCTCGTCGATCTTGACCTGGGCCCGCTTGTAGTCCTGCGCATCGAGGCCGATCGCGTCGGCCCGGATCCGCAGGTTCGTGTCCATGGTGACGAAGACCGTCGGGAGGCCCTTGTTGAGCACGTCGTTGGTCGCCACCTCCAGGGCCACGGCCAGGATCTGGTCGTCCTTGTGGTTCATGGAGAGGAACACCGGCGGGATGGGCGAGGTCGCGAAGATCACCCGGATCGAGCCCCCGCCCTGGATGGGGATCCCGTCCCGGATGGACCCCCGGGCCCGGTAGCCGTCGATCTGTCGGGACACGAAGCGGGCGTTCCGGCCCAGCTCGTTGAGCTCCTTCTTGAACGCGTCGATCTCCTCGATGACATAGATCGGGATGATGACGTTGTTGTCCTCGAACGCGTGAAGCGCCCCCGCATCGTGGAGCAGGACGTTGGTGTCGATCACGAAGTTCTTGCGCATCGGACCCTCACGGCGTGGCGGTACATTTCGTGCAATCACTAGCACACCGGAGATCGGCGCTCCAAGCGTTTTCTCACCGGTCCCTGCCGGAATATTGCGCTTGATTCCCGGGGATCTGATGCGTATATTCTCCGGCTGACCAAACCAGACCAAAAACAAGGAGGGTCGAGAGATGAAGGCACATGTAGTTCTCGTGACACTGGTCCTGGCGCTCACCTGGAGCGGCGCGGCGCTGGCCCAGTCCTGCGAGGGCGTCTGCGGCCAGTTCGTGGGCTTCGACGTCTGCAACTGTGACAGCTATTGCTTCTCCGCGCAGGACTGCTGCGAGGACATCTGCGACTTCTGCGAGGACGACTTCCCGGGCCCGGACGAGTGCAACAAGGCCTGTGAGCCCGCGCAGACCTGCGGGGCGCTCGGGCTCAGCTGCGGTGCGAACCCGGACTGTATGTGGCTCCCGGAGTTCTGCGGCACCTGCGACGAGGGCGAGTACTGCAACGCCGGCACCTGCGCGGACAACCCCTGCGAGGACGCGGGGGACATCCCCGGCTGCGGCGGGGTCTGTGAGATCGCCACCTGGCTCGGCGACTCCATCTGTGACGTGAACTTCGACTGCGCGGAGATGAACTGGGACAACGGCGACTGTGAGCCCCCCTGCGAGCCCGTCCAGACCTGCGCCGCCGTGGCCGTGGAGTGCGGCCCGCACCCGGAGTGCCCTCTGGATCCCGACGCGGACTGCGGCACCTGCGATCCGGGCTTCGGCTGCGTCGACGGCCTCTGCGTTGAGGGCGCCTGCGAGGACGAAGGGGACATCCCCGACTGCGACGACCTCTGCGGCCCCGAGAACTGGCTGGCGGATGGCTTCTGCGACGACGGCACCTTCGGCTACAACTTCGCCTGCGAGGAGTTCAACTGGGACGAGGGCGACTGCGCTCCCCCCTGCGAGCCGACCCAGACTTGCGCCGAGGCGGGCGTAGCGTGCGGCCCGCACCCTGAATGCCCGCTGGACCCGGACGCGGACTGCGGCACCTGCGAGGACGGCAGCTTCTGCACCGAGGACAGCCTCTGCGAGGTCTGCGACTGCGGGGACATGGTCTGCGACTTCGACGAGTGCGGCAACCCCTGCGGCGACAACGAGGGCGAGTGCGCGGCCGGCGCGTGCTGGGACGGCGCCTGCTACGACGGCGCGGGCTGCGAGGTCTCCGACGGCCCAGGCTGCGATGGCTGCGGGTGCGAGGCCTGCGTGTTCGCGCTCGACACCTACTGTGAAGAGACTGCATGGGACGGCCAGTGCATCCAGGAGTGCATCCTCTACTGTGGCGGCTGCGGCGACCAGGCCGGCTGCGGCGACGGCGCCTGCGACTTCCCGGAGAACTGCAACACCTGCGCCGACGACTGCGCTTGCCCCGCTGGCCTGGCCTGCGGCTTCAGCGAGGACCTCCTGGAATTCGAGTGCCTCGAGGGGAGCTGCGAGGACGGCATGGAGGTGGGCTGCTGCGACGGCGACGTGCTCAACATCTGCTTGCCCGGCTTGGGCTTCATGGCGTTCAACTGCGTGGACGACGGGAACGTCTGTGGCTGGGCCGACGACGAGCTCAACCTGCCGCGGTACTACTGCGGCCCCGCGGAGTTGATGCTGGACGAGGATCCGAGCGGCACCTACCCCGCCGCGTGCGACGACTTCACCTGCACCCCCGACTGCACCGACCTCGAGTGCGGCCTCGACCCGATCTGCGGCACCGAGTGCGGCCCCTGCGACGACGGCGACCTCTGCGAGGACGGGACCTGCGTGCCGCCTTGCGATCCCGACTGCACGGACGCTGCGTGCGGGGACGACGACGGCTGCGGCGGCCTCTGCGACGGTGACTGCCCCGAGGGGGAGATCTGCAACGCGGGCGTCTGCGAGGACTGCGTGCCAGACTGCACGGACCTCGAGTGCGGCCCGGACCTGGTCTGTGGCGAGGAATGCGGTCCCTGCGGCGACGGCCAGATCTGCAACGCGGGCGTCTGCGAGGACTGCACCGCGGACTGCGCCGGCCTCGACTGCGGCCCCGACCCGGTCTGCGGCTTCGAGTGCGGCCCCTGCGGCGAGGGGTTCTCCTGCGATGCGGGGCTCTGCGTCGAGGACCTGCCGCCCATGGACAGCTGCGAGGGCAACTGCGGCGTGTACGCCGAGGACGCGCTCTGCAACTGCGACACGGAGTGCTTCGAGGTCGGCGACTGCTGCGAGGACATCTGCGACGTCTGCGAGGCGGACTATCCCGAGGACTGCGGCGGCGCGTGCGTGCCCGACTGCACGGGCCTCGACTGCGGCGCCGACCCGGTCTGCGGCGAGGAGTGCGGCCCCTGCGGAGACGGCTTCCTTTGTGAGGAAGGCGCCTGCGTCGAGGAGGGCGGCAACTGCGTGACCATCTGTGCGGGCCACTGCGGCGACTTCGCCGCCTGCGACTGCGGCGGCTGTGAGGACGGCTACGAGTGCCTGGAGACCCTCTGCGAGCTGATCGTGGTCGGAGAGGATGTCGTCACCGGCGAGGACACCGTGGGCCCGGGCGAGGACACCGCGGGCCCGGGCGAGGACACCACGGGCGGCGGAGGAGGAGGAGGTGGCGGCGGCGGCTGCTCCACCACGGGCGCCCCCAGCCCCCCCTCGGGGCTCCTGGTCCTCTTCGCGCTCATGGGCCTCGCGGTGATCCGCAAGGTCCACGCGTAGCTCCGCTCCTCTGTGGGAGGGGCGTCCACGCCCCGATTCGGCTCTGAGAGGCCTCCCACAGTTCGTCGGCCCCGAAGGGCCTCCCACAAATCAAGCGTGGAGTTCGTCCTCGACCTCGACAACCCAGGGCCGGTCGATGGCGACATCGGCGTCGGGCACGGCATCGTGCTCGGGCAGCACGGACAACATCAGCCAGGTCTGCTGGGACCGGGCCTCGCCCCGGGTTCGGATCAACGCGAGGCGCTCGGAGCGGCAGCCCGCACCCATGGCGTCGCGGCATCGGGAGTCGAGGACCACCCCCCCGGGGGGCGCCACGCCGGAGAGGCGCTGGGCCACGTCCACCACCGACCCCTCCACCGCTGCGATGAGATCCGTGAGGTCCTCCCCCTCGGCGAAGATCCGTCCCGATGCGATGCCCACCTGCGCAGCCACCAGGAGGCCGCTCCGGATCCCCTCGATCTCTACCATGAGGCTCAGATCCCGCGCCGCCTCCACCGCAGCCCGCAGGGAGCCAGCAGCAGGCGTGTCGAGGCCGAAGAGGATCTTGAACTGGTCCCCGATGTCGTGGCAGACCACCCCACCCGCCGCAGACACCCGGTCGAACCACCTCTCCAAGGGCGCGGCGATCGCCTCCCGCAGGTCCCGCCCCTCGCCCTCCGCTCCCCCCTCACCGAGGGGAACCAGGCGGCCATGGAGCAGGGTGAGGTCCCCGGCGACCACGGAGGTGGGCTCCGGAACCTCGGCCCGTCGGACAGCCTCGGCGGCGCGCTCGTGCGCGTGGTCGAACTCGATCCTGGCGCCGTGGGTGATGCCGGCCGGCGCACCGGAGAAGGGCTCCGCCAGCGTCTCCTCCTCGAGGAGGGTCGGTTTGAGATAGAGATCGAGGTAGGCCCGGAACTCGGCGCTGTCGGGCGTGACGTGCGGGCGCCGGGACGGGACGTCCGGCTCGTCGCTGTACGTGAGGACCACCGCAGTGCCGCGGGGCCCGGCGTCGCTGTGGCCGAGGGCCGTGAGCCGTTCGTCCGCGGCGAGCCGCTTGTGGGACACCTCCGAGAAGATCCGGGTCAGCTCCTCGGCCACCTCCAACGCGGACCCCGGGCGCTGGTCGGGCCTCTTGGCCAGCAGCCGGGCCACGAGGACGTCCAGCGCGTTGCTCCCGCCGGAGGCCATCACCTCGGAGATCCTTTGTGGCCGGCTCCGCAGGTGACACTTGAGGATGTCCACGGGCCGCTTGCCCTTGAAGGGCGTGGTCCCCGCCAGGAGCTCGAAGATCAGGACCCCCACCGCGTAGAGGTCGGTCTGCGGCGTCGCAGGCTGGCCGCGCACCTGCTCAGGGCTCATGTACGTCGGGGTCCCGCAGATCTCGTTGCTGCCCTGGGCCGCGGAGCCCCGGAACTGGGCGATGCCGAAGTCCAGGAGCTTCACCTGTTCGCTGCCGTCGTCCCGGGGAACGAGGAAGATGTTCTCGGGCTTCAGGTCGCGGTGGACCACGCCGTGGCGGTGCGCCGCCTCGAGCGCGTCCATGAGCTGGACAAGGATCTGCACGGCCCGCTTGGGGGGCAGGGCCCCGTGGGTCTTGAGCACGGACGCGAGGCTCCAGCCCCGCAGGAGCTCCATGGCCATGAACGGGTGACCGTCCACGGTGCAGCCGAAGCCCACGATGCGCACGATGTTCGGGTGACGGAGCCGTCGCACGGTCCGTGCCTCCGCGAAGAACTGGCGAATCGACTTCTCGTCCCCCGCATAAGCCGTGCGCATGAGCTTGACCGCGCACTCCTTGCGGTGGAGCCCGTCCAGGGCCCGGAAGACCTCGGCCATGCCGCCCTGCCCGATGGACTCCAGGAGGACGAAGCGCCCCTCGATGACGTTGCCCTTCACGGGGAGCGGCGCCGCATGGGGCAGCAGCCTGTGGCCGTCCACCGGGCAGACCGTTGACGGGCCGCGGTGGTGTCGACGGCAGAGCGGGCAATAGCTCAGGGTGGCCTGGGTGTCCATCGGGACCCTCCTGGATCGAGTCCAGTATGTCCCGGTTGGGTCGAGCGCCCAAAAATCCAGATCGTGTGGAGAGTCGGGAGGTTACCCGTTTTCGCTGAGGAATTTCTCGGCGTCGAGGGCGGCGGCGCAGCCCTGTCCGGCGGCGGTGATCGCCTGGCGGTAGCGCTTGTCCACCACGTCCCCCGCAGCGAAGACGCCGGGGACGTTGGTCTGGGTGGTCTTGCCCACGACGATGTACCCGTCGGCGTCGGTGTCCACCTGGCCTTTGAAGATCTCCGTGTTGGGATCGTGACCGATGGCCATGAACACTCCAGTGACGGGCAGGTCCCGCAACGCCCCGGTCTTCGTGTCCTTGAGGCGGATCGCAGTGACGCCGTCCCCGCCGAGGATCTCGTCCACCACGGAGTTCCAGGCCACCTCGATCTTCTCGTTGGCGAGGGCCCGCTCCCGCATGATCCTGGAGCCGCGGAACTCGTCCCTCCGGTGGATCAGGGTGACCTTTGACGCAAAGCGGGTCAGGAAGGTGGCCTCCTCCAGCGCGCTGTCGCCCCCGCCCACCACGGCGATCTCCTGCCCCCGGAAGAAGAACCCGTCGCAGGTGGCGCAGGCGGACACGCCGCGGCCCTTGAGACGTCGCTCGGACTCGAGGCCCAGCCACCGGGCCGACGCGCCCGTGGCAAGGATCACCGTGCGGGCCTCGTGGAGGATGTCCCCGACCCAGACCTTGAAGGGTCGCGCGGAGACGTCTACCTTCGTGACCAGGTCGTAGAGATGCTCCGAGCCGAAGCGCTCCGCCTGGGCCCGCATCTGGTCCATGAGCTGAGGCCCCTGGATCCCCTCGGGGAACCCGGGGTAGTTCTCCACCTCGGACGTGATGGTGAGCTGGCCGCCGGGCTGGAGGCCCTCAATGACCAGGGGCCTCAGGTCGGCTCTCGCCGTGTAGAGGGCCGCGGTCAGACCCGCAGGGCCGGAGCCGATGATGATGACGTCGCGCATGGGTTCACCTCCTGTACCTTCGCTCATCCGTCGTTCTCGTCCTTCGTCCTCCAAGAGCCCGGGTCGTCCGGGGGGTTACAGCGAGGGGTCACCGTCGCCGGATCACGGTCATCGACCCGGGGCGCTCCCGGCGCCGGACCTCCTGCCTGGGACCCTTGAGGGCGAGGATCAGCGGGACCCCGGCGACGAACCCGCCGATGTGGGCCCACCAGGCGACGCCGCCGCCCGCTGTCACATCGGTGAGCGCGGCCACGCCGTTGAAATACTGCACGAGGAACCAGACCCCGATGAACACGAACGCGGGGATCTCCGCAAAGAAGAACAGGATGAAGAGGGGCACCAGGGTCACGATCCGCGCGCGGGGGTAGAGGAGCACGTAGCCGGCGAGGACCGCGCTCATCGCGCCGCTCGCCCCCACCATGGGGATCTGGGAGAGGGGATCCGCGGCGACCTGGCCCATGCCCGCAGCGAGACCGCCGGCCAGGTAGAACACGAGGAACTTCCCGGGCCCCAGACGATCCTCCACGTTGTCCCCGAAGATCCAGAGGAACCACATGTTCCCGATGACGTGGAGCCAGCCCCCGTGGAGGAACATGCTCGAGAACCAGGGGGCGACATGGTCCTGGAACCGCAGCCCGGTGACCTCGATGCCCCGGGTGAGTTTCCACGGGACCAGGCCGTACTGCCTGATGAACGCATCCACGCCGTCCCCGAGCTTCAACTCGTAGACGAACGCGGCCAGGTTCGCGAGGACGATGAGGTAGGTGACCCAGGGGGTCCGACTGGCCTTGATGTTGTCCCGGATCGGGATCAACGGGGGTCCTCGCCGTCCCCGGGTTCGAGGGGGACCGTCCATCGATAGGTCCGCCCACCCTCGAAGATCACCTCCCGGAGGAGCCAGATCTCCGCGCCGCCGGACTTCCGCCGGGCGAGGAAGCGCCGGACCCCGGGCTCGAGGCCCGCCAGACGCTCGGTGGCCCCCCCGGAGACCGTCGCGAGCACGCGCCCGTCGAGCTCCACCTGGAGGGCGCCCTCGAGGCTGTTGACGACCTCCAGGGAGAAGCGGGTCCCGCCGAGAGTGATCGCCGTCGTCTGTCCGGCGAACACCCGGACCCGACGCACGTCAGGCTCTCCGCCGTCCTCCAGGAGGATCCGCACGTCGTGCCACCCCGGGGCGAGGGGCAGGAAGACCCGATCCCGGTCCCCGTCGAAGCGCAGGGGTGTGCCCTGGTCAGGGCGCAGCTCTCCCCCGTGGCCCTCGAGACCCCGGACCTCGAGCTGCCCCGCGTCGGACTCGATGAACCAGGTGGGAGGGCTCTCTGCGGAGGGCGTGATGCGGATCGCGCGGGCGGTGCCGGACGCAGGAAGCACCGCACGCAGCGCCACCGGAGCGAGGGGCATGTCCTCGAGGGTGGTCTCCGCGCCGGCGTAGAGTCCACCGGTGGGCTGGTCGTCCTGGAACAGGAGGACGTCCCCGTCGGTACGGTTCACCACCCGCACGCGGCCGTAGGCGGGGCGCAGGTCCCAGAGGAACTCGCTGCCCGGCAGCACCAGGAAGTCCTTGATCCCCAGGAGGAGCCCCTCGGCGCGGGCCCGCAGGGAGTGGTGCCCCGGGGTGAGGGCATCGAGGACCACGCGGCCGTCGACCGCGAGGCGAGCGACCTCACGCTCGGCCTCGAAGAGGGTCACCTCCCGGCCGGCGCTGTTGGTCACGACCAGGGTCCCCACGGGCAGCGGGACCGTCCACTTGTGCTCAGCGCCCTCGACGCCGCGAACCTCGTGCTGGTAGAGGACCCCGGTGCGTTTGCCGGCGAAGACGCACCGGAGCGCGCCCACGGGGGCGGCCAGCCGGGCCGTCTCGCCCCCTTGGAGCTCCGGGACCAGGGACTTCAGGTCTCCCAGGGGCCGCAGATCCTCACCGGTGGCGTTCGTCACCACCAGGGTGAAGGTCCGAGGCAGGATCTCCCAGGCCGCCCAGGCCTCGGAGCGGAGGTCCATCTTCCGCCGGTGGACCCGTCGCAGGTCTCCCTCCTCGATGGCCTCCAGGAGCTGGCTCCCCGCCATGAGACCGCAGAGGGTCACCCGCTCCCCCGTCGCCACCCGCGCCTGAAAGCGACCGCCGAGGTAGAGGGCGACCGGGCTGTCGAGGCGGTTGGTCACAGCGACCCTTGCGCTGCCGGGTCCCAGGGAGACCCGCTGCGCATGGGCGGAGGAGATCTCGACCTGGACGTGGCCCGAGGACTCCGTGAGCGCGCTGGACCAGCCCACGTCGTGCTCCCCGGCGGGCAGGGACAGGGTCACCTCTCCGGCCGGACCCAGCGCGAGGCTCCGGACCCCGTCGAGGTAGACCTCGGCCTCGTCGGAGAACGCGTTCAGGAGGGTCAGGAGCCCTGCGCCGGTGCTCAGCTCCCACAGGTGGGTCGCCCCGGGCACGAGGGTCTCGCTCTTCTGCATGTGGACGCCGGTCTTCTCCCCCGTGGCGACCAGCTCCGCCACCCCGGTGGAGAGGTCCCGCACAGAGAGTCCGGTCCCGGGCTCGATCCGACCGACCGTCTCCCCGCGGATCGTGACCGCCACGGGCTCGTCCGTGAGGTTGCGCACCTCCACGGCCGCGCTCTCGCGGGACACCGACCAGACCGCCTCCCCCCCGGCCACGACGGTCACCGCCGCGGCCACGATCCGCTGGGACTGCAGGAGGTGGGCCTCGATCCGCCACGCCCCGGGGGAGAGATCATCGAGGGCAACGCGCTCCCCCGGGGAGAGGCGCCGCTCGAGGCGCTCCCCCACGCGGATCCGCGCGGGCTCAGGGGAGTCGTTTTGAAGGACGAGGCGGCCCCGGGGGGGATCCACCTCCACCTGTGTCCACGCCCCGGAGGCCGCCTCCACGGGCAGCTCCCAGGATCCCCGGCCCTCGCGCTCCACGAGCCGGATCCGCAGCGCGCCGGGGGCGACCCCCCCCATGTGCCGCTCCGCGCCGCCCAGGAGACTGCCGAGGCGCCCCGTGGCGGAGTGGAGATCGTAGTCCTGGCTGGTGCGATTGAGCAGCCGGATCCGGGCAGGAGCCGGCGGCATGGGCCGCTGCGCGGTCCCCACCACCCACCGGGGACCATCACCGTCCAGGTCCACCTCCGCATCGAAGCGGTCCTTCCCGCAGCGGGCCGAGAGCGCCACCCGGGGTCCCGGGAGGTTGGGCACGGAGACCCACTCCCCCGACGGAATCGTCGCAAGGAGCGCCCGGCCCCGATAGACGTCGCAGGTCACGTCGGATCGGTTGCCGAGATCCAGGGTCACGACCTGGGCCCCTGGGCCGGGACCGGCCACCGGGGCCGGCGCGGAGCAGGCCACCAGGGTCAGGGCGAGGAGCAGCGCGACGGGGCGCCCGGTCATGGGGTCAGGCCTCGGGCTCTTCTGTGGGAGGGCCCTCCGGGCCCGATTCCGGCCCGGGCTCGGCCGCGGGGCGCACAGGCAGCGGGTACCCGAAGGTCTCCAGCACGAACTGAGGCGCGAACCTCACCTGGTTGATCACCACGCAGATGAAGAGCCGCTCCTTGTCGTACTCCTCGAGCATGATCTCCGAGATCCGCGCGGCGTCCTCATCCTCGATGCGCTCGATGGCCTCCACGTCCTCGTTGATCTTCTTCACGTGGAGGAGCATCTCGTGATACAGGGCGCCGTTGGCCCGGTTCCACAGCGCGACGAAGAGCTCGGCGAGCTTCTCGTTCTCCTTCTCTATGATCTCACGCTCCACGAGCTCAACGATCTTCTTCAGACCGAGCTTCTGGATGCGGTAGCCCTTGAAGTATCGGTAGTAGACGGGCTGATCCAGCATCTGCGTGCCACGCACGATGTGATCCATCGGGATGTCGCGCAGGAAGAGCTGGAGGTGCGGCTGGATGCCACGCATGGAATGTAAAGGCATCGTTCCTCCTCGTTCGGGAGCCTTCGGGTCGTCAGTATAGCAGACTCAGTCCGCGATGTACCGGGCCAGTTCGGCCCGATCCGCGTGGATGCTGAGTCCAGATTCGGGGTTGCGCATGTCCGCCTGGATCGCCTCCAGCAGCGCCCGGGTCACCGGGCCCGGGGTCCCGTCTCCCACGGGGACGCCCTCGACCCCCACCACGGGCATCAGGCCGCAGCCCGTCCCGGTCATGAAGCTTTCGCTCGCGGGGACGACGAAGTCGATGGGGAGCAGATCGTCCCGCTCCACCACAGCGAACCCCTTGGCGCGGGCGATCTCGATGATCCGGCCCCGGGTGATCCCCACCAGGCAGTAGTCACCCACCGGGGTGTGGAGCGCGACCTTGGAGGGATCGGCCTCCCAGCCGGCCTCCTTCTTCACCAGGAAGACGTTGTCCGCGGTCGCCTCGGCGACGTTCCCGCGGCCGGTCAGCATCAGGGTCTCCAGGCGACCCTTGCTCCGGGTCTCCAGGAGCCCGCTGATGTTGTTGAGGTAGTTGTTGCTCTTGACGTTGGGATCCTCGATCTCCGCGCCGGCCCGCCGGATGCGCCGGGCCACGGACACCTCGATGCCCGTCTCGTAGGTCGCGGGCGGGTAGAGCTGGATCGTGGAGACGATGCAGTAGACCGTCGGCGCAAGGCACTTCGCCGGGTTGATCCCCAGGTTGCCGAAGCCCCGGGACAGCACCGGACGCAGATACCCCCGCTCGTCGTCCGCGAAGCCCACCGCCTGGACCGTCCGGAGGATCTGCCAGGACAGCTCCTCCTTGGAGTAGGGCATCGCGATGTCCAGCTTGCCGGCCGACCTCCACCAGCGGTCCATGTGCTCCTTGAACAGGAAGATCTGCCCGTGGTTGACCAGGATGCCCTCGAAGACCGCGTCGCCATAGAGGCCGCCGTGATCCAGGGGGGAGAGCCCGGCCTGGTCCAGGCGCAGGATCCCATGGCGCCGCTCGACACGCTCGTCCGTCTCCGCCACCTCGTACAGCCCCTCTCGGCCCAGAGCCTCGGGGGTCAGCCCCGGAACCCAGGGCATACTGACGAACACCCGCCCCTTCTCGGCCAGGGAGATCAGCTCTTGGATGACGGCTTGCATGGGGCGCTCCTCCACGGACTGTCAGCGGGCGGAATATATCGGGCTGGTGCGCTGGGTGTCAAACGATCAATCTGAGCAAGAAGTCTGCGATCAAACAGAGCCGTGGGCATGACGACCGGACCACCCGCAGCTACTCGGTCTCATCCTCGCTGTACATCCCATGGCCATCCTCCAGCTCACATCCGCCCCCGGGCACCGGACGGCCGACCAGGTAGCGCTCGAAGGTGGAGCGGATCCCGTCGCAGTCCAGGTCGCCGGTGGCCCGGACGATCATCGCAGACTCCGGGCTGGTCGGGTTCTTGAGGATCTCGTAAGTGAAGAAATGCGGCCCCGGGTAGGGGACTCCGAGCGCGCCAAAGGCCGCGTTCCACTCGTCCTCGTCGCCGTCGCAACGATCCGCACCGTCACCATCGGCACCGCCGAGGGATCCACAGCAGGTGCCGGCCCTGGGGACAGGCCCCGCGACCGGCGGCAGCGCACAGGTCACGGCGGTGCCGTCGGGACTCACCCGCTGGGCCACATAGTACATCGCGGCGGCCTTGTAGAACTTGTCGAGGACGAGGGCCGCCTCCGAGGCCTTGGCCCTGCGCATGTACTTGATGAACGCGGGGATCGCCACCGAGGCGAGGACGCCCACCACGGAGACCATGCCGAGGCCGCCGGGGACCTGGAGATCGAGCCACATATACTCGCCCTCCCGCTTCGGCGTGAGCTGCTCCGCCAGGATCGGCCACATGTGCTTCGCCGCGATGAGGCCGACGCCCTGGGGCACCGGGACCTTGTCGATGCCGGCCATCCCCTGGTCGAGCATGGCCTTGGCCATGGCCTTCATCAAGGTCAGCTGCCCCTCGATCATCTCCAGGGAGGCCTCCGGCCCGTGGATCAGGAACAGGAGGTCCTCCCCACCGGCGATGAGCGCACCGTCTGGAGACACGAAGCCCTTGAGGCTGCTGAAGAGCTTCTTGGTGAGCTTCTCCCGGAGCTCGACGTCGGTGAGCTGGGCCACGGCGATGAAGCCCCGCGTGGGCCCTGCGCGCTCCAGGAGGGTGTCGAAGAGGGCCAGGCCTGAGGTCCCGGGCAGGGTGGGGATCTCTCCGAGGAGCACCGAGGAGAGGAGCTCCACCGACGTCTTGTCGGGCAGGACCGCGAGCCCCTTCGCACCGGGGATCGTCGCCAGGAAGGCGCTCTCGCCCTCGAGGGCACGGATCTTGAGGCCGCTGGGCAGGTCCTCCGTCCCGGCGAGCTCCCCGAAGTCCCCGCCGAGGAAGAGCACGAAGAAGTCGGGATCCGGCGCCCCGGCGGCGGCCACCCACTCGACCTTCGTCAGGTTGAGGCCGATGCGCTTCTCCAGGAACGCGCCCAGCTCCTCGGTCATGGGGCCCGGGTCGAAGGACGCGGGGATCGTGAAGAGGCCCATCCCCAGCTCGTTCGGGTCGATCGCACCGAGGTCCGCGAAGAGGAACAGGATCGTCTTCGCCGGCAACCACTTCGCCACCTCCTCGAGGACCTTCCGCGCATCGAGGACCTCCCGCTTCGCCTCCAGAACCTGTTCCTCGGCGACGGGCTCTTCCGGGGCCGTCGCCGTCGCCGTCGCCGACTCCTTTTCGATCTTCTCTTCCGCCTTCTTCTCTACCTTCTCGTCCTTCTTCGCCTCGTCCTTCTTCGCACCATCCTGGCACGCCAGGGAGAGGGCACAGACCACCACCAACAGCCAAAGCTTCCTCATCACTCCTCCTCCTTCCAAAGCTCTCATTCTGCTACGGCGTCACGGTGAACGGCGCGGACGTCACCTCGTAGGCCTCTACGTCCATGGACCCCGGGTCCCGGTAGGAACCGGTGACGCTGAATCGATAGTTCCCCTCCAGCTCCCCGAAGCCGGGGGTCTGGTGGCGGCGCGTGGGCAGCTCCACCCTCCAGGTGAACGTCCGCACGGTGCTCGTCATTGAGGTCTTGTAGTCCGGGTCCGGGTCCAGAGTGACGATGTACTCGTACCCCGTCCCGTCCACGGGCTCGCCCGACGGCCAGGTCACGGGCTCCCAGCCGTCGCCGCCCTCGTGCTCCAGCCGAATCTCCGGCAGGAGGAGCCAGGGGTCCCCGCCGGTGAACGCGAAGACCGCGATCTCCCCTGCGGCGACGTCCGCGGGCTCCGTGACCACGGTGCCCGCGACCACGGACACGCTCACGGTCCACGGGGACGCATCTTTGGTCGGGACCACGAAGGGCGCAGGCTGCTCGAAGGGCAGGGGGTGCCCCGCAGGGTCGAGGAGGCTGAGGCCCAGCTCCGAGACCCTCGCTGTGACGTAGTCCCCCTGCTTCGGTCCCCAGAGCGCGCCCGAGGCCTCGTATGCGCCCTGCCACCAGTCATCCTCGGGGGTCGAGTAGCCGATGTAGTCCTGGGCGTAGCCCACCACGAAGACCTCCTGGTCGGGGAACTCCGCCTTGATGTTCTCCTCAACCTTCAGGGTGCACCCGGTCACGGGCTCCCCCGGGAAGGTCACCAGCAGCACCCCGCCGATGCGCGCGGCGGAGGCGAAGAACTTCTTCGGGAGGCTCTCACCGAGGAACATCTCCACGTCGAGGCAGGCCTTGTCCAGGCCCTCGATGGGGGTCCAGCCCACCTCGGGGTCGTAGCACTGGTCGCCCTCCTTCTCGCAGTAGGCGCCGCCCCCCTCGTAGGGGAACTCACCGTCCGCGTAACCGAGGGCCTCCCGGTCCATGGTCGCATAGGCGAAGGTGGAGGCCAGGGTGACCTCGTCGGTGGTCTCGATGTCGGCCACCAGGCCCCCCACGAGGTCCCGGGCGATCTCACCGATGCCCTCGATCTTCCAGTAATCGTGGGAGATGGGCGCGTCGCTCGGGGGGGTGGTCGGGCTGTTCGGAGACATGTCCCCGGCGCCCGCCTGCCAGAACATCACCGTCACCGGGTGGTCGAAGGCCTCCCGCACCTTCTCCTCGATCCCACCCAGGACGTCGCGGCTGAAGTGGAGGTCCCCCGCGCCGATGACCGTGCCGTGAATCGAGTGGACCAGGAGCAGGGCCTTGGGCTTCCCGTCCTCGCCGTCGAAGCGCAGCACCCGCAGGCGGTCGTCCTGGAGGGGCGGGTTCTCACAGCGCCGGTCGCTGTGGAGCGCGTCGGTGAGCACCTCGCCCCAGCCGAACGCACCGGGCTCCTGGTCGTCGATGGCGGCGAGGGTCACCTGGACGAAGCCCTCCACGATGCGCCAGAAGACCTGGGGGAAGAACTCGTCCACCATGATCTCCCAGATCGTCCCAGGCATGATCCGGCCTGCGCTGGAGTGGCTGTGGGTCGCACCGATGAGCACCCGACCGGTCCAGTCGTCCCCGGTCTCCTCGGTGAGCCGCTGCTCCACCAGGTGCACGATGATGGGGCGGATGCCGAGGAGGTCGGCGCGCAGCAGGACGAGGCGCTCGTCCCCGGCGGCGAGGGCGACCGCGCGGAGGGTCGGGTGCATGTAGATCGTCTGGGAGCCCGGGAAGTTCACGCAGTAGGGGGTCTTGCCTCCGCCGCTCGGGAAGTTGCCGCAGATCGGGATCCCCAGGGGGGCGGGCAGCAGCATCGAGGCGGCGCCCACGCTGAAGGGCTTCGGGACATCGGGGACGTCCGGCGCCGCGTCTCCCGGGACGGTGTCAGCCGGGGGGGCCGCGTCGGGCTGCGTCGCTGTGTCCGTGTCGGCCGTCGGGGGCGTGTCGGCCCCGGGCCCACCGTCTCCGCCATTTCCGCACGAGACGACGAAGACCAGGACGAACCAGATGGCGAGAAGCTTCTTCATGTTGGGATCCTCCTGAGACGCAGTTTCCCCAATCCCGCGGTCAAGCACAAGAGGAGAGGCACCAGGGTGATCGCAAAGTCGACGTTGAACGCGCTTGACCGATCCTCGGGATCATGATCTTCACTTTACGTCGAGGCCTTGCGCTTCGGCAGAGGGAGGATCATGCCGAAGCGAGAGTCTGGAAGAGTTGATACCCCGTCG
>JBDRIT010000013.1:0-39744 GCA_043815665.1 Pseudomonadota bacterium
CTGAGGCTGAGCAACGGTAGGTGGGTCGGGCACTGAACGACTCAGGTTCGCCGTGACCGTGACCGTGACCGTGACCGTGACCGTGACCGTGACCGTGACCGTGACCGTGACCGTGACCGTGACCGTGACCGGCGCCAACCTCAGTTTGCCCCTCTGATCATGGGAGCCACAGCGGGATCATTTCGAGTAAATTCTGCACCCGAGTTCTCTGCCAGAACCCACGAAGATGTCAGGAGGGCGAAAAAAAGGTTCTTCGCGATCGAGGTTGGGTCCGAGGTTCGTGGTGTGATGCGGGAGGTGTCGCAGTGGCACCGAGGGGCCAACGCAAGGCCGAACCCCCCGCTCCGGTCGCGCGGCTCCGCCGGGCTCCCTTCTCTCCCCCCTCGGGGGGTCGAGAGGGGTCTTGATGTAACCGCCAACTTACGTTTCGAGGGGCCAACCTCCCCCCCGTCGCCTCTGGCGACGTCGCCCCCAACGGGGGCGATTTTACCGTGCATGCTGTGACGTTCGGGAGGGCTTCGGGCAGGTGCTGAGGCCCTCGGTGGGTTGCACTTGGCACGGGAAAAAATCTCCCCCTTGGGGTGAGGAGGGTACCGGCGCAGCCGGTAGAACGCTCCGGTGGAGCGTTCGGCCCGACGCAAGGCGAGGAGCAGTGCGACGAGGGAGCTGCGAAGCAGCGAGGAGGGGGGGGGGGGGGGGCCGGCCACCCAACGTCGATCGCGAAGACCCAAAAAAAAGTGCTTCTCCGAGCATTATTTCTGTACACCACCGCATCCGGCGGAGCCGGCGGGGCGGCTCGGGATGACGGGGGGAATCGGGGCGTAGGTCTCGTAGGAGCGGAGCTTCGTCCGCTCAACTGGGCTTCAAAGCCCCTCCTACAGTTTGGTCCGCGGTCGTCATTTCGCGCTTGGCTGATGATCCGGTCAAAGCTGAACGAGCCGATCCGGCCCCTGCCTTTGAGGCCGGCCTCCCCTTCTATTATGGTTCTCCCTTTACTTTGCGCTCGGCACTGGGGGCCTGCGTGGAGGGGTATCACCTGGACCGGCGTGAGCCGCAGCCAGGTGATGGCCCCGGAAACGGAGCAGGCCCCCGGAGACAGGCCGTTGTAGATGAGTGGGGCGATGCCCGAGAGGTTCACTTGACCGAAGGCCTCGCTGCGCTCGGGATGACGGGAGGGCTGCGCTTCTAGGAAACACCAACCTCGGCTTTTTTCGACACAAGCTCAAAACCCAGCGATTCGCCGTGCATTTGTTTCTGAACACCACCTCGTCCGGCGGAGCCGGATGGGCAACTCAGGATGACGACGGGGCGAGAGCGGGATGACGGGTTTCTTGCGCGACGACGACTAGAGCAGCCCGACCTCATCCAGCCGCATCCAGCCGTCGCGCTCGTCCCCGATCCGGACCTCCAGGAGGCCGGCCTCGTCCGGGGTCGCGTCCAGGATGCGGATCTCGAGGCCCTCGGCCACGGGGATCCCCCGGGCCGCGGGGTTGGGGGCCTCCCGGAGCAGCGCGTCGGGGGCGGTGACCACAGCGAGGCGCAGCGTCCCGTCGGCCCAGAGGCGACCCCCGGCCAAGGTGAGGACCAGGAGGACGGGCACCAGGGCCGCCCACGCGGCGACCCGCGCGGCCCCGTGGAGGTGGGCGAGACGCCGAAGCCCCAGGGCCCCCAGGGAGATCAGGAAGATCGCTGCGAGGGCCAGGGCGAGGGCGAGGATCAGGGGACGGGGGAGGATCGTGAACAGGGTCACCCAGAGCCCGTGGCTCTCGTCGAACACGAGCTGCCCCTTCTCGATGCGATCCCGATCCCGCTCCAGCAACGCCTCCCGGGCCAGGGCCAGGTTGGCCTCGGTGTCCGCGGCCAGGTCCCCGCCCGGGTCCGCCCGGAGCGCCAGCTTGAGGTGGTGGATCGCCAGGCCGTAGCGCTCCATTCGGAGCGCCGCGGTGCCCAGGTTGTAGCGCAGGGCCGCGTTGTCCAGGCCCCCGTCCAGGAGGGCCTCGTAGCGCTGGAGCGCGGCCGCGTCCCGGCCCGCGAACCAGTCGTCGTTCGCTGCGCGCCACTGGGTCTCCGCGTCGACCCCGGCGCGGACCGGGCCCGCAGCGAGGAGCGCCGCCGCCGCCAGGAACAGCGAAAGGGATCTCATGGTGTCCCCCGCTGGGCGCGGAGCCCGTCGAGGCGGTCCAGGAGATCCCTGAGGCGCATCACGGCCGCGGCGCGGTCTGCGTCCTGGGCTGCGGAGGGCGCGAAGCGGGCGTAGTCGCAGCTCTCCAGCTCCTCCCGGAGCGCCTGAATCAGCGTCGCGTCCGCGCCCAGTTCCCGGAGCGCGGACACGAGCCCGTCGCCGCCGCGGGCGGCGGGGGCCAGGTCGAAGCGATCACCGAGGTAGTCGCCCACCACGCGGGCCAGGGTCCCGTAGAATGCGGCGGTGTCCTCCCCGGGGTGGCGCAGCAGCTCTGCGAGGGCCTGTCGCGCCCTGCCCAGGGCCCGACGCCGTCCCTTCCCCTTCACGGGTCGGCGCCGGCGGAGGAGGCGTCCGGTCCAGGGCAGGAGGGCCGCGGCCCCAAGGATCCCCAGGGCCACCAGGAATCCGATGGGCACCGGGAGGGTCGCCGGGCGCGGCGGCGACGGCGCGAGGTCCGGGCCGGTGACCGGCCGCACCTGCTCGTTCACGTCCACGGCCGCAATGGGCGCCTCTGCTGCCGTGGGGCGGGTCAGGGTCACCGCGCCCAGGGGCGCGTCCACGCTCCTGTACTGGCCGGAGTCGGGGTCCAGGGTCACCAGGCGCAGGGCGCCGAGGTCCAGGGTCCCCGTGCGGTCCACCCGGAAGGGCACCTGCACCGAGATCTCGCCCCGGATCCCCTCCCGATCCGTAACCACCCCGCTCCGATCCACCGAGGGCTCCCGCACGGTCACCCCGGGGGGGGACGGGGGAGGCGGCGGCACGAGGCCGTAGAGGTTGCCCTCCCCGGAGATCCGGTACTTGACGAAGCCCCACGTCCCTGCCTGGAGCTCCAGGGGGATCTCAACGTCCTGGATCTCGAAGCGCCCCACGTTGCCGTCCCGGAACCCGTCGGCCCGGGGGGTCGGCACAGGCCGCACCTGGAGGGCCACCGTGGGCCCCTTGACCTCGTTCTGGTTCATCCCGGAGGAGAAGCTGATGGAGAAGCCGCCCCCGCCCCGGTGGACGGTGGTGCGGTTCACGGAGACCACCGCGGTGGGCGGGGCCAGGGACCGCGCCCCGGTCTCCAGGGGGATCAGGAGGGAGCGTCCGAGGTTGTAGACCGTGTAGCGGCGGCCCCCGATGGTCTCCTTGCCGTCCTCCCGAACCTCCTGATCCAGGGGCTCCTGGCGGAAGCCCTCGGGTTCGGGGACCGAGACCTCCTGGACCCCCCCCACGGTCTGGTGATCCACGTAGAGCAGGTGATCCACCAGGAAGGGCTCGCTCACGTACGGGGTCCCCCGGGAGGGGCGGGTGAGGGTGAACGCGTCGTACTTCGACAGGGACGACAGGTCCCCGAGGGAGGCCGCGTCCAGGGAGAGGTCCGCGGAGGGGAAGACGGTCTCCTTCGACCCCTGCGGCTCCGTGGGTTGGAGCTCGCGTCGGGTTTGTCGGGGGCGGACGCGGCCCCGGGACGCACGCTTCGCCTTGTCGCCCTTCCCCGGCTTGACGGTGATCGTCTGGGGGGCCGAGGTCAGGAGGCTCTCCCGCGCCCGGAAGAAGCCGTCCCCCAGGAGGGAGGCCGTGGGGGTCTCGAGGCGCCCCGTCTTCTTTGGGGTCAGCCGGAACGCGAAGCGGCAGGGTGCGGACTTCACCTCGTAGCCGATGTTCATGCAGAACATGGGCTGGCGCACCCGCAGGGCCTCCACGTCGAAGAGCTCCGACGTCGGGGGCACCAGCTCCACGTGATCCGCGTTCACCGTGATCACGAGATCCACCCACTCGTTCTCGAAGATCTCCTCGTCGTCCACCTGGACGTCCAGCGCCCCCGCGCGCACCGCGGGCGCTGCGAGGACGAGGAACAACAGGGTGTGCACGAGTTGTCGCATTGCCATTCCAACGTTCAGGGCCAGGGACGGATTCTAGTCACGATCCCCCACAACCGCAACGCCCGTCGCCCTTACCAAGCCTTCCCTCCCGGGATCCGGACGTTGGGCATCCCCTCGAGGGCCTTCTCTGCCTCCAGGTTCCGCCGCTTCTTTTGATCGAGCTGGTCCATCTGCTGATCGATGGCCTGTTGTTGCTCCTCCTGCTGTTGCTGCTGCTCCTTCTCGTCGTCGCCGCCACCGCCGCCGCCGCCCTGGGGCTCCTGGATCTGGAGCGTGTAGAAGTTCGTCCCGTCGGGCGTCGCACCGGAGATCCGGAGCAGCCAGGTCCCCGGCGCGTCCTCCCCGGCCTCGAGGACCACGCCCTCCCCGGGCGTCTCGTCGCTGCTCTCGTCGCTGTGCTCCACCGGGTTTGCGGTGTCCTCGGGGTCGTAGGCTTCGAGGAGCAGATCTCCGTCCCCGTGGACGAAGACCGCCTGCACCTGGGCTTTCTCGCCAGCGGGCAGCTCCAGGCGGAACCAGTCGTCGTCCCCCCCGCAGCGGCGCAGCTCCAGGGGTTGCCCCCCCTTCTGCACGGGCTTGGCCGCGTCCGGGGTGTCGTCGTCCTCGTTCTTGTCGTCCCCCTCGGGGCAGGGGGGCACCCCCCGGACGGTGAGCTGCCCCGCCGCCTCGGCGCCGGCCAGTCGGATGTAGTAGATCCCCTCCTGGAGCTCCTGCGCGGACGCCGCGAAGCGGCTCGCAGGCGCGGCGGCGGCCCCCGGTGCGGCGGGTTGTCCTTCGCCCAGGTCCCCTCCCGTGGCCACCACCCGACCGGCCTCGTCCTGGATCTCGAGGGTCAGGGCCCCGTCCAGCACCTCTCCTTCGAAGGTCGTGAAGAGGGTCCAGCCCGCCTGGACGCCCGTCCGGAACCAGTCCTCGTCCCCGGGGCAGAGGCGCAGGGTCAGGGGCGCGCCGTCCTCGGGGAGGTCCTTCGCCGCAGACAGGGTGTCGTTGTCCTCCTGCCCGTCCTCCAGGGACGCACAGGTGGGGAGGGTCTCCAGGCCCAGCCGGTAGCCGTGCTCCTCATCGTCCGGCGCACGCACCCGCAGGGTCCAGGTGGCCTCGCTGTCGGAGAGGTTCTCCGTCAGGAGGACTCCGTCGCTGTCCGCGAAGAGGGTCGCGGAGTCCGCCAGGCCGGAGGCCCCTTCCATGAGCTCGAGGGTCACGCCGACGGCGGGTTGACCCCGGGGTGGGAGGGGCGGGGTTGCGGCGGCCTCGTCGGGGGCCGCCCCAGGCGGCGCCTCCGGGGCGGCGGGAGCCGCGGCGCCGGGTCGTGCGAGCCACGCGCGGAGCCTGTGCCCCGCCGGCACCGTCACCCCGTAGTGGTCCACGTCCTCGGGACAGAGGAGCAGGTCCACGCCCCCGATCTCGGGCTCCCAGGCCGTGGGCCGGACGGGGGAGTTGTTGGGTTCGTACGTCTCCTGCCGCCGGGAGCAGGGCGGATGGAGGTGGAGGAGGGCCAGCTCCAGGTTCTCCGAGGCCCCGTCGACGCCGGGGTCCTTCCGGATCGCGGCGCGCAGGGATCCCACGGCCTGCTCCAGGGCGGCCTTCCGCTCCGCATCCTCTTCCTTCGAGAGGGCCAGCCGCAGGTACGCGAGGCCCTGGTTTGCCAGGATCGCCGCCTCCAGCTCCGGCCCGGTTTTTTCAGCGGCTCGCTTGAATGCGTCCAGCGCCGCGTCGTAGTCCCCGGCCGCGAGGTGCGCGGTTCCCAGGTCGTAGTGCAGCTCCGCCCGCTCCGGGATCTTCTCGCGGAGGGCCTCCAGGGAGGCGGCGGCCTCCGCGTACTCCTCCCCCGCGTACCGCTCGTTGGCTTCGTCCACCGCGGAGTTCGTGGTCTCGAACATGCCGCAGGAGGGCACGGCGAGGAGGGCCAGGAGCACCGCGAAGGTCCCCCGCCGCCGCCACCCGGCCAGCGCGAGGCTCAGCGCGAGGAGCGCCAACCCCGGCGCCAGGAGGAGCTGGAAACGGTCCTTCCGGAGCTTCTCCAGGGTCGCCTCGACCTCCTGCTTCTCCAGGCGGTCCAGCTCCTCGAAGATTGCGGCAGCGATGGGCTGGCCGGTGTAGTGGAAGTACCGGCCGCCGGTGATCTCCGCCACCTGCTTCAGCAGGTCCTCGTTGAGCCGGGACACCACCGGGTCTCCGGTCTCCTCGTCGGTGAGGCGGCCGCCGGTGGGTTCGCCGGTCTCCCCGTCCAGCTCCGGCACGAGATCCCCTGCGTGGGGATCTCCGACGCCGATGGTGTACACCCGGATCCCCAGGTCCTTGGCTCTGCGGGCCACCGTCAGGGGCTCCGAGCCGTGGTCCTCGCCGTCGCTGACCAGCACGATCACCTTGTACTTGCTCCCCGCGTAGGGGTGGAGGATCTCCGTCGTGTTCTCCTTCGCCCCCGTCTTCGCCTTCGCGCTGTCCTTCTCCGCGCGTCCCGCGCCCAGGAGCTCGAGGGAGACGGCGAGCGCGCGGCCGACCGCGGTGCCGGGAACGGGCAGGTCCGCGGGGTTCATGTCCCGCAGGTAGCTGCGGATTGCGCCGAAGTCCGAGGTCATGGGGCTCTGCTTGTACGCGATCCCCGCGAAGGGAACCAGCCCCACCCGGCCGCCGTTGAGGCGGGTGAGGAGCTCCTCGAGCTCCAGCACCGACGCGTGGAGCCGGTCGGGCTCCACGTCCCGGGTGAGCATGCTCGCGCTCATGTCCAGTGCGACGACCACGTCGAGGCCCTTGCGGGTCCACTCGGACTCCTCCATGCCGTACTGGGGTCGGAGCGCGGCCAGGCCGAAGAGGGCCATTGCCACGAGGAAGAGCACCGCGGAGACCGCCCTGGCCGCGGGGGACGTGTCCTCGGTGAGGAGCCCCCGCAGGGGCCCGTCGGCCAGGCGCCGGGCCATCCGGGCTCGCCAGAGGGCAAGCCCCAACCGGGCCGCTATCAGGACCGCGAGGCCCAGGGCCACGGCCCACCACCAGGCACCATTGTGGAAGAAGAGGCCGCCCTCGATCATGGGAACCTCCTGAGGACCGTGGTCTGCAGCAGGAGCCCGAGGGACAGGAGGGCCAGGCCCGCCAGGAGGAAGGGGAGGAACTCCTCCTTCTGGAAGGCGACCCGCTCCTCGAGGCGCTCGGAGCGCTCCAGGTCCTCGAACTGCTTTCGAAAGGAGGCCTCGTCGTAGGAGACCTGGAAGGTCCCCCGGGCCGCCTCCACCAGGGATCGGATCTGCGCCTCGTCCACGTGGCCGGGGTCGTCCGCGTAGAGCAGCCGCCCGAACTGGTCATGGAGGTAGCGTCCGTTGGGGCCCACCGCCGGGGTCTTGGTGTCCGTGCCGCTGCCGATGAGGAACGCGTAGAGCCGGGGGCGCTCGTCGTCGGACAGCGCCCCGAGGCGTTTTGCGACGTCCATGGGCTTGAGCTTGCTGGCGTTGTCGTTGCCGTCGGTGATCAGGATGATGACCTTGCCCGCGCCCTCCCCGTCCTCCAGGCGCTTCCACCCCCGGGAGAGCGCGTCGCCGATCGCGGTGCGCGCCCCCTCGATGGTGCAGCGGTTGAGGCAGCTGGAATCGCCCCGTCCCCGATCCCGCTCGCCGGAGTCGAGCTCCAGCCCCTCGAGCTGGTCGAGGGCGGTCCGATAGTCCAGCGTCAACGGAAATTTCAAGAATGCGTCCTGTGAAAAGATCACCAGGCCGATGCGGTCGCCCTGGCGCTTGCTGATGAAGTCCCGGAGCGCGGCGCGGGCCACCTCGAAGCGGTTGGAGGGCTCCGAGCCCTCGGCCTGGAGCGCGGACAGGGCCGCGTCGGGCAGGTCCACCGCGTTCATGGAGCCGGACATGTCCAGGCAGATCATGATGTCCAGCCCCTCGCCGGTGAGCTCCTCCCAGTCCTCGGTCTGGGGCCGGGCCAGGGCCACGACGACGAGCGCGAAGCCCAGGACGAAGGCGAGGGTCGGGAGGCCCGCGAGGCGGACCTTGGGGCCCGCGCCGGCCGCGTCCAGGGCTGGCTGGTTCGCGAAGCGCCACCCGGGGCGTCCCCGGCGGAGCCAGAGGACCAGGGGCAGCGCGAGGAGCGCGAGGAAGGCCCACGGCGTCGCGAAGCTCATGACGCGCCCTCCGTCTTCTGGGCCAGGGTCTTCTCCACCAGGCGCTCCACCTGCCGCAGCGCGCTCCGGGCGGAGTCCGGCGTGGGCTCCAGCTTGGCGAACTTCACCAGGTCGAAGTCACCCAGCAGGACCACCACCTCCTCCAGGATCATCCCCTCCATGCGCACCCGCTTGAGCCGCTGGGTCAGCTCCGTGGTGGTGAGGTCCATGGAGTCGAAGCCGAAGCGGCCCCCCAGGTACTCCCGGAGGGTCTCCGAGAGCTCGGTGTAGTAGGCGGCGAAGGCGCCCTTCTCCAGGAGGTCCGACGCGGCCAGTCGCATCAGCCGTGCCCGTGCCCGCTCGTGGGGGGGGATCGGCGGCGGCGGCGGGGGCCGGCGGTGGAGGCGGCGCCAGCGGATCACCGCGAGGGTCGTGGCGGTGGCCGTCACGGCCACCCCGAGGATGATCAGGGCCCAAACCAGCACCCAGTGGGTCTCGGCCAGGGGCACCGGCGGCACCGGCGCCGCGGGGGGCGGGTCCACCTCCGTGGGGAAGTGTGTCCCGGTGTGGAACCGTACCTTGGGCACGGCGACGCCGACCTCGCCCCCCGCCGGCAGCTCGAAGCGCAGGCGCTGGGCGGGGATCCGGATCCAGCCGACCCCCGCGACCCGCATGGGCACGGTGAGATCGTAGCGGACGTGGTCTCCCGCCAGGACCTCGCGCTGCAAGGAGATCTGATCGCGGAGCAGCAGGAGATCCTCGGGGACGTCCAGGCCCTCGGGGGGCTTCATGCGGACCCCCGCGGGGACGTCTACCCGCACATGCCACTCCACGTCGTCCCCCACGGTGGGGTCCTCGGGCATGTCCACCCAGACCGCGGGCTTGAGGTCGCTGCCCGTCGCGGGCTCCTGGGCCAGCGCGGGCAGCGCGGCGAGGAGCAGGAGCGTGGCCAGGAGGTGTTTCATCAAGACCTCCTCGCCCGCCGCCGGAACAGGCGCAGCATGGGGCCCATGTAGTCCTGGTCCGTGCGGATGGTCTCGAAGTCCAGGCCCTGGGCCCGGAAGAGATCGGTGAGGCGCTGATCCGCCTGGGCCGCGGCCGCGCTGTACCGCTTCCGGACACCCTTGCTGGAAAAATCCACCAGGCGCAGCGCGCCGGTCTCAGGGTCGGCCACGGTGACGAGGCCCGCGGGGGGCAGCGCGAGGTCCGCAGGGTCCCGCGCGACCAGGGGCACCAGATCATGGCGCTGCTTCGCGATGGCCAGGGATCTCCGGAGCCCCTCGAACTCCGCCGGCGACTTGATGAAGAAATCGGAGAGCAGGAACGCGACGGAGGTCTTCTTCGTCACACCCACCAACGTCCGGAGCGCCTCCGAGACGCCCCCGGGGGCCGCCCCGGGCCGCGCCGGCTCGAAGCGCAGGATGTCCATGATCACCCGCATGACGTGCAGGCGTCCCTTCCGGGGAGGCACGATGTGCTCGACCTTGTCCGTGAAGATGATCAGGCCCACCCGGTCGTTGTTCTTGATCGCGCTGAACGCGAGGAGCGCGCCCACCTCGGCCTGGAGCTCCTGCCGGGTCATGCCCCGGGTGCCGAAGCAAGCGGATCGGGACGCGTCCACCAGGAGGAAGACGGTGAGCTCGCGCTCCTCCACGAAGAGCTTCACGTGGAGGTCGCCGGTGCGGGCGGAGACGTTCCAGTCGACCTGGCGGATGTCGTCCCCCGCCTGGTAGGGCCGCACCTCTTCGAAGCTCATACCGCGGCCCTTGAACACCGATCGGTACTGCCCCGCCATCTGGTCCGTGGCCAGCCGCGACGTGGCGATCTCGATGTGGCGCAGCTTCTTGCGAAGCGCGACGTGGTTCCGATCGTTCTTCATGGCTCGGCTCCGCTACGGGACCTCGACCTCGTCGAGGATCTGGCGGATGACGCTCTCGGGGGCCAGCTCCTCGGCCTCGGCCTCGTAGGTCAGCACCACCCGGTGACGCAGGACCTCCATGGCGACCTCCTTCACGTCCTCGGGGATCACGTAGCCCCGGTGCCGCAGGAAGGCCTGGGCCCTGGACGCGTTCAAGAGGAAGAGGGACGCGCGGGGGGACGCGCCGAAGGAGATGAAGTCCTTCAGCCGCGCGAGGCCGTGGGCCGCTGGCTCCCGGGTCGCGAAGACGATGTCCAGGATGTAGCTCTTGATCTTGTCGTCCACGTAGACCTGGTGGAGCACCTCCCGCGCCTTCAGGATCTCCTCGGGCTTGATCACCGGGCGGGCCGAGGGGATCACGAGGGCCGTCATGCGCTCCATGATCAGCCGCTCCTCGTCCCGATCCGGGTAGCCCACCACGATCTTGAGCATGAACCGGTCCACCTGGGCCTCGGGCAGGGGGTAGGTCCCCTCCTGTTCGATGGGGTTCTGGGTGGCCAGGACCAGGAAGAGCGGGTCCAGCTTGTAGGTGGCGTCCCCGATGGTGACCTGCTTCTCCTGCATGGCCTCGAGGAGCGCGCTCTGGACCTTGGCCGGCGCCCGGTTGATCTCGTCAGCGAGGACGATGTTCGAGAAGATCGGGCCCTTGTGCGGGGTGAACTCGCCGGTCTTCTGGCTGTAGACCATGGTCCCCAGGATGTCCGCGGGGAGGAGGTCCGGCGTGAACTGGATCCGCTGGAACTTCGTCTCGATCACGTCCGCGAGGGTCTGCACGGTGAGGGTCTTGGCCAGACCCGGAACGCCCTCCAGGAGGATGTGTCCGCCGGTGAGCAGCCCGATGAGCAGCCCCTCCAGCATCCGCTTCTGGCCCACCACCACCCGGCCCAGCTCCTCCAGGAGCGGGTCCACGAACGCGCTCTCTTTGCGCACGATGTCGTTGATGTACCGAATGTCGCCTTCCATGGGATCCTCCCTCCACCAGCAGTCAACGTCGCAATCAACGCCAAGGGTTCCGGATTATTCCTGAAACCGCTTGACTTGCAACCCCCTGCTCTGGAATGAATAGCCCCACGCGGATCGGACACCTCCGATCGCTGCGGGGTGGGTGGGAGCGATCGTCGTCCGGACATTGTTCGGGCCGTTGCTCACTGTCCGGCCCGGGCCCTGCGCAGGAGGTGTCACATGTCCCTCGTCATCACCGGAGAGAACCTCACCATCAACGACGTCGCGGCCGTCGCGCGGCGTCGCGAGTCCGTCTCCCTCCACCCCGACGCCGAGGCCCGCATCGTGAGGTGTCGGAGCTTCATCGAGGAGCGCATCGCGGCCGGGGAGATCATGTACGGGGTGAACACGGGGATCGGCGAGTTCTCCGAGGTGGTCCTCACCGACGCGCAGACGGCCCAGTTCCAGAAGTGGCTGATCTACAACCACGCAGCGGGGATCGGTGAGCCCTGCCCCGAGGACTGGGTCCGGGGTGCGATGCTGGGCCGGATCAACGTCCACGCCCATGGGCACTCGGGCTGCCGCCCGGTGATCACCCGGACCCTGGTGGAGATGCTCAACAAGGGCGTCACCCCGGTGGTTTGTAAAAAAGGCTCCGTGGGCGCGTGCGGGGATCTTGCCCCCATGAGCCAGGTCGCGCTCGCGGTGATCGGCGAGCACGAGGTTTTTTACAAGGGCGAGCGCATGCCCGCCCGGCGGGGCCTCGAGGAGGCGGGCATCACCCCCGCCACCCTGCAGGCCCGGGACGGCCTCGCGATCATCAACGGGTCGAACCTCCTCACCGCGATCGGCGCGCTCTTCCTCTACGACGCGGAGCGGTGGCTCCAGCAGGCGGAGATCGCCGCGGCCATGACCCTGGAGGCCCTCCTGGCCAACATGAAGCCCTACGACCCGCGGCTCCACCGGCTGCGGGGCTTCCCCGGCGCGGTGACCTCCGCGGAGAACCTCCAGAAGATCCTGGCCGGCTCGGATCTCGTCGAGGGCCGCCTGAAGACCCGGGTCCAGGACGCGTACTCCATGCGGTCCACGCCCCAGGTCATCGGCGCCGCGCGGGATCAGCTGCGCTGGGCCCGGGAGCAGGTGGAGATCGAGCTGAACGGGGTCGGGGACAACCCCCTGTTCCTGCCCGAGGACGATGTGGTCCTGACGGGTGCAAACTTCCAGGGCACCCCGGTGAGCATGCCCGTGGACACCGCGGGGGCCGCGGTGACCATGATCTCGATCCTCTCGGAGCGGCGCCTGAACCGCCTCCTCAATCCGGCCCTCTCCGTGGGCCTGCCGCCCTTCCTGACCAAGGGCGCGGGGATGATGTCCGGCCACATGCTCTCTCAGTACACCGCGGACATGATGATCGTGGAGCAGCGGATCCTCTCGGCGCCGGCCTTCATCCAGTCGATCCCTGCGGCTGCGGACCAGGAAGACTTCGTGTCCATGGGCATGAACTCCTCCCTGAAGTCCATGCAGATCCTCGAGAACGCCTGGGGCGTCCTGGGCATCGAGTTCATCGCCGCCGCCCAGGCCCTGGACTTCCGGGACCACGGCTTCGGCCGCGGCGTCGCCGCGGCCCGGGCCGCGGTCCGGGAGCACGTGCCCTTCCTCGATGACGACCGCCCCCTCTTCAACGATCACAACGCCATGATGCAGGCCGTGAAGGACTTCGATGTCCTGACGGCTGTGGAATCGGAGATCGGTGAGCTGACGCTCTACTGACAGCCCTCAGACCAGCGCGTTCAGCCCGTCCACGAAGGTCTCCTCGGACACGTCCTCCAGGATCTCCACCTTGCCGGGGCGGATGGGGGATCACGAGGCGGATCCGCTCGCCGACGCGCTTCTTGTCCAGACGGACCCGGTCCATGAAGGCGTCCGGCGCCGGCGCGGGGTAGGTGGTGGGCAGGCCCAGGTGGGTGAGGGCCGCGCGGATCCGGCCCTCCAGGCCGGGCTCGGTGTGGCCCAGGGCCTGGCCGATGCGGGCCGCGGCGAGGAGGCCCAGGCCAACGGCCTGTCCGTGGGTGAGCGCCGGATCCAGGGCTTCCAGCGCATGGGCCGTGGTGTGGCCCAGGTTGAGCACCTGGCGGAGCCCCAGCTCCCGGGGATCCTCGCTGACCACCCTGGCCTTGACCCGGGCACAGCGACGGATCAGCTCCGCGGCGCCCTCTTCCCGCCATGTCCGCGTGGATTCCTCTGCGAGCTTGGTAAACAGTTCGTCGTCGCCGATCAGGGCGGTCTTGAGGGCCTCGGAGAACGCATCGGAGAAGGCCGACTCGGGGAGGGTGGCGAGGACGTCCGGGTCGGCCAGCACCCCCCGGGGGCTGTAGAAGGTCCCCGCCAGGTTCCGGGCACGGCGGTGGTCCACCGCGGTCTTCCCGCCGATGGCCGCATCGATCATGGCCAGCAGGGTCGTGGGGATGAGCACCGTGCGGAGGCCCCGCATGTAGACCGAGGCGACGAAGCTCCCCAGGTCCAGGGTCGCGCCGCCGCCCACCACGAGGATCCCGTGGTCCCGGGCCGCACCCGCAGCAGCGAGGCCGTCCAGGAGCCGCCCCGCCCCCTCCCAGGATTTCTCATCCGGGGAGACGAGGTGGATCCGGGGGAGCTTGCCCGCGTTGGCCAGGGACGCGGTGAGGGCCGGCCCCATGTGTTGCCAGGGGGCGCGGTCCGCGATCACGTGGACCTTGTCCACCCCCTCGAGCCAGGCGGTGTACACCCCCGTGTCCACGAGGAGGCCTCGGCGGATCACGATGGGGCAGGGCGGCGCGCCGGGGATCCGCACGGTCACCGGCTCCAGCCCCAGGAGCCGGGCCAGCGCGTCCGCCGCGCCGTCCGAGGTGAGTGTGCTGGTGTCCAGGCGCAGCGCGAAGCTCTCGTAGACCGGGGCGCGGGCGCTGAGGATCTGGCGGATCTTCGCCTCCCGATCCGGCGCCCCCTCCAGGAGCGGCCGGTCCTGACCGGTGAGACGGGTTGCGAGGATCTCCGGGGGGGCGTGGAGGCAGATCACGGTGCCCCCGCGGGCCGCGGCCTCCCGCGCCGGCTCCTTGAGCAACGCGCCGCCTCCCGTCGCGACCACGAGACCCCGGGGAACGGCGAGATCCTGGATCACCTCCGCCTCCAGGGCGCGGAACGCGGCCCATCCCTCCTCCCGGATCAGCGCCAGGGCCGTCCGGTGCGCGCGGCGCTCGATCTCGTCGTCGGTGTCCATGAAGCTCCGCCCCAGGAGGCGGGCCAAGGCCCGCCCGGCGGCGGACTTTCCGGTGCCCATCATGCCCGTGAGGATGATGTTCGGGAGGGGGGCGCTCACCGGGTGCGCTCCAGCGCGGCGAGGACCATCTCAAGGGTGTCGCCGCCGGTGCGCTCCAGGAGCGCGTCCGCCAGGACCAGCGCGACGACGGCCTCGACGACCACGCCCCCCGCGGGCACCGCGCAGATGTCCGCGCGCAGGGGGTCCGTGGTGGTCTCCTCGCCGGTCTCGAGGTCTACGGAGGGGAGGCCCTCGCCAAGGGTCGGGATCGGCTTGAAGTGGACCCGGAGCACCAGGGGCATGCCGTTGGTCATGCCGCCCTCGAGGCCCCCGGCGCGGTTGGTGCGGCGCAGGATCCCCCGGGACCCGCGGAAGATGCCGTCGTGGAGCCGGGAGCCCAGCTCCATGGCGCCCTCGACCCCGGCGCCGATCTCCATGGCCTTGACGCTGGGGACGCTCATGGCCGCCTGGGCCAGGCGGCCGTCCAGGCGCCGATCCCAGTGGACGTGGCTGCCCAGACCCACGGGGAGGGGCGCGACCAGGATCTCCGCGACGCCACCCAGGCTGTCCCTGGCGGCCCGGGCCGCCTCGATCTCCCGGATCATCCCCGCGGTGGCCACGGGATCGTCGCAGCGGACCTCCGAGGCCTCCGCGGCGTCTGCGATGGCCTGGATCTCCGCGGGGCTGGTCAGGTGCTCCCCGCTGGTGCTCCCGGAGACCACGGCGCCGATGCGCCGCACCCGGGAGATCACGAAGATCCCCGCCTCGGCCAGGAGCCGCCGGGCCGCGGCCCCCAGCGCGGTGCGCATCGCGGTCTCCCGGGCGCTGGCCCGCTCCCAGATGGCCCGCACGTCGTTGAGGCCGTACTTCATGGCCCCGGCCAGATCCGCGTGGCCCGGTCGGGGGATCCGGATGGGCGGCAGCAGATCCAGTGCGTCGGCCTCCCCCGGGTTGCGCAGGCGGATGCCCAGGGGCGCCCCCGTGGTTCGGCCCTGGTGGAGCCCGCCCCAGATCTCGGCGTTGTCCCGGTGGCGCTGCCGGTTGCTGCGCCCGAAGCCCCGCTGTCGCCGGTCCAGGTCGCGGTCCACGTCGTCGAGGGTCAGGGGGAGCCCCGCGGGCAGGCCCTCCAGGATGCCCAGGAGCCCTGGGCCGTGGGAATCACCGGCGGTGTAGTATCGGAGTATCATGAGGTTCCCTCCTGTGCCACCTTGATTATGGGTCCAAGTGTCTTGATTCTCTACCCCTTCCTGATAGATCATCCTGATTGTTCGCTGAAACGACTCGGGAGTCTGAACATGCGCCTTCGAACGTCATTCCTGGCCGCCCTCTTGATCCTCCTTGCAGGCTGTGTGGAGCGCTACAGCTACCAGCACGTCAACGAAGACGCAGTCACTGCCGACACCGGCGAGGTCGAGGGCGGCGACGTCTCCGGCGACGCCGCAGACGTCGGCGGTGACGGCGCGTGCGCGCCGGACTGCGCAGGCAGGATCTGCGGCCCTGACGGCTGCGGCGGCGCCTGCGGGGACTGCGGCGTGGGCTACACCTGCGACCCGAAGGGGGAGACCTGTGCGGGGGACTGCGAGGCCCTCTGTGACGGCCTCCAGTGCGGCACCGCGGGGCTGGACGACGAGTGCGGCTGCGGGGACTGCGACGACGACGAGGCCTGCACCGACGACTTCTGCGGCGACGGGACCTGTGTCTACGATCCCCTGGACAAGGAGTGCGACGACGGCGACCCCTGCACCATCGGCGACTGGTGCGTGGAGGGCCTCTGCGCGGCGACCGACAAGAACTGCGACGACGGCAACCCCTGCACCGGCGACGCCTGCGGCGAGGCCGGGGAGTGCGTCTACACGAACAACACTGTGCCCTGCAACGACGAAGATCCCTGCACGGTGCCCGATGTCTGCGCGGACGGGGCGTGCGTCGGGCAGCCGAAGGGCTGCGCCGATGACAACCCCTGCACCAAGGACTCCTGCAGTGATGCCGGGGTCTGCGACCATGACCCCGTCGCCATGAACGGGGAGCCCTGCGACGACGGCAACCCCTGCACCGACGACGCGTGCTCCGGCGGGGGCTGTGTCGGCACCCTCAAGCTCCTGGAGGACCTCGAGGCGCTGGACTGCCTCTGCGCCGAGGACGCTGACTGTACGGATCTCGAGGACGCGGACGTCTGCAACGGCACCCTCGTCTGCGAGAAGGACATGCCCGGGGATCCCGAGGGGATCTGCGTCGTCGACGACGGGACGATCCTCACCTGCGCGGACGAGATCGGCTGCACCGTAGACTCCTGCGACCCGGTGGACGGGTGCACCTTCACCGGTGCTGACGACCTCTGCGCCGACGAGGATCCCTGCACCGACGACCTCTGCGACGTCGTGCTGGGCTGTCAGCACCCCTTCAACGCCGCGCCCTGTGACGACGGCGACCAGTGCACCGACGGTGACCTCTGTGCGGAGGGCGTCTGCGCGGGGCCCGACGTGACGGACTGTGACGACCAGATCGCCTGCACCGCGGACGGTTGCCAGGCAGAGAGCGGCTGCTCCCACGTCCCCGACGACGGGCTCTGCCCCGATTCCGGGGAGTGCCAGGTCGGGGTCTGCCTCCTCACCGCCGGCTGCAGCCTGGCGGACGCGGACGCCGGGACCCTCTGCGTCGGGGGCTCCTGCAAGGACGGGGCCTGTGTCCTCGTCGGGCAGGATCTCTCCTGCGCCGAGATCAATGCCTGCGTCAAGGCCTGCGGGATCGGCGGCTCGGGATGCATGCAGGTGTGCGTCGACGCGGGGACGGTGGAGGGGAAGGACCTCTTTGCGGACTTCGCCGCGTGCATGGACATCGCGTGTCCCGCCCCCGTGGAGCCGTCCTGTCCTCCCGTTGCGGAGGCGGGCGCCTGCGCGGCAGAGGCCGCCGCGTGCGAATCCGGCTGCGCGCCGGACTGCGCCGGCAAGGACTGCGGGGACGACGGCTGCGGGGGGTCCTGCGGGGACTGCGGCGGGAACGCGGCCCGCTGCCACGAGGGCGCCTGCATGCCTGCGGACATGGTCTGGGTGTCCCCGGGGGTCTTCGGCATGGGCTGCGTCGCGGCCGACACCGAGTGCGAAGGGGACGAAGACCCCTTCCACGAGGTCACCCTGGACGGCTTCGGCCTCGACGAGACCGAGGTGACCGTGCTGGACTACACGGGCTGCGTCGACGACGGCGGGGCCTGTGGGACCCCCGGGACCGGCGACAACTGCCTCTGGGCCACGGGGTGGGGGGTCAACAACAACCCGATCAACTGCGTGACCTGGGACATGGCCGAGGCCTACTGCGCGTGGACCGGGAAGCGCCTGTGCACCGAGGCCGAGTGGGAGAAGGGCGCCCGGGGCACCGACGGGCGGATCTACCCCTGGGGGGCCGCCGCGCCGACCTGCGCCCTCGCCGTGATCGACGGATGCGTGGGTGGGACCCAGGAGGTCGGCATCCACCCCGGGGGCGCAAGCCCCTATGGCGCCCAGGACATGCTGGGCAACGTCTGGGAGTGGACCGCCGACTGGTACGCGGGGGACTACTACTGCAACGGGGACGGGGCCACGTGCACGGAGCTCTGCAGCGACTGCGCCGATCAGCCGGCCTTCGATGATCCCTGGGTCGATCCCGAGGGGCCCGCCGCGGGGAGCCTCCGGGTCACTCGCGGGGCCGCATTCTCCCACACGGATGTGCCCGGTGGCCTCGGCCTCAACACCCGGAATTCCCGCCGCCTGGGTCGGACCCCGACGGACAACTTCCCCACCGTCGGCTTCCGCTGCTGCTGGTCTCCGTAGCCTCCGACAGGTGGAGGTCTTTCTGTGGGAGGCCCGTCCACGGGCCGAATCGGGGCGTGGACGCCCCTCCCACAGTCGAGTGGCCAACCGGCTACCAGACGTCGTCGACTTCCTGGATGTCCCCGAGCAGCCCGGCGAGGCGTTTCTTCAGCTGGGTCTCGATCTGGCGGATCCGCTCCCGGGAGACGCCGTAGCGATCGCCGATGTCCTGGAGGGTCTCCGGGGTGTCGGAGAGGAGTCGGGACCGGAGGATGTCCCGCTCCTTGTCCGAGAGGTCGTCTACCACCTCAGCGAGGCGCTCGGAGACCTTCTGGAGGATCTCCTCCCGGCCCAGGGACTCCTCCTGGGTGATGTCCGGGTCCGGGAGCATGTCGACGTAGCTCTGTTTCCCGTCGTCCCCGACGTCCGCGTCGAGGGAGAAGTCACGCTGCGCGAGGTGCATCTCCGCCTCGACCCGGCGCCTCCGCGCGGCCGCGGGGAGGAGGACCACGTCCCCCTCTCTGATCCCGTCGGCCCCCTCGTCGGAGATGGCCTCGTCCACGGAGTCGTACTCCCCCCCCTCCTTCTCGGTCTGCATCCGAAAGAAGAGCTTGCGCTGTGCGGCCGCGGTGCCCACCCGCACCATGGACCAGGAGCGGATGATGTAGTTCTGCATGTAGGCCTTGATCCACCAGACCGCGTAGCTGATCAGGCGGTAGCCCCGCTCCGGCTGGAACTTCTGCACGGCCTTCATCAGGCCGATGTTCCCCTCCTGGATCAGGTCCACGAGCTTCACGTTGTAGTGCTTGTAGCTGTGGGCCATCTTGACCACGAAGCGGAGGTTCGCCTCCACCAACTGTCGGGCGGCGTCCTTGTCTCCGCCCGTCGAGAAGCGCAGGGCCAGCTCCTGCTCCTCCTCCCGGGACAGGAGGGGCACCCGACGGATCTCGTCGATGTAGGTGTCCAGGGAGCTGCGGTTGGCAGGCGGCCGGGCCTGCTCCCGCACCGCGGGGTGGGCTGCGTCCTGTCGCCGCACCGCGGGGAGCTGCCGCTCCGGCGAGGGCGCCTTCAGGGCCTTCCGGGTGGTTCCGTCCTTCGTCATCCTACTCCGCAGCCGGAGGGACTTCGCCGTTCAACATGTGGGTGAGGTACGCGTTCAGGTCCTCGGGGGTCTTGGCGTTCTCCTTCGCCCGCTCCGCCCTGGCCTGCGCCGGGGTCTTCCCCTGGGCCACGAGGAGCCGGGATGCGTCCACCTCCTGCTGCACCATGGACTGGATCCCCCCCGCGGAGCCCCATCCAACCTGCTTGCGGCCGTTGATCACGAAGGAGGGCGTCCCCCGGGCCTCGAGCATCGTCGCGACCCGCATGTTCGCGTCGAACTGGAACCCCAGGGTGTTGTCCCCGAGGTCCTTCCTGAACGTCTCCATGTCCAGGCCGAGGCTCGCCGCGACCTGCTCGAGGTCCGCGTCCTCCAGGGCCCGGGAGTTCTCGAAGAGCGCGTCGTGGTACTCCCAGAATTTTCCCTGGCGGAAGGCCGCCATGGAGGCCGTGGCCGCAGCCCGGGCCCGGCGGTGCATGTCCAGGGGGTTGTTCCAGAAGATCCAGCGGACGTCCGGGAACTCCGTGAGCAGGGGCTTCAGGCCGTCCGCGGCCCGCTTGCACACCGGGCACTGGAAGTCGGACAGGATGAACACCAGCACCGGCGCGTCCTCGGGGCCCGTCGCGGGATGCGCGCCGAACTTCGTGACGTAGCTGCCCTCGGGGGGCGGGGGCATCTTCGGGGCTGCGGGGACGGTCGTGGGCTTTGGGGGCGGGCTCGGAACCGGAACTGGAGCCGATGGCTTCGCCACGGGGGTCGCTGCGATCAGCGCTCTCACCCGCGCCTCAATCTTCTCGGAGGCCTTGGCCTCGACCTTGTCGGCTACCGCCTCGGCGAGTTTGTCGGTGTCGAACTGCACCACGGGCACCAGGACCTCCCGCTGAATGGTGACCGGCGCCGCCGGTGTCGTGGGGGCCGGCGCCGTGATCAGGGGCGCCTTCGCCGCGTCGGGGCAGGCCCCGAACTGACCGATCGCGAGTGCGAGCACCGCCACCGCCTCCAATACCACCGCCGCGGCCAACAGGTACAAGGCGCTGCTTCTCTTCTCCGCCATGGAATGCCCCCCGGGTTCCGTCAGCTTTCAAGCGTAGGAAGTATAATCGGATGCCCCGGGGATGCAACGTCACGACAGCGGCAGGTCCACGTGGAAGGTCGTCCCCTCCCCGGGGCCGCTGGAGACGGAGACCTCGCCCCCGTGCTCCCGGATGATCTGCTGCACCAGGGTGAGCCCGAGGCCCGTGCCGGCCTCCTTGGTTGTGAAGAAGGGCTCGAAGATCCGGGCCTGGTCTCCTGCGGGGATCCCGGCGCCGTTGTCTCGCACCCGGATCCGTGCGCGGCCCTCCTCCTCCCAGGCCTTGATGTGCATCCGGCCCCCGCCCTCGGTCGGCATCTGCGCCAGGGCCTCCAGCGCGTTCTTCACCAGGTTCATCAGCGCCTGCCTGAGGAGGTTGTTGTCGGCCTGGATGGGGAGCGTCTCCGGGACATCCCAGCTGACCTCAGCCCCCGCGGCCTTGGCCTCCTCCCGGAAGAAGCTCAGGAGGTCTGCGATCATCGAGGAGAGATCCATGGGCTCCCGCTGGGGGTGGGGGAACTTCGCGAAGCGGAGGTAGTACTCGGTCACCTCGGTGAGGCGCTCCACCTCACGGCTCAGGGCCTCGGTGAGGGTCGAGAGCTCCTCGACCCGATCCTCGGAGATCTCCCCGGAGAGATCCGCCACGGACTCCTCGAGGATCTCGAGGCGGAGGCCGATCGCGTTGAGGGGGTTGCGGATCTCGTGGGCGATCTGGGTGGACATCTTCCCGATCGCGGAGAGCCGCTCGGAGCGGAGCAGCTCCTCCGCCTGGCTGCGGATCATCTCCTCGCGCTGGCGCAGCTTCCCCGCCATGCGTCCCAGGTCCAGGGCCAGATCCCCGAGCTCCGTGCGCGACGGCACCCGGGGCGGCGCGTCGTACTGGCCTTTGGCGATGCGGTTGGCCATCTCCCGCAGGCGTCGGATCGGGCCGAGCCACCGCAGGGCCAGGAGGGAGAGGAGGACGCTCACCAGCAGGGCCGCGCCCCCCAGCACCGACGCAGCCACCACAGCGGTGCGCTCCCGCCCCTCCACCGCCTCCCAGGTGGCCTCTGCGGCGTCGGTGTAATCCGCGTGGATCCCGCGCAGGCCGTGGAGCAGAAACTTGAGGGACGCGAGGATCATGTCCCGCCAGAGGACGCTCAGGCGCGTCTCGCCGCCCTCGGACTCCTCGAGGTATTGGACCACGAGCGCGTCGTAGACCGCACGGTTGGTGTGGCCGGTCATCTCCTCGAGCCAGGCCACCACCGGCGGGTTGAGGACCCCGGGCTCCCGCTGGAGCTCCAGGAGGAGGTCCTCTCCGTCCTGGAGCGCGTCCACGCGGTCAGCGATCTCGATGAGGGCCTCCCCGTCGGCCAACGCGTTCCCCACCCGGCGGAGATGCTCGGCGATCTTCTCGACCCGGGGGAAGGGACGGTACGCGGTGAGGGCCTGCCGCACCCAGCCCGGGTCCTTGTCCCGGCTCCGCTTCAGGGCGGCGTGGTAGGCGGCGGTCTCCCTGGAGAGCTGCTGGAGGTTGGTCCCGGCGGGCAGGAGGTCCCGGCGCATCAGGGACACCTGCCGGCGCATGCGATCCATGGACACGATCGCGAAGGTGGTGACCGAACCGAGGAGCGCGATGATCAGGACGGAGCCGAGGAGGGAGCGGGTGGCGAGGGAGAGCCTCATGCCGGTTCGGAGGCCTCGTCGTCCGGCGCGAGGATCCGGTCGAGGAACAGCTCGACGAGGGGTCCGCTCAGCTTGCCCCCCGCCGCCTCGTCCCGGAGGATCTCGGCGACCCGCAGGGCCGGGATCGGCCTCCGGTAGGGCCGGTCCTTCGCCGTGAGGGCCTCCGCGATGTCCGCCACCGCGAGGATCTGCTGCTGGAGCAGGAGCTCCTCACCCTTCAGGCCCCAGGGATAGCCGCTGCCGTCGAGCTTCTCGTGGTGCCCCGCCGCGATCGCAGGGACCCGACGAAGCTCCTCGGGCCAGGGGATCGTCGAGAGGAAGGCGTGGGTGTGTACCACGTGGTCGTCCATCTGGCGCCGCTCGGTGGCGGTGAGGTTGCCGCGCTGGATCAGCAGGTGCTCTGCCTCCTCCGGGGAGAGCGCGTGGAGAGGGACGCCGTCCAGCTCGAGGTTCAGGTCCCTCAGTCCCTGAACCGTCTCGGCCTCCTCGTCCGAGAGCCAGCCCTTGGTGTTGAGGTCCGCGATCACCGCCCAGCCCCGCTGGAGGGCCTCCGCGACGTCCTCGTCCCTCGCCTCCCGGGCCAGGAGGCGCAGGAGCGCGAAGCGCAGGCGGACCAGCTCAAGCTGGACATCGGTCAGCCGGGCGGCCTTGCGCAGCACGGCCTCGGGCACCCCGATCTTTCCGAAGTCATGGAGGAGGGACGCGACGCGGAGCTCCTTGAGCGCGTCGGGGCCCAGCGCGTTCGTGGCGGGGACCTCGCCTCTGGCCCGGTTCCACGCCTGAGCCAGGGAGATGGCGAAGTCTGTCACCCGCAGGGAGTGGCCGGAGGTCGTGGGGTCCCGAGACTCGATCGCACGCACCGACGCATCCACGAAGCCCTCGAAGAGGGCCTCCATGTCCGCGATGAGGCGGGCGTTCTCCCAGGCAACCGCGGCCTGGGAGGCCACCGCCTGCGCCAGGGCCTCTCCGGCGGGGTCGAACACCGTGACGAACTGCTCGAAGTCCTCCGGAGTGTGGAGCTTGCGTTGCCACTGGGTCTTGCGGTTGATCAGCTGCACCACGCCGATGATCCGTCGCCGGTGGTCGCGCATGGGGACCACCAGCATGGACCGGGTACGGTAGCCCGCCGCGCGGTCGAACTTCGGATCGAAGTGGTAGGGCCGTTCCGGGGGCAGCTTGTAGACGTCGGGGACGTTGAGGAGCTCCCCGGTCAGGCCCACGTAGCCTGCGATGAAGGCCTTGGAGAGGGGGAGCTGGATGGAGCGGAAGGGCACCTTCAGCGAGTCGCATTGGGCGGCCGCGAAGGTGATATCCCGGGGCTTGCCGTCCTTCCGGTTCACCAGGTAGATGCTCCCCGCGTCCGCCTGGGTGAGCTGACGGCAGCCCCGCAGGAACTTCTCCAGGAGCTTCTCCATGTCGCGCTCTGACGAGAGCGCGATGCCGAGCTCGATGAGGAGCCGCACCCGTTCGTCGCCTGTGAAGACGTGGGTCAGCTCACCGGTGATGGTGATCTCGAAGTCGGTGGTCATTTTGCGGGTACGGGGGCCGGGAAGTTGTAGAGGAACCTGCCGTCCTTGTTCTCGAAGGCCACTGCGGGGTCGTTCTTGGAGAAGGCCTTGGAGAGGCGGTTGAGGACCTCGATGCGGGCCGTGGCGTCGTCGGCCCGCTTGAACGCGTGGGGCCCCGAGTGCATGTCGAAGACGGGCAGGGCCTCCAGGCGTCTGAAGCGGAGCCGCTTCTTTCCGGTGTTCCAGCGCAGCTGGAGCTTCACCAGGAGCCCCCAGTCTCCGCTCCCCTTGAGCTCCTTCACGCTCCCCATGTTGCGCGCGCCCCGGAGCGCGAAGTTGCCCAGGCTGTAGAAGATGAGCCCCTCGCCGTAGCGCTCGATGCCCTGGACCACGTGGGGGTGGTGGCCGATGACGAGGTCCACGCCGAAGTCCTTCACCGCCCGGCGGGCAAGGTTCTTCTGGTAGCCCACGGGCTCCAGCTCCCGCTCCTTGCCCGCGTGCATGGACAGGATGCGGATGTCGGCGTTGGCCCCCTTCAGGGCCTTCAGCGCGGCGTCGGGCTTGTGGGTGGAGACCACGCCGGCGCGCTTGGACGTGGCCTGGGTGCCGATGGACACCGCAGCGAAGGCGATCCGAACCCCCTTGACCTCGAAGATCGCAACGGTCGCCGCCTCGTCGATGTCCTTGCCCGCGCCCGCGAAGTGGAGGCGCCCCTTGCGGCCGAGCTTCTTCAGCCACTTCTGCGTCTCCTCGATCCCCTCGGCTCCATAGTCCCGGACGTGGTTGTTGGCGATGGACATGAGGTTGAAGCCCACCTTCAGCAGGAGCTTCACCCCGTTGGGGTGGGTGCGGAAGTTGTACTCCTTCTCCGCGGTGGGCAGGTCGTTGCGGTCTGTGACCACGGTCTCGAGGTTGCAGAAGTTGATGTCCCCGTCGATGAGCGCTGCGATCTGCGTCGTCATCTTCTCGAACGGGACCCGCTTCCCCCAGAGATCCATCCCGTCGGCGTGGACGTCCACCCGGGACCGGTTGAGTCCCACGTCGCCTACGGCGACGAGGGTGAAGTCGATCTCGCTTGCGTGGACGGGGGCGGCGGCGAAGAGCAGGACCAGCGTGAGTGGGAGGGCCGCGTGGCGCATGTCTGTTCTCCTGCGGTTTCGGCTGCATCCTAAGGACTCCCTCTGGGAGTGTCAACCGCACCCGAGGTTGAAACACGCTCGCACCGGTGCTATGTTCAGCCCCCGTGATCCGGCTCACTCCAGGAGGGAGGACGCCAATGGGATGGACAGACTTCATGGCCCGCCGCCGAGAGACAGGGGCCACACGAAAGATCGAGCGGCTCAAGAAGCGGCTCATGGACCCGCATCACCAGACCGGTGAGCGGAAGCGCTCCATCGCCGAGCTGGACCAGATCGGCAGCGAGGATGCGATCTACGCGCTCCTCGGGCGCTTCACCTACCACACCTCGGGGAGCATCGTCGACGAGGACGAGAAGCAGCTCGTCTTCGACGTCCTCCGGCGCAAGGGCGCCGCGGCCATCCCGGCCATCGAGGACTACATCATCAACGAGAAGACGATCTACTGGCCCCTGCGGACGCTCTCCGAGCTCGCCGGCACGGAGCGGGCCGTGGAGATCCTCCTCGAAGCCCTCGACTCCATCCCCGACCGCTGGGCGGAGAGCATGGAGCGGATGAACAGCCTGGTCTCCTCCATGCGCGACTTCCATCACCCCCGGATCCTCGAGCGTCTGATCGAGCTGTCCGGGGACGACTTCGAGGAGATCCGCTTCCTCTCGGTGGACGGGCTCTTCACCTTCGACGAGCAGACCGCAGTGGACGCGGTCATGGAGCGCCTGGTCCACGCCGAGGAGACCGTACGGGTCAAGACCTACATCATCGATCTCCTCCTGGAGCGCGGGTGGAACATCAGGCACTGGAAGAAGCGCCTCGGGGACCACCTGCCGGAGGGATTCTTCATCGACGACACCGGCGCAATCCAGCGCCGGTGATCGGAGTCCAGGAGGGCCCATGGTCCAGCGTCTGCCCATGACCAACGAAGGCTTCCAGAAGCTCAAGGTCCAGCTCCGCCGCATCCGGGAGGTGGAGCGGCCCCAGAACGTGCGCGACATCGAGATCGCCCGCAGCCACGGGGACCTCTCCGAGAACGCGGAGTACCACGCCGCCAAGGAGCGGCAGGCCATGCTCGATGCCCAGATGAAGCAGCTCGAGTCCAAGATCAGCCTCGCCCAGGTCATCGATCCCGCGTCCCTCTCCGGGGAACGGGTGGTCTTCGGCGCTACGGTGACCCTGGAGAACCTCGAGAGCGACGAGGAGGTCGTCTACCAGATCGTGGGGGACGACGAGGCCGAGCCCAACGAGGGGCGCATCTCCCTGTCCTCCCCCCTGGCCCGGGCCCTCATCGGCAAGACGGTCGGTGACGAGGTCATGGTCCACGCCCCCGGCGGTGACCGCGGCTACGAGATCATGGGCGTCGTCTTCAAGTAGGCATCTGTCTTTGTGGGAGGGGCGTCCACGCCCCGATTCGCAGCTACTCCGTCTTCCCTTTCTCGATCTCGGCCTTGATCCGCGCCATCTCCTTCTGCCCCACCTCGACGAAGGGCTTCTCGCTCTCCAGGCGGCCGGCGACCTCCACGTAGCGGCCCCAGATGTCCAGGGCCTTGGCGAGCTCTCCGGCCTCCTCGTAGGCGTAGGCCAGGTTGTAGAGGGCCTCGGGGTAGCGGCTCTTCAGCTCCACGGACCGCTCCAGGGCCTCGATCTCCTTGGGCAGGTCCCCGAGCTTGTGCCAGGCCAGGGCCAGGTTGTAGCTGGCCTTGTAGAAGGACGGGCGCTTCTCCAGCGCGGCCTCGTAGGCCGCGACCTCCTTGCGGATCATGGCCTCCCTGGCGGCGGCCTCCTCGGTCGTCTCGGCCTTCTTGCCGTAGGCGATGCCCAGGTTGTAGTGGATGTCCGGAACGTCCCGGGTGAGGGTCAGGGCCTTGCTGTAGGTCTCGATGGCCTCGTCCAGGCGCTCCATGCGGGCCAGGAGGATCCCCAGGTTCACCAGCCCGTCCAGGGCCTCGGGCTCGTGCTCGAGGGTGCGCTGGTACTCCGCGACGGCCTCCTCGTACTGGCCCTCGTCCTCCAGGGCCAGGGCCAGATTGTAGTGGGCCCTGGAGTATGTCGGGTCCAGCTCCAGGGCCTTGCGGTAGGCGTCCTTCTCCTTGTCGTACTGCCGCAGCTGGCCGTAGGCCGCGCCGAGGTTGTACCAGGCCTCCTTGAAGTCGTCCCGCTGCTCGATCGCGGCGCGGTAGAGCCCCACCGCCTCGCGGTATTCGCCCTGGACGAAGAGGTCGTTGGCCTTGCGGAAGTTGTCCTCGGGGGAGCGCTCCTCCTGCGCGGCCGCGAGGGCCGGTGCGAGGAGCAGCCAGAGGGCCGCCGCGATCCCGAGGTACCGAATGCCTGTGTTCATCGAGGTCCGTCCCTGCCGTCGACCGCCAGTCTACCAGTCTGTTGAGTTATAGCGGGAGTCCCACCAGGATGTCAACCGACGGCCCCCTCCCCCAGGATCTCGGCACATTGGGTTTGCACGCGGCGGAGCCGGGTCTATACTGTCCCGGACTCCGCGGCTGCGGGGAGGGGGGAGTCCGAACGTGCTCAAGCTGGAACAGATCCTGTCTTCCCTCCAGGAGTACCACCCCGGCGCGGACGTGGACCTGATCAAGGCTGCGTACCTCTACGCGTTCGAGAAGCACCAGGGCCAGAAGCGGCAGTCGGGCGAGCCCTACATCATCCACCCCCTGAGCGTGGCCCAGATCGTCACCACCCTGAAGCTGGACGAGGAGGCCATCGCGGCGGCACTGCTCCACGACGTGGTGGAGGACACGGAGGCGTCCGCGGCGGACATCAAGGAGCGGTTCGGGGAGCGGGTCGCGGTCCTGGTGGACGGGGTCACCAAGCTGTCCAAGATGAGCTTCTCCAGCCAGGAGGAGCGTCAGGCCGAGAACTTCCGCAAGATGATGATGGCCATGTCCCAGGACATCCGCGTGATCCTGGTGAAGCTCGCGGACCGCCTCCACAACATGAAGACCCTGGACTACAAGGCCCGGGCCATGGGGGGCATGGAGAGCGCCCAGCGCATCGCCCGGGAGACCATGGAGATCTATGCGCCCCTGGCCAATCGCCTGGGCATCCATGGGATCAAGTCCCAACTCGAGGACCTCTCGTTCCAATACCTCAACGCCGAGGACTGGGTCGAGATCAATAAAAAACTCTCGCGGCGGAAGCGGGAGAACCTGCGCTTCATCGACCTGGTCAAGGGTATCCTGGGCAACGAGCTCAAGGCCGCGGGCTACACCGCCGAGCTCGACGGGCGCATGAAGCACGTCTACAGCATCTGGCGCAAGATGCAGTCCCAGCGGATCCCCTTCGAGGAGGTCTACGACATCGTCGCGTTCCGGGCCATCGTCGGGCAGGTCAACGAGTGCTGGCACATCCTCGGCATCGTCCACCAGCTCTGGAAGCCCATCCCCGGCCGGTTCCGGGACTACATCGACCTGCCGAAGCCCAACGGCTACCGCTCGCTCCACACCTCGGTCATCGGGCCCAACGGCGAGCCGATGGAGATCCAGATCCGGACCCGGGAGATGCACGAGCAGGCCGAGCGCGGCATCGCCGCCCACTGGCGCTACAAGGAGTCGGGGCCCGTGAGGCGCCCCGACGAGGAACGGATCAAGATGCTCAAGGATCTCCTGGAGGGGATCCGCGAGCTCCACAAGGAGACCTCTTCCTCCAGGGAGTTCCTCTCCACGGTGAAGGAGGACCTCTTCGGAGACGAGATCTTCGTCTTCACCCCCAAGGGCGACGTCAATGTCTTCCCCCGGGGCGCGACGCCGGTGGACTTCGCCTACTCGATCCACTCCGAGGTGGGGCACCACTGCACCGGGGCCAAGGTCAACGGGACCATGGTGCCCCTGTCCTACCCCCTCCACAGCGGCGACATCGTCCAGATCCTGACCTCCCCGTCCCAGGCGCCCAACAGCGATTGGCTCAAGTTCGTCCGGACGGGCCGGGCCAAGACCAAGATCCGGGCGGTCTTCCGCCTGGAGCGGCGCGGTCGGTCGCTGGAGATCGGTCGGGCCCTCCTGGAGAAGGAGTTCAAGAAGCGGGGCCTGTCCTTCAACAAGCTCCACAAGAAGGGGGAGCTCCAGCGGGCCGCGGAGGAGCTCCGGGCCGAGGCGGAGGAGGAGCTCATCGTTCGGGTCGGGGCCTCGAAGATCACCCCGGAGCAGGTCCTCGGGGTGGTGGCTCCGGAGACCCTGGACAAGGGGCTGACCCCGGAGGAGGAGGTGCGCCCCTCGGGGATCTCCGGTCTGATCAATCGCATCATGCCCGATGCGTCGGGGCGGGTCCTGGTGGGCGGGGAGGGGGACATCATGACCCACTTCGCGCGGTGCTGCGCGCCCCTGCCTGGAGACAGCCTCGTGGGCCACGTGAACCGGGCCCACGGGATCACCGTGCACCGGCAGGACTGCAAGCAGGTGGAGGACGCGGATCCCGACCGCATCGTGGACGTGGCCTGGGATCGCAAGGCCGGCGGCGACCGCACCGTCCGGCTCCGGGTCCTCTGCAACGATCAGCCGGGGATGCTCGCCGCGATGACCCAGGTCTTCACCAACCTCGGCGCCAACATCATGAGCGCCAACTGCAAGGGCAGCGGCGACAAGGGCGCGGTGAACATCTTTGAGATCTCCGTCTCCTCGGTGAGCCACCTGAAGTCCGTCACCCGCGCACTCGAGCGGATCCCGGGGATCCGCTCCGTCCAGCGCGCCTGAGCCCATGACCTCGCGCGGGGACCGGCCACCCGAGGGGGGCCACCGCCGGGACGAGCGCCGCCTCCACATCTGCATGGGCGAGGTCTGCAACAACAACTGCCTCTTCTGCATGGACAAGGGGGGTCGCCTCCGCCAGCGGCATCTCGAGCTCATCAACCCGGAGGAGACCCTCCGGTTCATGGAGGAGAACCGGGACCTGGGGGAGATCCTCTTCACCGCGGGGGAGCCCACCCTCCACGAGGACCTGGTCCGGTACATCGGGCACGCCAGGCGCCTGGGCTTCTACCGGATCGGGTTGATCACCAACGGCCGCCGCCTGGCCTACCACGCCTACGCGGAGGGCCTCCTGCGCGCGGGCCTCAACAGCGTGGTCCTCTCCATCCATGGCCACCAGGCGCGCCTCCACGACGGGCAGACCCGGACCCCCGGCAGCTTCGAGCAGACCGCGGCGGGCCTCCGCACCCTGTCGGATCTCAAGGCCGGGTGGGAGCTCCACCTCTCCACCTCCACCGTGGTGAACCGACGGAACGTCCCCCACCTCGACGGGATCCTCGCCTTCCTTCTGGCCTTCCCCCTGGACCAGATCGTGCTCAACGCGGTCCAGCCCCTCGGCCGCACCGCCGATCTCTTCAATCAGCTCGTCCCACGGTACTCCGAGATCGTCGATGCCCTCTCCGTCGCGCTGGAGCATGTCCCGGAGGACCAGCGGGCCCGGATCCGTCTCCTGGACGTGCCCCCCTGCCTCCTGACCCGCCTCCCCGAGGAGACCCGGGGCTGGGTGGAGGAGCACCAGCACTTCGAGCGGCGGGGCGGTCTCCCTCGGGGCCTGGGGGACGCGGCGCTACGCAAGGGAACCCGCGGCGTGGTGCGCAAGAAGGACTTCGATGCGATCCAGCGCGCGTTCGGCCCGCCCTGCGAGGGCTGCCCCCTCCGGCCCCGCTGTGACGGCGTCTGGCGGCGCTATGCGGAGGAGTACGGCTGGGACGAGTTCGGTGCCCCCTGACGCCCTCCCCCCTGGCGTGGGGGCCCGGAAGTTGTTATTAAGCCACCAGGGGTTCCGATCTCGAGAGGATCCCGGAGGAGAGGGAGCGACCATGGCCGACGAGCGGACGGCGCAATCCACCGAGCGGGTAGACGTCAAGACCGGCTTCAACTGCAACAACCGGTGCTTCTTCTGCGTTCAGGGGAACAAGCGCGACCTCTACGGCAACAAGTCCACCGAGGAGGTCAAGGAGACCCTGCGCGCCGCGGTGCAGGACTCCGACTCCATCGTATTCACCGGCGGCGAGGTCACGATCCGGCCCGACTTCATCGAGCTGGTCCGCTTCGCCAGGGAGCTCGGCTTCCGCAGCATCCAGGTCCAGACCAACGGCCGGATGCTGGCCTACAAGAAATTCGCAGAGCAGACCGTGGCGGCCGGGGCCAACGAGTTCTCCCCCGCGATCCACGGCCACACGGCAGAGCTCCACGACTACCTGACCCGCTGCGCGGGGAGCTTCAAGCAGAGCGTGCAGTCGATCCGGAACCTCAAGGAGCTGGGCCAGCGGGTGATCACCAACTCCGTGATCACCCGCTCCAACTTCCGGCACCTCCCGGAGCTGGCCGCGCTCCTGGTCCGCCTCGGCGTCGATCAGTACCAGTTCGCGTTCGTCCACGCCCTGGGCACCGCACAGGAGAACTTCAGCCGGATCGTCCCCCGCATGACCCTGGTCGAGCCCTACGTGAAGCGCGGCATCCAGGTCGGCGTCCAGGCGGGCCGCATCGTCCTCACCGAGGCGATCCCCTACTGCTTCATGTCCGGGTACGAGGAGCACGTCGCCGAGCGCTTCATGCCCCGCACCAAGATCTTCGATGCGAAGATGGTTGTGCAGGACTACACGAGCTACCGCTGGACCGAGGGCAAGGGCAAGGGGCCGCCTTGCAAGGACTGCACCTGGAATCCGGTCTGTGAGGGCCCCTGGAAGGACTACGTGGACGGCTATGGCTGGGACGAGTTCCTCCCCCGCACCGACGCGGTGACCATCACCCTCCCGGAGAGCCGGGGCAAGGGCTGCTGATGCCAGGCGACACCACCGCCGAGATCAAGGAGTCCGCGGCCCAGGAGAAGCGCCAGTGGGTCCGGCTCACGAAGCTCTGCAACAACCGCTGCACCTTCTGCCTCGACTCCGAGGCCCAGGACGGGACCATGGTGCCCGCGGACGCGGTGCGGCGACGGATCATCGAGGGCCGCGAGGCCGGCGCGACCCGCCTGATCCTCAGCGGCGGGGAGCCCACGATCCACCCGGACTACCTCTCCTTCATCGAGGCGGGGCGCCACGCGGGCTACCGCTGGGTCCAGACCATCTCCAACGGCAGGATGTTCTCCTACAAGAAATTCGCGGACCGGGCCCTGGCCGCGGGGCTGGACGAGGCCACCTTCTCCATCCACGGGCACACCCCCGGGATCCACGATCGGCTCACCGGGGTCCCCGGGTCCTTCGACCAGGCCCTGCGGGGGCTGAAGAACCTCCTGGGACGGTGCGTGACCAACGTGGACGTGGTGCTCAACAAGCAGAACGTCCCCCACCTGCGGGAGCTCCTCGAGTTCTTCATGGACCTGGGGATCCACGAGTTCGACCTGCTCCACACCGTCCCCTTCGGCCTGGCCTGGTGCGAGAACCGGGACGCGCTGTTCTACGACCCCGCGGTGCTCTCGGCGGATCTCCGGCGTGCCTTCGAGCTGCGCCACCGGGACGGCATCTACATGTGGACCAACCGCCTCCCCGCCCGCTACCTCGAGGGGGCCGAGGACCTGATCCAGGATCCCAAGAAGATCCACGACGAGGTCCGGGGCCGCTGGGATCACTTCCAGACCTGGGTCGACACCGGGGAGCCGCTGCCCTGCCGGGACGAGCGCTGCCCCTTCTGCTTCCTTGAGGGGTTCTGTGACCGCCTTGGGGACGTGGTGGAGGCGCGCCTCGGACGGCGGGCCGCGGGGGACGGCGCGACCCGGGTCCGGGCGGACTGTGGGAGGGGCTTCAGCCCCGACGGCGGACACGGGACCTCCTGGCCTGCGGATCTCGCGCTGCCCGAGGCGATCCGGCTGGAAGTCATCGCGGCGACCCCCGAGGACGCGGAGGCCTGGCTGGAGGCCTTCCCCGGCATGGTGGAGCATCTCACCCTGGTGGTGGCGCCCTGGGCGACGGATCCGGGTCCCTGGGCCGGGCTCCTCGCACGGGCCGACTCTGTCCGCCTGGGGCCCGACGCGCCGGACGCGGGAGCCGACGCGATCCTTGCCGCCTGGCGGGCTGCGCCGCGGCGGGGGCGCCTGGAGGTGCCCGCGCTCATCGGGCTCGGGGACATCCTGGACACGGGGGACGGGGACGAGGCCTTCTACGTCCCCGTGCGGGAGCGCCTCACCGTGGCCATGGCCCGGGATCTGGACCTGGACGGGGTCCGGGCGCTGCATCTCCGTACCGGGCGCCCCGTCGAGGGGCTGCCCCCCTGTCTGGACACCGGTGCGACCCCGCCCCCGGCGTTGGCGGAGCTGGATCTCACCCTCCTCGACCCGGCCGGGCGACTGGACATGATCCGCTACACCGACGACTATATCGCCCGGTGGTACATGGTGAAGAGCCACCGGTGCGACGGCTGCCCGCGCACCGGGGCGTGCCCCGGGATCCACATCTCCGGGGCCCGGCGCTTCGGGCTCGCGGCGCTCACGCCCGTCGAGGAGTGATATGGCGAATCTCGGCTACATCCAGGTCACCCGCACCTGCAACCAGGCTTGCATCTTCTGCTCCAACCCCGAGCTGGATCGCGAGGCCACCCTGGCGGACGTCGAGGGCCTGGTGGACGACTTCGTGGCGCGGGGTTACGACGGGGTCATCATCACCGGCGGGGAGCCGACCCTCTTCTGCCAGCTCCCCGAGCTCATCGCGTACGCGACCTCGAAGGGCCTGGGCGTCCGGATGATCACCAACGGGCAGAAGACCTGCGACATGGACTTCCTGCGGCCCCTGTACGACGCGGGGCTCCGCCATGTCCACCAGTCCGTCTACACCCACGATCCCGAGATCCAGGCCCGCCTCACCGGCAGGGCCGAGTCCCACGTGAACCTCTGCGCAAGCCTGGACAACTTCGGCGCGCTGGAGATGCAGGTGGACGTGAACATCACCATCCAGAGGTACAACGCCAACCACCTGGATCGGGTGGTGGTCTGGCTCCTGGAGCGGTGGCCCTTCATTCACCACGTGGTCTTCAACAACCTCGACCCCACCTCGGACCGGGTGGCCGAGAACAGGGACGTGGTGCACAAGCTCGCGGACATGGAGCCCTTCCTGTTCCGGGCCCTCTCGTACCTCGAGCGCCACGGGCGCACCTACCGGGTGGAGCGGGTCCCCCTGTGCTACATGACCGAGTTCGCCCACGCGTCCACCGAGACCCGCAAGATCGTCAAGGGGGAGGAGCGCATCGTGCACTTCCTCGACGAGAAGGGCATGGTGCGCCAGACGGACTGGGAGCACGGCAAGGCCGACGTCTGCGCGGGCTGCTCCCTGACGTCGATCTGCGCGGGGCTCTTCGAGATGGACAACTTCTATCAGAGCAGCGAGCTCTATCCGCTCTTCGTCCCCAAGGAGCCCATCGTCCGCCGGATCCTGAAGGGGAGATGAGGTCCACCCCATGATCGAGGTCGGCGGCGTCTCCCTCTGGATCGATGACCTCATGCTCCCCGTGGCCCTGGCGATCGCGGCGATCACCGGGTGGTCGGATCTCAAGCCCATGGTGCCCCACCTCCTGGGGCGGGTCCCCTACGAAAAAAGTCCCGGGGGTGGGCGGATCTCGAACCGGGTGCTCCTCCTGGGCCTCGCGCTGGGTTTCGCGTGGCATCTCTTCGCGTGGGCCTGGCACGCGGGCGGGCTGGGGCTCTACTCCTTCGACATGCTCCAGGCCAAGCCCATGCCGTACTGGGTCTATGTGGCCCTGAACACGGGGCTCGCCTTCGGCCTGGGCTTCCTGCTGTGGACCCTCGGCCTCTGGGCCGCAGGCGACGGGAAGCTCTTCGGCCTCCTGGCCTTCCTGCTGCCGCTCTCGGTCTACCGCAACAACTACCTGGACTGGTTCCCGTCCTTCGTCCTCTTCTTCAACACCTTCATCGCGGTCTTCGCGATCCTGGTGGTGGAGTTTGCGGCGCGGCTGGCAGTGCGGGTGCGGGGGGGGGACCGGGTTACCTCGGGGAGGTCATGGAGAAGGGCGTGAAGGCCCTCTCGGAGAACAAGGTCCGGGTCCTGAAGATCATCATCCTCTTCCTGGCGATCTTCACCACCATCCGGATCCTGCGACACTTCCTCCGGGTGGCCCTGGACATGGGCCTCGGGGACATCAACAAGACCATGGTCTACGTGATCCTCTTCATGATCTTCCGGCCCCTCACCCGGCTGCTGGAGTACAAGCCCACGTTCTGGGTGGCCCTCTCCATCGTCGCAGGCTATGCGGGCTGGGCCTTCCTCTTCGACCCCACGGGGGAGGCGAAGTACCACCTGGTGGACATCGGCACCCTCTCCCTCTCGATCATCGTCTTCCGCTACACGTACGACGCGTACCTCAAGGCCACGGACGAGCGGCGGATCCCCGTCGCCGATCTGCGACCGAAGATGATCCTCTCCGACGACTCCGTACGGAAGTTCAAGGAGCGCACCGAGTTCTACCAGCGCTGGCTCAAGCCCCTGGAGCCCGACGGGCTCCGCCCCAATCAGGTCGAGGCGATCCAGAGCTGGTACGGGGAGAACGATCTCGACGGCACCGTGGGCATCGCCCGCACCCTCCCCTTCGCGCCGGCCCTCTTCTTCGGCACCCTCATCACCATCGTGGTGCGCGGGCTGCTCCTCGTCTTCTAGGCGGGGCACCGCCAAGGGCGAGCTCGTCCGTCACCCGGAAGGGGTCCTTGCCGGATCGCAGGAGGACGGTGATCCGGTCCACGGTCCACCGCGCCGGGGTCCAGGTGGCCGCCAGCTCCCGGAGCATCGCGTCGCGCTGCCGGGCCCCGGTCGCCTCCCCGACGGTGATGTGCGGGGTGTACCCCCCGGGGTACCGGGTCTGGTCGTCGCAGGTGGGGACGCGCCCCAGCAGGGCGTCGTGCAGAGCGATCACCGGCGCCGGGGGATCGGGGGCCAACCAGAGGGTGCTCACGTCGTCGGGTTGGGAGAACCAGGAGAACCGGGACAGCTCCAGGGTGAAGGCCGGAATCCCCGCGCAGAGCCTGCGCAGATCCGGCAGCAGGGCTCCGATCTCGACCGCCTCCACGAAGGGATAGAGCAGGGTCACGTGGGCCGGGACCCAGAAGACGTTCCGATCATGTCGCCAGCGGATGTCCTCGATGCGCGACCGGAGCGCAGGCGGGGGGACGAGGGCGATGGTGGTCTGGTCGGACTTCCACATGGTTCGGGTATCCCCCGGAGCGGGGGCGCTGTCAAGTGACTGGATCGAGACGGGCGTGATCGAAACAGCGGAAACGTGGGGACCAGGGCGAGGAGGGCCTCGATGGCGTCGGTGTCCCGGGTGAGGGGGACCACGCCGAAGATCCGGAGCACGTCGCCAACCGCCGCTTCGTCTGTCCCGCCGGGCTGGAGGAGCATCCGACCCGGGCCATCACGGCGGCCATCAGCAACAGCGCCCTACCGCTCTTCGACATGTGCCCCTCCTTCAGTGTTCTCTTGGTTCTTTCGTGTCTCCGCCGCGACCACGTCGTTGATGACGAGGCTGGCCAGCGCGAAGCCGAAGGCTGCGGTGACCGGCGCCATGGAGCCGTTGATGAAGGCCTTGTGGCTGCACCACTCGTGGGCCTCGCCCTCCTCCCCGTCGGGGCCGATGGCGAACCGCGGGCAGTCGCAGGCGTCGGTGCCGCAGGCCGCTGCCTCGCCCCGATTTTCCAGGAGGGCCTCCAGGCTGAAGACCACCTTGAACGGGGTGGTGATCCCTCGACGGCGCAGGCGCTTGCGCAGCCGGCGCGCCAGGGGGCAGCCGTGGGAGTCCCAGATGGTCGCCGTGCGGATCCGCGTGGGGTCGAGCTTCCCCGACGCGCCCAGACTGGAGAAGAGCGTCCGGCCGAGGGCCAGGGTGTTGTCGATGAGGCCCAACTTGGGGCTCAGGGAGTCGATCGCGTCCAGGACGTAGTCAAAGGTCTCCAGAGCGAAGTCCCCGCAGGTCTCGAGGCCCCAGGCCTCCCGCCGGGGGACGATCTCCGCGTCGGGGTTGATCGACCGCAGGCGCGTCGCCAGCTCGTCCACCTTGTAGCGCCCCACGTTTCCGGGGGTGGCCTGGAGCTGGCGGTTGACGTTGGTGATGCAGACGCAGTCCGAGTCCACCAGGGTGAGGTGCCCGATGCCGCTGCGGATCAGGGCCTCCGCGCACCAGCTCCCCACGCCGCCGACCCCGAAGAGGATCACCCGGGACCGGGCGAGGCGCTCCATGGCTTCGCGGCCGATGAGGAGCTCCGAGCGATGGAACAGGGGGGATGACACGGCGGCGACCTCCTGGACAGGGACTGTAGCCACCGCGTGCTTCAGGTCAAGTCGGACGGCGTCTCCGCCGCAGGGGATCAGCGCTCCCCGCGTGGGGGTGGCGTGGTCGGAGGTTTCGGGGCGTCGGGCCCGCCTGGCATGGTCTTCGCCATCCATTCCGGGAGCTGCATGCCCGCGAGGCCCATGAGATCCTGGAGGGGCGGGACGGACTTCGCCATGCCGGAGATGAAGTCCGCGGTCGCTGTCTTGCCGTCCTTGCCGGAGCCGCTCTCCCAGACGGTGACCTGGTCGATCGCGATGCCCTTGATCGCTTCGACCTGGATGTTCATCAGCTCCTCGAGCTTGTTCGCGATGAGGAACTGGACCGCGAGCGACGAGCTGCCCCCTGCCGCGGTGACGAGCTGGCGGAAGCCCTCGGCCTGGCCCTGGAGGATCGACTCCATGCCCTTGCCCTGGCCGGCCATGTCCGCCTGGACGGCCTCGCCCCGGGCGCGGCCCTCGAGGACCGCCTTCTCCTTGTCGGCCTCGGCCTGGATGATCTTCTCCCGCTTGGCGATCTCCGCGGGGACGATGCGGTCGGCCTCCTGGGTGGCCTCCTCCCGCTGGCGCCGGGCTTGCTCGGCGCGCTGCTCCGCGCCGTAGGCCTCCCGGAGCGCGTCCGCGGTCTTGACCTTCTCCGCGGCGTCGCCCTTTCGCTGGGCCTCGGCCTCTGCCTCCCGTCGGGAGGCGTTGGAGTTCGCGATGGCGATCTCTGCGGTGTTCTCGCCCTCGACGGCCCGGGCGTTGGCCGTGGCCACGCTGACACGTTGGTCACGCTCTGCCTCGGCCTTGCCGGTCTCGCCGTCCCGCACCTGCTGGGCCACCGCGACCTTGGCCTTCTCGATGGCCTCCGCTGCGGCCTTCTTTCCCAGGGCCGAGATGTAGTCGGACTCGTCGGTGATGTCGGTGATGTTCACGTTGATGAGCTTGAGCCCGATCTTCTTGAGCTCACTCTCCACGTTGTTCATCACCCGGCGCTCGAAGCCCTCGCGGTCCGCGTTGATCTCCTCGATGTCCATGGTCGCGATGGTCGCGCGGAGCTGGCCGAAGATGATGTCCTCTGCGTTGGCCACGATCTGGGCCCGGTCCATGCTCAGGAGCCGCTCCGCCGCGAGGGCCATGATCGACGGCTCCGTGGAGATCCCGATGGTGAACCGCGAGGGGACGTTGACCCGGATGTTCTGCTTCGAGAGCGCGCCCCTCAGCTTGATGTCGATGGTCATGGGCGCAAGGTCCAGCCAGCCGTAGCTCTGGAGCAAGGGCCAGATGAACGACGCGCCGCCGTGGATGCACTGTGCGCTCTCCCCCTTGCCCACCTTCCCGAACTTCACCAGGATCCGGTCGGAGGGGCACCTCCGGTACCGTGCGATCGCGGCGACGAGGGTTACGAAGGCCAGGACGGCCAGGATCACGACGACGATCAGGATCAGTGGAACTCCACCCATATCGGCCTCCTATGTGCGCTCTTCCGTAGCGGCCTTGACGGCCAGCTTGTTTCCCACCAGGCCCGTGACCCGGATCGCCGCGCCCACCCGGAGCTCCGGGCCTCCGGTGACCGCGTTGAGATCCATGAGGCGCCCCTGGACCACCAGGGAGACCTTCCCTTCGCCCCCCATCTCCCGGGGGATCGAGATCGACACGGTGCCCGTGACTCCGACGGCGTTGTCCAGGGACAGGGTCCCGCTGTGGCGCAGCCCCGAGAGGCCCCGCATGATGCCCATCACCACCGCGACGAAGATCAGGCCGACGAGGGTCGCCAGGCCGACGACCAGGGGGGTCCCCAGGCCGAGCTCCAGGAAGGCCAGCCCCCCCCAGGAGAAGCCCAGAAAGAAGGCCACCATGTTGCGGATCGTGAAGTACTGTCCCAGGAACGACGCGCCGTGGTCTCCGTGGTCCCCTGCGTGCCCGTGATCGGCACCACCCATGTCCCCGTCGCCGAACATGTCGGCGTCGGTGTCCGCGTCCAGCCCCCCGGCCACGATGGTCATGACGGTCTGGACCAGGAAGAACGCCGTTGAGAACAGCGCGAGGCCCCAAAGGAACTGCTCCGTCCCGCCGAGCCCTGCCCACCACTCGTTCATGAGGCCCCCCGATGACCGCTGGGTTCAGTAGAGTGACCCACACGCGGGGGGATCTTGTCAACCGATTCCGGGGTTGATTCCTGCTGCAGATGCGGCTAAGCTGGTGCCACCTTTAAACGGATGAGGAGAATGAACATGCGGACTCTGGTGATCATGCTGGCCCTGGCCGTGATGGCCCTCGGCTGCGGTGGCGAGAAGAAGGCCGACGAGAAGAAGGCCGGCGAAAAGAAGACGGAGAAGAAGGCCGAGAAGAAGGCCGAAGAGAAGAAGATCGAGGAGCCTGCTGCCGAGGAGGCTCCCGCTGCCGAGGAGGCTCCCGCCGCTGAGGAGGCTCCCGCCGCTGAGGAGGCTCCCGCCGCTGAGGAGGCTCCCGCCGCCGAGGAGGCTCCCGCCGCCGAGGAGGCTCCCGCCGCCGAGGAGGCTCCCGCCGCCGAGGAGGCTCCCGCCGCCGAGGGGGCTCCCGCCGCCGAGGAGGCCAAGGGCGAGGGGACCGGCAGCGTCTGTGACGCGTACGCAGCCTGCTGCATGGCCTACGCCGACGCGCTGGGCGGAGTCCAGGGCGTGCCCGAGTCCGCGGTCCAGGCGACCAAGGACGGCTGCAAGCAGATCGAGCAGCTCAAGACCATGGGCGCCGCCGCGGCGCAGGCTTGCCAGCAGGGCCTCGACGCCATGAAGCAGGCCGGCGAGGCCTACAAGGCCATGCCCGGGTTCGTCTGGCCCGAGGCGTGCAACTAGATGACCTCGGCGCAAATGATGATGCGGCCTGGGCGAGGAACCGGCGTCGAGGTCAAGGCGCTTCTACGAAGACGTGGTCGAGCCACTTCGAGGAGGAGCAACGCCGAGATCGGCGTCGGGGACCGGCCAGGGGGTA
>JBDRIT010000014.1:0-15234 GCA_043815665.1 Pseudomonadota bacterium
CGTGACCGTGACCGTGACCGTGACCGTGACCGGCGCCAACCTCAGTTTGCCCCTCTGATCATGGGAGCCACGGCGGGATCATTTCGAGTAAATTCTGCACCCGAGTTCTCTGCCAGAACCCACGAAGATGTCAGGAGGGCCCTTTAATGGCTCTACCTTTACTTTGCGCTCGGCACTGGGGGCCTGCGTGGAGGGGTGTCACCTGGACCGGCGTGAGCCGCAGCCAGGTGATGGCCCCGGAAACGGAGCAGGCCCCCGGAGACAGGCCGGTGTAGATGAGTGGGGCGATGCCCGAGAGGTTCACTTGACCGAAGGCCTCGCTGCGCTCGGGATGACGGGAGGGGTGTGCCCGAGAGGTTCATTTGAGATCCCTCGCTGCGCTCGGGATGACGGGAGGGCTGCGCACGGGATGACGGGAGGGCTGCGCTCGGGTTGACGGGAGGGCTGCGCTCCTGGGAAACACCAACCTCGGCTTCCTTCGACACGAGCGCAGAACCCAGCGCTTCACCGTGCATTTGTTTCTGAACACCACCTCGTCCGGCGGAGCCGGATGGGCAGCTCGGGATGACGGAGATGGGTTCTAGAAGAAGATCCCGAGCGCGGTCTGGAGGCCGAAGTTCATCAGGTCGATCGACGTGTCGCCCTCGAGGCTGCCGACCTGGCTCGTCCGGCTGATCCCGCCGTAGTCGAAGAAGCTGAGGAGCTGCACGAAGCCGCCGAAGCGCCCGCCGAACGCGAGGGTCAGGCCGAGCCGGGGGCCGAGCGCCCACAGGAAGTCGCTGGATGACGCGTCGGCTCCCTCGGTCTTGGTCTTCCCGCCGCCCAGGGAGACCTCCGCTCCGGCCGAGAAGAAGAGCGTCCCCTGGAGCAGGTGATGGTAGAAGCCCCCGAGCTTCGCGCCGCCGCCGATGTGGTAGTTGGCCGGCGTGTTGATGTACCTGAACTCAGGACCGAGCCGGAGCTCGAAACCATCCACGACGAAGTACCCCAGCATGGGCGCGACGGCGAAGGTGACGGGACCCTTCCAGTCGTCAGCATCCTCCGCCTTCATCCAGTCCGTGCGGAGGGCGCCGACGCCGCCGAGGGTCCACGTCCCCTTCAACCCGAACTCAGAGGAGGGCTTCTCCTCAGCGGGCGGGGGCAGGGGCTTCTTCCCCTTCTTCAACTTCTTGTGCTTCTTCTGGCCGTCCTTGTGGTTCTGCGCCATGGCCGCCGGCGCAGCGAGCGAGACACACACAGCGATGATGAGACCGAGGATCAATCTTCTCATGGGGAACCTCCGTGTTGGGATCAACGATTCCGACTGGAATCATAGTCGGTCTGGCTAGAAGAACAAGCCGAGGGAGGAGATGAGGCCGAGATCCATCTTCCAATGACGGTCCGTGTTGGCCCCGGTGGTCTTGTCGGCGCCGCCGAAGTCGTACTTCACGGCGAGGCGCAGGAAGCCGCCGAACTTGCCGCCGAAGGACAACGTCATGCCGAAACGTGGACCGACGAACCAGTCGAGGACATCCGATTCGATGTTGTCCTTCTTCTCCTTCCCCATGGCCATGCCGAAGCGGACCCCGGTGGAGAGGAAGAAGGTCCCGACCATCTGGTAGTGGTACCAGGCGGACAGGGTGCCGCCGTAAAGGGTCGTCGTGTTGGCGTCCTTGTCCGCCTCGTAGGTGAGGCGGGGGCCGATGGTCGCCTCGAAGCCCTTCAGGAAGGTGTAGCCGATCTCCGGAAAGACATCGACCCGGTACTGGTTGTCCCAGCGGTTGATCTTTTCGGGGCTGTACTGCTTCGAGAAGTCCACGTCGAAGGCCAGCTCGCCGCCGAGGGTCCAGACGCCGCTCTTCCCGTAGAGGGTGCGACCCAGCTCTGCCTGTGCAGGGGCCGCCCAGACCAGGACCAGGCACATGGCCAGGATGCCGCTCGTCAATGCCTTCCGCATGGAACCCCTCCTTGCAAGACTTCCTCGGTACTTTCTAGCACGGTGGCGCGAATCCGCAAGAATTCCGCGTCGGCATCCCCTCGTCAGGGAGGTACATCACCAGGACGTCGCGACCCTGGCGACTCGGATGATGACGACTCCTCCAGGATGGGACCTGTGCCGAAGCGGCGCAGGTAGGGATCGGGCAGGGAAACCGTCCCGTAGCAGGACTCTGCGCCGGCGCGGCAGCCGCACCGGCATTCGGAGAGGCGAAGACAGCCGACGCAATCGTCGGGGACCGGGTCGATGAAGGGGCCGACCTTCGAGGGCGCGGTGAGGACGGAGAAGTCCTCCTCCATGAGGTCCCCGAGGATCCCCGGGCTGTGGTTGCACATCCGCAGGCGCCCCATGGGATCCACGGTGTAGTAGGCCCGCGGGGTGGCCGCCGCACAGGAACCGAAGGAGAGGTTCCCGAAGGGCCTGACATCCAGGATGCAGGGATGGATCGGGATGGAGCAGCTCACCGGGAAGCCGGTCTCCTCGACGAACCGGTCCAGCGCGGCGAGGGCCTCTGCAAGGGTGTCCGGGGGGGGCATGAGCGCGTCGGCCTCACGGCAGCCCCGGCCGCCGGGATTGAACCGGTTGAACATCATCCCCGCGGCGCCGAGGGCGAAGGAGATCTCTGCCGCGTCCAGGGCCTGTGCGATGTTCCTCGCCGTGGCGACGAACGCGGTGACGACCTCGCCCCCGGCCTCCCGGATCAGCAGGATCGCCTCCTGGGTCGCTGCCAGCGCGTCGTCCCCGTGGAGATCCATCGCAAGGCGCCGCTCCGAGCCGAGGAGGGGGGTCTCGAAGAGGCCCACTCCCGCCTCCACCAGAGCTACCGCTCGTGGGGCATCGATCAGGGCTCCGTTGGTGATCAGGTTCACCCCCACCCCGGCCTTGCGGGTGTGGGCCACGAGGTCCTCGAGGTCCTCCCGCAGGAGGGGCTCCCCCCCGGTGAAGGTCAGGAGATCGCAGCCGGTCTGCGCACAGATTCGGGTGATCAGGCGCCGCATGCTGGCGGTGTCCAGCTCCTCCCTCGGGTACGCGCGCCCGTTCCACACATTGTAGCAGTACCGGCAGCGCAGATTGCAGCGGGTGGTCACCTCGAGGATCACCGACGACTGGCGATTCGGCGGCGGCCCAACCCTGCGCCTTCGGAGTCTGCCGAAGAGCCCCATCCCGTCAGCGCTCCGGGGCCAGGGAGCGGAGCAGGTCATAGACCTCGGCGATCTGGAAGAGCAGCTCCGGATCGTCTCCACCGCGGAACCCCGTCTCCCCGCCCCAGCCCTCCCAGGCAAGGGCTGCGAGGGCCCTGAGATCTTTCGTCCGCGCGCCCTCGCTCCTCGAGGGCAACCCTGCGAGGACCGCGTCGAGGGGCTTCGAGGTGCCGGCGAGTCCGACGATGCGGTCGAGGTGGAGCAAGGCCCCGGCGGAGAGGTTTCCCGCGGCGACCTGGGGCTGGAGCGCGCCGGCGAGGCCGGCGCCGACCGCCTCCGGGAGCCCCCGACCCTTGAAGAGCGGGGTGAGGTCCGCTCGGAGCGCGCGCCACTCCGGGGAGGACAGGAACACCGCCAGCCGACGCTCGTCCAGGAGGCGCTGCACCACCAGCGCGTGCTCCATGGCGACGGGAACCAGCTCCTGGAGCTGCTTCCGGGTGCCCCTGTCCGGGACGTTGGTGTCCATGTCCCGAGTGAGGCCCTCCATGGCGCGCTCGTAGAGCCACGGATCGACCTTGCCCCCTTCCCGGAGGCGCTCGAGGAGCGCGACGCGTCGCTGGAGGTCGTTCAACCTCCTGTGCCCGATGCCCATGGGCTTGTAGCAGGTGGCCCGCTGTCGGTTGATGTGCCAGACCTGGCGATCGATGATCGTGCGGGCGGCCTCAACGGTCGCCGCGGGGATGGCGCCCTCCGCGACGAGCGTCTCCAGATCGCCGAGGACCGCGTCGGCGTCCGCCCGCAGCTTGTCGATCTCCTCCTGGCTCGCCGCCCTCCCCGTCCCATCGAGGACCTCCGAGGCATCCCAGAACTCGACCACGGCCTTCCACGCCCCGGTGGCTGCCCAGTCCACGTCCTGCGCGACCAGGAGCCGGGCCAGCGCGAGGCTCGTTCCCCGCACGGGATCCGATGCTGCGGGCCGCGGGGACCAGAGGGTCAGGAAGAGCCCCACCAGGCCGAGGAAGACTCCGACGGGGCCCCGACGCCGGCTGTGGAGCGTCCGGACGCCCAGGAGGAACAGGATCGCCGCCAGGACCCATGCGAGGGCCACGAGGATCTTCGTCAACATCCCATTCTCCTATTGCAGCGCCCGGACCCCGTCCGGGGTGATCTCCAGGACCTCCACGGGGCCGCCGAAGTGCCGGGACATGCCCGTGTCGATCCGCCAGACCCTGCCCTCGCAGGCGGGGTTGATGTGCTCCTGCACCGTGTGCCCGACCACCATGCGGGACACCCCGAGGAGATTCAGGGTGCGGGCGAGCTGCTCACAATCCGCGGGACCGTCGAGGCGCGAGTAGTCCCGCATCCACACCGGGGCGCTGGATCCCTTGAGGACCGCCGGACAGGGCCCCTTCTTCCCGCGCATCCAGTTGCGCATCTCCGCGACGATCCGCTCCAGCCCGTACGCGACGTGCTCGGGGGAGATCCCCGCGTGGACGAAGACCGTGTCGCCGACGATGGCGTAGATCGAGTGGTCGGCGAGGCGTCGCGCCATGGGCCCGCCGGGCATGAACGCCGCCGCCCGGTGCCGCCTGGCCTCTGGGAGAGCCGCCACCTTCGGGTCGTCGAGCGCGAGGCCCGCCATCCCCCGGAACGCAGCGAAGCCCGCATCGGTGGCGTACCTGAAGATCCAGTCCACGTTGACGATCTCGTGGTTCGCGTTGAGGACGATCACCCGCCCTCCGGCTCGGGCCGCGTCCTCCTCCAGGCGGTCCAGGAGGCGAATGATCTTCAGCTCGTCTGGCCCGCGATCCAGGTAGTCCCCGGTCTGGACCACCCAGAGCTCCCCCCCGATCCACCGGGCGTCCCCGTCGATGGCCCCCCCCAGGCGGAGCGCAGCGGTGAGCGCGTCGCAGTCCCCGTGGATGTCACCGATTGCGATGAGCCGCGTCGGGGCCGGGTGGCGCTGCAGGTCGTCGATCCCTCCGTCGCCGGCGGTCGCGGTCGCTGCGACGAAGGCGAGGAGGAGGAGGAGACATCGGCTGAGCAGGGTTTTCATGGGCGCTCCGGGGACTGTGGCCGGTCCTCATCGAGGAAGTACCGGTGGAAGGCCGGCGGCAGGTCCAGGGGATCCACCTCCCCGGCCTCCTTCGAGAGGTCGTTGGAGTTGTAGGTGTTCCAGAAGAGGACCGGACCGCCGGGATCCCGGGAGAGGAGCTCCAGGGTCGCAGCGAAGGCCTTGCCGGTGTAGGTGGTCTCCAGGGCCAGGCCGTGGTCCCCGGCCAACGCGACCGCCTCGAGGGACGCCTCCGTTGCGAGGCCGTACTCACCGCCGTAGAAGTCGTCGAGGATCTCCACCTCCGAGGGCCGGATCGCCAGGACGTCCATGTCCCCGCCGCGCCGCCGCAGGAGCGCAAGGGCGCGGTTCGCCAGCCGCGCGACGAGCAGAGGGTTGGCGACTGCGCGGGGGGTGACCCGAACGCCGAGGACCCTCGAGCGGAGCCCGGTGAGACGCACGCCGGCCACGAGGCCAGCGAGGGTCCCGCAGGAGCCGAGCGCGCACACGATGACCGCGGGCTCAGGGCAGAGCCCGTCGCGAACCTGCCTCTCCAGCTCCAGCGCGGCGTTGACGAAGCCCACGGTTCCGAGCGCGGAGCTGCCTCCGGGGCCGGCGACGTAGATCCGCTCCCCGGCGAGGCGGGCCGCGGAGGTGACCTTGCGGAGCGCGACCTGGAGGGCGGTGCCCACGTAGCTCTCGGCGAGGGTCATTCTGGCGCCGAAGCGGTGGTAGAGGCGCAGGCTGCGCCGGACATGGTCCGAGTCCGGCTGCGCGAAGAGGACCAGGTGGACATCGAGACCCGCCTCGGCGCCGTGGATCGCCGTGGCGAGGCCGTGGTTCGTGCCGATCCCCCCAACGGTCAGGATCGTGTCCCGGCCCTTCCGCCTTGCGTCCGCCAGAATCAGCTCGAGCTTCCTGACCTTGTTCCCGCCGTACACGGGGTGGGAGAGGCCGTCCTGCTTGATCCAGAGCTCTCCACCGCTGACCGCTGAGGCGATCCCCGGCGCGGCCAGCACCGGAGTGGGCAACACGGCGATGGGGTGACGAGGCAACGCGGCCAGCCCGGGGAGCCGATCATCCAGGAGCCACTCTTCCATCGGTTGTTCCTCCGGGCGCGATCCTAACCCCGGTGGCGATGCGGTACAAGGTGGCAGCCATCGAGTCATTGCCGCCAGGCTGGAGTCAGGTTCTGGTCCCGCAACTGTGACCTCCGCCCGAACGGCTGGGTTCGAGCGACTCTCGTCGGTTTCCGCCTACGACTTCCTCGGTTTCCGCTGCTGCTCGTCGGACTGAGAGACGGAACTACTGGCACTCCTGGAACGCGCCGGCGCAGGGGCCTGAGGCGGCTTGCTGGAAGCAGGCCGGATCCGGAGACCCGCAGATCTGGAGGACACAGAGGGAGAGCTCCTGGAACTGGGCCTTTCCCGCGTCCGAACCCTCGTTGTAGCACCCGAAGATGCAGGTGGCGCCAAAGCCGCAGTCGAAGGCGCACTTGACGAGCTCCTGGCAACTCCAGCCGTCGCCCTCGACGACGCACGTTCCGTCGTCGTTGCACCAGCCGTTCGGGGGGCAGGTACCGCACAGGCAGCCGTCGAACTCGCCGCATTGCTTGCCCCAGCAGACCTCGGTGCAGTCCGGTCCGCCGGTGCACTGGTTCTGGATGCACGTCTCGCCCCAGGGGCATGCGCCGCATTGGCAGGGGCCGACCTGGCCGCACTCCGCGAACTGGCAGAGCGCCTCACAGAGGGGATCCGTCCCCTGGCACTTGCCGTCGAGGCACTGCATCCCCTCCGGGCAATCGCCACACCAGCAGTCCTCCCAGTCACCGCACTCGAGCCCCTGGCAGAGCTGATCGCACCAGTCCGGCTCGCACCATGCCCCGCACTGGTTCGCGGCCTCGTCCACGCAGATCCCGTCCCAGGTGGCCTCGCAGCAGAAGGGGTCGAAGGAGCAGACACAGGCGACCACGTCGGGATCGTCACAGCCGGGCGCGTCGTGGGGTGCGCAGCAGTCTCCGCCGGAGCACGGCCCGCAGTCCACGGGGCAGGTCTGGCAGCCCTCGCCGATGGCGGTATCACACCAGCCGTCGCCGCACTGGAAGGGCTCGGGATCACAGTCCCCGTAGTCGAACTCCCACTCAGGGCAGTTGAAGTTCGCGCCGCCGCCGGGGCCGCCGCCGGTGCCGTTGTTGCACTGGCCGTTGCCCAGGAGCCACTCGGGGCGGCAGTTGCCGTTGCAGTCCTCCACCTGCCCGTTCTGGCACTCACCCGGGCAGGGACCGCAGTCCTGGGGACAGCTGTCGCAGTCCTCTCCGAGGTACTCCTGGCAGTACTGGTTGCCGCAGTTGTCCTCCTCGCAGTCCCCGCCGTCCCAGTCGTGCTCCGGGCAGTAGAAGTTCGCGCCGAACTGGCTCTGCTCCATGTCGCAGAAGCCGTCACCGATCCAGTCCGCGGGGGCACAGCTGTCGTCACAGTCCGGGATCTCCCCCGGCGGACACATCTGCGCGTCACAGAAACCGCTCGGGGTACAGAAGCCGCCGGGAGGGCAGGACCCGCAGGACCCACCGCAGCCGTCGGAGCCGCACTCCTTTCCGAGACAGTCGGGCATGCAGACGCAGGCGCCGAGATAGTTGCACACGTCCCCGCCCGGGCAGAAGCCGCACTGGCCCCCGCAGCCGTCGGGACCGCACACCTTGCCGACACACTGCGGTGCGCAGAGGCAGTAGCCGTGCTGGTCGCAGGCGTAGCCCCCGGGGCAGCTGCCGCAGGATCCCCCGCAGCCGTCGGGGCCGCACTGGAGCCCCTCGCACTCCGGGGTGCAGCTCTGGCAGTCGTTCCACTCGTCCTGGCAGGCCCCGCCGTTTCCGATCGCGCTCTGCCAGCAACCCTCCGAAGGCGGCTGCCCGCAGGTGGCGCCGATGCACTGCAAGGTGGCCATCCACTGGATCTGCGCATCCACGCTGGCGTCGGCCCAGCACCCCTGCTGGCACTCCTCGTTGCCCCCGCATTGCCAGCTGCATTGCTGCATCTCGACGCAGGTGAGGCTCGTGATGCACTCGCCGTCCACGCAGGCCTCGTCGTTGTCGCAGACCCCGCAGAGGCCGCCGCAGCCGTTGCTGCCGCACTCCACCCAGTCGGGACACTCGGGCTCACAGGTGTTGACGCAGATGCCCCCGGGGTTGCAGCTCGCCCCGGCGGGGCAGACTCCGCAGCTGGAGCCGCAGCCGTCGGGGCCGCAGTCCTTGTTGTTGCAGTTGGTCTGGCACGGACCCTTGCACTGTCCGTTCTCGCAGGTGAAGCCCGGCGGGCAGGGCTCCGGGTGCCAGTTGCCGCCGGGACCGCAGACCAGGAGGACGTCGCCGTCACAGAGGGTCTCGCCGGGGAAGCAGCCGGGGCCGATGCAGAGGCCGCCCGGGGTGCACGTCTCCTGGGTCTCGCACAGCCCGCAGGAGCCGCCGCAGCCGTTGCCGCCGCACTCCTTGCCCGCGCAGTCCGGGACGCAGGGGCCGCACTCCATGGGATAGGTCCCCGAGGGCTCGGGCTTTCCATTGGTGCCGCAGTCGTAGAACTGCCCGAACTCGTCCCAGCCGCAGGGGCCGTCGGCAGAGCACTCCTGGGTGTTCAGCTCCCCGTCCTGGCAGGTCATCAACGTGTTGTCCTGGCAGCAGCCGATCCAGGAGATCTCGCCGCAGTCGGCCATGGGGACGCACGCGCCATCCTCGCAGGTCTCACCGGGCGGGCAGGGCATGGGCTCGCCCCAAACCCCGAGCCCGTCGGGGCCGATCCCGCACTCCACGACCATGCCCCACTGGCAGGTGGTCTCGCCCGCGGCGCAATCCCCGGCGACGCACTCGAAGCCCTGGCAATGCTCCCCGTCCGGGCAGCTCCCGCAGGAGTACCCGGGACATCCTGAGGACCCGCACTCCTTGCCGTCGCAGGCGGGGACGCAGTCCTCGGTGCACTCGCCGTTCACGCATGCGGAGCCCGGCAGACAAGGCATCTCCGTGAGGACCGTGCCGTCGTCGTTGCACTCCTCGAGGGTGCTCTCGTCCTTGCAGGTGATGAGCCCCGGGACGCAGATCTTGCCCTCCACGCAGACGCCGCCGATGCAGGCGGTGTCGCTGGGGCAGGGCATGGGCGCGGACCAGCTGGAGCCGTTGTCGAGGCACTGCACCACCGCATTGCCGGCGCACGCGAAGGACCCCGGACCGCAGACGTCGGGGTAGCAGAGCTTCTTGTCCAGTTTGCACCACTGAGGCTCCCCGCAGTCCACGTCGGAGAGACACTCCACGCAGGCGCTGGTCTCGGGATCGCAGATGGAGCCGGCGGGACACGGGCTCCCGTCGAGGCAGGACACGAGGCAGACCTGGTCGATGCAGACCGACCCCGCCGGGCAGTCCTCGCTCGTCAGGCAGGCCACGCAGATCCCCTTGCCCGGGTCACAGACCTGTCCCTCGGGACAGTCCCCGTCCCCGTCGCACTCCTGGGCAGGGATGCAGACCCACTTGTCGCAGATCATCCCGTCGCCGCAGTGGTCGTCGAGGACGCAGTCCACGCAGACACCGCTGAAGGGATCGCAATAGGCGTCCGGGCAATCCGCGTCGCTCTGGCAGAGCAACGGCTCGACGGTGTCCTCCTCGGCGGTGTCGCCGGGCTTGGTGTCGTCGATGGGGATCACTCCGCCCCCGTGGCCGCCGCCGTCGGGACAGCCCGCGGTGCTGAGGATGATCGCAAGGGCGACGAGGAAGCGCACGCGATGAAACGTCATCATGATTGGACTCCGGGTTTCGTTGGCCTTCCAGTTTCCACGATTGCGGATTATACAGATCGGAGGGCTCAACTTCCACGCGCACGAGAGGAATCCATGAATCCCGCGCTCACCGGAACCTCACGGACTCTTCGACGGGTCTATGCGCCCTACACCTGGCTCATCTACATCCCGTTCCTCGGGGTCTGGACGGCGTTGATGGGGTCCGTGGCGATGCTCCTGGCCGCGCTGGTCCCTCGACAGGCGTTCTGGGCCGGGACCGCCTGGGCCCGGGTCCTCTGCTGGATGAACGTCACCCGGGTGACCTTGACCGGCATGGAGAACATGCGACCGGGGACCTCCTACGTCATCATGGCGAACCACCAGAGCAACTTCGATGTCCTGGCGTTGTACGGGCACTGGCGCCGGCAATTCCGATGGGTGATGAAGCAAAGCCTCCGCACGGTGCCCTTCCTGGGCCGCGCCTGCGATCGCCTGGGGCACGTGTTCGTCGACCGGAGGGATCGGGGCCGCGCCGTGGCCAGCCTGAACGAGGCCCGGAGCCGGATCAGGGACGGGATCTCCATCCTGTTCTTCCCCGAGGGGACCCGGAGCGCAGACGGACGCCTCCTGACCTTCAAGAAGGGCGGCTTCGTCATGGCACAGGACATGGGCCTCGAGATCCTCCCCGTCTCCATCACCGGCAGCTACAGGGTGCTCCCAAAGGGCACCCTGAGCCTCCTCCCCGGCCACATCCGCATCACCATCCACGCCCCCATCGATCCGTCCAACCACGGCAGCGACCTCGACGCGCTGATCAACGCGGTGCGCGGGTCGATCACCGCCGGGCTCTCGAGGTGGGAGCGCAATGAAGGCAGCGCCTCGCCGTAAGCTCCGGGGTCACTCCGGCGTGCGCACCCCGTCGAACCAGGCCCTCCAGCCGCTGCGGGGGACCTGGGGGGGGGTGATGGCGGCCCGGGCGTGGACCTGGTGGGCGAAGGCCTCGAGGCGGGCCTCCATGGTCGCTGACTCGGTCCCGGAGAAGATCAGGGTCAACATCGGGATCTGATCATGGTCCTCCCGGATCCGGTCCACCAGGGACGCGGAGACGGTCCCCAGCATGCAGTGGGACGAGATCGCGTTGATCACGCCGTGGGCGCCCCGCTGCGCGAAGTCCACCATCTTCGCGACATTCAGGAGGACGGTCTCGTTGGCGTTGCGCTCCACGTAGGGGCTCGCCAGCTGGATGACCTCCCGGTACCCCGGCTCGGCCAGCCGCTCTACGGAGCGGCCGAGGTGGTACCGCAGGAAGAGCATCTCCCACTCCCCCCGCAGGGCCATGACCGCGCTCCCTGCGGCGTCGAGATAGCGCCCCTCCTCGATCCCCCAGTCCACCTCCCGTCCGAAGCCGAAGTTCGCCGAGTCCACGAAGAAGGGCGCTGGCCAGACCTCCAGGCCGAGGGCCTCGAGGCGATGGAAGAGCCCCTGGTTCCCGAAGGAGTGGATCCGGGTATAGATGTCCCCGGCGACACCGACCAGGGGCCGGGGGCTGCTCCGATCGACGGGGAAGCGGTCCAGCTCTTTTCCGAGCCAGGCCAGCGCGTCCCCCTGGCGATCCACGGCAAGGAAATCCGCAAGGAGGGTGTAGGCACGCCGGACCCGCGCGTCCAGCTCCACCGGGTGCTCGACATAGGGCCGCATCTGGGAGTGGAGGCGGGTGATGAGCTCCACCCCGAGGAGGCCCCGCCCCAGGCGCATGAGCCCCGGGAAGCCGAGGAACTCCACGTAGTTCGACTGGCTCGGGTTCAGGAGCTCGACCCCGTCCACGCCCCGCCGCTTCATCTCCAGACGGATCGACGACGCGTACTGGTGCATGAGGCACGGCGTCGAGGTCCCCGGAAAGAAGTAGACGTCGCCCGGGGCGATGGTCCCCCGCTCCAGGTGCTTGAACAGATCCCCCGCCAGGAGGACGTAGGGGTGGCACTCCTTCCCCGTGCTGACACCCTCGCCGAAGCGAATGGTGTCCTCGTCCGGCGGAGGGAGGACCACCGCGTCGAGGCCGATGCCACGCAGCGCGCCCTGGTAGGCGTAGGCGTGATCAGCGAAGTAGGGGAGCACGATCCGCCGGCCCTTGTAGTGCTCGGCCGCGAAGGCCGTGTCCCGAGGGAACCTCGGGGCGGGGCGTTCGAGCTTCGACACGTGGGCGTCGATCTCGTCGATGAAGGCCTCCAGGCGTGTGACCAGCCCGGCCTCTCCCCGGTGCTCGTCGAACTCCAGGAGGAGCAGCGGCCGGCTCTGCGCCGCCTCCTCGAAGTACTTGTGACTGAATGCGTCCGGTCCGCAGCCGAAGTTCGAGATCAGGACCGGGAAGAGGCGCTCGTCCTCCTTCAACGAGAGGAGGGCCTGGAGCTGGGTCCGGTTGTAGCGCCACGGAAAGCTGACCCCGGTGTCTTTCAGGCCCAGCTGCGCGAAGGGAATCATCTGCTGGGGGATCGCCAGGAGGCCGAGGCGCCGGATGTGCGCCGACAGGTTGAGGTTCTCGAAGGCGTCGGTGATGTTGTAGGGCTTGCCCAGCAGGACCAGGGCGCTCGTGAAGTCGCCGGTGAGGATCTCCGCGCCCCGCCTGCGGAGCCCCTCCTCGTACTGCTCCTGGGCCATGGCCCCCGCCTCGAGACCCTCCTGGATGTCCTCGAGCGAGACATCCCAGCGGGCGAGGGCCAGGAGCAGCTCCCTGGCCATGCGCTCCCGGGGCCCGGCGAGGTGGAGCGCAGGCGAGACGATCTTCGCCCCCGCCAGCCCTCCGACCATGAACCCCGCGGACTCCTCGAAGGGGCAGAGGTAGGTGACCCCGGAGTCCCCGTCCGGGAGATCCTGGATCGCCGGCATGAACACGAAGTCCACCTCGGGATTCTCCAGGAGCTTCGACACGTGCCCATACACCAGCTTCACCGGGAGGCAGGTCTCCGCGGTGAGGCGGGCCACGCCGGCATCCAGGGTCGCGCTGGTGGAGGCCCCGGGGAGGACCACCCGGAAACCGAGGCTCCGCAGGAAGGTCGCCCAGAAGGGGAAGAGATCGTACATCATCGAGGCCCGGGGGATCCCCGCGACACCCAGCCAGGCCTCTCCCCCGGCGTAGGCCTCGAGCCGACCCTCCACCTCCCGGGTCAGATCCGGGAGGGTCCCGGCCCGGGACGCGGTCTTCGTCGCGCTGAAGCGTTCACAGACATCCCCGAAGAAGGAGGTCCGCTCGTGGACGCGGATCTTGCTCACGGTGCAGAGATTGGAGCACGCGCGGCACTCGAAGGTCTCGACGCGGGCCGACTCGACCGCATCAAGCCCGAGGAAACGGGTCGCATGGCCGCCCATGGTGTCTCGCGCCGAGATGGCGGCGCCGATGGCGCCGGACAGCCGGTTGAAGGGATGCACCACGACCCGCTTCCCCAGGAGCGCCTCGAAGGCGGCGACCACGGCCCGGTTGGAAGCGACCCCCCCCTGGAACACGACGTGATCCCCGATGACCCGGCCCGCCACGACCCGCTCCAGGTAGTTCTTTGCCACGCTCACCGCCAGGCCGGCAAGGATGTCCTCGAGGGGGACGCCCCGCTGTCGGGCGGCGACGACCTCGGTGTCCATGAACACCGTGCACTGGCTCCCGAGGGAGGCCGGTGCGCTGGAGGCAAGTGCGAGGGTCTCGAACTCCTCGCGGATCGACACCCCGAGGGTCTCTCCCTGCTCCTCGAGGAAGGAGCCGGTCCCCGCAGCGCAGATCTTGTTCATCACGAAGTCCGCGATGCGCCCACGACGGACTGAGACGAACTTGGAGTCCTGGCCGCCGATCTCGAGGATGGTGTCCACCTCCGGGAGCACGTGGCGCGCGCCGATGAACTGGCAGGTGATCTCGTTCTTCACCACGTCCGCCCCGAGGAGACTCCCGGCGAGGTGCCGGCCGGAGCCGGTGGTGCCGACGCCGAGGACGCGCAGATGACCACGGGTCCGCTCCCGCAGGAGTCCGAGACCCTCACGGATGACGCCGACCGGGTCGCCGCGGGTCCGCAGGTAGATCCCGTCCAGCACCTCGCCCTCTTCCGAGAGCAGCGTGAAATCCGTGGACACGCTCCCGACGTCCACCCCGAGAAAGGCGGCGACCTCGGAGGTGGGGGCGATGACCGGCTCCTCGCTGAGGTCGATGGACGAGGCGACGAGGCGGATGCCCAGGGTGCCGGCGCTCGTCCCCTCACCCCGCCCCGACCACCCGAGGACCTCCGTTGGATCGCAGGGGACACCGGCCTCCGCCGCGGCGATGGCGACGCCCAAGGCCGGGAGGTGCCGCGGCTCCGTGAGCGCGACGAGCTGCCCCTCCTCCAGGTCGAAGGCCTCCATGAAGGCCCGCCGGAGCCCGGGATTGAGCGCACCTCCCCCCGCCAGCGCGACGGGCAGGTTCAGATCACTGCCGCGCAGCAGGGTCGCCCGGAAGTTCCGCGCCAGGGCCGCGCAGAGGCCGAGCGCGATCTCCCCCATGGGGGTCCCCTTCTGCTGGAGATGGATCATGTCCGACTTCGCGAACACAGCGCAGCGCCCGGCGACGGACGCCGCGCGGGACGCGTCGAGGGCCATGGAGGCGAGGGTCTCGATGTCCATGCGCAACCGGCCGGCCTGCTGCTCGAGGAAGGCGCCTGAGCCCGCCGCACACTCCTCGTTGAGCGCGAAGGATTCCAGGCGACCGCCGGGGCCGATACGGAGCCACTTCGACTGGTGACCCCCGATCTCGAACACGCCCCTGACCTCGGGATGCAGTGCGGCCACAGCCCGGGCCGTGGCCAGGAGATCCGTCTCCTGGTGGGCCCCCGCGAGCCCGGAGAAGCGCGCCTTGCCGCCGCCGGTGACGCCGAAGGTGACGGGGCCGGAGATCCCATCGAAGAGGGGAGGCAGGAGGCGCCCGATGGCCTCCTCCATAGAGCCCTCCACGGGCTCCACGAGCCGCCGCAACACCTCGCCACTCCCGCTCAGCAGGACGGCCTTCAAGGCGACGGAGCCCAGATCGATGCCGGCGGAGTTCATTGATCGGTCAGTCATGGGCAACGCCTCGATTTTTCAGGCTCTCTCCCCCCCGTGGAGGGAGACCGGGGACCTTAACACCGGCATCGGACCTTGGCAAGACGTTGGGGCAGGGCAATCAGGGCAATCGCAAAGTCGCCGCTCCCCCAGCGGTCTATCGAACTCTGGCTCGACTCGGCTGGAAGAATGGTCCGTTGCCGTTGCCGTTGCCGTCGCCGTCGCCGTCTGACGATCGATCACATCTTTTCGCTCTTCGCGAT
>JBDRIT010000015.1:0-18299 GCA_043815665.1 Pseudomonadota bacterium
TTGCCGTGCCAGTCCGGCCCGATCCTCACCCTCGCTGGGTAGGTGCGCGCACCGCCATCCACTGGCACCACGCCGTTTCCTTGGCGGAGCCCGAACAGCGAGAAATCCACCTCGCCGGGATCGAAGTCACAGGAGTCTCCGCGTCGCTGTCCCGTTTCGACGCGACGCTGTCCCATTTCGAGACGACCTTCTACGCCAGGACTCGGATCGGAACGGTTCCGTTTCTTTTGCGCCATGGTATCTTGTCGGTTGACGACCCGCAATCACCGGAAGGTCAAATGAACGGCTCGAAGCACCTGGCTCGCCCATGCAATCTACGGTGGATCCTCCTCGGGGCGGCGGCGCTGGTCCTGTCCTGCTCCGGCTCCGGGGACTCGTCCGTCCCGACGGACACCGCTGACACACCAGACGCCGAGGTCGCCTGCGTCCCCGGCGCGATCCGCTGCGCACCGGACGGGGTTGCGGTGCAGGTCTGCACAGGCAGCGGAGATTGGCTCGACGACGAGGTCTGCCCGAGCGGGGTCCCCTGCGTCCAGGGGACCTGCGCCTGTCCGCCGTGCAGCATCGCCATGGGCGGCGGGTGCCTCCCCGTCGGCGTCCAGGATTGTGCCGAGGGCTGGTCCCCGACGGAGACCTGCGGCTGCGAACCGATCCTCGGGGACTGCGCCGACGGCGAGCTGCCTCTCATCGGAGGAGGCTGTCACCCGATGCTCGCGCCCTGTCCCGAGGGCTGGAAGCCGGGCGCGGAGGGGGGCTGTGAGCCGATCCTCGACGTCTGCCCGGAGGGCGCCGTGCCGCTCTTCGGGGGCGGCTGCCGCATGACCGGGCCGAAGAGCGACTGCGGCGACGCACCCTGGGGCGACGCGGCGGACCTCGCGGCCCCGGGCCAGACGATCCGGTACGTCCTCGCCGGCTGGGGAGGAGGTGGATCCGACGGATCGGCCTCGAAGCCCTTCGGGATCATCGACGAGGCCCTGGAGGTGGCCGAGGCCGGCGACCTCATCGTCCTCGGGGCTGGCGACGGCGGCACGGTCTACCCCGAGGCGGTGACGATCTTCCATGACTCCCTCACCATCGCGGGCCGCTGTCCGGAGCTCGTCGGGCTCACCGGACAGCAGTCGGTGACTTCGGAGCTCTCCGCGGCCATCAGCGTGGAGTACGCGGACGACTTCACCCTCACCGGGGTCACCGTGTCGGGCCCCGGCGGCGGGGTGCTGCTGCTCAACGGCGGAGACCATCTACTCGAGGACATGGTCGTCTCCGGGAACGGCGAGGACGGCGTCATGATCATCGACGTCGACGGTGTCGAGCTGAACCGCGTCGCGCTGTCGGAGAACGGCGCAACGGACTTCGGCCCCGGCCTCTCCGCGTGGTCCTCGTCGGGCCTGGTGATCACGGACTCCCACATCGTGGGAAACGCGCCCATCGGGGTCTACATGAAGGAGACCGAGGCCCGCTTCCAGACCTCCCTCGTAGAGGGGAGCGTCGGGATCCCCGGGATGCCCGGCGGCGGGTATGGCTTCAACGTCCACGCGCAGTCGACGCTGGCGCTGGAGGACTGCGGGGTCCGATTCAACGGGGACACCGAGGTGCTGGTGGGAGAGGCGTCCTCCGTGCAGATGCTCAGGTGCTGGGTCGGAGACGCCGGGTACCAGGCGGCGAACGACAGCCAGCCCGGCCTGACGCTGCAGGACGGGGCGACGGCGACGGTCGTCGAGTCGGTGTTCTACGGCAACGTGGTCGCGGGGATCTCCGTGGACGACTCCGTGGCCCAGATCACCCGGACCCTGGTCACCGGGACCCGCGGTCTCGGACAGACCGCCACGGGCCGCGGGGTGCAGATCCAGAACACCGAGAGCCCGACCGTGCTCCAGGACTCGTACATCGTCGCGAACTTCGGCGCCGGCATCATCGTCTCCAACGCGGCGGCAGAGCTCCACGGCTGTGTCGTGGCGGGCACCCGCGGGAACGAGTTCGACATGGACGGCCGGGGCATGGGCCTGGAGATGGGCGCCCAGGTCCTCGCAGACTCCACGCTCTTCGCCGACAACCTGGAGGCGGCCATCATCGTGCTCCAGTCGGACCTGGAGCTACAGCGCTGCTGGATCCGCGACACCACCCCGGAGGACCCCCTGGGGACCTCCTTCGGTGGCCACGGGATCGGCGCGAACGGGAGCACCATCACGATCTCCTCATCCCGGATCGAGGGCAACACCGACCTGGGGATCTATCTGAGGGAGGGCGCGCTCGTGCTGACGGACTCCGTCGTCTCCGGGACAACCATCAACGGCGACGAGACCCTCGGCGAGGCGGTGGAGGTCCTGGACGGTCAGGTCACGGTGGACTGGTGCGCCTTCACGGGGAACCACAGCGGCGCGCTGCTGCTCTCGGGCTGCGATGCGACGGTGCAGGGAGGCCTCTTCGAGGGTCTCAAGAGTCCGCCCGAGGGCACCGCTGGAGACGCCATCTCCGCGGTCGAAGGGAGCAGCCTCGTCCTGGACTCGGCCACGCTCCGGCGGAACTACGCGTTCGGTGTCGTGCTCTCGAACAGCAGCGTCGCGCAGATCACAGGCAGCAGCTTCACCGACACCCGCCCAGACCGGAGCGGCTTCTTCGGGTATGGGATCCTGGCCCAGAGTCTCAGCGACCTGACCCTGGAGGGGAACCTCATCTCGACCTGCGCCGGAGCGGGAGTCGAGGTCTACAACTCCAACGCCGTGATCGCCGCGAACCACATCGCGCAGATCTCGGAGTCCAAGGGGCTCTGGCTGGTCGACGGAGAATGGGTGCCGTCCGACACCCCATTCGCTGACGGGATCCTGGTCACCCAGGGAGCGACCGTCGACATCCACGACAACCTCGTCGAGGAGGCCCAGCGCGCCGGCATCCTCCTGGACGGTTCAGCGGGCGCGGTCACCGGCAACCGCGTCCGGACGGCGAAGTTCGGACTGGTTGTCCAGGACTCCGAGGTCGAACCGAAAGGGAACAGCTTCGAGGACTGCGAGACCGATCTGGGGGTGGACCTGTCGGAGGGACTGGCCCTGCCCGGGGGGCCCGCCGACGTCCCGGATCCCGTCGGGGTCAACTACTGACAGGCGCCGGCTTCGCAGGGCTGCGCTCCACACTCCTGCATCTTGATCTCCGTGGAGCCGTTGACGTTGCAGACGTACACGTCGCCGTCCTCGCAGTAGGTGGTTCCCTGGTCGCAGAGGTCCGGGACACAGCTGTCCAACGCGCAGTGCTCCGAGGCGGCGCAGTCGTCGTCCCCGGCACAGCTGTTCATGGAGACGCAGGCGCCGTCGCTGCAGTCCTCGTCCAGACCGCACTCGTCTGCGAGGGTCATGGCGGAGCCGTCGTCCGCGCATTGGTACGCGTCGCCGTCGTCGCACAGGGGCAGGCCCTGGTCGCAGAGATCCTGTATGCATCCCTGGTAGAGGCAGTACTTCTCCGGCGGGCAGTCCAGGGAGACCTCGCAGAGCTCCGTCGAGCCCTTGCACGCCTGGAGCACCGGATAGCAGAGCCCACCGATGCCGAAGGCCTCATCGAGACACTCCTCGGTGACGTCGGGGCAGGTCTCCATGAGGCAGCCCAGGAACGCGACGTTGGCCTTCTGATCCTCCAGGGTCATCTGGACGTTGCACTCGATGAAGCAGTAGTCGTACGCGTCCTCCTTGCTCTTCTCGCCGGACAGCTCGAACGCGTCGGTGCAGTCGAAGAGGCAGGGCATGAAGTCCACGCAGGAGCCGTCCCCGGTCATGCACTCGAGGTACTTTTCAGTGCACTGCTGCTCGACGCAGGGGTTGTACTCGCCGGAGGGCAGTCCGCCGCAGTGCTCCGTGGAGCAGTCGAGGAACCCGGTCATGTCCTGGAGCGCGTCGGGACCAGCCAGGGCATAGCACGCGTCCATGCAGGCGTCGTCGATCTCGTCGCAGTACGCGATGCACAGGACGAGGTCGGTGCAGGTCTGGAGGGGCTCGCCGGAGCAGGTCCCGGCGATACACTCGAGCCCCTCCGGGCAGGGCCCGCACTCCGTCCCGCACTCCGAGGGATCGCAGGGGACGCACGAGCCGAACACGGCGGCCGCCTCGATGACACAGCGTGAACCCACCGCGCACGCGCCGCAGTCGCCGCCGCAGGTGCCGACACCGCAGGCCCCGCAGAGGCCGTCGAAGCACGCGTCCCCGCCCTCACAGCTCCCGCAGAGCACGCCGCAGATCGGATCCGGCCCGCACTCCCGGATCCCGCAGTCCGGGAGGCAGACACAAGTGAAGTCCCCACCGCAGACCTCGGGACTCGGGCAGTCGCCGCAGGTCCCGCCGCAGCCGTCGTCGCCACACTGCTTCCCGGCGCAGTCCGGGGTGCAGCCGGGGCCAACGTCCTCCTGCGTGACGTCCGGATCCTGTGACGGCTCGGAGGCCCCGCCGTCACAGGACGCCGATGCGAGAGAGAACGCCAGCGCGAGCAGGGGGAACACCGAAGAGAGGGGCGAAGAAGACCGCATCAGGAACCTCCGAGAGCCTGGATCGCGTGGCATGATGATACCCGCCCCGGAGAGGCGCCGTCAAACGGCCCCCCGCTGGCCGTTGCCCGCGACGTTTACTCTGCAGCCGGACCTCTCTATACTGCGGACCCTGGAGGTTCGACCGATGCGTGCGATCCGAACCACGGCATGGCTGGCGCTGCTCCTCACCTGCGGTTGCTCCGGCGGGGGCGGCGACGGGAGCGAGGGCTGCTGCGAGGAGACCTGCTACCCCGCCCTGCCCTCGGGTGCGGCGCCGATCTACGTCAACCCGACCTGCGGCCCCGGAGCCCCGACCGGGGCCCTTGACAAGCCCTTCCATTCGATCGTCGACGCGCTCAAAGCCGCCAGCGATGGCGACGCAATCCTTGTCGCAGCAGGCGACTACGCGGAGGCCGAGCCCATCGTCATCAAGAAGGACATCTCCCTCCTGGGCATGGGGACCTTCGACCCGGACAGCGGGACGTACGCAGATCGGTCCTCCCTGGTGGTGGACGAGGTGGCCACCCTGTCGGTCCACGGCACCACAGGGGTCGTGGTGTCCGGGGTGACCATCACGGGCCCCGCAGTCGCGGGGATCGACGTCCATGGCGCGACGGACCTGATCCTGACGAGCAACCACGTCGCCGCAGCGGCCTCCACCGTCGTTGGCCTCTTCGGACACGGCATCGTCGTCTCGGACAGCGACGACGTGACCATCGAGGGGAACCTCGTCGAGGACTGCGAGCAGATCGGCATTCTGGTCGACGCGTCCGCTGTGACGCTGCGGGGGAACCGTGTCTCGGGCAACCGCCAGGGGATCCGGATCGACGACTCCCCGGCGATCCCCGCCGGCATGAACCCGGCGATGGTCACGCCCATCGAGGTCTCCGGAAACGCGGTGATCTCCAACTTCACCGTGGGGATCCACGTGGTCGGATCCGTCGCTGCCCTCGCAGGCAACCGGGTCGAGGACACCCGACCCGACCTCGACGACCCGGACCAGGTGGCGGACGGTATCGTGGTCCGGCAGTCCGCAGAGGCCGGCGCGCCCCAGGCGCGGGTCTGGCTGGGGGAGACCCCCGGCGTGGACGCGCCGGGGAACGAGATCATCGGGTCCCACCGCTGCGGGATCCTCATCAGCGACGGCGCCGTGGTCCCTCGGATGGACGGGAACCAGATCACGGACAACCTCTTCGGCGGAGTCTGGGTCCAGAACGGCTCCCGGGTCGATGCCATGATCGCCAACACCATCGGTCGCAACGCGATGGTCGGGGTCGGACTCACCACGAACTCGGAGGTCGTGGTGGGATCGGAGCTTGCGGAGGACTTCAACCTGATCTACGAGACCGCGCCCCTCGAGATCATCGTGGGCGGGGAGACCCGCAAGATCGGAGACGGCGTCGGGGTTTTCCTGGGCTCACGGGCGACGGTGCAGCACAACAAGATCCTGGACAACCATCGCGGCGGCATCCTCCTGGACGATCCGGACTCCGCGGCGATCTTCATCGAGGGGAACCGAGTCGACGGCGGCGCGTTCGGCATCGTGGTCCAGGCCGAGGAGGACCAGCCGATCCCGCCCGACCAGATCAGCGCCAACTTCTCCAACACCATGGGCGAAGAGGCCTGCGCCCCGCCTGGGTGCGTCTCCCCGGAACCTGCGGATCAGCTCATCAACTACGGCGACCTCCCGCGGCTGACCGTCCTGGACGACCCCGTGCTGATGCCCTGCATCCCTCCGGCCTGCACGGACTGAGGCAGCACAGACCTCAGAAAGTGTGGCGGGCATCGATAACTCCTCGACAGGGCAGTCGGACCCTGGCGCCACCGAAGCCTCAATGCCCGAGTGGGGCCGCCTACGCACCGCTCCTCAACGATCCACGACCCGAGCGAACACGCCCTGGCCGTTTCCGTCCTGGCCGGCGCTCTCCCAGGCCACCAGATAGCGATCTCCGCCGAAGCCGATCATCGAGCGGACGATCTGGTCCCCTTCGGTGAAACCGTTCAGGACCGCCTCGCCGCCGACGCGGGTCCCGTCCGGCTCGAAGCGCTGGAACACCACGGACGCGCCGGAGCCGTCCTGGCGATCGGAGACCCAGGCGGCAGCGAAGCCTCCGGCTCCCGCGGCGACCTTTGGCAGCCACTGGTGCCCCTGCACGGTGGTGTTCACCTGGAACTCCTCGCCGAGGCGCTCGCCGGTTGCGGAGAACCGCTGTCCGTAGACGCCACGACCCGCCCCGTCCTGATCCTCGCTGGTCCACAGCGCCACGAACCCGCCCATCGGCAGGCGCCCGAGGGTCGGGTAGCGCTGCCGATCCTCGACGTGGGAGTTCACCGCGAAGGATTCAGCGAGAGGGACCCCCTGGGGGTCGAAGATGCGGGCGAAGATCCCGAAGGGCTCCGGGCCCGTACCGCCTTCGTGCTCCCAGGCGATCACGAAGCGGTCATCGTCGATACAGGAGACCGCGGCGAAGCGCTGCTTTCCCGCTGGATCCCGATTGACCCGGAACACCTCCCGGATGCGCTCCCCGCGCGCATCGAAGAGCTGACCGTAGACGCCCCCCTCGTCTCCCTCGCCCTCACCGTCCCAGACCACGACGAAGCCCCCGCTACCATTGGAGGCGACCACGGGGAGACGTTGGCCCCCCCGGGTCCAGTTCGAGTTCACCAGGAACTCGCTCCGCACGGGCCTCGCTTCCGCGTCGTACAGCTGCCCGAACACTCCCCAGCCGTCCCCGTCCTGCCCCTCGCTGTTCCAGACAGCGACGAACCCGCCGTCGCCGACCCTGGCGAGGCCGGGGACCCCCTGTTCCCCGCTCCGATGCGTGTTCACCCGGAACTCTCCGGCGAGGGGTCGTCCCCCGGTGTCGAACAGGCGGCCGTAGATGTCCGGTCCGTTGCCCGCCTCGTGGTCGCTGGTCCAGAGGGCCAGGACCCGCTCGGCGTCCAGCGCCAGGACCGTCGGCAGGAACTGATCCCCGGCGCTGGTCTCCGACAGCTGGAACTCGGGGTGGGAGGTCCCCCCTGCGGCGAACCGGAACGCCAGGACCCCGACCAGGGCCACGCCCAGGAGCAGGGCGGCTACCCACGGCCAGCGTCTCTTCTTCGTGACTCCGCCCCCGGTCGCAATGGACCGCGACGCAGGAACGAACCCTGTGGGTGTCCCGTCCTGCTCGAGGACGCCGAGCTTCCGCAGGCGATTGACCACGAACTGTCCCAGCTCCTCCATGGCCCCCGGCCCGTGAGTGATCACCTGGCGACCACGCAGCATGATCGGGAGACGGTCGATCGGCACCCCGTCCACGTAGGTGAACAGCTGCCCCCCTTCCTTGCGGCTCGAGGTGAGTTCGTTCAGAAAGATGCTGCACTCCTCGAGGACCCACTTCGACGCGAGGTTCTCGCTGGAGGTGCCCACCGCAACCAGGACCAGCGCTGAGTCAAGCGCCTGGTGGATGGCCATGATATAGTCGGATGCCCCGTCATCCCTGAGGGTATGCCCGCTGAAGAAGACCCGGATCCCGAGGCCCTTCAGGTGATGGTAGATCTCTTCGGCCAGCGCCCGGTCCGGCGTGTGCTCACCAAGTTCGTCCTTGTTCTTGAAGGAGATGAATACCTGGTAGTCGCTGTCCATGGTTCGACCGCAAGCCGCCCGTGTCCGGGTCACTCGTCCCGATGAATCGTGGCCTCGAAGGTATCACAGCCACCGAGCACATGCCCACCTGGATTGCAGACCTGGGCCCGATCAACGAGGTGCACCAAAACGAGTCCTGAATTTCATGGCGACTCCGTGGTGTACCAAGACACGTTCGAGCCCTTCCGAGGCGCTGATGATGGCATGTACGATGCCCTCTGGTTCCTAGAAACAGGATCGGCGCTACCAGAACCTCGGCTTGAGTTCATCCAGTGTTGACGGGGCGATCAATTGATGAAGAGGTACAACACCCAGGGATGCTACTGAGCCGATGCAGATGACTGCAGATCCTCCATCCCCCGGTTCGAAACCGGGTGGCGCCCCTCATCCCCCGAGACTTCTTCAATAAAGCACTCGAGATAGTCGGCACCGGTGTACAGCTGGTAGTCCAGCTTCACCTGCGGGTGCGGATTGGATGCGGCGATGCTGTCCGCTGTCCCCATGGTCTGCACGCAGCCTGAGAGCTGGGTCAGGACACCCTGGTTTGGGGACTCGAACTCCGCCTCGATGGGGGGAAGGTGGTTGGAGAGGTCCTCCTCGCGGAAGCCGATTGGCGTCTTGCCGCCGAACTCCGGGGCCACCTCGACGTCCGGGTGGACTCCCACGACCTGGATGGTCCGGTCGCTGGGGCTGTAGTAGCGCGCCACGGTGAGCTTTACGTAGTACCCCTGGCCGGCCCTGGGAGAGAGGAGGGTCTGGACCGAGGCCTTGCCGAAGGTCCTCAGGCCGATCACCAGGCCCCGCCCGTTGTCCTGTAGCGCTGAAGCCACGATCTCCGACGCGGACGCCGAGCCGTCGTTGACCAGCACGACCATGGGGAGATCGATGGTGCCGTCCTCGGCAGCCCGATAGATCTCCTCAGCCCCCATGAACGCGAAGAGGCCCCGCTTGCGGTTCTTCACCGTGACGATCTTCCCCGTCTTGAGGAACAGATCGGAGATCTGCACGGCCTGCTGAAGGAGGCCCCCGCTGTTCATGCGCAGATCGAAGACCAGACCACGGAGCCCGTCGGAGCCTGCCTCTTCGTGCAGCCGATCGATCTCCTCCTTGAGCTCGTCGTAGGACGACTCGATGAAGCCCGTGAGCTTCACGTAGCCGATCCCCGGATGGTGCTCGAGGATGCGACCCTCGACGTTGGTCACGCGGATACGCGCCCGGGTGATGACGATGTCCCGAGGCGCGGGCTCACCCTCCCGACGGACCGAGAGGTGGACCTGGGTCCCCCTGGGACCTCGGATCTGGTTCACCACCTTGGTAAGGAGCACCCCCTCGACGGACTTTCCGTCCACCGCGACGATCTCGTCCCCCGCCCAGAGGCCCGCTTTCTCGGCGGGCTGCCCCTGGATCGGACTCTCCACGTAGGTCTTGCGAGTGAACTTGTCCTCCTCGGCGAGCTCCACGAGGATGAATACGTCGTTGTCCTCCAGGCGCCGGGTCTTGCCCCGGAGACGGTTCTTCAAGGAGCTCGTGGGCTCCCAACGTTGGGTCAGGAGGGCCCCGATCCCATCGAAGCTGGAGTCCCGGGTCTGCTGCGTCGAGTCATCCCACGCGCGCTCGGACACCAGGGAGGAGTGCGGATCCAGTGCGTAGAGGAATCCCTGGGCCGCGGAGATCAGGAGGCGATCCTCGGCGACGGGCTTCTCCATCTTCCGGGCCCGCTCCGCAGCGAATTGGATGATCCGCTTGAGCTCAGGACGGTCAAAGGAGACCTTGTCCCAGTCCTTGAGGAGCTCACGCTGCTGCTTCCGCAGCTCGTCACGCCGCTTGAGGATCAGCTCCTCGCGGTCCCCGCCCTCGATGACCAGATCCGGATCGTCCTTGTGGGCCCGGTGGTAGGCCGCAGGGACGACCTCGTAGCTGGGCTCGACCATGGCCAACGCGAAGTTGGCCGCGGAGACGTAGGCGCGCTGGGTGTCGATCTCCTTCTCGATGTACTCCGACTTGATGAGATCCATGACCTCGTCGAACTGCTCCCAACCGAACTCGATCTCGTTCCAGTACCGCTCGTACTTGGCGGCCTCGTCCTCCTCGCCCTCGCCCTCTCCCTCTCCCTCGCCCTCAGGCTCCGCGACGGCCTCGCCCGCCGAGACCAGGCGCACCTGGGCAGGGACCTTGATCGTCAGCGGGGGTCCGATGCCCTGGGACGCAATCCCCTGGCCCTCGTCGGCCACGGAGATGCTGACGGCCTCCCCGGACTCCTTCGCTGCGCTGCCTCGGGTCTCGTCCTGCCGCTGTGTGCAGGCGACCAACGCGATCGCCACCAGAATCAGTACAAACCAACGTGTCGCTCGGAGCATCAGGTACCTCGTCATCGAAGCGTCATCACCTTCCGTTCAACCCAGAGACGGTTGCGGGCATTCCCGATGGTCAGTCTACGGCCAGGGGGCGCCCATTGCCAGGGAGAAGCGCGTCCCTCAAATCACTCGCGTCCGGTGTGCCCGAACCCGCCTGCGCCTCGCTGCGTCTGTGGGAGGACATCCACCTCCAGGAGGGCAGCGCGTCCGACCGGACAGAAGACGAGCTGGGCGATCCGCTCACCTGGCTCGATCTCCACGGGCTCCGCCCCGAGGTTCACGAGGATCACCCGAACCTCTCCCCGGTAGTCCGCGTCGATCGTTCCCGGCGCGTTGAGGACCGTGAGGGCCTTCTTGATGGCGAGGCCGGATCGGGGCCGCACCTGGCCCTCCCAGCCCGACGGGATCGCGAACGCCAGCCCCGTGGGGACCATACACCGGCCCCCCGGAGGCACACTGAGCGGAGCATCCAGGAGGGCACGGAGGTCCATCCCGGAGGAGTCGATGGTCTGGTAGGAGGGGAGCGCCTCGACGCGATGGTCGAGGCGCTGGATCTGCACGCGGAGGGTTTCGGCCATCGCCTAGCGACGTCCACGGCCTCGGTCACGACCGCCGCCGCCGCTGCGACCACCACGGTCACGGTCACGACCGCCGCCGCCGTCGCTCTCGCCGCCGCCACCCTCGCCGTACAGCGCGGCCTTGTGGGAGAGCCGGATCTTGCCGGTACGGCCATCGATCTCCAGGACCTTGACCTTGACGATGTCCCCCTCCTTCATGATGTCCTCGACCCGCTCCACGCGGTGCTCGGCCATCTCAGAGATGTGGCAGAGGCCGTCGGTGCCCGGCATGATCGTGACGAACGCGCCGAAATCGGTGACCTTCGCCACGCGGCCCTCGTAGATCATCCCGATCTCCGCCTCTTTGGTGTAGGACTCGATCTGGCGGATCGCCTCGTTCTTGGACTCCTCGCCCACTGCGGCGATGCGGACCGTGCCGTCGTCAGTGACATCGATCTGCGCGCCGGTCGCCTGGATGATCCCGCGGATGTGCTTCCCGCCGGGGCCGATGAGGTCCCTGATCTTGTCTGGGTTGATGTGCATCGTGATGATGCGCGGCGCGTACTGGCTGACCTCGGGCCTGGCCTCCGAGATCGTCTTGCGCATCTCGCCGAGGATGTGTGTCCGGGCCTCGGTGGCCTGGGCCAACGCCTTGACGAGGATCTCGCGGGACAGACCCGAGATCTTGACGTCCATCTGGATCGCGGTGATGCCGGTCTCGCTGCCCACGACCTTGAAGTCCATATCTCCCATGTGGTCCTCGTCGCCGAGGATGTCCGTGAGGATCTCGATCTTGTCCCCCTCCTGCATGAGGCCCATGGCGATGCCTGCGACCATGCACTTCACCGGAACGCCGGCGTCCATGAGGGCCATGGTGCCCGAGCAGACAGTGCCCATGGACGAGGATCCGTTGGACTCCAGGACCTCGGCAAGCACCCGGATGGTGTACGGGAATTGTTCTGGGTCCGGGAGGATCCGCTTGGTGCCGCGCTCGGCCAGGTTTCCGTGGCCGATGTCCCTGCGGGACGGGCCCCGGGCCATCTTCGCCTCGCCGACGCAGAACGGTGGGAAGTTGTAGTGGAGCATGAAGTGCTTGTGGTACTGGCCGGCGAGCGCATCGACGCGCTGCTCGTCCTGCGCCGTGCCCAGGGTGACCGCGGCCAGGACCTGGGTCTCGCCCCTGGTGAACACCGCGGACCCGTGGGTCCGAACCAGGACACCGGTCTCGGAGTGGATCGGCCGCACCGTTCGTGTGTCGCGACCGTCGATGCGCTCTCCCTTGTCGAAGAGCAGGCCGCGCGCGGTGGCCTTGTGGACCTTGGACCAGCACTTCTTGAACTCGTCCCTGCGGTCCGCCACTCCCTCGCCGAGGGCCTCGAAGAGCGCCTCGCTGGCCTCCTTGACGGCATCGTTCCGCGCCTTCTTGCCCTGGACCTTGAGGGCCTTGAGGAGGGGCTTCTTGCCATTCTTCTCCACGAGCTTGAGCAGCGCCTTGTCCGTCTCGGGGGCGGGAACGATGCGCTTCTTCTTGCCGATCTTCTTCGCCATGTCCCGCTGGGCCTTCAGGATGGGCTGCACCTGGTCCTTGGCGAACATGAGGGCCTCGACCATGGCGTCATCGGGGAGGAAGTCGGCCTCCCCCTCGACCATGACGATGCCGTCGGTGCCCACGACCACGGTGATGTCCAGGTCGGACTCCAGGAGCTGGGTGTTGGTGGGGTTCGCCACCAGCTCTCCGTCGATCATCCCGACCTTGATCGCGGCCACGGGGCCGTCCCAGGGGATGTCGGAGATCATGAGCGCGGCGGACGCGCCGGTGATGGCCAGCGGGCCCGCGTCGTTCTCCTTGTCCAGGGAGTAGACCATGGCCATGACCTGGATCTCCTGCCGGAGGTGGGACTCGAAGAGCGGCCGGATCGGCCGGTCCACCATGCGGGCGGTGAGGGTCTCCACCTCCGTGGGGCGACCCTCTCGCTTGAAGAAGCCCCCGGGGATGACGCCTGCGGAGGAGCTCTTCTCGCGATAGTCCACTGACAGGGGAAGGAAGCCCATGTCGCGGTAGCTGTCGGACATGACCGCGGCCACGAAGACCTGGGTGTCTCCATAGCGGACCATGACGGCGCCGTCCGCCTGCCGCGCATAGCGGCCGGCCTCGATGCTGAGCGTGCTGGCGCCGATCTTAATTGTTTTTTCTGTGATGTTGAACACTTTGGAACTCCTGAGAGTGTAGGGAGGAATGGGGGCCTGAGACTTACTTCCGCAGGCCGAGGGATTTGATCAGGCTCCGGTACCGCTCGACGTCCTTTGACTTCAGGTAGTCGAGCATCCGGCGGCGTTTCCCGACGAGCTTCAGCAGCCCGCGCCGGGAATGGTGGTCGTGCTTGTGGGTCCGAAAATGATCCGTGAGCTGGACGATCCGCGCCGTGAGCAGCGCGACCTGGACCTCCGGGGATCCGGTGTCCGAGTCGTGTGTCCGGTACTTCTCGATCGACGCAATTTTCAGTTCGGGATCCAGTGGCATGGCGTTTCTCCTCGTCTCGTTTCCAAGGGCGCAGAAACCGGGTATTGCCCGGGAACCGCCTCCCCCGCCTTCGCCATTTCTTCAAGGACTGCCCACGCACAGCGCGCGGACAAATAGTGGCAGGACTATACACACTGATTGGCGATTGTCAACGGGCAACCACTGCAGCCAGGCACCCTCCATCTGAACGGAAAGCTCTCGCCTCAGTCAGCGTCCGGAGGCTCGGGCTCGGGCTCGGGCAACGGCTCGACGTCCGGGGCGGGGAGCTTCTCCCTGCAATGGACGCTGTCGGGGTAGCGGGCGCAGCACTTCTCTGCGGTGGAGCGGCCCTCCTGGAGATCGTAGCGTCCGGCGACACAGCTGCAGCGCTTCCCGGCCTTCGGGAGGGGCTCCTTGGAGCGGAAGCGGACGTCGCAGTCGCCGGGGGCGCGGCTGTCTCCTTCCTTGAGGATTGCGCCGTAGATGTGGCAGGACTTGTCGCGATACGAGATCGCCCAGAAGAGCTTCTCGTCGGGCATCTTGAGGACGCTGAAGTCCCGAACCACGGGGCGGCCCTTCTTGCATTCGGCGATCTCGACCCAGAGGGGGATCTTCGGTTTCCCGACACCCTCCAGGGGATCGCCTTCCCTGGTCGTAGGTCCGGAGCAGGCGCCCAGGAGCAGGACGCTGAACAGGGCGACAGCGGCGCGACGCATGCTACTTCCCCTCCTCCGTGGGCACGAAGTCCATGGCGGTGGCCTTCTCGACCTTCCTCTCCACCGTAGCCTCCACCTGGGTGTCCAGGTCGTCGAACTTCTTCGCCACCCGCTGCTCGGTCTCCGTGATCTTCGTCTCCAGGTCGGAGCGTACGTTGACCACGTCCTTGGCGATGCCGTCAATCTTCTTGTTGAGATCCCGCTTGAGGAACTTCAGATAGGCCTTCTCCGCCTTCTTCCCGAGCTCCTCCTTGATGTACTCGAAGTCGTCGTTCACCTGGCCGACCTGCTTCGCGTAGGTCTTGCGCTCCAAATCCGCGTCCTGCCTGGTCCGGTCCAGATCCGTGCGGACCTGACCGACCAGCTGGGCCAGGTTCGACTCCTTGAGGTCGAGCTGCTCCTTGAGGGCTGCGAGTTTCTGTTCGGCCTCAGCGTCCGAGACCCTGACCTCCTTCCTGAAGGTCTCCAGGGCCTCGGCGATCTCCCCGGTGCGTTCGTCGACGCCCGGGAGACGGTCCTCCACCGCCCGAATCCGATCCGCAAGGCGCCCGTCCTCAGATTTGGAGGACAGGGAGGACTTCGCGATGTCGCCCTCCATGGCCTTCTTCTCGGTCTCCAGGCCGTCGATGCGCTTGGAGAGGTTCATCGCGTAGTAGCCCAGCACCGCAAGGCCCCCTGCAAGGGCCAGGGTGAGAATCACGAAGACCCAGACCAGCGCCGGGGCGCCCTTCCTCGGCGCAACGTCGTCCCGCTCCTCGCTCAGATCGATGTCGTCAAACTTGCCCATGCGTGTGTCTCCATGTCTTGCGGGTTCGGTGACTGAACCGATGCTACGTCAATCACTGAACCTGCGCAAGGCGAGGATATTCCGGAGGGAGGAGATCAATAACCCTTTGGGGGCGGGGCGATGAAGCCCTTCTCCATGAGCATCTCGGTCTCACCGCGGGCGCGGCGGATGATTGTCTGAGCGACGTCGAAGGCCTTGGAGGGGCTCATCTTGATACGGGCGACGCCCTGCTCGATGGCCTTCTGCCCGACCGCCACGGCCTCCCGGGGGAAGATCTCCCACTCGTCCATGGTCGGGATGATGTACTCCTCGTGGATGCCCTTGTCCTCGGCGCACCTCGCCAGCTCCACCGACGCGGCGATGCACATCTCATCGGTGATGGTCGTCGCACGGACGTCCAGGGTGCCCCGGAAGATCCCCGGGAAGCCCACGGAGTTGTTCACCTGGTTCGGGAAGTCCGCCCGCCCCGTGGCGACGATGCGCGCACCGGCCTCCCGGGCCTCCCAGGGCCAGATCTCGGGGACGGGGTTCGCGCAGACGAAGACGATGGAGTCCTTCGCCATCCTGGAGATCCACTCCTTCCTGATGACGTCGGGGCCGGACTTGGAGAGGGAGATCAGCACGTCCGCGCCCTCGAGGGCCTCGGCGAGGGTCCCCTCGAAGAGCTGCGGATTGGTCTGCTCTGCGAGCTGCTGCTTCACCGGCTCGGACGCGGACAGCCCGAGACGCTGGCGGTGGATTCCGCCGTGCCGGTCGATGAGGATCATCTTGTCCCCGTCGACGCCCGCGGTGAGGAGGAGGCGCGCGATGGCCACGTTGGCCGCGCCCGCGCCGTAGAGCACGACGCTGACCTTGCCCATGGGCTTCTTGACGATCTTGAGCGCGTTGATCAGGCCCGCCACGGTCACCGCAGCGGTGCCCTGCTGGTCATCGTGCCACACCGGGATCCGGGCCTCGGCCCGCAGGGTGTCCAGGATCGTGAAGCACTTGGGCTTCTCGATGTCCTCGAGGTTGATCCCGCCGAAGGAGGGCTGGAGGAGCTTCACCGTCCGGATGATCTCGTCGGCGTCCTTCGTGTCCAGACAGATCGGGTATGCGTCCACGCCGCCCAGATACTTGAAGAGGATCGCCTTGCCCTCCATCACGGGCAACGCGGCCTCGGGCCCGATGTCGCCCAGCCCGAGGACCCGGGTCCCGTCGGAGATCACCGCCACCGCGTTGCCCTTGTTGGTGTGCTCGTAGGCCTGCTCGGGATCCTTGTTGATCGCCATGCAGGACGAGGAGACACCGGGGGTGTACCAGACGGAGAAGTCGTTGTTGTCCCGGATGATGCACTTGGGCACCACCTCGAGCTTCCCCTTGTAGAAAGGGTGCAGCACCATGGCGTCTTCCATGGGCTTGTAAGCCTTCTCGATCAGCTCTTCCCTGGTGGGCTTCCTGGTCATGTCGGCGAGCCTCCATGGGTGGTGGTCCGGGACTGTATCAGGGGAGGGGGACAGAGCAAGAGAAAAACAAGGCGGGCGGTGGAACCCCGAAGATCAGGGAGGGCTACGGGCAGACCAGACCGCAGCTCTGGACTGCGATGTTGATACAGCTGTCGTCCCAGTTGATCGTGGCGGGCGCGCAGGTGTTGACGGTAGATTCAACGCTCCATGGGCGGAGGATCGCTTGAACGCTACGTCCGAGAGGACAGAAGCAGCTTCTTGGCGAGGCCCGACACCTGGGGTCGAACGTCGCTGCTCCTGGCCAGGATCTTCCACTGGGGCGGACCGAGGCGCTGCACCAGGCCGGGCAGCAGATCGGTCGGAGTGCCGGGGTTCCGGACGAGGCACAAGACCAGCTCACGGGAAGCCAGCCAGGTACGGGACGACGCGATGATCCGGATCGCATCCTTCGACAGCGCCGGGAGCTTCGCGTAATCAATCACCTCATCGAGGGTGATCTTCGGGTTCCTGAACACGAACTGGTGGATGTTCTTGCTGCGGTCCTTCACCAACAGGCCCCGGGTGATCTGGTTGCCCGAACGGGCGAGGCGCTGCTTCTCCGTCTGCGAGAGGGTCTCGAGCTGCTTGTAGACCGACGACATCTCCGACGGGTTCAGCCCGGATCGAGCGACCAGTTGTTCGGGTTCGAGATCGGGATCGGGATCGGGATCAGGATCGATGTCGAGGTCGTAGATCGCGGGGGTGGCGTCCACCTGCGACATCGGTGCGTCATCGTCCACACCCTCGTCGTCGGGCGGAAAGGTATCCTCCGAGGTCAGGCTCCACCCATCGGGGATCCCCATGTGCGTCTCCGCTTCGGCGCCGGGGCCGGCCGCGACGGGACCCGCCGCGACGGGGGGGGAGGCGACGAGGAGATCAGTGAAGGGGTCGACCCCCTCACTGGCGGCTTCGTCTTCGGCTGGGGGCTCGGGCACCGGCACGGGCACGGGCTCGGGCACGGGCACGGGCTCGGGCACGGGCACGGGCACGGGCACGGGAACGGGCACGGGCTCGGGCACGGGCACGGGCTCGGGCACGGGTTCGGGCACGGGTTCGGGCACGGGTTCGGGCACGGGATCGGGGATGGGGGGCGGCTGGGTACGACAAACCGGCGTGGGTTCGGACACGAACTCGACCTCGGGCTCGAAGTCCGGATCGGGCACGAACATGCGGTCATCCTTCGGCTCGATGTCTGTCACTCTGGCCGGGGCGACGACGCGGGGCGGGAGGTTCGCCAGCTCGTCGAGGGTGGTGAGATCCAGGGGGCCCTCGAACTGGACCAGGAATCCCGAGGCGCCCATGTACCGGATCACCGTCCCGCTGCAGCGCATCGAGGAGCCGTCCGGCAGGAGCATCTCCACCATCGCAGGGAAGAGGAGCTTTGGTCGGCGCTCCGACTGCACCGGGCAGACCTTGAGGCGCAGGTATCCCTCCAGCACCGCCCGGAGCGTGCCGGGGTCCCGAAGATCCGCCTTGAACGTCTCGATCATACCCTGCAACCCCTGCGCAAGCCTACCGTGCCGCAGGGCGCAGCGTCAAGGCCGGCGGGGCCGGGGATTCAGGGCTATCGCAAAGTCGCCGCTCACCCATCGGTCTATCGAACTCTGGCTCGACTCGGCTGGAAGAATGGTCCGTTGCCGTTGCCGTTGCCGTCGCCGTCTGACGATCGATCACATCTTTTCGCTCTTCGCGATCGCGCCTGGGTCAACTGGAGCAGGTGATGGGTGCCATCCGCGGGAGGCTGGGCCTCCGATGCCTCAGCAGCACAGAGA
>JBDRIT010000016.1:0-3170 GCA_043815665.1 Pseudomonadota bacterium
AGCCCGAAGAGGCAGAACGTGTCCTTCTCGCAGTCGCCCTGGACCTCGCACGCATGGGTGCAGCGGCGCCATCCGTCCCACATGGTGAGACACTCGAGCCCGTTCTCGCACTGACCGCAGGACCCGCCCATGCCGTCGTCCCCGCACTCCTTCTGGTTGCAGTCGGGGTAGTCCACCCAGGCGCAGATCTGCTCCCAGGGCATGCACTCCTGGCTGGGGTCGCACTCGCCGCAGGTGCCGCCGCAGCCGTCGTCGCCGCACTCCTTGCCCGCGCAGTCCGGGACGCAGCCGTCCGCTCCCGCGTCCAGGGCCGTGGTGTCGCTGCCCGGGCCCCCCGTGTCACCCTGGGCTGCGCCGTCCCCTTGGAGTACGTCGAGCGCCGCAGGCGACGCCGTGTCGTCGCCGAACCAACCATTAGCGTCCTCGGTCGCGGGCGAGGGCTGCGGGTTGGACTCCAGGCACCCCACGAGCAAGGCCGCCTGGAGCAGCAGACCCAGCGAGCGCCATGTACCAAGGCAGAACGGCATGCATTTCATGGCTTCCTCCTCGGGCCGATACAGGTTTTTCACGATCTGGATGCAGGCTACGCAGTCGAAGCCGCTCCTTCAACATCACTGCCGATCCGCCCAGTGTCTCGCATCTCCCGGATGAACAACGCCGTGCCCAGGTCCTATCGTGTTGCTCCAGGTCGCCAGACAAGCTCTCGAAACGCCTCGAAGCCGAGGGGCGTTACATCCACGATCCCGCCGGTCAAGGTGTCGACGATCCGGATCGAGTCGTAGCGGACGCCGCTCGCCGTCGGAGTTCCAGCAGGGAACGCTACTTGACCGGAGCCTGCCGGACCCCATGTCGCACTCGCCTCCGAGACGATGTCCTCGTCGGGGTCGACGAGGCGAGTGTAGGACCCATCGGGATTGGCCATGAACACGTGAGCGATACCCACCGAGGAGACGCCATTCTCGCCGGATTCGAGGGGGGGGATCTTGTAGGGGCAGTCCGTCACCTCGAACATCAACGACGCCGGCTCCCCCGGGCTCCAGCGTGGTCGGAGACGATCCCCGTCACAGCACCCGAACTCCGTGGGGTCGAAGTCGGTCAAGGAGAGCTGAGGTGTGAGGTCACCGAGCGTGGCGGCGTAGACGTCGATGCGGTTGTACGGGCAAGGTACGCCAGCGATGTCCGGCTCGAAGTCGACGGGGTTCCCGGTCTCGTCGATGCAGATCCCCCACGCGGAGTGACCGAAGTCGAGGGCCATGGAGTCACCGTCCGGGGCGATGGTGACAGAGAGCACGGCCTCCTCCGTCGGGATCCCTCCCACGACGTCCCAGGCGCCCGTCTCTGGCGTGATCTGGATCAACGTGTTCTCCCACGCCGGCCATGGTGATCCAGGGTCCGGAGGTCCTGTCATCGACTTGACCAGCGCCAGGATGGACAGTCCGTCCGGAGTCCACCGGAGTGAACCGAGCGTCGCGCCGTCCTCGATGCCCATGAGCTTCGACTCGAGAATGATCTCCGGTTCGGGATCGACCTCAGTGAGGTCCAGGATCATCACCCGGTAGTCGTCGGGTTCATGGATGGTGAAGCACTGGTGACGGTACGCAAGCATCGTACCGTCCGGGGACCACGCCAGATCACTTGCACAACCTCCGAAGCCGTTATTGTTGACCAGCGGAAAGACCTCCAGGGTGAGAGGGTCGAGGAGGAAGACGTCCCTCCAGTGGCCCTCCGCTGTGTCGGCGACGAAGGCGATCCCGGACGCGGGTAGGTCGCCGGTGCGGGGAAGAATGACCTCCGGAACGTCTCCTGCTTGAACGACATCCAGTGATCGTCCTGAAGCCTCGTCACCCGGTGTCTCAACATCGGAGTCCAGACTCTGGTCTGTCACGCTGTCGGACGGCTCCGGGGCCACGGCGTCGAAGCAGGAGAGCAGGACGATGGAGAGTCCTGTCGCCAGAAGACGTCTCGGTGGGTACATGGCTCCTCCTATGGGCGATGCATGCTGCCCCAGAGAAGACACCCCGCTGCGACGAATACGATCACGATGAACGGACGCAGGAGAAGTCACCATCGAGGGTTCGAAGTCTTCCTGGTGCACAAGAACATCTCCATCGCCCGCCGCTACGCGCACGTGACCCAGACTCACTGCGCGACCTGACCTCCAAGATGCCGGCTTCGGGCTGTTCGCAGTACGAGTAGGGCCGACGGGAACCTGCTTAGCGCTGCCTGGCCGGTGCGGGCTCCGCAATCGGCCATGAGCGCCGTCCTATCCGCCACATGTCGGATCTGGCCGATAGAAAAGCCCGGTGAGCTCAGTGGGTTGAGGCGTGCACTCGTCGTTTTATCGGCCATCGTCAGGCTCCTGGCCGATAAAATTCCATGGGTGATAACGACGCCATCGTCCCTTGCCGGTCGCCTTGATCCTTCTGTCGTCGACGAGCGCCTTGAGGACGCGACCGAACGTCCTCTCCGGGATCTCGGGCCCCACGCGACGGTGGATCTCCGTCGAGGAGGAGACCGGGTAGCGGTCGAGATCCTCCACGATGAGCGCCCGCAGCCGGTGTGGTTCAATTCGCTTGAGGGTCGTCCTCCCTTCGAGCCCCGCGCTCTGCACGAGATCCGGTGCGACGAAGTACCGGGTGGCACGGGTGCGTCCGGTCTGCCCCACGAGCCCGAAATCCAGGAGGCGAGCGAGCCAGGGGCGCACCGAGACCGGCTCAGCGAGCTCAAGGGCCGCGGCCAGCTCTGCGGCCGACAGCCCGTCGGTCTGGCCGAGCATGCCCAGGACGATGCGCTCCCGTTGGGTCAGGTTGAAGCGCTGGTCCGCGTCCGCCACGAGCCGGATGACGCCCGGGTGGACCACGCGGCGCGGGATGACCACGTGCACGGAGTCGACTCCCTCGGTGACCACCGGGGCGGTGCGGCCGCTGGTCAGCAGGCGGTCATACATCAGGTCGAAGCCGGTGCCCTCGCGCTCCATCCGCTTCAGGTCGTGGAACAGGCGCGCCAGGCCGCCGTTCCGGCGGCGGCTCGCGTGTAGGATGTTCTGCGGCGTCACGCCCAACGGCAGGCGCCCCGCGTTGACGACCTCCAGGCGGTCGGGGTGGAGGTTCAGGTAGATGTCGCCGTGCTGCGTGTAGGGTCGATGGACGAGCGCGTTGACCAGGAGCTCG
>JBDRIT010000017.1:0-36072 GCA_043815665.1 Pseudomonadota bacterium
AACGATCCGACACCGCTCGATGAGCCGGTACGACGTATCCGCCTTGTTCCGAACCAACTTCTCCAGGAGCCCACGCTGGCGCTCCGACACTACAATCTCGACTGCCCTGCTCATGAGGCCCTCCATTCTACAGAGGCATCATGATCCTGGCTGATCGAGAAAACAAGATCTGTGCAGAATCTCTGCCGTGGTCATCTAGAACACGATGACTGACAGGCGAGAACGATGCGGGCAGCGCCCCTGCCACGTGTGCAAACGGCTCTGGCATGCAGTGTGTCCTGTTTTGCCAATAGGCAGATCAGTGATACCGTCATCATAGGCCAGTTGCCTGATCTTCAGCACCTGCTCGGGAGGTTTGTCCATGCTTGAAAAAACCCGTTACCTGCTGCCCGAACTCATCACCGGTCTCGCCGATGCCATGGACCTGGTCAGCCCTGCGTTGACGGGGCACCACAAGCGCGTTGCCCGCATGGCCGGTGCGTTGGCGAGTGAGCTTGGCCTTTCCGACAAGGAGAGGTACACCATCGTCTCAGCAGGGCTGTTGCACGATAGTGGGGCGCTTTCGCTACATGAAAAACTCGGGGCCCTTCGTTTCGAATCCGACTTCGCCCCGACCGGAACATCCAGCCATGCCTACATGGGCTACGTGCTGCTGCGACGGTTCGATGTATTTTCGGAAGTGGCCAATGTCGTTCGCCACCATCACTTGTGGTGGGAGCGGGCTGCGGAGTCGTGTCCCAACGAGGAACTCGCGCTGACGGCCAACCTGCTGCATCTGGCAGACCGGATCGACGTGCTCATCGACAGGCAGCAGGAGATCCTCGGGCAGGTACCCGCAATCATGGAACGTATAGAGAAACAGTCCGGCCGAATGTTTGCCCCGAGCCATGTGGATGTCCTGCGGGCGGTTTCACGCAAGGAGTCATTCTGGCTGGACATCGTCTCGCCGTGTCTTCCGTCTCTCGTCGACAGCAGTTTGGAAGGATGGAATCATGGACTGACCAACGACGAGTTGCTCTCGCTGGCGAAGGTGTTTTCAACCATCATTGATTTCCGAAGCCGGTTCACTGCCACTCATTCCGCCGGCGTGTCATCCAGCGCCGTGAGTCTGGCGAAGTTGCGCGGACTCAGCCCCCTTGAATGCCGGGCTATGCGGCTGGCCGGCTACTTGCACGACCTGGGCAAGCTCGCTGTCCCCTCGGAAATCCTCGAGAAGCCGGACAAGCTGACCAACACTGAGTTTGCGGTGATCCGTAGCCACACTTACTACACGTACAGAGTGCTGGAGAAGATCAGTGGGCTGGAGACGGTCAACGAATGGGCCTCGTTCCACCACGAGCGTCTGAACGGAGATGGCTACCCATTCCACCGCAGTGGAGACACCCTCTCCTTGGGTTCGCGAATCATGGCGGTGGCCGATGTGCTCACTGCGATCACCGAGGACCGGCCCTATCGCGCGGGGATGCCGCCAGAGAAGGCCATGGGCATACTCACCAGCATGGCGGAAAGCGGAGTGCTGGATCGTTCCATCGTTGCACTGGCCAGGGAGAACTTCGACGAGGTCAACCAGGCCAGGGCTCTTGCCCAGTCAACCGCCCTTGAGGAGTTCGAATCCTACGCCGAAAATACCGGCGAGTTCCAGGTGGATTGAGCGGTGTCCTGTCGTCCCCTCGTTGTGTCCAACGCCGCGCAAGCTGCGGTTGCCGTCCTCTGACTCCGGTTTTCGCCAGCGACACACGCATACCTTGTGTAAGTTACGGATGGTGGAGGGTGTGTCGCCAACAATAACGATTCTCCCATCCTCGCCTCCTCTGCCGATTTCGGCCTCCGCAACACCACCCCGGGCCACATGGCTGGCCTCGAACCAGGCCCCAGGTTGGGGTGGCCTCAAGCTGAGAATCGAGGGCCGGAACCACCTGACAATCAACGGAAAGTCCAGGTTGATGCCACGATCCCCCCATGTTACGATCCAGCCGGGAGGTCGAGAGGATGATGAACCGGGAACGAGTGGTGTTGCACGCGCTTCATATGGCGGGGAAACCCGTCGAGAAGCTCACCCTCGTCAAGCTGCTGTTCCTGGTGCGACAGGAGACCGCGGTCGGTGATTCCATTCCCTTCTATGACTTCGTCCCCTACCAGTACGGCCCCTTTTCTTTCGTCCTCTACAACGACCTGCGACGCCTCGGGAAGGCCGGCCTGGTGCGAGAGACAGCGGACACAGTCGAGCTCGTCCCCGACTCTGAATCCCAGGCGGCCTACCTCGCCCTGAAGAGGGCAGTGAGACAAGCGGTGACGGGAATCCTGTCCCGGTACGGCAACCTCTCGTCCGAGAAGATCATTGAATGTGTTTACGACCGGTACCCATGGTTCGCGTCCCGCAGCAAGCTCCGCCCACCGGGAGAAATGAAGACTGCCCCAGTCGCCGCGTACACCATCGCCTCTACCCGGTCCCGTATCGATTTCTGGACGACAGCCAGCAGTTTGAGAAGTACCAGTGGATCGAGGTTCCGGTACAGCGACGACGGACTGACACGCGCCCAGAGTCCTTTCGTCCCGAATTCGGGAAGCTGAAGGTTCTTCCTGGGACGCTATCCACCAAGAACGGATGGTGGGAGCGTTGGCAGTGGGTTGGGCCTGCCAGAGCCGCCTCGCTATGCGGGATACAGCGGGCCCAGGCAATTGACGGCACCTCTCTCGGCTTTTTCAAACCGCAGGAAGTGATCGATTTCGACTGGGAACGAGACGAGAGACGCGGACTATGCGCTTCAAGCAACCCGCAAGGCGGTTCGTGCCCGGCTTGAGAAGGCACGGAGCTACGCCGCTGAAAGAGCTGACCCGGCCGTCTGCAGAGCGCAGTGGAAGGCGGCTGAGCGACGACAGGATGCTCACGCTCGCGAACTTGCAGCCATGTCCCGCGTGTTGCTACTGGGGTTCCCGAGCAAGGCACCGAGGGCTATTGCGCTCCTGGACGTCGAGCGGCACGACATCGCTACATTCATGGAGGACGAGTTCGCTGCCCTACGTCGTCAATTGACCGACTACAAAATCATCGGTGCACAGAATGTGCGGGCGCTTCTTCGCAACATCGATTTCGAACCGGACGGTCAGCGCCTCGCCGAGCTGGGCCCGCCGCAGCAGAGCAAGAAGCTCAACAAGAGCGGTCTGACCCTCAAGATCACTACGACCTTACTCGTACAGGGCACCTGCGGCATCGCCCGTCCCTTCGGCGATCCCAAGAAGCTGGCTGGCTACCTTGCCAAGGGCGAGCACACCAAGCTGCGGCGACGCCTCGAGGCTGACGTCAAGTCGCTCTACGCTTTCTACGAGTATGGCAGATTGCACGGCGTGGTGCGTCTGCGGTGGGGCTTCCTCAACGAGCGTATCCCCGCGCCTTGGGTTCACCAGGACGAGCAGAAGCTCTACAGCCTCAAGAAGGCTGCGCTCAAGACCGGCGCGACCTTGGACGTCGTTGTTGGCAGTGCGCCGGGGTGGGGTGAGCCGTGGTCTCTTGCTCGCCATGCGCACGTCGAGAAGGATCCGTCCGGCTGGCAAACCTGCCTCGTGGACAGCGATGGCTATGTGACCGACGAAGCCGAGGTGCAGCGGGCTCGTGTCGTCGGGAACCACGACGATTCAGTGTGCGATCTGGTGGAGCGTCTCTCTCCGGTGCTGATCAAGCTCAGCGATCTACGTTCCGAGGCCGAAAGGGCCGGGGTCTTCATCGCCGATCGAGGTCTGCTGTCCTGCACCGGCTGCGGGCTCACCGAGGACGTCCTCGCAGACGGTCGGCTGATCACGTTCAGAGGTGACTCGCGGGGGAGCGACACCAGCCTGCGCCTCAAAGATCTCGGCGACGAAGTACGATTCCGCTGCCCATCATGCGGCGCCGTCGTAGTGCCCGAAGACGATGACGTGTAGGGCTCCGCTCCCAGATCGTTGTGCCAGAGAGCGTGCTCAAGCATCCGGCGGACATCAGTTTCGCAGGAACGCACTGCCGGTGTTTACCGCCAGCGAGAAGCATTCATTGATACGAGTGGTGGAGTGGAGGGTGTGTCGCCACCTCAGCTCTCCCATCCAGTCCTATTCCATACCCCTTCGTCCGAAATCACGCCACGCACGAACCCATGGCTGATCTGTAAGCGATCACCCTGACGCGTGGTAGACAGCGATCCCGTCTCAAGCTACGCCCGCTCGGGCGACGCCCCTATGTCAGCGCTGGAGTTCCCGACTACGAAGGGTCCGGGGGCGGTGGCCTCCAGTTCCACGGGGACGGGGCTCGGCTGGGTTGCGATCAGACGCGCATGGTCTTGTTGTACTCGCCACCGACCACGCCCTTCTTGCAGGCCTGGGTGACCATGAACTCGGCGGAGTGCCGGGCCTGGACGGCCAGGGCCTCGGAGAGGGGAACGCCGCAGGCGCCCTGGATCGTCCCCAGGATTGCGCGGCGGGCGGCCTCGGTAGCCGGGCCACCTGCGGGGAGGGAGACCTCCGTGGGCAGACCGGTGAGGGCCTCCTCCACGACAGGGCGCTTCGGAATCCCAGCCGCGCCGGTGGCCAGGCTCCAGGCGGTCTTCAGGGCCTCGTCCTGGGGCGCGGCCGCGTCCAGCAACCACCCCACTGCGTCCCCCGCGTTCACGGCGCGACCGCCGAGGAGCAGCTCCAGGAGCCGGCCCCACTGGTCGCGGGGCGCCTTGCGGAAGGTCCAGTGGCAGCCCTCCATGCCCGGAATCACCGGGAGGGTCACCTCGGGCATCCCGACCTTCGCGTCGTCCACCGCCACCAGGTAGTGGCAGTGCACCAGGAGCTCGAGCATTCCGCCCAGGGCGCGCTTGCCGCCGATGTAGCCGACGGAGACGTCGAAGTCCGTGTGGAGGCGGCGGGCCGTGGCGGACCAGGTGGCGGCCACACGGTAGCCCTCCTCGACCTTCTCCAGGGCCGGGAAGAACTCGCTGGTGTCCGCGCCGACCATCTGGGTGGAGATGTGGAAGTCGCCGGTGAGGATCACCCGGCCGATGCCCTCGGCCTTGAGCCAGTCGATGGCCCGGTTCAGCTCGATGTCCACGTCGCTGTTGTAGCTCTCCCGGTTGATCGTGAGGACGCCCACCTGGCCGTCGTGCTCGGCGTTGACGTAGAGCTGCTGCCACTCCGGGGTCCCGATCTGCTCGAAGACCACGGGATGCCAGCCCGCGGCCGCGGCCACGGGATGCCGGCGGTGGTAGGCCTCGACCCGCTGGATCGCGGCAGCGGCGCCCATGCCACGGATCCGCGCCAGGATCCCCTTGCGGAACTGGGCGCAGAGCTCGCCGATCGCGTTGATGTGGGAGAGGTGGCCCCGCTGCTCGTGGAGCATGAGGCTCGCCATCTGGAGCAGGGGTCCCTCGATCCAGTCGAGGAAGATCTCCCGCTCCTCGTCGGTGAGGCTCCAGTCCACCATGGGCCGGAGGTGGTTCATGGGGTACCAGTTCTGGCCGCTGTCCTTTCGCTCGGTGAGGCTGCGGGTCGGCCGGAACAGGTCCCCGTAGGTCTCCCCAAGGTGGTGCAGGCACGACCAGGTGAGGAAGTTCGCGCCCTTCGCACCAATCGCGTCGTGGGCCCGGAAGGGGTTCGGTCCCACCTCCTTGCGGATGAACTTGTCGATCTTCCAGAAGGGCATGTTGGAGGCCTCGTGGTACAGGAGCCCCGCGTGGGTCACCCCGCAGAACAGCACGTCCAGGACGAAGGACCACTGGTCGCCCACGGGCACAGGGATCAGGCCCAGGGCCCAGAGGAGGCGGGTGATCGCCGAGGGCTCGGCCTCCGCTGTCTCCCAGATCTTGTTGATCTCGTGGGGGAAGGCCGGGTGCGCGACGCCCACGCCCAGCTCCGACGCGGGGAACCCCGACGTGACCGAGCGGATCTCGATGCCGGGGAAGGCCGCCCGGAAGACCTCGTAGTGGGCTTTTTTGATCTCGAGGATCTCGGGGATCGCCTCCAGGAGGAAGCGCGGCTTGAAGGTCGCCAGCTCTGCGGGGAGGGTCTTGCCGTCGTAGTTGAGCCGGATGATGTTCCCCATGATCCGGGTGGCGCGCTCCTTGCCGAACGCCCGGACCAGGCCGGGATACTGGCGGCCGATCCCGTCGGGCGCGTCGGGGAAGTCCAGGCCGACGGACTTCACCCCGAAGGGCTCCAGCCGGGACCCGAGCTGCATCATCTTGCCCGCGCCCACGATGCCGTTGGCCCCGGAGATCACCAGGGACCCGCGGTCCGACGCCGGCCCGAAGACCTCGTCCACCAGCTGGCCCGCGTCCACGGGGAGCCGGCCCCCGCGGAAGATCTCGAGGACGGTCCCCAGCCCCATGGTCTCGAGGGTGGTCTGTCGCATGCACCTCATGATGCACCTCCTTCGGTGACTTCGAAGAGCGCCGCAATCCCGACATCACCCGCCGCGCAGCCGAAGACCATCACGTAGCCGCCGCCCAGATCCACCGCCTCCTCCAGTCCCTCGATGAGGGAGCGGGTGAGGGTCGGGCCCTGGGGATGTCCCCAGACCAGGGAGGAGCCGTTGTTGTTGATCTTCCTGAAGTCGTAGTTCATGACCTTGCAGAAGATCGCCTCGTTGACCGCGAAGGGGTTGTGGTTCTTGAGCACCGCGATGTCGCTCAGCGGGATGCCGGTCCGGTCCAGGAGCTTCTGCACGGCCAGGGTGGGCGCCTCGGCCATCATCGCAGGGGTGGTCCGGATCTCGGCCTTCGCCACGAAGCGGATGTCGATCTCCGGGCGGGGGCTCAGCTCCTTCGCCTTCTCCTTGCTGGTGACCAGGAGGCAGGCCATCCCGTCCGATGCATGGGTCTGACCGCCGCCGGTGACACAGGTGTCGAGCTCTCGCATCGCCCGGAGGCTCTCCATGGTGACCGGCTTCACACCCGTATCGTCGTCCACGCGGCCCAGGAGGCGACCCCCGACGTTGAGGATGTCCAGGGGCACGAGGACCCGATCCAGGAACCCCGAGGCCTTTGCCTCGAAGTACTGCGCGTGCCGGCAGAAGGAGATCTCGTCCACCTCCCGCCGGTCCAGCTTGTACTTCCGGGCCGCGTTCCCCGCGGTGGTGATCATGGCCCCGCCCGTCGCAGGGTCGAAGCCGAAGTTGTCCCAGACGTCCGCGACGACCTCGGTACGGCGGTAGGCCCGGCGCTCGGGGAAGACCCCCACGGGAGAATCGCTGGTCCGATCGAAGGTGAGCACCCCCACAGCGTCGTAGCCGCCGGCCTGGACCTCGGCGCCCCCGAGGAGCACCGCCTGCAGACCCGTCGCGCAGGCCTGCTCCACGTGGTAGCCGGGGACCCACCGGCCCATGCAGCTCGACACCATGGGCGCGGTCCAGAACTTGTAGTGCCAGGGGACCGTGGAGCCGATCACCAGGTACTCCAGCTCCGTCGTCGGGACCCTCCGGAGCCCCAGGATGCGGTTCATGGCCTCCCCGGCGAACTGGCCGATGTTGACCTCGGCGAGGGGCGACGTCTGCCAGGCGGGGAAATAGCTGCTTCCCCAGGTCCCGTAGGGGATTCTGGCGTCGGGGAACAGGGCGTTGACTCGACTCATGGGAACCTCCAAATTCAACAAACCGAGGGTATCATAGGCCAGCCCCGATGAGGGAAGTCAAGCCTCACGGGGCCGGCCGCCTGGAAAGACCATTTAGCATCAAGTCCATGACCTCACTCGTGAATCGCTCGAGAGATTCTCTCGTTTTGAAGCGGTAGTACGGTGGAGTCATGAACTCGAAGAGGTTCGCGAGGAGCTGGCCCGTCGCCTCCGGATCCTCGACGGCAAAGACCCCGACGGCGCACCCCTCACGGAGGATCTGGCCGAGGAGCTCTCCGTGGCGCCGGACGTACCTGTCCAACCGCTCCACGATCTCCGGGAGGATCGAGGCAATGACGTCCTCGCTGTGGGGATAACGGTTCACAAGGTCGAAGAGGGTCATGATCCGATAGACGACGCAGGCCCGGAGCCGCTCCTCGGGGGGGCTGTCCGCCACGGCGATGCGCTCGAGCTCGCCGGTGATCCGCACGTTGGTGAGATCCGTCAGGGCGAGCATGATGTCGGTCTTCGACCGGAAGTAGATGTAGACGGTGCCCTTGCCGACCTTGGCCTTTCTGGCGATGTCGTCGATGGTCGTCTTGCTGTACCCGTAGTGACGGATCAGCCCCCAGGCGGCGTGGAGGATCGCCTCCCGCTTCCCGATCTTCTTCCTGGGGTCCCAGCCGCTCACCCTCATCTCCCCCGGGGGAACGAGAGGGCCTCGGTCAACACGAAGGCCGCCTGGAGGTACGACGTGGGGCAGAGGGGGAAGCACTCCTTACAGGCGTTGCACTCGACAGCGGCGATGCTCGGGACGAAGCTGATCTCCTTCCGGGTCCCCCGGTCGACGAAGCCCACGGCGTGCTTCTGCTTCACCTCGGCGCAGTAGCGGACGCAGAGGCCGCAGTGGACGCAGAAGGAGGCCTCCTGCTCGAAGCGGTCCCGGTCGGCGCCAACCTCCTCGGCGAGGGCCTGCAGGCGGGGGGAGTCCGGGGCGTGGGCCAGCAACAGCTCCAGGAGGGTCTTGCGGATCCGGTCGATCTTCTCGGTTCGGGTGCGGACGACGAGGCCCTCCTCCGCCAGGTAGACGCAGGAGACCACCAGCCGCACCCAGCCGCCGCTCTCCACCTCGACGAGGCAGAGCCGGCAGCCCCCGAAGGGCTCCAGCTTCCCGTGATGGCAGAGCGTGGGGATCGTGCAGCCGGCGCGCCGGGCGGCGTCGAGGAGGGTCATCCCCTCCACCGCTCGGACGTCCTTTCCGTCAATCTGCATGCGGATTTCACTCATGTTGCCCTGCCCGTTTCCAGCGCGCCCGTGAGCTTCCTGACCGCGTCGAAGCGCGGGGGACAGACGTCGAAGCAGACCCCGCACTTGATGCACGTCTCCGGGTCCACCACGTGGATCCTCTTCTTGCCGCCCTCGATGGCGTTCGAGGGACACTTCTTTTGACAGATCGTGCAGGCCCCGCACTTCTCTGGGTCGATCCAGTAGGTGATCAGCGCCTTGCAGGACCGGGCCGGGCACCGCTTCTCCTGGATGTGCGCTTCGTACTCGTCCCGGAAGTAGCGCAGGGTGCTCAGGAGCGGATTCGGCGCGCTCTTGCCCAGGGCGCACAGGGAGGCCTCCATGGCGACCTCCGAGAGGGCCTCCAGGAGCTCGATGTCCCCCTCCTTCCCCTTCCCCTCGGTGATCCTCGTGAGGATCTTGTTCATCTGCCGCTGGCCCTCCCGGCAGGGGACGCACTTCCCGCAGGACTCGTCGGTCAGGAAGTTGATGAAGTACCGGGCGACGTCCACCATGCAGGTGTCCTCGTCCATGACGATCATCCCGCCGGAGCCCATCATCGACCCGGCCCGGGTGAGCTCGTCGAACCCGACCTTCAGGTCCAGCAGCGCCTCGGGGATGCAGCCGCCGGAGGGTCCCCCGGTCTGCACGGCCTTGAATTTCTTCCCACCGGGGATCCCGCCGCCGATCTTGTCGATGATGTCCCTGAGGGGCATGCCCATGGGCACCTCCACGAGGCCGGTGTTGGTGATCTTGCCCACCAGGGAGAAGATCTTCGTGCCCTTGCTCCCCTCGGTCCCGATCCCGGCGAACCAGTCCGCGCCCCGGTTGATGATCGCGGGCACGTTGGCCCAGGTCTCGACGTTGTTCAGCACCGTGGGCTTCTGCCAGAGGCCCTTGACGTTGGAGCGGATGTACTTGGGCCGGGGCTCCCCCGCCCGGCCCTCCAGGGCCGTCATCAGGGCGGTGGACTCACCGCAGACGAACGCGCCGGCCCCCCGGTGGACGATGACCTTGAAGTCGAAGCCCGAGCCGAGGATGTCCTCGCCCAGGAGGCCGTACTCCTCGGCCTGCGCGATCGCCAGGTTCACGTTCTCCACGGCCAGGGGGTACTCCTGGCGCACATAGACGTAGCCCTCCCGCGCACCGATGGCGTAGCCGCCGATGATCAGGCCTTCGAGGATCGAGTGGGGGTTGCCCTCGAGGAGGGCCCGGTCCATGAAGGCTCCGGGGTCCCCCTCGTCGGCGTTGACGATCACGTACTTGATGTCGTCCTGAGCGTTGCGGGTTCCTTCCCACTTCCTCCCAGCGGGGAAGCCGGCGCCCCCCCGCCCGCGCAGGTTGGATTTCTTGACTTCCTCCAACACCTCGACCGGGGTCATCTCGCTGAGCGCCTTGGCCAGGGCGGCGTAGCCGCCGATGGCCAGGGAATCGTCGATGCGCTTGGAGTCGAGGCGGATGTTGTTGCAGAGGACCCGCCGCTCCTGGTGCTTGTAGAAGGGGATGTCGGACTCGTGGGCCGCCCGCGCGCCCGTGGTCGGGTCGGTGTAGACCAGGCGCTCGACGACCTGCTTCTCCTGGAGGGTGCTGGACACGATCTCGGGGACATCTCCCGGGGTCACCTTGAGATAGCAGATCTCCTCGGGGTGGATCACCACCACGGGCCCCTGCTCGCAGAACCCGGGGCAGCCGGTCCCCCGGGTGTCCACCGTGGCCTCCAGGCCCCGGGCCGCGAGCTCGGCCTCGAACGCGGCGATGAGCTCCCTGGCGCCCAGCGCGACGCAGCCGGAGCCCGCGCAGATCGAGATGCAGGGCCTGGCCGGATCCCTCCCGGACAGCAGGTCCCGTCTGAACTCTTCCAAGGCTCCGGGCGAAGGCAACCGCTCCATGCTCTTCCTCTTACTTGCGCCCAGGGGGCATAAGTTTCGTATGAGCGGAGCTTCGTCCGCTCGACTCAGCTTTATATGCGTCCAGGACGTCGGCGGCGTCGGCCGCTGAGACGTTTCCGTGGGTCTTCCCGTCGATCTCCACCACCGGTCCCAGCGCACAGCAGCCGAGGCAGTTGACCGTCTCCAGGCTGAACTTGAGCTCCAGGTCCGTCTCCCCGGGCTTGATCCCGGTGAGGTCCTGCACCGTGTCGAGGACCCGCGGCGCACCACGCACGTGGCAGGCGGTCCCCACGCAGACGTGGACCTGATGCCGACCCTTGGGGACCAGGCTGAAGGCCTTGTAGAAGGTGACGATGTGCTGGACCCGGGTCAGGGACACGTCCAGCCGCTCGCTGACCCGCGCCAGCGCGTCCCCGGGGAGCCAGTGGAGCTCGTCCTGGAGCTCCAGGAGGATCTGGATCAGCGCGCCGGGATCGGCCCCGTGCCGGTCGATGATCCCATCGATTCTAACGTTGTCCATTGCCTGCGCTCTCACCTCTCGCGAGGGTATACCGCTCGCGCTGCATGTCGTACCGGACCAGGCCCTGCCTCGATGCGCTCTTCACATGGCCGGACACCTCGGACGGGTTCAGGCCCAGGAGCCCGGCGATCTCCCCTGTGGAGAGGGGCCGCTCCTCCAGGAGGATCAGGATCTGGCTGATCGCCAGCTTGTCTGCGACCAGCTCGGCGAAGAGCCGGTGCGCTTCGTCGCTGGTGTAGAACGCGTTGTAGGCCTCCTCGGTCTTGGTCGGAATCCGCAGCTTCTCCCGCTCCACCAGCTTCAGGTAGGGGATCAGCGTCCCCACCGCGGCGAGCTTGACCTTCAGCGCGGCGGGGTCGATCCCCTCCCCGGTGCCGAGGGGCCCCAGGGCGTTGAGGGTCTTGGAGAAGTCGTTCATCACCTCGGCGAAGCGCATCCCCTCCGCCGCGGAGATCCACTCCAGGCGCAGGCGCTCGGGACGCACCCCGATGTGCTCCAGGATCTTCTTGAGCAGGTGCATGTTGCCGAGCGCGTCGAAGTTCCCCTCGGTGACGTAGTGGCACTCACCCGGCCAGCAGCCCCCGATGATCACCCCGTCCGCGCCCTTCATGAACGCGCGGAGGACGAAGGCCAGGTCCACCCGACCGGTGCACATGAGGCGAATGATCTTGACGTCCGGTGTGTAGCTTTGTCTGGTAACTCCAGACATATCCGCGGCGGAATACGCTCACCAGTTGCAGAGGAACGCCACGATCCTCGATCTCGCTTCCCGCGTGCTCATCTGTTCCACTCCTCTACTCGCCTGAGAGCGCTGCATCGATCTGGTCGAAGACCTCTTCGTCGGTGTAGTGCTTCAGGATGATCGCGTGGGTCGGACACTTCGCGTTGCACAGCCCGTCCCCCTTGCAGAGCACGGGGTTGACCCGGGCCTTGGGGCCCTTGGGCGTGTTGATGAACTCGATCGCGCCGTAGGTGCAGGCGGTGATGCACGCGCCGCAGGAGACGCAATCCTCCTCATGGACCTCGCAGACGGAGCCCGAGGCGGTCACCGTCTCCTGGGACAGGAGGCTCGCCGCCCGCCCCGCGGCGCCGTAGGCCTGGCCGATGGTCTCCGTGAGATGCTTGGGGTAGTGGGCGGTCCCGCAGAGGAAGACGCCGTCCGCGGCGAAGTCCACGGGCCGCAGCTTGACGTGGGCCTCCTGGAAGAACCCGTCGGGGTTCAAGGCGACCTTGAAGAGGCGGGCGACCTCCCGGCTCCCCGCGGAGGGGATCACCGCGGCGGAGAGGACCAGCGCGTCCGCGTCCAGCGCGAGGCACTTGCCGAGGACGGGATCCGCGACGGTGACCCGGAGCACCTCCCTGCCCTCCGCCCGGGCGGCCTCCACCTGGGGGCGGTCGCTGGGCTCCCAGCGGACGAACCGGACGCCCTTGGACGCGGCTTCGCGGTAGAAATCCTCCTTGAACCCGTAGGTGCGCATGTCACGAAAGAGGACGTAGATGTCCATCTGAGGCTTGAGCGCCTTGAGCTTCAGGGAGTTCTTGACCGCCTGGCTGCAGCAGACCCGAGCGCAGTAGTTCCGGTCCGCCTGACGGCAGCCGACGCACTGGATCATCACCAGGGTCTGCAGATCCCTGAGCCCCTCGTCCCCCGCCGCGATCCGGCCCTCCAGTTCGAGCTGGGTCACCACCCGGTCGTCCTCCCCGTAGAGGTACTCCGTGGGGTGATACTCCGCGGCCCCCGTCGCGAGGATCGCCGCGCCGTGCTCGATCCGCTGGGTCCGTCCCTCGGAGTTCACCGTGGTGACGAAGTTCCCGACGTAGCCGGTGACGCTGGTGATGGTCGCGTCGTGGGAGACGTGGACCAGCGGGTGCTTGTAGACCTTGCGGATCAGCTCCCGCAGGGTCTCCTGGACGTCGAGGCCTTCGAGGGTGGTGTGGATCCGTCGAGCCATGCCGCCCAGATCCGACTCCTTCTCCACCAGGTGGACCTCGAAGCCCTGGTTGGCCAGGGCCAGGGCGCTGGTCATGCCGGCCAGGCCCCCGCCGACCACCAGCCCCACCTTGGTCACCGGCAGGTCGAACTCCTGCAGGGGCTCGAGGGTGGCGGAGCGGGCGACGGACATGCGGACGATGTCCCGGGCCTTGACGTTGGCCTCTTCCTTCTGCTTGGAGTGGCACCAGGAGCAGTGCTCCCGGATGTTGGCCATGTCGAAGAAGTACTGGTTGAGGCCCCCCTCCCGGAGGGTGTCCCGGAAGAGCGGCTCGTGGGTCCGGGGGGTGCAGGCGGCGACGACGACGCGGTTGAGCCCCTTCTCCCGGATGGTGTTCGAGATCTGCGCCGCCGCGTCGGTGGAGCAGATGAAGAGGCCCTCCTCCGCGTGGACGACGTTGTCCAGGGTCAGGGCGTAGTCCACCAGGCCAGGGACGTTCACCACCCGCCCGATGTTGGCGCCGCAGTGGCATGCGAAGACCCCCACCCGGACCTCCTCCTCCGAGACGTCCCGCTCCTCGGGGTAGACCCGCTCTCGGGCCAGGTTCCCCCGCCGGGAGTTCAGGAGCTCACCGGCCATGGCGTTGGCCCCGCTGGCGGTCATCACCGACTCCGGGATGTCCAGGGGCCCCTGGAAGGCGCCGGCGATGAAGACCCCGGGACGGGTGGTCTGGATGGGATTGACGGGATCCGTCCTGCAGAAGCCGTGGGGGCCCAGCTCGATGCCGAACAGCGCCGCCAGGCCCGCCGCGTTGGCCGGGGGGTTGAGCCCGACGCCCAGCACCACCAGTTCGAACTCCTCCTCCTTGACCCCCTCGTCGTCCGTCGCGTACCGGATCGTCACGTTCTTCGTGTCCGGGAGCTCCCGCCCGATGGACACGTAGCTGCGGACGAAGGTGACCCCGGGGAGCGTCTCGGCGCGTTGGTAGAAGCGCTCGAAGTCCTTGCCGTAGGATCGGATGTCGTTGTGGAAGATCGTCGCCTCGGTGTCGGCGTCGTGGTCCTTGGTCAGGATCACCTGCTTCTGGATGTAGGAGCAGCACACCGAGGAGCAGTAGCTGTTCCCGCCCTCGAGGACCTGCCGGGAGCCGACGCAGTGGATCCAGGCGATCTTGTGGGGGTGTTTTTTGTCGGAGGGGCGGAGGATCTCGCCCTCGTGGGGCCCCGTGGCGCAGAGGAGCCGTTCGAAGTCGAGGCTGGTCACCACGTTCTCGATGGTGCCGTAGCCGTAGTCGCCCCGCAGCTTCGGATCGAACACATCGTAGCCCGGGGACAGGACGATCGCCCCGACCTTGATCTCCTGCTTCCGCGCCTTCTGCTTGAAGTCGATGGCCTCATTTTTACAGACCCCGACACAGATGGAGCACTTCTGATCCTCGAGGTAGAGGCAGCGATCGTCGATGTAGGGGACCAGGGGCACCGCCTGGGAGAAGTAGATGTGGACGGCCTTGTTCCCCGACAGGTCCTGGTTGAAGGGATCCGGGACCACCACGGGGCAGTACTCCACGCAGGTGGTGCAGCCCGTGCACTTGTCCTCGACGATGTACCGGGGCTTGCGGATCAGGGTGACGTTGAAGTCGCCGGCCTCGCCCTCGACGCGCTCCACCTCGGTGTAGGTCAGGATCTCGATGTTGGGGTGTCGGTCGCATTCGATGAACTTGGGCGACTCGATGCACATGGAGCAGTCGTTGGTGGGGAAGGTCTTGTCGAGCTGGGCCATCTTGCCGCCGATGGTCGGCGACGTCTCGACGAGGTAGACCTTGAACCCCGAGGTGGCGAGATCCAGCGCGGCCTGGATGCCGGCGATCCCGCCGCCCACGATCATGACGTCGCCGATGTCGCCGTCGGCGAGGCGCTGTACCAGAGGGGCGTTGCTTGTTTCGTTTTCCACGGCGCTACGTCCTTGCCCCGGGGTCATCGGATCCCGACATCGCTTCCAGGATGACCTCCGTGATGTCCTTGACAGCGATGTCCGCTTCATAGTCCAGGGTCAGCCGGCTCTCCTCGAAGTTGGTGATGCAGTATGGGCATGCGGTGACCAGCACCTCCGCCCCGGCCTCCCGGGCCTGCTGCAGCCGCAGGTTGGAGAAGCGCTCGCCCTTGGGCGTCTCCATCCAGATCCCACCGCCGCCACCGCCGCAACAGAGGGCGCCCTCGCGGTGGTCGACCATCTCCACGAGGTCCAGCCCGGGCAGGGCCTCGAGGACCTCCCGGGGTTCGTCGTAGATGCCGTTGTGACGACCCAGGTAGCAGGGGTCGTGATAGGTCACTTTCTTCCCGTAGGCCCCGTCGAGGGTGAGCCGCCCGTCCCGGATCAGCTCCGCGAGGAACTGGGAGATGTGGACGACCTCGAAGTTGACCATGAACTCGGGGTACTCGTTCTTGAAGGTCTCGAAACAATGGGGGGAGGAGACGAGGATCCGCTTCACCCCGTGGTCCACGAAGGTCTTGATGTTCGCTCGGGCCAGGGTCTTGAAGACCTCCTCGCCGCCGGTCTTGCGGATGCTCTCGCCGCAGCAGCTCTCCTCGGCCCCCAGGATCCCGAAATCGACCCCGGCCTTGCGGAGGAGCGCGGCCGTGGCCACCGCGACCTTCTTCAGCCGGGGGTCGTAGCTCAGGTAGCAGCCGACGAAGTAGAGGATCTCCATCCCCTCGGTGAAGGGCTTGATGGACAACCCCTCCGCCCACTTCGCCCGGTTCTTCCGCTCCTCGCCCAGGGGGTTCCCGTCGGAGCGGAGGCTCGCCTCAGCGGTGCGCGTCCCACGAACCGAGGCGGGGAAGACGCCGTACTCCGAGGCGAGCCTGCGGACGGCGACCCCGACGTCGATCTGCCCCACGCCCCGGGGGCACTGGGCCGGACAGGTGCCGCAGGTGGTGCAGCGCCAGATGTCGTCGAACTCGATCTCCGACAGGCCGAGGTCGGCCTCCCGGACGATCCTGCGGATGCTGAAGTCCCGCACCCGGTTCCAGGGGCAGACCACGTCGCACTTCCCGCACTGGTAGCAGAGCGCGCTGGTCTCGCCGCCGGCCTCCCGAATCATGTCGATGATCTCGGCGTAGGGGGCGGCGGTCTCCAGGGTCTTGTTCGTGCTCATCTCCGCTCGCCCTTCTTCGACATGCGGGCGACGGTGTCCAGGATCATCTGCCATCCGTGCTTGTCCGCGAGGGACTCCAGGCCGATCTCGATCTCCTCGGCGGGGGCCTCCTCCTCCGCTGGCGCGTCCTCCTCCCGCTCCTCGTAGGTCAGGGCGTCCGCCAGGCACCACTTGACGCACATGGGCTCCGTGAGGGTCGGATCGGACTCGCACATGTCGCACTTCAGCGGGAGGCCGGAGTCGGGCTCCTTGAACAGGTCCCTGGAGGGGCAGGAGGCCCGGCAGAAGGAGCACTCGTCGTACTCCTTTCCGTCGATGGTGTACTGGTCCCTGCCCGCGCACTCTGCGGCGGCGTACTCCCCCGCGTACACGGGGATGTAGAGGTCCCGCAGGGGCTCGTGGATCACCCGGATCCGCGCCCGCTGGGGGTTGTTGCTGCTGTACCTCGGCGCCGCGTGGAAGGCGGAGCAGATCACCTCACAGGCCCGGCAGCCGTTGCAGAGATCCACGTTGATCCGGATGGTCTTGATGACCTTCTTTTTCTCGCCCTTCACGATTCGAGCCCTCCCGTCGCGCCGTCGGCGCTCAGGATCCCCCGCTCCAGGAAATCTTCGGCGACGTACCCCAGGCCCAGCTCCTCGAGCGACTCCTGGGTCGGGATGCCCTCCGGATTCCAGCCCTTGAAGGTGTAGTACGCGTCCAGGAGCTCCTTCTCGAGCTCGGGGAATCGTTTCTTCCAGTGATCCTCCGGGGGCTTCTCGTCCTTCCTGCGCATGCCCCGTCGGATGTTGACGGCCCGCACCAGGTTCCGGCTCCGCCTGGCGACCTGGGTCAGCGTCGCCTCGTCCATCTCGATCCCGGCGCCCGCGGTGACGAACTGCGGCAGGTTGTGGATGTGGTACGGGGGCTTGAGGTGGAACGACGACAGCCCGGCGCAGATCCCAAGGGCGTCGTCGATGTAGTGCATCCGCTCCATCCAGTCGACGATGTCACAGGTCGCCTCGATGCCCGGGTAGTAGGGGTTCGAGAACTCCCCCCGGGGGTCCCAGTCCAGGAAGTACTGCTTGAACTTCTCGTCGGGGACCTGGAACCAGTCCTTGACGAAGGCCTCCCGGTGCTCCCTCTCCGGGAACGGTGCCTGGGGAAACTGTCCCTCGATCTGGGTGATGTTCATCTTCGCACCGGTGCTGTACAGGAGGAAGTAGATCGGGTTGAGCATGGACAGCTTCAGGGGCAGCTGCTCGTGTTTTTTGATATTGTTGTGCGCGTACTCGTGGGCGCCCTTGCCGATCGTCTCCGCGGCCCAGTACGTCCCGTCGGCGAGGATGTCGCCGATCCCCTCTCGCCGGACGATCCGGTCCAACAGCCAGAAGAACCGCTCCTCGTTGTCCTCGGGCAGCCCCGGCATGTCCTCGTCGGTGAGGATGCCGGCCTCGTAGAGCTCCAGGGCGAAGGCCATGACCTGGGGGGTCGAGTACCCGTCCACCCCGTACTCCGTGGCCCGCTGGGCGATGCGGAACCCGAAGTCCAGGTCCGACATGGCCGCCATGGTGTAGGTGAGCTTCGAGAAGCACTTCATCATGTACGTCGGGAGCCCCGGCATGGAGAGCGTCGCCCCGCACTTCAGGGGGCAGTTGTAGCAGCTGATCAGGCGCGTCCGCGCCTGGTTCATCGTGTCCATCCACGCGGACGCGATGTCCTCGGTCCAGAAGCCCTTCCGACGGAGACGGGAGTTCCCCCACATGAAGTTCTCGGTGTGCCATTTTTCATCATGGACCGCCATCTCCTGGGGGGAGCCGAGGCGGGCCAGGATGGGGATCACCCCGGGGATCGGGTTCTCTTCCCGAAACTTGATGTACTCCAGGGCCTCGTTGCAGAGCTCCAGGAACTTCGCCGGTTCCGCGATGTTGAGGTCCTTGGTGCCGCGGACGACGATCGCCTTGAGCCCCTTGTCCCCCATGACGGCGCCGATGCCGCCCCGGCTGGCGCTGGAGCGGCCCTGCTCGATGGAGGCGTAGAAGACCCGGTTCTCCCCGGCCATGCCGATCGCAGCGATCTGGGCCTTGGGCTCGCCCAGCTCCTCGCGGAGGAGTCCCGCGGTCTCGATCGCCCCTTTGCCCTTCAGGTGGGAGGCGTCCCGGAGCTCGACCTTGTCGTCGTGGATCCACAGGTAGACCAGGTCCGGGGACCGGCCCCGAAGGATCACCTTGTCGTAGCCGGCGTACTTGAGCTCCGGCGCGAAGAACCCTCCCATCATCGAGAAGGCCATGAGCCGGGTCTGGGGGGAGATGGTGGAGACGATGGTCCGGTTGGCGCCCGTGGCCGGCGTGCCGCAGAGGAGGCCGGTGCCGAAGATCAGCAGGTTCTCGGGGGAGAAGGGCTCGACCTCGGGAGGGACCCGGTCCCAGAGGATCTTGGCGTTGGTCCCCAGGCCGCCGAGGAAGGCCTCGGTCTCCCGCGGATCCGTCGCCACCCGCTCGATGTTTCCCCTGGAGAGGTCGACCTCCAGATTGAACCCAGTCTCTGCGTACCTCATGTGCTTCCCTCGTCCCACCCGGCCTGGCCCGAAACTGACCAGAATCCAATTTTGGTCAGTGTTCCATGTGCGCGCGCAGACTGCAAGCAGTTCCTGGGTTCTCCCCGTCCCGTCAACTTCTGCTCGACGGAGGCCGAGCGAGCAGGTATTACTGATTTCCGGCTGGTTGAAGCCGGGGAGGATGCGACGCCATGACCACACCGAAGAAGAGCTTCCTGCCGATCCGCGCAGCGGGCGAGATGAAGACCCTGATGGAGATCTACTTCCGGGAGCTGGACGCGGCCGCGAAGACCGGTTCGAGGAAGATCGCGTGGTGCACCAGCGTGGGCCCTGCGGAGCTCCTGCGATCCATGGGCTTCCTCGTGTACTTCCCCGAGAACCACGCGGCCATGCTCGGCGCGACCCGGGGCGCGGAGGAGTGCATCCCCGTGGCGAACACCCTGGGCTACTCCCCGGACATCTGCTCCTACCTCACCAGCGACGTGGGCGCGTACAGGAAGGGCTTCACCCCGCTCTCCCGGGCCTACCCGGGGATCGACGTGGTGCCCCGTCCCGATGTCCTCGTCTACAACACCAACCAGTGCCGGGACGTACAGGACTGGTTCCACTGGTACCATCGGGAGTTCGGCGTGCCCGTGCTTGGCGTGCACACCCACCGAGGCGTGGGTGCGGTGACCGCTGCGCACGTGGACTCCGTGGCCGCGCAGATGGAGGCCCTCATCGAGCCCCTGGAGGCCGTCGCGGGCCGCAGGTTCGACCCGGCCGCGCTGCGTGAAACCCTGAGCCTGTCCCGGGAGACCAGCGTGCTCTGGAAGACAATCCTCCAGACCGCCGCGAACCGGCCCTCCCCGCTCACCTTCTTCGACTCGTGCATCCACATGGGCCCTGCGGTGGTCCTGCGGGGCGACGAGCGGGCCAACGGCTACTACCGGCTGCTCCTCGAGGAGATGAAGGAGCGGGTCGCACAGGGTGTGGGCGCGGTGGACGGGGAGGAGCACCGGATCTACTGGGAGGGGATGCCCGTCTGGGGCAAGCTGCGGGACCACTCTGGGCTGTTCTCGTCACTGAACGCGTGTGTGGTCGCGTCGACCTACTGCAACTCCTGGGTCTTCGACCAGTTCGACCCGGCAGATCCCTTCCGCAGCATGGCCCGGGCGTACACGGAGCTCTTCATCGTCCGCTCCGAGGACGAGAAGGAGGCCTATATCCGCGGGATGTGCGACACCTTCGCCATCGACGGCATCGTCTTCCACGACGCCAAGACCTGCCCCAACAACTCCAACAACCGCTATGGCATGCCCGAGCGCCTGGTCAAGGACACGGAGGTCCTCACCCTGGTCATCAACGGCGATCTCAACGACCTCCGCTGCTACTCGGACGCCGCGACCCGCACCGCGATCGAGGCCTTCGCAGAGCAGCTGGCCCAGCGGAGCTGAGTCGTGAGGTTCTTCGGCGGCGTGGATGTCGGCGCGTCCGCGACCAAGGCGGTGGTCGTCGATGACCTCGGTGGGATCCTCGGCGAGGCGGTCCGACGAACCGGGGTGGACATCCCCGGGGGCGCCGGAGGCTGCCTCGATGACGCCCTGGCCGCGGCGGGCCATGGCCGGGACGACCTGGCCGCGTTGTTCGCCACGGGCTTCGGTCGCCACGAGGTCCCTTTCGCCATGGGCACGAAGACCGAGATCGGCTGCCACGCCCGGGGCTGCTTCCACCACTTCCCCCAGGCGATCACGATCATCGACATCGGGGGCCAGGACGCCAAGGTCATCCGCCTGGACGCCCGGGGCGCCACCATCGACTTCAAGATGAACCGGAAATGCGCGGCGGGGACCGGCGCGTTCCTCGAGGAGATCGCCGAGCGCCTGGAGGTCCCTCTGGACAGGGTCAACCAGCGAGCCACCGCGTCGACGGAGACCGTGTCCCTGGGGAGCTACTGCACCGTCTTCACCAAGACCGAGATCCTGGCGAAGATGCGGGAGGGCAAGCCCCTGGATGCGCTGCTGCGGGGGGTCCTGGAGTCCGTGGTGAAGCGGGTCCTGGAGATGTGCATGCCCGAGGGGGACGTGGTGATGTCCGGCGGGGTGGTCGCGCACCACCCCCTGGTCGTCACCCTCCTGGGGGAGCGCCTGGGCCGCCCGGTGCTCCTGCCGCCGTCCCCCCAGACCATCGGCGCGCTGGGCGCCGCGCTCCTGGCGAAGGATGCCTGGCAGAGGACCTCTGGAGCTTGACAGCGAGGAGACCGAAGAACATGACGCGCAACCCGTCCCTGGATCCCCTCTACCGACCCAACGGCGTCGCCGTGATCGGCGCCTCCAACAAGCCCCTCTCCATCGGCCACCGGGTGGTGACCAACCTCCTGGAGAACGGGTACAAGGGCGCGGTCTACCCGGTCCACCCCAAGGAGACCGAGGTCCTGGGCCTCACGGCCTACCCCTCGGTGCTGGACATCCCGGGGCAGGTGGACCTGGTCAACATCTGCATCCGCAACATCTTCGTCCCCCAGGCCGTGGAGGAATGCGGGCGGAAGGGCGTCAAGTTCGTCATCATCCACACCGGGGGCTTCCGGGAGGCCGGCGGCGACGGCACGATCCTCGAGGACCGGGTGATGGAGACCGCCAGGAAGTACGGCGTGCGGGTCTACGGCCCCAACTCCCAGGGCGTGATGAACTCGGACCCGGCGGTCTCCCTCTACGCGAACTTCACCTTCACCCCCATGAAGCCCGGCGGGGTCTCGATCCTGGCCCAGAGCGGCGGGGTGGCCGAGGTCCTCAACCTGAACCTCCGGGAGCGGGGCGTGGGCTTCAGCCTCTACGCGAGCAACGGCAACGCCCGGGACGTGAGCATCCCCGAGATCCTGGAATACTTCGGCCAGGACGAGGCCACCCGGGTGATCATGCTCCACGTGGAGAGCATGCAGAACCCCAGGGAGTTCATCGAGGTCGTCTCCCGCATCACGCCCCACAAGCCGGTCCTTGCGGTGAAGTCGGGGAAGACCGCGGAGGCCTCCAAGGCGATCTCCTCCCACACGGGCTCCCTCATGGAGGCGGACACCCTGAGCGACGCGATCTTCGAGGCCGCGGGGGTGATCCGATACCACGCGATGCAGGAGATGGTGGACGCGGCCGTCGCGTTCGCGACCCAGCCGCTGCCCGAGGGGCCGCGTGTGGGGTTCATCACCAACGCGGGGGGCCCGGGGATCATCGCGGTGGACGAGTGCGTCGGGCGGGGCCTCAGGCTCGCCGCGCTCACGCCTCAAACCTGTGAAAAGCTCGTGGCGGGGCTCCCCCCGGAGGGCCACGCCGAGAACCCGGTGGACACCGCGGCCACCGCGGGCCCCCCGCACTTCGCGGCCGCGACGGGGGCGCTCCTGGCGGACCCCAACGTGGACGCGGTCCTGGTCAACATGGTGACCCCCTTCTTCGTGGACAGCCCTGGCAACGCGGCGGCGATCGTCGAGGAGTGGACGGCGTCGGGGAAGAAGAAGCCCCTGGTGGTCGTGGCCATGACCAACGAGCACTGGGCCTCCACGGTGGACACGATCAAGGACGCGGGGATCCCGACCTACGCCTTCCCGGAGACCGCGGCCAAGGTGCTCCACGACCTGGTGCGGTACCGTAGAATCCAGGCCAGCGCCAGCGACGAGCCGGAGACTGTGACCGGGGACCGGGAGCGGGCCCTCGGGATCCTCGAGGAGGCCCGGGCCGCGGGGGGGGGCTTCCTGCCGGCGCGCCGGGCCTTCGAGATCCTCCGGTGCTACGGGATCCCCTTCCCCGAGTACCGCTCCGTGCGGGACGAGGCGGCCCTTCGGACGGCGGCCACGGACCTGGGCTTCCCCCTGGTCCTCAAGGTGGAGTCCGAGGCGGTGGTGCACCGCACGGACGAGGGCGGCGTGCTCCTGGGGATCGCGGACGAGGCGGCGCTCCTCGAGGGCTTCAGAGCCCTCATGACGCGGTTCGCCCGGCACGATCCCTTCGTCACCGTGCAGCAGCAGCTCCCCGGGGGCCGCGAGGTGATCATCGGCGCGAAGCGTGAGGGGGGCCTGCCCCTGGTCATGGCCGGCCTCGGCGGGATCCACGTGGAGGTCTTCAAGGACGTCGCCTTCCGCCTCGCCCCCTTCTCCCGGGCCCGGGCCGAGGAGATGTTCCGGTCCCTGCGGGGCTTCCCCCTGCTGGAGGGGGTCCGAGGCCAGGCCCCTGCGGACCTCCCGGCCCTGGTGGACATCGTCCTGCGGGTCCAGCAGCTGGTCTCGGATCTCGACCCGATCCTGGAGCTGGACCTCAACCCCGTCCTCGCCTACGAAGAGAACGCGTTCGTGGTGGATGTACGGGCAAAGGTGTGAGGCGGTCATGGCGAGCTGGGTGAACTTCGGAGAGGTAGTTTCCGTCAACGCGGCGAAGTGGCCCGGGCGCGAGGCCCTGACCGACGCCCGCCGACGGCACACCTGGGCGACCTTCGACGAGCGCACGAGCCGGCTGGCGAACGCGCTCCTGGGCATGGGGCTCCGGAAGGGGGACAAGGTCGCGATTCTCCTGGAGAACTGCATCGAGATCATCGAGCTCTTCGCCGCCACGGCGCGGGCGGGCCTCGTGGCGGTGCCCATCAACTTCCGCCTGGTGGCCGACGAGGTGCTCTACGTCACCAACCACTCCGACGCGAAGGTCTTCTTCGTCCACGACCTCTTCGAGGCCACCGTGGAGCCCGTGCGGGACCGCATGGACATGATCTCGACCTTCGTCCTGGTGGGCGAGGGCGGCAGGGAGGGCTACCGGGCCTACGAGGACGTGCTCCGGGGTGCGTCCCCTGTGGCCCCGGAGATCCCCGTCGCGCCAGCGGACACCTGGATCATGCTCTACACCTCGGGGACCACGGGGGTGCCCAAGGGGGTGGTCCGCTCCCACGAGTCCTACATCGCGTTCTACCTGATCAACGGCATCGACTTCCGCTTCGACGAGGACGACGTCTGCCTCAACGTGATGCCCCTCTGCCACGTGAACTCGACCTACTTTACCCTCAGCGTGCTCTACGTGGGCGGCCGGGTCCACGTGCACCCGGCCATGGGCTTCGTGGCGGCGGCGGTGCTGCGGATCATCGACGGGGAGGGGATCACCTTCATCTCCCTGATCCCGACCCACTACCGGATGATCCTCGCTGTGAAGCCGGAGGACCGCGAGGAGCTGGCATTCGAATCACTTAAAAAACTGCTCTGTTCGTCGGCGCCGGCGACGGTGGAGATGAAGCGGGAGGTCATGGCCTTCTTCCCGGGGGTGGACCTCTACGAGGGCTACGGCTCCACCGAGGCCGGGATCGCGACGGTGCTCAAGCCCCACGAGCAGTTCACCAAGCCCGGCTCGATCGGCCGGGAATCCACGGGGACCTCGACGATCCGGATCCTGGACGAGGACGGGGCGCCGGCGAAGGCCGGGCAGATCGGGGAGCTGTACTCCCGAGGCCCCATGCTCCTGGACGAATACTACAAGATGCCCGACAAGACCGGGGAGTCCTTCAAGGACGGGTACTTCACGGCACGGGACATGGCGTACCGGGACGAGGACGGCTTCTACTTCCTGGTGGATCGGAAGGACAACATGATCATCACCGGCGGGGAGAAGGTCTTCCCCTCCGAGGTGGAGACCGTGGTCCAGACCCACCCTGCGGTCTACGACGCGGCGGTGGTGGGCCTGCCCGACGCCAAGTGGGGTGAGGTGGTCACCGCCATCGTGATCCTCAAGGACGGCGCCGCGGCCACCGAGGACGAGATCGTCGCGTTCTGCCGCGGCCAGGTCGCCACCTACAAGCGCCCCAAGCGAGCGATCTTCATCCCCGAAGAAGAGATGCCCCGCACCCCCACGGGCAAGATCCTCCACCGCAAGCTCCGCGAGCGCTTCGGTTAGTCCCCCTGCTACGGGAGGGGCGGCCACGCCCCGATTCCCCATGTTATTACGCGGGTCAGACCCCGCCAAATGGTGCCGGGCTGGCTCCTGTGGCAGAATCGCACTCTGTGTCATCCGGGGAGGCCGGAATGTTGAGACCATCCCAGATCGTGTTCTTGTCCATCCTCCTGGTCAGTGTCGGTTGCACGTCCGAAGGCGAATGCGAAAAAGGGGGCTGCGAGGGGCTGTCGACAGACATCGATCGCGGGACTGGAGCCGGGGACCTGAGTGACGCCCGGCCCACCGGTCTGGACGCCATCGACCTCGACACCGCAGTTGATGCTGTCAAGGACGCTCCTCGGATGGAGGACAGCCTCGACGCGGACGCATGGACTCCCGGGTCGGATCTGGTGGATTCTCTGACGGACCTCCCCCCCGACGCGACGCTCCCACCTGACACGGCGACGCCGGACACAACGCCGATCCCGCAGGACGGGACCCCGGAGCATCCCTTCCTGGTGATGTCCTTCCCGTCTCTCCATGACGGGGACACGGCCGCGGCAGGCACCTCGGACATTGATCTGTACAGCTGCCTGGACTGGGTCGGCGAGGAGGGTCCTGAGGAGTATTACCGGGTCCTACTGACCGGGACCGGCGATCTCAAGGCCGAGGTGGCCGAGGCGCCCGGGGTGGACGTGGACGTCCACCTCCTCACCTCCCTCTCGACATCGGGGGGCACGGCGATGGACTGCATCGCCCGGGCAAACACCCGTCTGGTGGTCGAGGATCTGGGGCCCGGCGAGTACTGGTTGGTGATCGACTCGTACTCCGAGGGAGACGAGGTCTTCTCGGGCACGTACAAGCTCGCCGTGGAGTTTGACCTCTGGGACCAATGGCAGGTGGTGCAAGCGGCGGAGGGCGTTGTGTGGAAGAAGAAGCTCTACTCCGACTACGCAGGCGGGGTCCAGACCATCAATGTCCTGGAGGTGGACCTGTCCGATCCCGCCGTCGAGGTGCGGCCCTACTGGGGGGACGGCTGCCTCCATCCCAGCGAGATCGGGGAGCAGGAGGGGGCCGTCGCCGCGATCAACACCGGCTTCTTTGCGGCGGGCTGTGCAGCCCTGGACCTGATCAAGATCAACGGACAGGTCCTGGTCTACGCCCACATCGACGACGACCCGCGTCGGGGCTTCGGCGTGACCGCGGACGGCGCGCCGATCTTCGCATCGATCCCCGCCTGGACCGACTGGCCCGAAGCCTGGCACGGGATCACAGGACATCCCAACCTGGTGACCGACGGAGAGGTGGACATCTGGCCTTGGGCGGACTCGGGATTCTTCACGTCCCGTCATCCGCGCACCGCGCTGGGGCTCCGGGAGGACGGAGTCGTGCTGCTCGTCACCGTGGATGGCCGCACGGCAGCGGGAGAGGGCATGACCGAGCCCGAGCTGGCTCAGCACATGATCTGGCTCGGAGCGATGCAGGCGATCAACCTGGACGGAGGCGGCTCGACCACCATGTGGGTGGACGGCATGTCGGTGAACGGTATCGTCAGCCATCCCAGCGACAATGAACTGGCCGATCACCATGGCGAGCGTTGGGTCTCGGACGGTCTGCTGGTGTTCTCCCACTGACGACCTTGCCGTATCTTCCGGAGGACGGAGGATGACCATGAAGGCGGTCTGCCGGTCCGGGTCATGGATACGGGGGCCTGAGGTTCAGGCCACTACTCATCCAGGGGCTTGCCCATGACCTGCACGAACGCGTCGTCGTCCATGAGGGTGCCGGCCGCGATGAGCTGCCGGTACTTGATGAAGTCGATGACGTCCTTGCCGGTGATTTTCTTGGTATTGAACGCGCCGAAGCCGAGGAGGGCCTCGCCGGACATGTTCGCGGCGAGCCAGTGACGGTTGGCGAGCTTCATCTGGTCCCAGAAGTACTTCTTCTTGGCCCGGATGCCATCGATGCTCTTGATCAGGCAACCCGGGAAGAGGTTGGTGAAGGTCCAGACGATGTCGTCCACGGCCTTGTCCAGGAGGGAGAGGTCCTTGGGGTTCGCCTTGACCAGGGCCCGGGCGGCCCTGGCGTCGTCTCCGGTCTTGAAGTTCCCGTAGACCACCTCGCCGTCCTGGAGGTAGGTCTCGGTGATCACCGCGGGGTTGCGCAGGAAGGCGCCGTCCACCTTGAGGACCGGGACCACCTTGGTCACGAGGCCCTTCTGCTTCATGGTGTACGCGCTCCACATCTCGCAGGACACGCAGTTCCACAGGGCGTCCTCGATGCTGAGGAACCAGGGCAGGAAGTCCGTGCTCCCGCCGTCGGGTGCGGAGCCGTGCTTCGGCCCGGCCTGGCCGAAGATCGCCAGGTCCGAGGCGACGGTGATGTCGCAGGCCATGCCGATCTCCTGGCCCCCGGCGACGCGCATCCCGTTGACCCGGCAGATCGTGGGCTTCTTGCAGTTCATGATCGCGTCGACCATCGCGTTGAAGAGGTCCATGTACTCGCCGTACTCGTTGGGCCGTCGGCTGTAGTACTCGGAGTACTCCTTGGTGTTCCCGCCGGTGCAGAAGGCCCGATCCCCGGCGCCGGTGAACACCACAGCGACCACGCTGCGGTCGCTCGAGGCCTCGATGAACCCCGCGATGACGCCCTTGACCATGTCGGTCTTGTAGGAGTTGAGCTGGGCGGGGTTGTTCAGGGTGATCCGCGCCGTGTAGAGGCCCTCGACGATCTCCCCGGCCGGCGTGAGGATCGGCAACTTCTCGTAGACCGTGCAGGGGGCCGCGTCGTGGCTCCCCCAGAACTGCTCGCCGCCCTGCGAATGGTTCTTCAGACCGTCGTCTCTCGGCATCCACTCAAGACCCATAATGTCCCTCCATCCCTGAGTTATGGGATTGTTGATAGCCCGATTGGAGGGGCAAGTCAAGGGGCGGCGGCGTACCGAAAAATGTCACCTGGGCAGGCAGCGCTCGGGTCTCCGATTCTTCAGTTGGTGCAGTCGTAGGGCATCCCTGGATCGCGGGCCGGTGGAAGTCAACGGAGCCGCCGTCTCCCAGCCTCTTGTTCCTCGGCTCCATGGAGGGTACTCTCGAGCCATGGCCGGGGTGGATGGGCAGACGACGGCGCCCGACCCCTCTACAGATCAAGGAGGTCCGCAATGAAGAACGTCGAGATGAAGGTCGAGGGCAACATCCTCACCATCCAGGTGGATCTGACCAAGGAGTTCGGGGCGTCGTCTTCCGGAAAGACGATCATCATCGCCTCCACGGAGGGCAACATGGCGGTCCCCGGCCACGAGGCGAAGATCGGTCTGAACGTCTACCGGAAGAAGCCCTGACGCAGGAGCGCTGTCCGCCCGGGACGGGGCAACGGCGCGCTCGTGCGCAGATGAGGAGCCACAATTCGTGCGGACCGCGGCCCTGGAATCCTGGATTCAGCGGGGCCGTTTCGCTACCATTCGTGGCATGGCCCTGAACCACCACCGGATTCGCGCACTCTGCGCCCTGCTGATCGTCGCGCCCGGCGTCTCTTGCGGCGGGGACCCGGAGCAGCCGGCGGCCGATGCCCGGTACACCGGCGAGGGAGAGCTGCGGAGTGACGTGCTGGCTCCTGCAGACAGCGTGGCCGGTCTCTGGGCAGAGGTCTGCGAGGACGACACCGTGGACGGTGCGGAGAACATCGCGTTCGATGGCGTCGCCCACGACGGGCCGGACGGCCCCTCCTCGAGGACCCCGCGGTCTACGTAGAGGTGAAGCGGGTCCTCCAGTACCCCTGCTGGTAGGGAGAGAACTGTAAACCCCATGCCACCTGGTGTGGATATTTTACACATCCGACCCGGCGTGGCCTCGGTTGCCGGCGGTGACCGCGACCAGGAGTTCCGTGCCCCCCCGGGGCGCACCGTCCCCTGGCACGGATCGTGCTGATGTTCTCACCGAAGCCTGGTACAACCCGCCGGGGACGACGGCGATGAAAGGAGGAAGGCGATGAGGACGACGGCATGGACGATGTGGACGATGGTCGTGACAGGACTCCTGGGGATCGGGCTCATGGCTGGTTGCCAGCAGGAGGGTGAGACGGGGTCGCTCCTCGTGAGCAAGGCCAACGGAGGCAAGGACCTGTACACCACACAGTCGGCTCTCACAGCCGCAGCGAGCTGCGAGGAGGCCGAGGCCGAGTTCAAGGCCATGCTCACGACCCAGATGCTGATGCAGCTCGAGCAGCAGCGCCGCTGGCAGGTGGAGTGGGCCACGAATCCGAACAAGGACATGTACTGGGGGATGGAGGGCGGCGGCGACCCGGCCCCCTCGGCCTCACCCGAGGCTCGGGACAACAGCCAGGAGAGCGCAGAGAACTACAGCGAGACCAACGTGCAGACCGAAGGGGTCGACGAAGCAGACCTGGTCAAGACTGACGGCAACCTCCTGTACACCCTGTCGGGGCAGGACCTCGTCATCGTCGATGCGTGGCCGGCTGATCAGGCCCACGAGGTCGGCCGGATCCCGCTCCAAGGAACCCCCTTCTCCCTGTTCCTGGACGGGACCCGGGTCGCCGTGCTGTCCAGCGTCTCCCTCTCGGAGCTCGACCCGGAGGCCGGATCCGGCAAGACCGGGGAGGAGATGGTCTACGGGTACTGGCAGCCTGCGACGCTGGTCACCGTGATCGATGCGAGCGACCCCGCGGAGCCCCTGGTGGAAAGCGCCCAGGTGTTCGAGGGCTACCTGGTGGACAGCCGCCGCATCGGGGCCCGCATGTACCTGGTGCAGCAGAGCTACCTGGACCTCTGGAGCCAGGGGGTGCAGTACTGGGCGGACCTCCCGAGTGACCCCTCAGTGAGCCAGATCAACGCTGCATACCAGGAGCTCGCCGTCCAGAACGCGAACATCATCGAGGCCCTCACGCTCAGCGACTACATGCCCCGGCGGTTCGACCTGGCAGCGGACGGCACCATCGACACCGACGCGGGGGAGTCGGTGGTCCAGTGCACTGCGATGCTCTCCTCCGATGCCTACGCCGGGTCGGGGCTCCTCACCGTCGTCACCGTGGACCTGGACGGGCAGGCCGGGCCCGCCGGCACCTCGGTGATGGGGGACTGGGGCAACGTCTACGCCAGCGCCGACGCGCTCTACGCGGCCTCGACCAACTGGGCGTGGTCCTGGTGGTGGGAGACCGGCGACGAGGACGAGACGGAGATCAACACCCACATCCACAAGTTCGCGTTCGACACCGACACCGGCGTGGCGAGCTACGTGGCCTCTGGGACGGTGACCGGCTATACGCTGAACCAGTTCTCCTTCGACGAGTTCCAGGGGGTGCTGCGGATCGCCACCACCCTCCCGGACTGGAGCTGGTGGAGCAACGGGGACAACGAGAGCGAGAGCTTCGTCACCACCCTGGAGCAGGTGGGGACGTCCCTGGTCACTCTCGGGCAGGTGAGCGGCCTCGGCATGGGGGAGACCATCCAGTCGGTGCGCTTCATGGGGGACAAGGGGTACGTGGTCACCTTCCGGCAGGTGGACCCCCTCTACGTGGTGGATCTCTCCGACCCGGGGACGCCGGAGGTCGTGGGCGAGCTGAAGGTGCCCGGGTTCTCGTCCTACATGCATCCCCTGGACGACACCCACCTCCTGACCATCGGCCGGGACGGCACCGAGGACGGCCAGGTGCTGGGGCTCTCCTTCCAGATCTTCGACGTGAGCGACCCGAGCGATCCCGTCCAGGTGGCCAAGACCACCCTGCCCGAGGACCAGAACGGCTACTCCTGGAGCGAGGCCCAGTGGGACCACCATGCGTTCGTCTACTTCGCCCACCTGGGGCTCCTGGCGATCCCGGTCACCGGCTACAACTGGAACTGGGAATCCGACGAGAGCTGGTTCTCGACCATGGACGCCTACTTCTCCCGCCTGGACCTCTACCACGTCAGCGTCGAAGACGGGATCGAGCCCGTCGGCTCCGTGAGCCACGGCTCCATGATGCCCGAGTTCACCGTGCCCGAGCCGGAGGAGGACACGTACTGCTACACGAACTGGTCCTACAGCGACCTCACCCAGATCCGGCGGGGCGTGTTCCTGGAGAACTTCCTCTGCTCCGTCTCCAAGGGGGGCATCCAGATCCACGACACGGGGGACCTCGATGCCGGCCCCGTGGCCGAGGTGCCCTTCCTGGACCCCGCGACCCTCCAGGAGACCTACGGCGACGCCTTCGAGTGCTACTCCTACGGCTACTGACGCGACCTGCGCCTCCTGACGCCCCTCGACGGAGGGTCGTCGAGGGGGTACCATCCGGTTTGCAGCACGCTGGAATTGCCGTGTACGCAACGAGGCCATGACCTCGGGAGTCAGACCCTGACCAACGCGGGATACACGTACGTGGATCAGGTGAGTTCCGGTGACGACGGCCTGTCGGTGCTGGAGTTCTATTCGACCCACTACCGGAGAGCGGACATGGGGGAGTGGCCCCGGCGCATCGAGACCGGCCTCATCACGCGTGCCGGCGAGGTGCTCCGGTCCACGGACCCTGTGAGGGCGGGGGACCGCCTGGAGTACCACCGCCTGCCGTGGCAGGAGCCCGAGGTGCCCCTCGACGCGCCGGTCCTCTACACAGACGAGGACTTGGTGGTCTTCAACAAGCCAGCGGGCCTGCCCGTCACGCCGGGGGCCGGGTGCCTGGAGCGAACCCTCCTGCACCTGGCGCGGGCCGCGTTCGGGCCTGCGCTGAATCCGGCCCATCGCCTCGACACGGGGACCTCCGGGGCGGTGGCCTTCACCCGCAACCCCGAGACCGCCAGGCACCTCCACCAGACCTTCCTGCGCGGGAAGATCCGGAAGGTCTACCGTGCGCGGGTCGTCGGGACGGACCTTCCGGACCGCTTCCACGTGGACCTCCCCATGGGCCGCGTGCCCTACCCTCCCCTGGGCGATGTCTCTGGTGTGGTGGCACAGGGAGGCCGCCACGCCCTCACGGAGGTGGCGGTGGTCTGGCGGGATACTGGAGCCGGGGAGTCAGTCGTGGAGGTTCGGCCGCGGACGGGGCGCAGCCAGCAGATCCGTGCCCACCTGGCATGGGCGGGGTGGCCCCTGGTGGGCGATCGCCTTTACGGCCCCGGTGGCCTTCGATGGCCGCTGCCCCCGGAGGAGGCCCCCTCCCGGCCCGGGGAGGGGGGCTTCCTGCTCCACGCCTGGAGCCTGGATCTTCCCCGCCGGGACGGCACGACGACGACAGTGGAGGCACCTCTCCCGGAGGAGCTCCGGGTGCGCCGGGCGCAAGAGCATCGTGGGGCTGAAAAGTCATGATCACTTTGTTTCGTCACGGGCCCTCAGGGACCGCCGCAAAATAAACCAGTTGACATCGGCTGCGAAGAGGATCAGTTTTGGGGAATGAACAAGACCCAAAAAGAAGAAGCTACAGCGAAGATCCGCCAGCGATATCTTCAGGTCAAAGACTCATTGACGGAACGGGCGCGTCGACTCTTTGTGGCAAGCGAGGCGATGACGTTCGGCTACGGTGGGATCGCAGCAGCGGCACGAGCGACAGGGATGGCACCGAGTGTGATTGGAAGCGGGATCAAGGAGGTCAAGGCCATTGAGGGAGGATGGCAACCACCGTGGGGCAGAGAGCGAAGTCGACGGCCTGGGGGAGGGAGAAAGAAGGAAACGGAGAAAGACCCGACGCTGCTTTCGGACTTGAAGGAGTTGGTTGAGTCAACGACGCGCGGCGACCCGGAATCCCCGCTACTGTGGACCGCGCGAAGCCAGCGGAATCTTGTCGCTGCGATGAAAGCCAAAGGTCACAAGACGAGCATGAAGATGGTGTCGAGGCTCCTCAAGGAGCTCGGCTACAGCCTCCAGGCGAACAGCAAGCGACTGGAGGGCGCTCAACATCCGGACCGCAATGCGCAATTCGAAAACATCGCCGAGACGGTGCGCCGCCAACTTGAGGCAGACGAACCCGCGATCTCGGTGGACACGAAGAAGAAGGAGTTGGTCGGCAACTACAAGAACGGTGGTCGGGAACTGCGGCCCAAGAACGACCCGGAGTTGGTGCAGGTCCATGATTTTGTTAACCCTGAGCTGGGGCGGGCGGCTCCCTACGGCGTGTACGACCTTGCAGCAAACGAGGCCTGGGTCAGTGTCGGCATCAGTCATGACACCGGAGAATTTGCCGTCCAGACTATTCGTACCTGGTGGAAGGAGATGGGCCAGCCCTTGTACCCCCACGCAACATCCTTACTGATTACGGCCGATGGTGGTGGGAGCAATGGCTATCGACTACGCCTGTGGAAAGTCGAACTGCAACAGCTCGCTGACGAGTTGAGCATCGTGATACGAGTCTGTCATCTGCCCCCCGGGACCAGCAAGTGGAACAAGATCGAACATCGACTCTTCTCTTTCATCACCCGAAACTGGCGTGGCAAACCTCTTGCTACACACCAGGTCATCGTCGAATTGATCGCGGCGACGACAACCAGCAAGGGGCTCAAGGTCAAGAGTCAGATTGACCAGAGAATCTACTCGAAAGGACGGCGTGTATCGGATCGCGAGTTGGCTGCGGTATGCCTTGTCCCCGACAAGTTTCATGGCGAGTGGAACTACGCGATCCATCCGTCATCCCAGCAATGAGCAGAAGCGTTAGCCGATCTGTTTTTTTTGCGGCGGACCCTCAGACGATCGCTCGCCGCCGAATCACCGCCAGGCCCAGCAGCGCCAGGAGCACGAGCCCGCCTGCCACGGGGCTGGAGCCACCTGTGGTGCAACCGCCGCCGCCGCCGCCGCCGCCGCCACCGCCGCCGCCGGTGTCTTCGCCGCCCCCGGTGGTGTCCTCACCCACCGTGGTGTCCTCGCCCGGACCGGTGCCCTCTTCGATGCACGCGCCGGTCACGGCCTCACAGACGAAGCCCTCGGCGCAGGCCTCGCCGACGGACTTGATGCGGCACATCGCGTCCGGCGGCAGGGCGCAGGTCCAGGGGGCGCCGTCCTCGCAGCCCACCTCGCCGTCCGCACAGGCGTCGTCGCAGGGCGCAAGGCACTGCCCGTTGACGCACTCGCTGCCCTCTGTGCAGGCGCAGTCGGCGGGGCAGCTCTCGCAGTCCTCGCCGTCGTCGCAGGTGCCGTCGCCGCACTCGGCGCCGCCCTCCTCCTGGCAGAGGCCCGCCACGCACTCGAATCCGTGCTCACACTCACCGCAGGTGCCGCCGGCGCCGTCGGTGCCGCAGTCCTTGCCCGCACAGGGATCAGGCTCGCCGCAGAAGGTCAGGTCGCACTCGTCGCAGGCGTCCTCGCAGCAATCGCCGTATTCGTCGCAGGCGTCATCGCAGTAGCAGCCGTCCGGGGACTGCGCGCCGCAGGAGCCGGCGCAGCCCACAGGAGCGACACACTCGCCGTTCACGCACTGGGTGTCGCCGGTGCAGCCGCAGTCGGCGGCGCAGTTGGCGCAGGTCTCCCCGTTGCCGGCTTCGCAGGCGCCGTTGCCGCAGGACTCGATATCCACGCACACGTTGCAGTCGTTGCAGGGGCACTGCCACGCGGGGCCCCAGCAGCCGGGGGTGAGCTCGCTGCCGGCGATGCAGGCGCCGGCGTATGCGTCCGCACCGCCCTGGCACACGCCCTGGACGCAGTTGCCGTCCGCCACCCACTTTTGCAGCGGCAGGTCCGGGATCGTTCGGGTGATGCAGTGCACCGCGCCGGAGTAAAGTGAGATCTGGTCGCTGACGATCCCGATGTGATCCCAGTCGGGCATGGCGAGCTGCCACGCGGCAAGTGCGTCGTCCTCGATGCTCTTGTCCACGGTGTACATGGGCCAGAGGTTGACCTTCTGGCCGTCGCCGTTGTTGATCATCGTGGAGTTCAGGTAGGTCCTGGGAGTGTCCTGGTAGCTGTTGGGGAAGGGCAGGCGGTGGACCCCCATGGAGCCGCCGTCGTCGAAGACCAGGGCCTCGAGGAGGTCCGCGTTGTCGTCCATGCGCTGCTTGTTCTGGACATAGTTTTGGTATTTGACGTAGGCGGGGTCGTTCGGGGCGTCCGGGTTGTAGGCGGCGTAGGGGGGAGCAGTTGCCTCTGTGTACTCGCCGAGGACGGCCTTGTGCTTGTCTGCGAGCTTGAAGAGCATGTCGATGTGGCCGGTGCCGTCGTCGGTGATGTCCTTGAGGATCGCGACCTTCTCACACCCGTACCATTCGATGAAGAAGCTGGTGAGCTGCGCGGCGGAGAGGCCGGTGTAGTACAGCTCCCGCTCGGTGATGTAGCAGTACTCCGATCCGTCCGCCTGGAAATTGCCGCCCTCGAGGTTGAGGGGGGACCGGTAGGTGGTGGCGCCGATCGCGTTTCCGAGCATGGTCGGGATCGCGTCGTCCAGGACGCGCTGGTGGTAGTACCGGAAGTCCATGAAGGCCACGGTGTCGTCGGAGTTGACGATGGGCAGGGGGCCGTAGTCGATCATCCAGATCGCATCGTTCTCCCAGCGGTAGAACACGATGCCGTCATCGATCTGGCCCTGGGTGAGGCCGTCGTCGATGAGCTTGTCCTCGAGCTGGTTCTTCGCGGAATCCGAGTCCACGATGATCCACACGGGCACCACGGGCACGGAGTTGACGATGATGTCCGAGAAGGTCTGGAACACCGGGGCGTCCCCGGGCATGTAGTCGGAGAAGGTGAGGACGACCGACTGCATTGGCTCCCACTCGTTCATGGGACGGTAGTCCCCGGCGGGCTTCTCGGTGATCGCGTACCACTGGGGGTGCGCGTCCCGGAAGTCGCTGTACTGGTCGGCCTTGCCCGGGATGTGCTCGTCGCCGGGGAGCTTGTGCGCGGGGAGGACAAAGGGCAGCGGCCCCAGCTCCTGGGTCTTCTTCGCGGGTTCGAGCTTGCCGAGCTCGCCGGGGCTGAACTCGCCGGCCTCCTGACAGCCGACGGAGAACACCAGCGCCAGGGCACCGAGCAGCAGGGACAGTCGCTTCATGATTTTCTCCTCCAGTGGAGTGTCAGGGCATTTCAGTGATCCATCGGAACGCAGAAAACAGCGCACAGCATACGCAAGCGCCCACCGCGTCCGCAAGGGGTTTATGCGCTATGCAGCACCGCAAGCCCGCCGGATCAGCTCATCCGGGCCGGGGAGTTTGGGCTTGACACCCGAACAAGTCGGGAGTAATTTCGGCCCGTTGACATCCGGGCGGGAATAACTCAGTTGGTAGAGTGTCAGCTTCCCAAGCTGAACGTCGCGGGTTCGAGTCCCGTTTCCCGCTCCATCTAAGGCCCCGGAATCGGGGCCTTTTTTTGTTATGGATTTCCCCCGTCCAAGCTAAAAAACCCGCGGGCTCCCCCGCAGGCTCCCCCGAGGCTC
>JBDRIT010000018.1:0-26241 GCA_043815665.1 Pseudomonadota bacterium
CGCTGCCCGACTGAGGGACCTCAGGGGTCGCTGTACCCGAGAGTGTTCACTTGAGATCCCTCGCTGCGCTCGGGATGACAAGAAGACGCTCACCCCGGTGACTGATCCCATTGCATCGACCAACTGTTTCCGATCACACCCTCCCGGACGGTGCCGATTGAACCTCTCCCCTCATCCAACATATACTTCTCGGGACAACCACCCTGCGAGGTCACGGATGCGCCCTCTGAACCTTCTGTTCATCCTCCTCCTCCTGCTCCTCGCCGCCGGGTGCAACACCTCCGGGCTCGGGGAGGGCGACACGCAGCCTGGCGGGGAAGACACCGGGTGGGGCTTCGACACCATCCCGCCTGACACGTCGGGCCCCGGGGAGGACGCCGTCGATCCCGGGGACTCCCAGGGAGAGGACACTCCGCTCCCGGAGGACCTCGGCCCCGACGGGCTCCCAACGGACACGGCGCCGCCGGAAGACACGCCGCCGGCCGAGGACACCCCCCCGGCGGAGGACGTGCCCGAGGACACGGGGCCCGCCGGGACCTACGCTCCCTGCGCTGTGAACGAGGACTGCGAGAGCCTGCTCTGCGGCTGGCACTTCGGGGATCGGATCTGCCTGCCCGCGGTGGTGGACGTCTGTGATCCGGGCTTCACCTCGGAGCTGGTCCCCATCGCCCCCGGCGCGCCGGACCTGGCCCTGTACTGCGTCTCCCGCTACAGCCACCTCTGCCTGCCCTGCTGGTCCGATGACGACTGCCAGGACGACCTGACCCAGAACCACGCGTGCGTGAAGCTGGCCAACATCGGCGGATTCTGCGCGACGGTGAGCGAGATCCCGGACGCGGATCCGATCTGCCCCGAGGGGACGATCGTCTCCAACACGTTGAAGCTCGTGGGGCCGGATCCGGCAGGGCCCAGCGGCGGCATCGTGTCCGGCTGCGTCCCGCCCACGGGCATCTGTCCCTGCACCGAGACCGCGTCGGCGCTGGGGCTGAACACCTTCTGCTTCTCGGGGAGCGACGCGGAGGGCTGGTGCATGGGCGAGCGGGTCTGTGCGACCGAGGGCCTCACCGCGTGCAGCGTCAGCCCGCCCTCGGACGAGGTCTGCGACGGCGTGGACAACGACTGCGACGGGGACACCGACGAGGGACTCTGCGACGATGGCGACCCCTGCACCAGCGACAGCTGCGGCGGTGAGACCGGCTGCGCCTTCGCACCCCTCACCGGGGTCCCCTGTGACGACCTGGACGCGTGCACGGAGAACGACGCCTGCCAGGCCGGCGTGTGCACGGGCGCCAACGTCTCCCTCGAAGACGGCGACCCCTGCACCGAGCTGACCTGTGACCCCGTCCTGGGGGTGACCGTGAAGTTCGTCGACGCCATCTGCGACGACGGCGATGTCTGCACGACCGACGACCACTGCACCCCCGGCGGCTGCATCGGCGCCTTCGATCCCCCGGGACCGCCCCCCGCGGATCCCTGCATGGGGTGGACCTGCGATGGGATCGGTGGCTGGTTCGTCGCCCCCCTCTCGGGGGTGCCCTGTGACGACGAGGACCCCTGCACCCTGGGGGACGCCTGCACCGTCGGCGTCTGCTCCCCCGGGGCGTCGGATCTCTGTGACGACGGCAACACCTGCACAACGGACAGCTGCACGGCGGGCCTGGGGTGCGTCAATGCCTCGATCCCCGCCTGCTGCGGCAACGGGGTCACGGATCCAGGGGAGGAGTGCGACGACGGCGACCAGGAGGCCGGGGACGGCTGCGACGCGTCCTGCGTCCAGGAGATGCTGGCCAACACCTTCGTCGGGTACACGACGTTCAACCACAGCGTCTGTGACCAGACCTTCGACGAGACCGACGGGATCATGGACGCGGCCTGCGCGGCGGCCTACGGCGCCGGGACCCTGGCGGCCTCCATCCCGGATCTCCTCGCGGGGATCACGGGGCTCCCCGGGGCCAACAGCTCCGGGGACTGGGTGATGTTCAAGTGCCCCTTCTGCGAGGGCTCCACGGACTACTGGAACTGCGATGGGGCGATGGCGTCCTGCCGCAAGGGCGTGAACAGCGGGGCCAGCTGGCCGACCGGCACCGAGACCGGTTGGAACATGAACATGTGCAACGCCCAGCGCACCGCGGTCTGTGTGCAGTAGCGGTGGTTTTTCTGGAGTCAGCGCCCTCGATCTGGCTATAATCACCGTAGTTTTCGTCGATTGGAGGCGCCCATGCGAGATCTTGCAGCGTTCACGATCCTCGTGGTGACCCTCGCCGTGTCCGGGTGCGGAGGCGGGAGCGACGGGACCGGCGGGACGCCCGACGTTCCCGGAGGCGACGGCGTCACCCCGGGGACGGACACCGGGCCCGGGGACGGGGTGGGCGACGGGCCGGGACCCGACGAGGGCACGGGAGACCTGGGCGTGGACCAGGTCCTCCCGCAGGAGATCGTCGAGCTCGTCGGACCCGGCACGGACCTCGGCAAGCCCTGCGATGATCCCGGCGACTGCGACTCCGCGCTCTGCGTGGAGGCCCCCGGCGGATCGATCTGCACGGATTCCTGCATCGAGGAATGCCCCGCAGGCTGGATCTGCAAGGGCGTGAACCTCTTCGGCGGCGACCTCCAGTTCATCTGCGTGCCCCGGTACTGGAGCCTCTGCGAGGCCTGCGGTGACTTCAGCGACTGCGAGTCCGAGGCGGGGGCCTGCCTCGACGTGGGCGACGACGGTCCCCACTGCACCGTCACCTGCGACAGCGCCGATGACTGCCCCGTGAACTTCCACTGCTACGACGACGGGGCCGGGGCGGCGGTGTGCTGGCCGAACTCGGGGAGCTGCACCTGTCTCCCCGACGATGTGGGCACCTCCGAGGACTGTCAGCGGACCAACACCCACGGCACCTGCGACGGGATGCGGACCTGCGAGGAGGCGGGCTGGACCTCCTGCACTGCGGCGGTGCCGGGACCGGACATCTGCGACGGGGTGGACAACAACTGCGACGAGTACACCGACGAGGACTTCCCCCTCCTGGGCCAGGCCTGCGACGGCGACGACACCGACGAGTGCAAGGGCGGCTCCTACACCTGCATGCAGGACGGCACCGACGTGGAGTGCGTCAACGACGCGGGCGGCGCGCTCGCCGAGCTCTGCGACGGCTTCGACAACGACTGCGACGGCGAGATCGACGAGGCCTTCGTGCACAAGGACCAGCCCTGCGACGGCACGGACTCGGACGACTGCGCGAAGGGCACCTGGACCTGCACCCCCGACGGCTCGGAGCTGTGGTGCGTGAACGAGACCGTGGAGAACATCGCGGAGATCTGCGACGGCGCGGACAACGACTGCGACGGCCAGGCCGACGAGGGCTTCCCCGACAAGGGCCTCCCCTGCGACACCGACGACTCGGACCTCTGCGAGAACGGGATCTGGACCTGCACCGGGGACGGCGCGGGCCTCGAGTGCAACGAGAGCGTCACCAGCGTACAGGAGATCTGCGACTACACCGACAACGACTGCGACGGCCAGACCGACGAGGGCTTCCCCACCCTGGGGAACACCTGCGACGGGAACGACTCCGACCTCTGCGCGAACGGAACCTACACGTGCAAGCAGAACGGCTCCGGCGTGGAGTGCACCAACGAGGTCCCGGTGAACATCCCCGAGGTCTGCAACGGCCAGGACGACGACTGCGACGGCGCGGTGGATCCCGTGGGATCGGGCGGCTGCACGGTGTACTACAAGGATGCAGACAACGACGGCTTCGGCGACGCCAACACCCCGGGCAAGTGCTACTGCCAGCCCACCGGGGTCTTCAAGGTCCTCACGGCGACGGATTGCTACGACAGCAACATCAACGCCCACCCGGGCCAGCTCGAATATTACACGGTCCACCGGGGCGACGGCAGCTTCGACTACGACTGCTCCGGCTCGGAGACCAAGCTCTGGACCTCCGTGGCCGGCGGCTGCCAGATCTTCGGGGACCTCTGCTCGGGGATCGAGGGCTGGGACGGCTCGATCCCCTTCTGCGGCTTCCCCAAGACCTGGCTCTACTCCTGCGCCTGGAACCTCCCGTTCTTCTGGGAGTGCGCGTTCGATACGGAGAACCGCGTTCAGAAGTGCCGCTGATCCTCGACCTCTCGCAGCGCGTTGTCCTGGACCGTATGCATCAACGCGTCCGCCAGCCGATCCCACCGATCTGCGACGGCGATGGTGTCCTCGTCCGGGGTGAGGAGCGACGGGTGGGCCACCAGCGCGGCGGTCTCCCGGGCCAGGGGCCCGACCACCGCCTCCGGCGCGCCGGCCAGGACGTCCCGGACGAAGGCATCGGTCGGGTACCAGGATGCGACCCGCTGCAGATCCCGGTGGATCTGGGTGAGGAGCACGTTCCGCGGGCCCTCCCAGAGCTCGTTGATCGCCGAGTCCCTGTAGAGCCGGGGCAGCGCAGAGAAGTCCTCCATGATCCCGTGGCCGCCGAAGATCGACATGGCCGTACGCAGGACGTCCGTGGAGTCCAGGGACGCGACGATCTTCTGGAGCATCACGAGCTCACGCACCCGGAAGCGGAGCCTCCGCACGTCGTCGGGCTCATCGGTCGAGAGGCCGCCCCGGAACCCGTCGGGCAGCCGCAGGAAATCCCGATACACAGAAAATGCGCCGACCAGGGTCGCCCTGGCGCGGTGCTCGATCCGCCGGAGCTGCCCCGTGACGAGGGGATAGCGGGCGATGGGCTGCCCGAAGGCCTCACGGAACTCCGCGTAGGCCCTCGCCTCCCGCACCGCCCGCAGCATGTTCGCCGCGCTGGACAGGCCCACGGTGAGGCGGGAGGTGGTGAGGACGATGCCGGTGACGTTGGCCACCCCCCGATCCAGCGGCCCCACCTGGTACGCGCGGGCGCCGTCGAGGGTGATCTCCGCGGTGGTCAGCTCCGAGGTCCCCATCTTCCACTTGATCCGGTCCACGGTGAACCCGTTGCGCTGCTCCCGGTCCGGATCCACCCAGGAGGGCATCACGAAGAGGCCGATCTCGTCTGAGCCCCGGGGCCGGGCGGTGACCACCGCGTAGTCCGCGTGGGTCGCGGAGCAGAAAAACTTCGGTCCGTAGAGGCGCCAGGCGTCGCCGTCGGGCACGGCCTCGACGATGTTCGCCGGGACATCGGAGCCGCCCTGGATCTCCGAGAGATACTGCGCGCCGATTGCGAAGCCCCCGTCCCGCCCCTCCCTGCAGTGCTCCAGGATCGCCCGGGTCTCGTCCCGATCCGCGAAGCGCTCCAGGAGCGCGATGAGGCCCTCGGTGCAGACCAAGGGGCAGGCGATGCAGGCCTCGCCGTTCTGGTAGATGAGCAGGAGCTGCACCAGCCGGCTCCACATGGGCGTGGACCTGGAGAACAGGCCGAGGGAGAAGATCTCGGCTTCCAGGATCCAGGTCTCCAGGGGGCGCTGGATCCGGTCGATGCGGTTGCCGTGACCGTCGTAGTGGAGGACCGACGGCCGCTTCTCCGGACGGGCCGCCTCCTCTGCGAGGCGTCCCCAGCGCCCGGACACCATCGGTGAGATCCCCCGGGCCGCTGCGTCCACCGCCTCCCAGTCGTCGCCGGCGAAGTGGCGCAGCACCCGCTGCAGGAAGGGATCATCCGCGTACCAATCCACCCGGTCACGCCACTCGAGGAAGGGTGCAAAGGTGTAGTCATCGGTCATGGATCTCCTCCAGACAAGCTGTGGGAGGGCCTTCAGGCCCGACTCCCCTGTGGGAAGGGCATCTGCGCCCGGAAGAGTCGGCCCTGAAGGGCCTCCCACAATGTCGGCCCTGAAGGGCCTCCCACAGTGGAAGACCTACGGCTCCGTGCACACGCCCGCAGCATCCGCGACGCCGCAGAGGGCACCGCAGGGACAGAGGATCTCGCCGTCGCAGGCGCCGCCCTCGCCGCAGTCCGCGTCGGACCAGCAATGCCCCGGGACCGGGTCCTTGCAGAGGCCGACGGTGTCCTCCCAGGCGGGCACCGCGCAGACCTGACCGACGCCGCAATCCTCGACGGAGAGGCAGCAACCCGGGAGGAGGTCGGAGCAGAGGCCGATCTGATCCTCGATCAGGCAATCGAAGTTGCAGGGGCAGATGTCGGCGCCTGCGCAGAAGCCCTCGGGGCAATCTGCGTCCTCCCAGCACTCGCCGGGCCCCGGCAGGGCCTTGCAGAGCCCCTTCGCACCCTTGATGTCGACGCAGGACTGGCCCCCGCCGCAGTTCCCGTCCTCGAAGCAGCAGCCGGGGAACTCGGTGGTACACCACCCGGGGGCGTCCTCCCCGTCGCAGTCCGCGTCGCAGGGGCAGACCTCGGGGCCGGTGCAATCTCCGTAGCCGCAGTCCGTCGCGGACCAACAGAGGCCCTCGGGCGGCGGCTCCTTGCAGACCCCGGGGAAGCCAGCGCTGAAGACGCACTCCCAGAGGTTCTCGCAGTCGGCGTCCTGGGTGCAGCAACCGAGGGGGGGCGCCGCGCAGGTCCCCGGGGCGTCCGCCATGTCGCAGAGCGCGCCGCAGGGGCAGATGATGACCCCGTTGCAGAGCCCGAACTCGCAGTCCCCGTCGTCCCAGCAGGCGTAGGCGGCGACGAGATCCGGCTTGCACACTCCGACAGCCCCGTCGGTGAACACGCAGTGTTCCCCGCCGCCGCAGTCCCCGTCCCCGGTGCAGCAACCATCGAGGAGGCACCAGCCGATGTCCTGGAGGCAGTCCGCACCGCAGGGACAGATCGCCGCGTCCCGACAGTCCCCGGACGGACAGTCTCCGTCGTCCCAGCAGTTGAGTGAGCCCTCCACCGGCAGATTGATGCACACCCCGGGCACCGGCGCGTCGGTGATGAAGCAGAGCTGCCCGTCATCACAATCCGCCATGGTGTCACAGCACCCCGCAGGGAGCTGGTACGGCGTATCCGGAGCCGTGTCCGGAGCCACCTCCTGAGCCGTATCGACCGTTGGCGTGTCCTCCGCCTCCGGCATATCCGGCACGACGTCCGCCACGACCAGTTCGCCCACGACATCGGCCACGACCGACGGGTTCCCCTTCCCCCCACAAGCACCCAATCCAAAGATCAGGATCCCGAGAATCAATCCTCGCTGCATCATCTCCTCCTGGGCACGACCGTCCGGTCCGGTATTCTACCACGAGCGGCTTCACTGTCACACGCCCCCGAGGAGGACCCATGCGCCCCGGATCCATCGTCCATTGTCCATTGTCCATCATCTCGGCCCTCGTCCTCGGCTACACCCTACTTCTCCCCACCGCGTCCCAAGCCCTCGACTACCAGTCTCCGTCCCCGGATCTTGTCCAGCTGGTCGACGCCCCACCGACCCCCTGGGTCAGCGCCAGCCCGGACCACCGATGGCTCCTCCTCATGGCCCGCCCGGCCCGGACCCCCATCGACGAGCTCGCCGCGCCGGAGGCGCGCCTCGCCGGGAGCCGGATCAACCCCCGGACCACGGGGCCGAGCCGGCTCCCGTACGCCATCGGTCTCACCTTCCAGGAGATCGCCACGGGCGCCGAGCGCCCCGTCACGGGCCTCCCAGAGGGCGCCAGGCTCCGCCGGATCCGGTGGGCCCCGGACGTGCGCCACGTCGCGTTCACCGTCACCGTGGACGAGCGCATCGAGCTCTGGGTCGCAGCGACCGGGGACGGCGCCGCGCGACGCCTCACGGAGCGGCCCCTCTCCGACGCCTTCGGCACGACCATGGAGTGGACGCCCGACGGGCTCAGCCTCCTGTGCAAGCTCATCCCCGACGGGCGCGGGCCGGCCCCGGAGCCGCCGCGGGTGCCCGCGGGTCCCATGGTGGAGGAGAGCGTCGGCCGCACCGCCCCGGCGCGAACCTACCAGGATCTGTTGCAGACCCCCCACGACGAGGCCCTCTTCGAGCATCTCCTCGCCGCGCAGCTGACGCGGGTCACCCTGGAGGGCGCGGTCGTTTCCCTGGGCGCGCCGGCGATCTACCGGGAGTTCGACCCGTCCCCCTCGGGGGAGTATCTCCTGGTCCAGCGCCTGCACCGCCCCTGGTCCACCCTGGTGCAGGCAGACCGCTTCCCCCGCACGGTGGAGATCCTCGACGCAGCGGGCGCGCCGGTGAAGGCCGTCGCGGAGATCCCACTCATCGAGGAGATGTCCACGGACTTCGCGGCGGCGCCGGACTCGCCTCGAGGCTTCGAGTGGCGGAGCGACGCTCCCGCCACCCTCGTCTGGGCCGAGGCCCGGGACGGGGGCGACCCGCGCCGGGTGGCGGAGATCCGGGACGAGCTGCTCACGTGGTCTGCGCCCTTCGACGACCCACCCCGGTCCCTGGTCAAGCTCGGGCTGCGCTACGGGGGGATCTACTGGGGCCGCGACGACCTCGCCGTCGTCGTTGAGTGGTGGTGGGAGACCCGCAACGTGCGCACCTGGATCCTCCAGCCCGGCGCGCCGGAGCGGGCGCCCGTGGCCCTCTACGACCGCAACTGGGAGGACCGCTACACCGACCCCGGCGCCCCGGTGCAGAGATTCAACGCGCAGGGCAGGGCCGTGCTCCTCGGGGACGACGGGCACCTCTTCTTCATCGGAGAGGGTGCCTCCCCGGAGGGGAACCGCCCCTTCCTGGACCGCCTGGACCTGGAGACCCGGAAGACCGAGCGCCTCTTCCGCTCCGAGGGGGAGCGCTACGAGGATCCGGTCCTCCTCCTCGACGATGACGCCGGGGAGCTCGTGATCCGGCGGGAGGCCGTGGACACACCGCCGAACTTCCTGGTGAGGAACCTGGAGACGAAGGCAGAGCGGTTCCTGACCCGCTTTCCCCACCCGACCCCGCAACTCCTGGGGGTCTCCAAGGAGATGATCCAGTACCAGCGCAAGGACGGCGTCACGCTCAACGGGACCCTCTACCTGCCTCCCGGGTACGACAGGGGGAAGGACGGCCCCCTGCCCACCCTGCTCTGGGTCTATCCCGCAGAGTTCAAGTCAGCGGATCACGCGGGCCAGGTCACCGACTCCCCCTACCGGTTCGTCCAGATCGGCTGGTGGTCACCCCTGTTCTTCCTGATCCGCGGCTGGGCGGTGCTGGACGACCCGACCCTCCCCATCGTGGGCGAGGGCGAGGCCCAGCCCAACGACACCTACGTGGAGCAGCTCGTCGCGGGCGCGGAGGCTGCGGTCGCCGAGCTGACCCGGCGGGGCGTCTCCGACCCCGGGCGCATGGCCGTGGGGGGACATTCCTATGGCGCGTTCACCACGGCGAACCTTCTGGCCCACACCGACCTGTTCAAGGCGGGCATCGCCCGCTCGGGTGCCTACAACCGCACCCTGACTCCCTTCGGCTTCCAGGCCGAAGAGCGCTCCTTCTGGGAGGCGCCCGAGGTCTACATGACCCTCTCCCCCTTCTCCCAGGCGCCGAAGATCAACGAGCCCCTGCTCCTGATCCACGGCGAGGCGGACGAAAACTCCGGCACCCACCCCCTGCAGACCCGCCGCTTCTACAACGCGCTCCAGGGCCAGGGCGCCACGGTCCGCATGGTCCTCCTCCCCCACGAGGGCCACGGCTACCAGGCCCGGGAGTCGATCCTGCACATGCTGTGGGAGATGCAGTCCTGGCTCGACCGCTGGGTTCCGCCTAATCCGTGACCGTCAGGGCGTCGCCCACGACCCAGACGCTGCCGAAGGCGGGGTGGAAGCGGGCGTTGACCCGGGCGCCGGGGTGGCCGGCGGCGCCGGGACGGCTGGCGACGAGCTTGTAGCTGAGGCTGGCCTCGCCGACGAGCTCCTTCAGGAAGAACGTGACCTCACCCTGACCCACGTCGTACCCCTGGACGGTCCCGGCCTCGACCAGCGCGTCGAGGGACGCCGTGTCCGGGGTCGCGTTGGCCGGGATCCCGTCGGTGACCTGCACGTAGGGGGCCTTGCGGTTCGCGCTGACCTCGAGGGTCACGTCCGTGGGCTGGTTGACCTTCACGTCCTTCGCTGCCTTGCGCACGACGGAGAAGACCTCGGGGCCCGTGGCGCCCTGGACGTCCTTGCCCCACTCCCGGACCTCGAGGGTCACGGCTGCGGTGAGTGCACCGTCGTAGGAGACCCGGACCTCGTTCTTGCCCGGCTTCAGGTTTCCGGTGATCTCGAGGTGCCGCAGGGAGGCCGCGGAGAGGAACGGATCCGCCGGATCGATGTCCACCCGGGCCACCTGCTCACCGTCGACGCGCACGGTGACCACCGAGGGGATCTCGGCGATCGCGCCCGCGCCGGCCCGCAGCAGGGCCCGCACCGCCGTGGCGGTGCCGATCTCGTTGTGCCACGCGCCCCAGGCCTCCCGGGTCGAGAGGAGCCAGGTCACGATCTCACGGATCGTGCCGGCATGGGCCTCCGCGTCGTCCTCCGCGAGGACCCGCAGGATCAGCGCGTTGAGCTCCACCATGCCGCCGTAGGCGTGGTACCAGTGGGGCTCCCAGTAGCCGTCGCGCTTCATGGTCAGGAGCTGCTGGATCCGGGTCTTCGCCAGCTTCGCTGCGCCCGCGTTCTTCTGCCACTCGGCCCAGGCGGTGAGGCCCATGACGCCCCAGGCCAGGGTCGCGGGATCCGCCGGGGCCCCTGCCAGGTGATCCTCCATCATCCCGACGAGCTTCTTCAGGTCGGCGCTGGGGTCCGTGTTCACGACCCGCTCCGCGGACACCAGGAGGGCCATGAGCTCCGCGCTGAGACCCCAGTCCGCCTCGGGCGCGTTCACCTCCCAGAAGTACGCCGGCCCGACGGACCAGACGCCCTTGTCGTTGCGCTGGCCGTACAGCCAGGTGATCGCGCCCTGGATCGCCTTGTCGTCCACCACGAAGTCCGCGGCCTTGATCTCCAGGAGCGCACGCAGCGCGTAGGCGGTCATGTAGGTGCTGCCGTGGTACCCGCCCGCGGGCAGGGCGGCGTCGGCCAGATAGAACCAGCCCCAGGAGCCGTCCTCCTGTTGGGACGCGGCCAGGGCAATGCCCGCCCGCGCCAGCCGTGATCTCGCGTGCTCGAACCACGCCGCGTCCTTCTTCGCCTTCGTCCCCCAGTCCAGCATCGCGGCGTCCGTAATCGCCCGGCTGGCGACGCCGGTGACGCCGACCCAGGCGAGGGGCCACTCGGCGAGAGCCTCCCAACCCTGGAGGGCCGGGACCAGGTTCGGGAAGCTGACGTTGAGGAACGCCGTGCGGTACGTGGACCGCTTCCGGAGCTTGACGCTCTCCTCGAACGCGCCGCCCTTCTTCACGGTGCCACGCAGGACCGTGACCTCCGGATCCCCCGCCGGGAGCACGAAGGTCGCACGGGTCTCGCTGTCCTCGACGGACGGGGTCGAGACCTTGACGGTCATCTTCGCCTCACCGGTGCGCAGGGGCTTCACCAGCCAGGTCACGGGCGTGGACTCCCCGGCGGGGATCTTCACCGGAACCTCGGCGGCGTCCCCTGCGAGGGCCACGTCGGACGAGGAGAAGCTCACGGTCCCCGCCAGGTCCTGGTCGGAGACGTTGCGGATCAGGGCCTGGACCTGGACCGCGTCCCCCAGGACCATGGTGGCCGGAGGACTCAGGCGCACGAAGACCTCTTGATGGACGGTAATCGGTTGACGCAGGACGCCGACCCCGCCCTTGCGGTCCGACGCGACCAGGGTCAGCTCCTGGACCGTGATGGAGTCGGGGATCCGGATCTTCATCCGGGTGGTGCCGTTCTCCGTGCGCAGCTTCGGGGCCCACAGCGCGGTCTCCGGGAAGTCCGTGCGGATGGTGATCTGCTTCGGCGCGTCCTTTGCCTTGGCGGGGCCGTCATCGCGGCGCCGTGTGCGGTCGTCCCCCTCGTGGAAACCATCCTCGTCCGCCGCCGCCTCGGCCTCCTCCATGGGCATTGGCTCCGCCGAAGGGTGCATGAGCTCGCCATCGACGGTCACGTCGCTGAACTCGTACTGGACCTTCTTCTTCTCCATGGCCATGGAGGCGGGCGGGGCCGGCGCGTCCGCGCTCTTCAGGAGCATCTTCGGCTTCTTGCTGGGGCCCTTGACGCCCGCGGACTTGGTGACGATGCTCCCTGCTCCAGAGCCGCTGCCGCCCATGCCGGAGCCCACCGCGCCCTGGAGGGCCTCGCTGCCATCCATGTCGCCCTGATCCTGCCCGGACACCCAGCCGCCGGGATCCTTGAAGCCCCAGTTGGTGTATGCGATGTCCCGCCAGGGGTTGCCCCAGTTGCGGTCCACCACGGGCCAGGTGAGGACCCCGGCGCCCCCGGTGGAGATCACCTTGCGCTGGGGGTTGTAGAAGTGGTCCCCCGGGGTGGTCTCCAGGGGATCCATCAGGGAGATCACCGCCTGGTCCACCATGGACGCGCCCAGCGCGGCCTCCTCGCCACTCCTCGTCTTCACGTCCACGATCAGGTCCAGGAGCTCCCCGGGCCGGACCTTCGGCTTCAGGTTCCGCAGGGTGATCGTCGCGCCCACGCCGGGCAGGAGGGTGACGTGCTGCCCCTCGGTGATGAAGCCCACGCTCTTGTTGGTCAGGCGCTTGCCGGCGTCCTTCTTGTGCGCCGCGACCACGTAGAGGTTGGCCAGCATGGTGCCCCAGGTGTCGGCCTTCACGGTGCCGCCGGCGGTCCAGAGGCCGTCGGCGCGCTGCTTCACCGGGATCGTGGTGGACGCGACGAGGCCCCCGGAGGTGTCCGTGAGGTCCACGTGGACGACCTTCTCCACGGGCACGTAGTCCGGGTGGAAGGTCACGTCGATGTGGGTGGAGATCCCCTCCTTCTTCGGGGGCTCGTTGACCTTGGAGACCATGGGCTTGGCGCTGTTGAGGCGGATCTGTCGCTGACCCAGGGGCTGGCCCATGAGCTCGCTGCGGACCACGGCCTGCGCGGCCTCCTTGCCCATGGCGAAGCGGAACTCAGCGACCCCCGCCTCGTCGGTCTTCGCGGTGACCTTCGTGCCCGTCCCCTCCAGCTGCATGGTGAGGACGATCTCCTTCGCCGGCCGCCCGTCCAGGTCCACCACCCGGGCGGTGAGCACCACGGTCTCGCCCGCGGGGTAGTCGTCCTTGTCGCACTCCAGCACGGCGCGGTAGGGCATCTCGGTGTACACGATGTCCCGCTTGACCTCGCTGGTGCGGCCGTACCCGTCCTTCGCGGTGAGCTGCATCTGGAAGGCCTGCTCCGGCTGGAGGGCCTTTCGGATGGTGTCCAGGTCCTTCTTGTCGAGGGTGAGCCCGTAGCGCCCGATCTTGTCCGACTCGAAGGCCTTCTCCAGGAGGACCTCCCCCCCCGGAGCCAGCGCGGCGAGGTTCATGGTGGCGCCCTCGGGGATCCCCCCCGAGAAGTAGGTCAGGCCCACGGAGACCATGAGCGTCTCCTGCGCGGGGGTGAGGAAGCGCTTCAGGTCGTGCTTGATGTTCATCACCGGGGGTTGGAAGCGCTCCACCCGGAGGCGGGCGGTCTCCGCGGCCTTGTTGTAGAGGACCTTGAGCTCGTAGTTGCCCAGGGGCATGTTCTTGGGGAGGGGGAGCTCCAGCGCCGCGACCCCGTCCGCGTCGGTCTTCAGCTTCTCACCGCCGAAGACCCGGCCGCCGGGCTCCTGGAACAGCACCGTGACCTCTGCACCGGGGAGCGCCGTGTAGACGCCCAGGAGCTCCCAGGCGAGCATCCGCACGTGGATCGTGTCCCCGGGGTTGTAGACGCCGCGATCCGTGTAGACGAAGAGCTGATCCGATCGGAAGCTCTCGGTCCGTGCGTTGCTCTGGAAGTGCTTGGTGGTCCGGTACAGGGTTCCCTCCCGGGTCAGCGTCGCCACGAGCTTGTGCGCGCTGTTCGAGCCGGGCACGTAGTCGAAGATGCAGGTCCCGTTCTCGTCAGCGACCCCGACCTTCTTCCCGTTGACCTTGACCACGGCGCCCGCGGCGGGCTTGAAGTCCGGCATGAAGAGGGTGACGTGGATCTTGGTCCTTCCCTCACCGGTGATCTGGTACGGATAGTTCATCACCAGCGCGAGGCGCCCGCTCTTGAGCGTCTTCTTGGCGACCTTTACCGTCTCGTCCTTCGGTCCAGCCATGGCATCCCCCTGACCCTTGAATCCCGCCGCGGCCAGCGCGGCCAGGGCCAGCATCGCCAGGATCCCCCGCATCGCCCGCCCCATGGTCCTTCCGCGTCCCTCGTTCACTGGTGCCTCCTTTCCTTTGTTTCAAGCCACGTCCCGGCCCGGACACTCCCCCGGCCGGAAAGTGCCGGTGCCGATGTACGTGCCGAGGCGCCGGTGGTTCTTCACGGTCTGGTCACATTGCGCAGCGTCTCGGGGCCAGGATAGCAGCAGCGCCGGAAAACTCCATGGTCACGTCCCCGCGGTTGGGATAGGCTGCCCGCATGATCCTGTATCAAGACGAGCATCTCATCGCCGTGGACAAGCCCTCCGGGGTGGTGGTCCACCACGGCTGGGCCCGGGACGGCCGCAGCCTCGTTGGAATGGTTCGGGATCGGGTGGACGGCCGGCAGGTGCGCGGCGTCCACCGGCTGGACCGCGGGACCAGCGGAGTCGTGGTCTTCGGCTTGACCCTCGAGGCGACCCGCCGCCTCGCCGAGGACATGCAGGCCGGCCTCTGGGAGAAGCGCTACCTGGCCCTGGTCCGAGGAGTCGCCCCCGAGGCCGTGACGGTGGACCATCCCATCCCGAGGACGGCAGGGGGCGAGCGGGTCCCGGCGCGCACCCGGCTCCGACGCGTCGCCACAGCGGAGACCTGCCCCCGGCAGACCTCCCTCGTGGAGGCGCTCCTGGACACCGGACGTCTGCACCAGGTTCGGCGGCACATCAGGCACATCGGTCACCCGGTGATCGGGGATGCGAACTACGGGGACAACAAGGTCAACCGGGCCCTGGCGGAGACGTACGACCTGCGCCGCCTGGCGCTCCACGCGGTCTCCCTGGCGCTCCCCCACCCCATCAGCGGGGAGCCCCTCGCCCTCTCCGCCCCCCTGCCGCCGGATCTCCTGCAGCCGCTCCTGCGGATGGGTTACGACCCGTCGCTCTTCCGTACCGGGTAAGCCTCAAGCTATAGCTCTTCCGGGGGGACGTAATCCACGGAGACGCTGCCGAGGGCCTTGTGGAAATCCGACTCGGGATCCTCGGCGGTGCAGGGCGGTTCGTCCTCCAGGGAGGCCTGGCGGGCGACGATGATCCCGTCGGGGCCGGCCTCCCGGGCGATCCGCAGGGCCTCCGACGTCCGCTCGAGCAGAGGTGCGGCGCCCACATCCTCGCTGTCTGCGGTCGCGACCCCCACGTTGATCGTGTAGAACACCTCGTCGCTTCCCACGGGGATGAGGGTGTCGCGCAGGATCGTGCGGAGTCGTTGCGCGACCTGGACCGCACCGGCCAGCGGTGTCTCCGGCAGGAGGATCGTGAAGGTCGCCATGGCCGTGCGCCCCACGATGTCACAGGCGCGGATCCCCCGGCAACAGTCCAGGATCATCGTCCGCAGGAACGTATCCCCGCCGCCGGCCCCCTGCGCCTCACGAATGCCGGGGAAGCCGGCCACGGCGAGGCGCACCGCAGAGAGGTCGCGCCGGTAGCGCAGCGCACGGCTGAACTCTGCATCGGCCGCGTCCTCCAGGGCCCTGCTGTTGAGCACGGAGGTCGCCGGATCCAGCTGGGTGAGCTGGTTGATCTCCGAAGCCACGGCGTCACGCAGCTCCGCCACCAGGGGCTCCACCGCACCCCGGAGCCCCGCGACCATGACGTCACGGTCCCCTTCCCTTGCTGCGGCGGCCTGTTCGAGACGTGCCATCAGATCATCGAGGAGTGTCTCCACCTTGTTCATGTTCCTTCCTCCCCGCTCCCCGGCACCATCTTCCACCGCGCCCGATGCTACCATTCCACTTTCCTCGAGGCCACCCTCGCCGATCGAAGAACTTCCGTGTCTGCGATCTTGCTCCACCCCCACCAGAATGGTAGCATTTTGCGTCCGTCATAGGGGGTCTCATGCGCATCGCACCCTTCCTCGTCCTGCTCCTCGTTCTCACCGCCTGCGTGGGCGGGGGGAAGGACCAGGACCCAGCCGAAGACATTGTCCCAGCCAAGGCCGACATTCCGGCATTGGATACGACGTCAGAGGAAGACTCCTCCGACCCGTCGCTCGACACCGTGATCCCGCCCGAGGACACCGTGATCCCGCCCGAGGACACCGTGATCCCGCCCGAGGACACCGTGATCCCGCCCGAGGACACCGTGATCCCGCCCGAAGACACCGTGATCCCGCCCGAGGACACCGTGATCCCGCCCGAAGACACGCCCCCCGCCGACACGCCCTGTGTGCCCGCTTGCGAGGATCTCGACTGCGGGGATGATGGCTGCGGAGGTGTCTGTGGCACCTGCGACGGCTCCCAGGACCTCTGCGTCGATGGCCTCTGCGTCTGCCAGCCGGCCTGCGACGGCCCCGACGAGACGCTCAAGGAGTGCGGCCCCGACGGCTGCGGCGACGTCTGCGGCGCCTGCTCGGCCCCGGACACCTGTGATCTCGAGAGCAGCCTCTGCGCCTGCGACTGCACCGGCGTCGCCCCCGCCCCGGTGTGCGACGAAGCGACGGGCGTCACTTACGAGCACGGCTGCGCAGCGATCTGCTCCGGAGTCGGGATCTTCGTCCCGGGTGCGTGCTCCATGGAGTGCATCATCGACGAGGGCCTCGCGATCGAGGTTGGGGACCAGGTCCCCGAGTTCTCGTGCCCGGATCTCAACCCCTCGTCCCCCTTCTACGGCGGGCTGGTGACCCCGGCCGTCCTCAGCGAACAGGTCTGGATCGCCTACTTCGGGTCCTGCACGTGAGGCTCCTGCGCGCAGCAGGTCGTTGCGCTTCAGGACCTCGTCGGCAACCATCCGGAGTGGACGGGACTCGTCACCGTCGTGCTGATCAACGCGAACGGCGCCCAAAGCGGGGTCGACAACTGCGCTGCCGCGCTGGACGTCCCCATCGTCCAGGACGGCGGCGGCATGTGGGGCACCCTCGGCGCGTCCAGCTACACCGCGCAGGTCTACGACCAGGACGGCACCCTCACCGCCGAGATCACCTCCGCCTTCTTCAGCTCCGACCCGGACAAGATCCTGGAGCTCGAGACGGCCGTGAACAACCTCCTCTGACGGGGGGCCCGACATGACCCGCATCGCAGACAGCATCCTGGACCTCGTGGGGAACACCCCCATGGTCCGAATCACCCGAATGAACCCGAATCCCGAGGTCAACCTCCTGGCGAAGCTGGAGTTCATGAACCCCGGGGGCTCGGTCAAGGACCGGATCGGGCAGTCCATGATCGAAGCGGCCGAGGAGGCGGGCGACCTGCGCCCGGGGATGACCGTCCTGGAGGCCAGCAGCGGGAACACCGCGATCGGCCTGGCCATGGCCTGCGCCGTGAAGGGATATGCGCTCGCCGTCACCATGGCCGAGTCGGCCAGCGAGGAGCGGAAGAAGATCCTCCGGGCCTACGGCGCGGAGCTGATCCTGACCCCCGGACATCTGGGCACCGACGGCGCGATCGAGGAGGCCTATCGGCTGGCGCGCGAGCAGCCGAAGACCTACGTCCTCACGGATCAGTTCAACAACGACGCCAACTGGCAGGCCCACTACCACGGCACGGGTCCCGAGATCGTCGAGGCCACGGGCGGCGAGGTCGACGTCGTCGTCATGACCATGGGGACCACCGGGACCCTCATGGGGACCAGCCGGTTCTTCAGGGAGCACCACCCCAAGGTCCGGGTCATCGGCGTGGAGCCCTTCAAGGGCCACAAGATCCAGGGCCTCAAGAACATGAAGGAGAGCTATCCCCCCGGGATCTTTGATCCCGACCTCCCCCACGAGATCGTCCACGTCGCCGACGACCTCGCCTACGACGTGGCCCGGCAGCTGGCCAGGAAGGAGGGGATCTTCGTGGGCATGAGCGCCGGCGCAGCGATGGCCGCCGCGATGGAGGTGGCGGCCGGACTCACCAGTGGGACCGTGGTGGCCCTCCTGCCCGATGGGGGCGAGCGTTACCTCTCCACGTCGCTCTTCGTCTCGCAGATCGTGCCCGAGCCCCTGCGGTTCCACAACACCCTCACGCGAACCGTGGAGGCGCTGCGCCCGCTGAAGGAGGGCCGGATCGGGATCTACTCCTGCGGCCCGAGCCTCGACGGCCCCCCGGGCCTGGGTCTCAGCCGCCGCATGGTCTTCGCCGACGTGCTGGTCCGCTACCTGCGGTCCCGGGGATACGCGGTGGAGCACGTGGTGAACCTCGGGGACATCGACGACCGCACCATCTCCGAGTGCCTCGCAGCGGGAGAGCCCCTGGAGACCTTCACCGCCCGCTGGGAGAAGACCTTCTTTGCGGACATGGACGCGCTCGGCGTCGGACGTCCGGATCACACCCCCCGGGCCAGCGAGCACGTGGCGGCCATGGTGGACGCGACCAGGACCCTGCTCGAGAAGGGCTACGCATACGAGAAGCTCCGCTCGGTGTACTTCGGGATCCGCCGGCTGGAGGGCTACGGCCGGTTGTCGCAGGTGGATCTGGACAAGGTCCAGGCGCCGCCGGCGACGACCTACGACTACTACGAGAAGGACAGCCCCCAGGACTTCACCCTGTTCAAGCGCTCCACCCTCGCGGAGCTCAAGGCAGGGATCTACTGGCAGACGCCATGGGGCAACGCACGACCGGGGTGGCACGTGGAGTGCGCGGCGATCTCCGCGGCCCTCCTCGGGCAGCCCTTCGACATCCACACCTCGGGGACGAACCTGGTCTTCCCCCACGGGGACAACGAGATCGCGATCGCCGAAGGGCGCACCGGAGGCCCCCTGGCCAACCTCTGGATGCACGCAGAGATCGTCACGGTGGACGGCTGCATGGAGGGCCGCGGCAACGGCCGCTGCGTCACCCTGCGGCAGCTCCTGGACAAGGGCTGGGATCCCGCAGCCCTGCGGTTCTGGCTCCTGGGGACCCACTACCGGAAGGTGCTCCATTTCGACGAGGACGAGCTGCACCGGGCGGACACCGGCGTCCGCCGCCTCCGGTCCTTCGCCGATCGTGTCCGGAGCCTCCGGGGCGGAGCGGCCTGGCCGGAGCTGGACCAGCTGGTCTACGAGGCCCGCTCCGGCTGGCACGCGTGCATGGACGAGGACCTGTCCATGCCCCGCGCCCTGGCGATCCTGTTCAACTTCGTGCGCACGGTGAACAAGCGCATCGACGACGGCTGCCTCACCGAGGATCAGCGAACACCGATCCTTGCGCTGCTGCGTGAGATCGATGGGGTGCTGGGCGTGATCGATCTTGCGGAGGACGAGGCCGACGCGGGGATCGACGCGGCGGTGGTCGAACGCGACGCAGCGCGGGACGCTGGCGACTTCGCACGCGCAGATGCGCTGCGCCTGGAATTGGCCAACCAGGGCGTCGTCCTCCAGGACACCCCCTCGGGGACGGTCTGGCGCCGGGAACGGGTTGGTGAGCGATAGGATTTGAACAGGTTTTTCTTGCATTCACGCCCACGCTCCTGTATAGCGCGGGCACTTCAACTGGAAAGTGACTCAAGGAGACTGGGCATGAACAAGCTCTACACCATTTTCTTCGGCATCCTCTTCGTGGTCGCGATCGGCGCCTGCGCCGAGACCATGGATGACGGCGCCGGGAACAAGCCCGAGACCAACGGCAAGGACCCGGCCCTTGCGGCCGACCAGTGGAACGCGGGCAACAACCCGACCCAGTTCCACGTCGAGTTCGAGTACAAGTACGCCGACCTGAAGCAGTACACCACGGGCCGCGCGGAGCAGCTCCCCTGGCCCTCGGACTACTGGAGCTACTACCAGGACTCGATCAACGTCCGCTACAAGGGCATCTCCACCACGGACTGGACCAAGCTCTCCCCGGTGGAGAAGTACGACATCGCCTTCAACAACTGGCAGCCCCCCGAGGGCTTCCTGGAGCTCATGCCCATCGAGCTGTCCGTCGCCTGTGGCGTGCCCGAGGGCGCCGAGGGTGACAAGGCGTACCCGCAGGTCATCGACAAGCACAACGAGTACTACAACGCCCTGGGCCCGGCGGCGACCTGGCAGCACAAGAACAAGGGCAACTGGAAGGCCCGGAACGGCAAGGACGACGACGGTGATGGCTTCACCGATGAGTGCACCAACGCCGAGGACGGCGACGATCACAGCGACTACGACGGCATCGAGACCTGGTGGGGCCTCTGCCACGCCTGGGTCCCCGCCGCCATCCTGGCCGCGGAGCCCCAGCACGACGTGACGATCAACGGCGTCACCTTCACCGTGTCCGACATCAAGGCCCTGCTCATCGCCATGTACGATCGCTCCGCAGCGCACATGCTGGGCGGCCGCTGCAACGACTTCGAGCTGGAGCGCGACGAGGCCGGCCGGCCCCTGAACGAGGACTGCCGGGACACCAACGCCGGCTCCTTCCACGTGGTCATCACGAACATGCTCGGCAAGATGAAGCGCGCCTTCGCCGAGGACCGGACCATCGGCTACCAGGTCTGGAACCAGCCGATCCTGGGCTACCAGATCACGAAGGATCAGGAGCTGACCGAGGCGGAGGTCATGACCAAGCTGGGCCACCCCGGCGAGAAGTTCCACGACATCTTCAACAGCAAGAACGCGGTCAAGTGGGTCTACTTCGAGATGAACGTGGACTACCTCAGCGAGTCCAGCGCCGACGTGGACGGGCCCCTCATCCCGAACATCGGCACCTACACCAACACGGATCACTACAAGTACATCGTCGAGATCGACAAGGACGACCTCATCGTCGGTGGCGAGTGGGTCTCCTACAACACGATCCCGGACTTCCTCTGGCTGCCCATCCGTACCTACGGCGGAAACCCGGAGATGTCCCTGGCCAAGGTCGAGCACCTCCTGGAGCTCTCCATCGAGGACACCCAGCCCGAGCCCATCGACGAGGACATCGTCGAGGTGCGGTTCACCTTCGGCGCGGACATGCAGATCCCGGACAACAACGCCACGGGCTTCAGCTACAACCTGCCCGTGGACGAGGATCTGACCATCGCCAGCATGAAGGTCTACCTCGACGTGAAGCACAGCTACATCGGCGACCTGAAGATCACCATGGAGAAGGACGGCACCTCCGTGGTGCTCCACGACAACTCCGGCGGCGGCAACGACGACATCCAGAAGACCTACGACGTGGCCAACTTCAACGGCGCCGCCTCCAAGGGTGACTGGAAGCTCGTGATCGTCGACAACGCCGGCCAGGACACGGGCTACCTCGCCGAGGTGAAGCTCATGTTCTCCACCGCCGCGCCCCTGAGCGGCGACACCAAGACCTACAGCAACGACACCTCCGTCGCGATCCCCGACAAGAACGCCGCTGGCGTCAAGTCCGTCATCGCGGTCACCGACGACGGCAAGATCAAGTCCCTGAAGGTCACCGTCACCATCACCCACACCTACATCGGCGACCTCATCGTCAAGCTGGTGAAGGGCGGCCAGGAGCAGGCGCTCCACAGCCGTGAGGGCGGCTCCGCGGACGACCTGGCGAAGACCTTCGACGTGGACGCGTTCAACGGCGCGGACGCGAAGGGCGACTGGACCCTGTTCGTCTCCGACAACGCCGGCCAGGATCTCGGCACCCTCGAAGGCTGGGAGCTCGAGATCGAGCTTTAGGCACTTCGCTCAGGGTTCCTTGGCGGGGACGGGCCGTGAGCGGCTCACCCTGCCCAGGAACCGCCTTCCCGCTTCGAAGTAGCGCTGCTACTCCTCATCGCTCAGATCGGACTTCGTCCTCGGTCCCTGGACCGGGTCGCTCGCCCACAGCACCGCCCCCGCTGGCGTCACCCCTCCCTCGAGCCTCATGGTGCTTTTGATTGACTCCGAGCGGGGGGGTTCGGTCTAATGACCCCATGAAGTCGCTCCTCCCACTCCTCCTTCCCCTCCTCCTCGTCGCCTGCGACGACGATCGGACCCCAGCGGCCCCGACGCCTGCGGCGCCCTTCGACTGGTGCATCCCGGATGCGCCGCCGGACGGGGCCTGCTACGCGGCGAAGCGGGCGCCAGGGAGCGACGACGTCGCCCTGGCGATGGTCCTCGCGGACGCGTTCATCGAGGGCAACCCGGTGGGGGAGCTGAAGTGGGACTGGGAGGCAGCGGTCCTGATGATCGGGGTCCTCGAGCTGCACCAGATCACCGGGGAGGCGGCATACCTGGACTACCCGAAGGCCTGGATGGACCACCACATCGACGTGGGATACTCCATCGGCCACTCGGACTCCTGCGTCCCGGCCGGGGTCGCCGTCATCCTCCTCCATCTCACCGGGGACGGGCGGTACCAGGCGGTCATCGACGACGCGTTGACCTACATGCACCAGGAGGCGGTGCGCAGCGAGGGGGGCGGCCTCTCCCACCTGGGCACCATGGACTACCCGACCCTCTGGGTGGACTCGCTCTTCATGCTGGGCAACGTCCTCTTCCGCCTCGGGGCGCTCTTCGACGATGACGCCTCCCTGGACTTCTTCGGGGAGCAGTTCCTGATCTTCGCCGCGGCCCTCCAGGAGGAGTCGGGGTTCTTCAAGCACGCGGACCAGTGGTTCACCCCCCAGACCGACGGGGTCTACTGGGGGCGCGGCAACGGCTGGGTCGCAGTCGCGGGGGCCTGGTACCTCCGGGTGCGGGCCCTGCGGGGCGAGTCGGATGCAGCGGTCCTCGACGCGGTGACCCGCCTCGTCGTCGCGGCCGTGGACAGCCAGGACCCGGACTCCGGCCTCTGGTGGACCATCGTCAACCGCCCGGGCGAGACCTACCTGGAGACCTCGGCCGCGGCCCTCTTCGCCGGCGGCATGGCCCGCCTGTGGCGCATCGGAGTGGTCGGGGACGAGGTCCTCGACCCGATCCACGCGGCCATGGACGGCGTGCGGAGCCGGATCATCACCGGGGTCGACGGCGTCCCGGTGGTCACCGGGGTCTCCGGCCCCACCACCGTCGGAACCTTCGCTGAGTACGCCGCCGTGGAGACCGTGGACGACGCGCCCTTCGGCATCGGGGCGGTCCTCCTCGCGCTCCTGGAGACCTCGGGCCTGCCGGCCCCGGCGGACCAATGACCTCAGACATGGAGCGAGCCATGCGCAGCACCCTCTTCGGCCTCCTGACGGTCCTCACCCTCGCCGCCTGCGGCACCGAGACGAAGCACCAGCCCCTGCCGGGACCGGACACCGGGGACACCGTCGTCGCCGACATCGCCGACATCGCCGTGGACGCAGGCGTGGACACCACCGTGGACGCTGGCGTGGACACCGCCGTGGACACTGCAGCAGACGCCGATCCCGACGTGCTGGAGAGCCTGCCCCTGGAGCCCTCGGACGCCTACCTCGCCCGCAAGGCGGCCTACCTCGAGGCCTGCAGCGGGAACAACGGACCCGACAGCGGAAACGGCTTCTACGCGCAGACCTGCCGCGTCGCTGCGGGAGAGACCGACTACGCGGACGACGCGTTCCGCGCGGGCCTGGACAAGATCCAGGCGCGGGAGGACACCGCAGACTTCGCCATGGCCGCGGTCCTGCGGCTCCTCTACCTGAACCAGGAGACCGATGTCCTGCCCGGGGATCTCCGGGCGGAGCTGGAGGACACAGCGAAGGGCTTCAAGTACTGGGTCGACGAACCCGGCAAGGACGAGATGTGCTACTGGACGGAGAACCACCAGGTCCTCTACCACTCCAGTGAGCTCCTGGTCGGACAGCTCTACCCCGATCACGTCTTCGTAAACAACGGCATGACTGGCACAGAGCACGCGGCCCACGCCCGGCCCATGCTCCTGCGCTGGCTTGACCTGAGGGCCCGCTTCGGCTTCACCGAGTGGCACTCCAACGTCTACTTCAACGAGGACATGCCCGCGCTCCTGAACCTTGCGGAGTACGCGGAGGATCCCGAGATCCGGCAGCGGGCCGTCATGGTCCTGGATCTCATGGGCTACGACATGCTCAACAACTACTACAAGGGCCTCTTCGCCACGGTCCACGGCCGGACCTACCCGAACAAGCTCGTCGAGGGCGGCCTCAAGGACTCCACCACCTCCGGGGCCTGGCTCCAGCTCGGCCTGGCCGAGTCCTGGACCTCGGACAGCGACTTCACCGCCTCCTTCATGGCCACCTCCGACAGCTACTTCCCGCCGCCCCTCCTGGAGGCCGTGGCCGCTGCGACCCGGGATCGGCACGAACAGAAGCAGGCGGACTCCTGGGACGTGGAGGAGGGGCCCGAGCTGGGGATGACCTACACCGAGGACGACGACATCATCCACTGGTTCGGGGTCTCGGCCCCGGTGCATCCCCTGGTGATCAATGGGACCATGGCCTTCGTGGACAAGTGGGACCTCTGGGACGGCTTCCTCTTCGGAGCGATCCCCGAGAACCTCATGGGCCTCGTCAAGCCCCTCGTGGGGACCCCGCAGCTGAAGCAGCTCGCCGAGGAGCTGCGTGTCCTCTCCGAGGGCATCACCCTGGAGCGGATGCACACCTACACCTGGCGCACCCCCCACTACCAGCTCTCCGGGGCCCAGGACTACAACCCCGGCGGCTACGGGACCCAGACCCACCCCTGGCAGGCGACTCTCTCCCAGAAGGCCTACGTGTTCACCACGGTCCCGGGGAACTTCGGCGGCGTGGACGTGGGCGCCACCTTCGGCAGCGACTGGACCGGGGGCTGGCTCCCCCGGGTGACCCTCAGCGAGAACCTCGGCGTGATCCAGTACCACACCGAGGACGTCCCGCTCCTGGGCGAGTACCTGGACAAGGGGGTCTCCCACGCGTACTTCCCGGTGAACGACTTCGACGAGGTCCACATGGGGACCCTGCACTGGGCCATCGGACGCCTCGGTGACGGCTGGGTCGCGCTCTGGTGCGACCAGCCCCTGGCCCTGTCCGAGGCGTTCCCCTACGAGCTCATCGCGCCGCAGACGGACACCACCTGGGTGGTGGAGCTGGGCAGCGTCGAGGACGGCTGGACCTTCGGGGACTTCACTGCCGCGGTCCTCGCCGCGGACATCGGCGTGGAGGACGGGGTGCTCACCTACGACTCCCCTACCCGGGGCCTCGTCCAGGTCGGCTGGGAGGGCCCCATGACCATCGACGGCGCCCCCGCGGACATCGGCCCGTACGCCCGCTTCGACAACGCCCAGTGCCACCAGGAGCGCGGCGACCGTACCGTCCGCATCGAGCACGACGGTCAGGCCCTGATCCTCGACTTCGACACCGCCGAGCGCCGCCTCATCGACCTCCCATAGCATCTTCCGGGCCTGGGCCTTGCCAAAACTCATCCTGGAGCCGTGGGCCGGAGGTTCCACTGGGGGATGGCGTCCTGTGCCAAAACACGATCCACCCACAACCACGCCACTTTCGTGGGCGGCCATCAACTGCTCAAGACCCACCTTCCGGGCCCATGGAGATGGCATCACACGCAACACCAGGCCCTTGTCTCTACTCCAACCTGATGCGATTCTCGCTTCATGAAACCAGACTTCGCACCTCTCCGGCTCCTCCTGCTCGTCTTCTCCGGCTGGGTCACCCGTCTCGTCCATCCTGGCGATGGCCTCGGTGCGTGGTGTCGCAGGCGATGGCATGAGCAAGGCCGGCCCTTCCTGAAACAAGTGCAGGCCACCCGAAGAGCCGAGTTGGCATCAATCAGCGACCGTGACCCGGGATCATCGAGCTCATACGGCGTCTGGCACAACTACATGGATCGCTTCGGCTGGGAGGAGTTCATCCCGGTCGCCACGCCGGTCACCGGGGGAGAAGCGGAGACGTGAGGGACCCGCCTGGGCCGACCTAGGAACGCGATCGAAACCCCGCCCTCGTAAAGGTGGGTTCCGTTGGTAGCCGCTTCAGGCTTCCCGGTACGAGCCGGGCTTGCACACCACGGCCAGGGACAGATCCCGTCTGCCGTCTCAGGGGAATCGACATTTGCGCTCCCCGCGCACCCGGCAGGACCCCTCAACTGATAGCCTACCACGCCCGGACCGGATTGCAAGCACTCCGGTCCGGGTGTGATCGTTGGGCGTTGGTTCTTGGGGTGAGATCGTGAGGATGCATGGCTATCGATGCATGGGCAGGGCTGGGGCCAAGCGGAGGCGCCCTCCGAGAGGGTGGATTCGCCGGATAACCCACGGGAACCGGATCAATGGAACCAGCCGTTCTGACAGCAAATTGAGTGCGATTCGGCATGGACGTGCAGGCTTGCGAGGATCAAGCTCTGGTGAAACCGGCCGGGGCGCCCCTCACCCACACTGCAATGTCTGAGAA
>JBDRIT010000019.1:0-14701 GCA_043815665.1 Pseudomonadota bacterium
CTGCTCGCGCGAACATCAGGCCAGCCCCGCAGCATCGAAGTGCTTGCAGACCGCAGCGATCTGCCGTATCTCGACTAACGAGGAGCCTCGACGACCGTGAACTACCAACTGATCAAAAACCCTGCGACGGACCACTAGATGACCTCGGCGCAAATGATGATGCGGCATGGACGCGGAACCGGCGTCGAGGTCAAGGCGCTTCTACGAAGACGTGGTAGAGCCACTTCGAGGAGGAGCAACGCCGAGATCGGCGTCGGGGACCGGCCAGGGGGTATCATCACTTCAGCCGAGTTCATCTAGCCGCAGCCGCCGGATTTCTTCATCTTGCGTTGCATCTTGACGGGGGCCGCCTGGGGCCGGGGCCGGGCCCGGGTGCCGGTGAAGTAGGCGTGGAGCGCCGACGCGGCGGACCGGTCCGCAGGGGAGAGGGAGGCGTAGGCCTCGGCCTGCTCCGGATCGCCGGTGATGAGCGCGTCCCAGGTGGTCTTGCCGCCCTCCAGGGCGAGGAGCTCACCCCGGAACCGGGCCAGGGACGGCGGGAGGGCCTGCGCGGGGACGGACTCCGCGCCGAAGACCACGAGGGCTCGGCCCTCCGAGTACATCTCCAGGCTCTCCTCGAGGTCCTCGAGGCAGAGCGCCCCGGGGATCCTGCTCGTGGCCTCGTCACACGCGGGGCGTCCCCGCAGGTCGGCCACGATGTAGCGCTGGGGCTCCTCGATCATCGCCCGGCCCAGGTCCAGGGCGGAGATCCGGCCCGGCTCGGGGAGGCCCTGGGGCGCCGCCTCGTGGGGGGCGGCGAGGTGGACCACCATGGCCACCAGGGAGACCAGCACCAGCGCGCCGATTGCTGCGTGCGCGCCCCGGCTCCAGGTCCCGGTCTCCCGCTCCCTGCGGAAGAGTCGGGCGATGAGGGTCTCGGCCTTCTCAGCGCCGAAGAACGCCCCGGCGGCGCCGAGGACCAGGAGGAGGACCAGGACCTCGTAGGAGATCCCGAGGACGTCCGGCAGCGTGGTCACGCCGAGCGCGGTGGAGCCGTGGAACTCGCTGATCCAGGGGTAGACCTCGCCGTAGAGCACGGAGCCCGCGGCGACGCCGATGATCGCCACCAGGGCGTCCCACTTCCCGGAGGCCATGGCGACCACCGAGGTCCCGGGGCAGTACCCCGAGATGATGAACCCCGCGCCGAGGAGGAGGCCGCCGAAGAGGTGCGGCTGGACGAAGGTCTCGGGGATGAAGATCGCCTCCCAGCTCAGGAGTCCCAGCGCGGAGGTCAGGGCCAGGCCCGCGGCCGCGGTGATGATCCCGGTGAACATCACCTTGAAGACCCGCATGTTGTGGCCGTAGAACTGCGCGGCGAGGATCCGGGCGTCCCCGAAGCCGGCCCGCTCGAGGGCGAAGCCGAAGCCGATTCCGATGAGGAGCGCCGGCAGGAACTGGAGCTCCGGGGGCAGGCCGGTGTCCGACATCAATGGGAAGAGGTTCATGTCCACTCCCTCCTCAGGAAGAATGCCAGGGCATAGCCGCCGCCGAAGACGCTGAGCATGAAGATCCAGCTCCCCACGGAGAGGAGCGCGCCGCCGGAGAGGGCCTGCCCCGAGGTGCAGCCCCGGGAGAGGCGCGCCGCGAAGCCCATGAGCACGCCGCCGAGGAGCGCGAGCCCCAGCCGGGAAGGCCGTGAGATTCGGGGCCCCCGGGTCACCCCCGAGCGTCGCCGACCCGCGAGGACCGCGGAGATCGCGCCGCCCAGGAAGATGCCCACGACCTCGAAGACGAGCCAGTTGTTCATTGGGTGGGAGTCGCCGGTGACGTACTTGGACAGGTAGCCATTGGCCTCCACGTGGGCCGGGGCCACCGCGTGGACCACGGTGGTGCCGGCCCGGGCCGCCGCGCCCGACGCGCCGATCCCCTGGCCGAGGACAAGGAACGACGCGAGGAGCACCAGGCCGAGGCCGACGCCGGCCACATAGGGGTTCGCAAGGGGACGCGGAGTCGTCTGTTGCATCGTTAGCCTCCCAGGCCGAAGTTGACGCTCGACAGCTGCCCCGCGGAGACCAGGACGATCCGCAGGGCCAGTCCCCCGAGGAGGACGAGGACGGACGCCAGGATCCCCGCTGCGTGACGACGCCCGCGGAGCTCCAGGGCCTCCATGATGATGGGGCTCAGGATGCCCCCGAGGATCACGAGGCCGAAGAACACGCCGCTGTAGGGCCCGGTCAAGAGGAGCCCGGCCGCCTGGCTCTCCACGGCTGCGCCCCCCGCCTTCTCCAGGAGGAACAGCGCGATGAGGAGGCCCTCCACGGACAGCGCGATGAGGTCCCACTTGAGGAGCACCAGGGTGGTCTCGTCCCGCGCCCTCAGGAGGAGCAGGAAGGCCGCCGCGCCGGAGATCCCCGAGGCCAGGAACAGGGGCCCGAGGAGCCCCGAGTTCCAGAGGGGGCGGGCCACCAGGGTCTGGAGCAGGATGCCGGTGTAGGTCCCCAGCCCGACCCCCACCAGCGCGGTGACGACCAGGACCTTGCGCCGGTGCAGGACGGCGAAGTCCCGGAGCCGATGAAGCAGCCCGAGGAGGGGGAGCTTCCCCTCGAGGCGGGAGAGCTCGTCGGCCCTCACCGCGCCCAGGAGCCAGAGGCCCATGGCGGGGTACGCCAGGATCAGGATCCAGGCGCCCCAGGACATGGGTGAGGTGGGACGCATGGCCAGGTAGAAGCGGTAGACCCGCATCTTGTTGGCCAGGTCGAGGAAGAGGAAGAGCATCCCGAAGGAGATCGCGGCCAGCCCGGCCAGCGCGCTCCAGAGGGTCAGGCGGCGCTCCCATCGCGCCCCGGTCCGCAGCTCCTCCACCGCGCCGACGACCATGAGGCCGGCGGTGAGGCCCCCGAGGAACAGGTACAAGGGGATCTCCCAGGCCCAGGCCGAGAGGACCGGGTCGACCACCTCGTTGGCGCGCATGATGTGTGTCTCGACTCCGTTCACGGCTCCCTCCCTCACTCCAGGAAGAACAGGTTCGGCTGGCACCCGATCTCCGGGTGGAGCACCTTGAAGTCCCGGCTCCTCAGCAGCCTCGAGACCTCGCTGTCGGGATCCATCCGGTCCCCGAAGTGGAGGGAGCGCGTCGGGCAGACGCCGACACAGGCCGGGAGCTTCCCTGCGGTGACCCGATGCAGACAGAAGGTGCACTTGTCCACGTGCCCCTCGGGGTGGACATAGCGGGCGTCATAGGGGCACGCAGTGATGCAGGCCTTGCAGCCCGAGCACTTCTCCCTGGTGACCAGCACCGCGCCCCCCAGGTTCATGTGGCTCGCGCCCGTGGGGCAGGCCGAGACGCAGGGGGCCTGGGAGCAGTGGTTGCACCGCTCGGACCGGATCTGCATCCGGAGGTCCGGGAAGGTCCCCCGGGTCTCCTCGACGATCCAGTCCCGGTAGCCGCCCAGGGGCAGGGCGTTCTCGGTCTTGCAGGCAATGACGCATGCGTTGCAGCCGACGCAGCGCCGGGTGTCCACCACCATCGCGTATCGGGGGCCGGCCATCACGCCTTCTCCATCCGTACGAAGTTCACGTTCATCCCGGTGCCGCCCATGATCGGGTCGGTTTTGTACCGGGTCACCAGGTCGGAGTCGCTCGCCCCCTTGCCGTTGGCGTAGGTGAGCCCGGGCAGCTTGCGCCCCCAGCCGTGCACCATGTAGACGCAGTCGTTGCGGATCCGGCGGGTCCGGCGGATCGCGATGGGGCCCGAGGTGACGTCGTCCTGGTTGACCACCATGACCCGCTCGCCGTCGTCGAAGCCCAGCTCCTCGCAGACCCGGTCGCTGACCCACAGGACGTTCTCGGGGAAGGCCTCAGAGAGGAGGCGGTTGTTCACCGTCCTCCCGAAGGAGTGCACCGGCGCCCGGCCGAAGAGCAGGCGGTACATCCCGGAGGGGGGCTCCTCCGGCGGCGTGTAGTTGGGCATGGGATCGAAGCCGGCCTCTTCGAGCTGCTTCGAGTAGAACTCGACCTTCCCCGAGGGGGTGCCGAAGGACAGCGCGAGGCCCTCCTCCTCGTTGATGGGCACAGGGGCGCCGAGGATCACGCCGGTCTCCTCGAGCTCCCCGCACTCGAAGCCGGCGGCCTTCACCCGGTGCATGGCGTACTCGACGCTGTTCTCCCACGGGAAGTAGTCGTCGAGCCCGATCCGACGGGCCAGCTCCCGGGTGATCCACCAGCCGGGCTTCGTGTCGTACATGGGCTCGACCACGGTCTGGCGGACCGCGACGAAGGGTTCGCGGTAGGACGGGGTGTGCAGGTCGTCGCAGCGCTCCAGGTAGGTGGCCTCCGGGAGGATCACGTCGGACCAGCCCGTGATCTCCACGGGGAGGATGTCCACGGAGACGATGAAGTCCACCTTCTGGATCGCCTGGAGGGTCTGGGCCGGGTTGGGCAGTGAGTGGATCAGGTTGGTGCCGTACACCATCCATGCCTTGATGTCGTACTCCGCCGTGCCAGGGATCGTCGCGTCGCAGAGACCCGAGGCGAGGACCTCGTCGGCCAGGGGGTAGGGGGTGGCCTTGGGCATGTCCGCGGGGGCGGGCGCCGGCTGGTACTTCGTGTAGGGGAACTTGGGCAGCTCGAGCTTTGTGGGGATGTAGAACCCGCCCCGGCGACCCCAGGAGCCCAGGAGGCCGTTCAGCATGGCCATGGCCCGGTTCCGCTGGGTGTCGTCGCCGTACCAGGTGACCCGCCGCCCGGGATGGATGATCGATGCGGGCCGGGCCGCCGCGATGAAGCGGGCGGTCTCGACGATCGTCTCCGGCGGGATCGTGGTGTGGGTCCAGGCCCAGGCCGGGGTCTTGTCCGCAAGGTGCTTCTTCAGCTGGTCGAAGCCGAGGCCGTGCTCCTCGACGTAGGCCCGGTCGTAGAGCCCCTCGTTCACGATCACGTGCATCCACGCGAGGAGGAGGGCCAGATCCGTGCCGGGCTTGATGGGGAGCCAGTGCGTCGCCTTGGACGCGGCCACGGAGTATCGGGGGTCCACGACGACCAGGCCGGCGCCCCGCCCGATGGCCTCGGCGAAGTCCTGCACCTGGGTGTTGTGCATGTTCTCGCCCAGGTGGGAGCCGATGAGGGTGATGCAGCGGGCGTTGGGCATGTCCACGTTCTCGGGGGAGCCCACGCCGCTGCCGAAGGTGAGGTTGTATCCGACCTCACGGGGCCCCCTGCACTGCGCGTAGGACGGCGCCGTGATGTTCTGGGAGCCGTAGGCGCTCATCAGGTGCTTGAACCAGGAGCCGCCGAAGCCGTGCATGAAGAGCGCGAAGGCCTGGGGCCCGTATCGATCCCGCACCTTGAGCATGTTGTCGGCGACCACGTCCAGGGCCTCGTCCCAGGTTGCCTCCCGGAAGGCCTGACCGCCCCGGGCCTCGGTGCGGATCAGGGGGGTCCGCAGGCGATCCGGATCGTAGAGGAGGCCGGTGCCCCCCGCGCCCCTGGGGCAGAGCCGGCCCCGGGAGAGGGGATGATCGGGGTTCCCGGTGATCTTGGTGACCCGTCCGTCCCGGACGTGGGCGAGGACGCCGCACTTCCAGAAGCAGAGCTCGCAGATCGTCGGGACCACCCGATCCCCGTCGGTCCCCGGGTCCCGGATCTCGTCGGGGTCCAGCCCCCACCACCGGGTAGTCAACCCGCTGCCGAGGCCCAGCACCGTGGCCCCGCCCGCGCTGGCCTGGATGAACTGCCGCCGCGTCAGCCCACCCATCAGTCGCCCCTCGATCGGCATGCCCCGACACATTGCATCATGTTCCGGAGCCCCTCTTCCCGCAGGGAGTACGTGGCGGTGCCGCCGGTGCGGTCCGCCTGGACGAGGGACAGCATCCTGAGCATCGAGAGGTGCTGGGACACCAGGCTCTGGCGAACGCCCAGACGCTCGACCAGCTGGGTGACGGTCAGATCTTCGTGGCAGAGCAGCATGACCAGCCGCAGCCGGATCGGATGCCCGAGACCCTTGAGGACGGCGGCGAGCTCCTCGATGCGGACCTCGTCGTCGATGATGTGTGCGTGCTCGTTTGACATATCGCGACCTCCCGATATTACAACCAGACTACATAGGCCGCATCGCTGGTCAAGTGGAAAATGAACAACGAGGGGAAAAGCGCGTGCACGGGAAGTTCAACGGTCTCGGTCGCCGAGGATCGACCTCGCGAGCTCGACGGCCCGAGTCTTCTGGATGTTGTGACCGCCGTCTTCGAAGTGGAGGCGTGTGCCCGGCGGCGCGATGGCCTCGAGGGCCTCGTAGCTTGCCACCGGGATCAGGCGGTCGTCCCGAGCCCAGGCCAAGGTTGTCGGCTGGGTCATCGCCCCGAGATCGTCCCGGTAGAGCGAGAAGTCCTTGGCGGCCGCGTCCAGGGTCGTATACATCCGCTCCCGGTCGGTGAGGTAGTCGGGGAACACGAAGGCCCTGAACACGGCCCGGAGCGCCGGACGCATCGCGGCGCGCCCGATCCTGCTCCGAAACAGGCGCACGAGCACACGATACGCGCCCATGGGATAGTGCGGATGGGGACCCGGCGGCGAGACCAGGACGCAACGCTTCACGAGGGCAGGGTGATGGTGGGCGAGGTGGGTCACCAGGGTTGCGCCGGAGGAGTGTCCGATCAGGGTCGCCGGCGCCAGGTGTAGCGCCTCGATGAAGGTCCGGATGATCTCCGTACGCTCCGGGATCGTCATGCCCAGGTGCCCCGTCCGCGGGGACTCGCCGTAGCCGGGCAGCTCGATCCGCACGAAGCGAACGCCCTCGCCCAGGGCCGCCGCAAGCCAGCGGAAATCCCTCACGCTCCCGGGCAGCCCGGGGACCGCCACGATGGTCTCCGAACCGCTCCCCTCATCGGTGTACGCCAGACGCCAGGTCCCCGTGCTCAGGAATCTCCGCGGCGGATCACTGGGTGCGTCGGGGTGCATCTACCAACCACATCCCTGGGCGAACTCACAGGATCGCTCGGCGTTGTGTTTTCGGGCGCAGTCCTTGGGGTTGAACAACATGGGGCCTCCGACGCGGGTTTCGGGGGCGGGCGCGGCCCAGAGATCCCGTCCCGCGCCAGGATCGCGAAGCGGAACTTGCCGGACCAGCACCTCACGACGAGGAGGCCCTTCGTCCACTCCTTTCGAGTCGGCAGGGGTCAGCCCTCGCTGGACCCCAGGGGAAAGCGCACCCCGGTCAGCTCCTCCGAGATCTCCCAGAGCTTCCCGGCGTCGGCCTCGTCCCGGGAGGCCTCGTTGGACGTCGTCCGAACGGGGTAGCCGCGCACCCCGCCCACGCCGTGGGGGCCGAAGAAGGTGCCCCCGAGAGCGTCCGGGTCCGTGGCCGCACGCAGGGTGGGGAGCGCACCCTGCCAGGGCTTCATCGCGAGCAGGGGATTGAAGAAGCGGAAGAGGCTCGTGTTGCGCTGCAGCTCCGTAGCGGTCCAGCCCGGGTGGGCGGAGAGGGACCGCGTCCCGGCATCCGCCACGTCGAGCCGGCGTTGCAGCTCGTAGGTGAACAGGAGGTTCGCCAGCTTGCTCTGTCCGTAGGCCCCCATCCTCTTGTAGGGCCGGCGCTCCCATTGGAGATCCTCGAAGTCGATCCGTCCCCACTTGTGCGCCTCGCTCGACACCGTCACCACCCGGGATCCTTCGGTCGACAGCAGCAGGTCCAGGAGGAGTCCGGTGAGCGCGAAGTGCCCGAGGTGGTTCGTGCCGAACTGGAGCTCGAAGCCGTCCGCTGTCTGCGACAGGGGCGGCATCATCACCCCCGCGTTGTTGATCAGGAGGTCGAGGCGCTGGTGTCTGCCCCGGAAACGGTCCACGAAGTCCCGCACCGATGCCAGGCTGGCCAGATCCAGGAGCTCCAGCTCCGCTGCGCCTGAGAGCTCGTCGGTGCGGAGCAGATCCAGCGCGGCGGCCCCGCGGTCGGCGTTGCGGCAGGCGAGCACCACCGTCGCGCCCTTCCCGGCGAGGGCTCGCGCCGCCTCCAGCCCGATCCCCGTGTTCGCGCCGGTCACGATGGCCACCCGACCGGCCTGGCCGTCCATGTTCTCCGCGGTCCAGTGCTCCCTGCTCACGGCGTCCTCCTTTCACATCGCCTTGCCGGTAAGTCGATATGCCATGCGGGTGATCACGGAATTGACCCGGGAAAACGCGTCCAGGAGATCCATGTGGAGGGACGTGGTCTCGATGCTCTCGGGCACCGCGTCGTGGAGCCGAAGGATGTGCGCGCGCCGCATCTCGATCACCAGGTTCCGCAGATCCCGCTTCTCCGAAACGCACTGCGCGGCCAGGTTCAGGTCCCGCTGGGTGAAGACGGCCAGGGCCAGGCGGAAGTGGTCCATGGTGCGGCGGTGGAGCGTGTCGATCTCCTCCCGACCGTCCTTGGAGAAGCTGTAGCCTTTCAGGATCTTTTTCTGAGCCAGGTACATGACGTTCTTGGTGAGCACGTCACCGATGAACTCGAGATCCGCCGAGAACTCCAGGAGCTCGAACTCCTTGGCGATCTGCGCGTCCGTGAGGTTGTTGCGGCGGATCCGGGCCAGGTAGAGCTTCACGGCCTTGTTGAGGAGATCCACCTGCTGATCGGAGTCCGTGATCTCCTGCACCAGGTTGATGTCGTCGTTGTGGAAGGGCTGGATGGAGCGCGCAATCATCTCCTCCACCAGCTCTGCCATCCGCATGACCTCACGCTCCGCGTTGCCCATGGCCAGGGCCGGGGTCTCCAGGGCGTGGTGGTCCAGGTGGAGGGGATGGAATTTCCGCAGGTCCTCCCGTTCGGGCACGAGCTTCACCACGACCTTCGCGATGACGTTCGTGACCGGCAGGAACAGGAGGGCCAGGGCCAGGTTGAACAAGGTGTGCGCGTTGGCGATCTGGCGGCTCACGTCCTCCCCGGAGAGGCGGGCCACCAGGTCCGTGAACGGGTGAATGAGGGGGATGAAGATCAGGACCCCCAGGACCTTGATGAGCACATGGGCCGCGGCCACGCGGCGACCCTCGATGTTGCTGCCGAAGGTGGCGAGCATCGCCGTCGCGCAGGTGCCGATGTTGGCCCCCAGGATCAACGCGACCGCGACAGACAGCTCCATGCCGCCTCCCTGGGCCATGGACAGCGCGATGCCGATGGTGGCCGCGCTGCTCTGGATGATCGCGGTGAAGACCGTTGCGAGCAGGATCCCCAGGAGGGGCGAATCCCCCATACGCACCAGGAGCTCCTGGAACCAGGGCAGGTCCTTGAGGGGGGACGTGGCCTCGCCCATGACCAGCATCCCATAGAAGATGAACCCGAAGCCCATGAGCGCGCTGCCATAGTACCGCGCCGTGTACTTCTTCGCGATCTGCTTCATCAGGAAGCCGAGGAACACAAAGAGCAGCGCGAAGTGCGAGACCTTGAGGGAGATCAGCTGGACCGTGAGGGTGGTGCCGATGTCCGCGCCGAGGATCACGCTGACCGTGCGCGCGAAGTTGAGCATTCCCGCCGATGTGAGTCCTACCAGGATCACCGTGGTCGCGCTGGAGCTCTGGAGCAGGAAGGTCACCCCCGCGCCGAGCCCGACCCCCGAGAACCTGTTCCGTGTCAGGGACCCCAGCGCGTACCGGAGCTGCTTGCCCGCCGCCTGTTGCAGGCCATCCTTGGCCAGGTTCATCCCATAGAGGAAGAATGCCAGGCCACCCAACAGCTTGATGATCTCCAGGGTCCCCATGATCCCGTCACCTCGCGCAGGCTGATGGGAAGAAAGACCAACAGTAGCACCGGAGCGGGAATGGGACAATGATCCAGTCTATCGGGGGTGTGATCGTGGTTCGACGGGCGGATGATTGGCGTGGAGGAGGTGGAGCGGGTATTGTCGCGGGCAGCTCGAGGGGAGCGGATGATCGGGACAGCACACGAGACCTCGGTTCAGGGGACCATCATTGCGTGGGGGGAGATGGGCGATGGCCCTCCCCTCGTGCTCCTGCACGGACTGATGGATACGCACCGCACCTGGCGGAGGGTGGCGGAACGACTCGCCTCCCGGCACCGGGTGTTGATGCCCGACCTGCCGGGCAGCGGCTGCTCGGGGCGCCCGGATGCGCCCTATACGCTGGGTTGGAACGCCCAGATGGTTGCGGGTTGGATGGAGGCGATCGGCGTGGATCGGGCGTCGGTCTGCGGGCACTCCTATGGCGGCGGCGTGGCCCAATGGATGCTCCTCGAGCACCGCGCCCGGGTCGACCGGTTGGCCCTGGTCTCGGCGGGCGGACTCGGGCGTCAGGTGGCCATGGGGATGCGCCTCGCCGCGTTCCCGTTCCTCGGCAGGAGGCTCACCCCGCTGGTGGTGCAGCACGGCCTCCCCAGGATCCTGAAGTACATCTCGGGCATGGTGGGTCACATGGAGCCGGAGGAGCAGCGGCGGTTCATCGAGATGAACCGCATCCCGGGAACCGACCGAGCCTTCCAGAGGACCCTCGAAGGCGTCATCAACGTCTTCGGCCAGACCATGCAGACGACGCAGCGGGTGGAGGAGGTCGACGAGCTGCCGCCCATCGCCCTGTTCTGGGGAAGCAAGGATCCGATCATCCCGATTCGCCACGGGCGTGACGCCGTGGCGCGGTCCCGGAACATCACCCTCACGACCTACCCATGCGGGCATTACCCGCACCTCGACGTCCCCGATCTCTTCGCCGACGATCTCGTGGCATTTCTGCGCGAGCCCGACCGCACAGGCGCCTGCATGCGCAGAAATCACCGGGCCTAAGGCGAATTAGCTGTCTTTTGTTATTTTTATTTTCTGGTAGGATCCGGGCGTGGGGTCTTGAGACCCTGTGCTCTTCAGGAAAAGGGGGACCGATGATGACCGGACAGCTGACGCGGATGTTCGTTGCCCTGGCCGTTGGTGGGCTGCTCACGGCTTGGGCGCTCCCGGCCGTCGCCGAATGCGGCGACGGGCAATGTGTGATCACCGAGGAGGGGTGCTACTCCTGTCCCGGGGACTGCGGAGAGTGCCCCGGGGGCGAGGGGTCGTCCTGCGCCGGGAGGTGTGGATACAACACGGACTCGTGCTGGTGCGACGAGCTGTGTCACCCCTACGCGGACTGCTGTGCGGACGTCTGCCTGCAATGCCCCATGCTGCCCGGCTGCAGCTCTGAGCAGTGCGGGAACGGCGCCTGCGACGAGGGGGAGAGCTGCTACTCCTGCCCACCCGACTGCGGGGACTGCAACCTCTGCGGGGACACCTTCTGCGGTGAGTTCGAGGACTGCCAGAAGTGCCCTGCGGACTGCGGCCCGTGCGAGACCTGCGGGGACGGCCAGTGCACCGCACCCGAGGACTGTCACTCCTGCCCCTCGGAGTGTGGCTTCTGTGAGGGCTGCGGGGACGGGATCTGCGGCGAGCTGGAGAACTGCTTCGCCTGCCCCGCGGACTGCGGCGAGTGCATCAACTGCGGGGACGGCCAGTGCGCGGCCGGGGAGAACTGCAGCAACTGCGCCGCTGACTGCGGCGAGTGCTGCGGGGACGGGACCTGCACCGCCGGCGCCGGGGAGGACTGCACGACCTGTCCGGAGGACTGCGGGCCCTGCGCCGACTGCGGCGACGGCACGTGCGCCGAGGGGGAGAGCTGCTCCTCCTGCCCCGCGGACTGCGGTGTCTGCTGCGGCAACGGGATCTGTGAAGAGGACCAGGCCGAGACCTGCCTCCTCTGCCCGGCGGACTGCAAGGACTGCTGCGGCGACGGCGCGTGCGGCGGCGACGAGGACTGCATCTCCTGTGAGGAGGACTGCGGGGAGTGCTGCGGGGACGGGAGCTGCAGCGCGAAGCAGGACGAGGACTGCGAGACCTGCCCCGAGGACTGCGGCGAATGTGAATGTTCCATCCTCCCGGCCCTGGGCACCACCTGGACATTCAGCTTCAACTTCGACGAGGAGATCGAGGCAGCGGGCACCGGCGGATCGGTCAAGGTCGGGATCAACGCGGCCAGCCACAAGGCCGTGGACAAGGAGGGCATGAAGTGCATCGAGGGCCTCTCCGGCGGCGGCGAGGTCGGGGCCTGCATGAAGGTCGTCCACATGAACACCTGCGTCGTCTATGACATCGGCATCGGGGGCCAGTGCGAGAAGGCCATGCTCTGCGAGGACCCGCCCCAGTTCGTCTGCGACGGGGGGAACACCTGCTGCGGTGGGACCCTCCAGGGCGGCGCCACGGTCTCCCGGACCTGGGAGCCGGAGAAGAAGTTCACCCTCTGGAAGTTCGAGGCCAAGTGCGGCGTGGCCATCGGCGGCTCCGTGGGCGGATCCCTCTCCGGCAACGGAAAGTGGGGACCGCTGTGCGAATGCCCCGCCGGCTCCGCCTTCGTCACCGCCAGGATCAAGGGCGGCGCCACCGGCGGCGGGAGCTGCGGCATCAAGGCCTTCGGCAAGACCTATGCGGGCATCGGCGCAACGGCCAACGCATGCGTCAATGTCGGCGTGTCCGCCGGGTACGGATGCGGCGGCCTCATCGGCAGCCCCGTGGGGGGCGCCTCGTTCCAGATCCGGGTCGTGCCCTTCACCCTGGGCTGGTTCACCATCAGTGGGGTGGTGAAGACCTGGGGGACGGGCTCCGGCTGCACCGGCGCAACGGACTACTAGGAGTTTGGACATGAAGAACACCATACGAACGCTCATGATCGGACTCTCGCTCCTCTCCCTGGCGGCCTGCGTCGACGCGGTCGACGCCCCCGCGGGCACCGAACCGGAGGCGCCGGCCGCCGTCGCCCCGGAGCCGGCGGTCGCACCGGAGGTCGCGCTGGCAGCAGAGCCCCTGCAGTCCCTCGACGACAACACCCAGGTGGAGGGCCCCTGGCTCTTCGCCATGGAGACGACCCCGGAGCTCCTGGAGCTGACCCTCCACGGTACGAGCCAGGAGCGCCTGGCCGGGCGGCTGGCGGACCCGGACGGGCGGCGGGAGATCGTGTTCTACGGCGGCCAGCGGGCCGCACCCCTGGTGCTCTTCCGGGCGGACTGGCTGCTCCCCGCGGTGGGCGCTGCCAACAGGGCCGGGGAGATGCTCGTGTGCGTGAACCGGCTGGTGGGTGCGCCCTCGGCCCTGACCCGGGGCCCCGTCCCGGATCCGGCGGGGGGGGTCGATCTGGCCTGTCGCTGGCGCGCCACCCGGGGCTGGACCCGGGAGCTGCGGGTGCCGCGGCGGGACACGGCAGCCCTGTGGCTCAACGACGTCGTGGCGCAGAAGGACGGCTCCTTCCGTGTCACCTTCTCAAAGGACTCCACCGGCCTCCTGGTGGACGACCCGACCCGGGACGAGGGCGTCTACCGGGTGCGCTTCGACAGCGGCCGCTTCGGGGAGCCGGAGCTGGCCAGCCGCTTCGCGCAGCCGTAGAGGGAGGTGTCGCATGAGACTCTGGATGTTCGGATTGACCCTCATGGCCCTCTCGGGGCTCGGCTGCTCCAGCGGATCCGGCGACGGTGACGTCGCCGACGGTGGCGGTGGCGGCGACCTCATCACCCAGGAGTGCCTGGCAGACGAATGGGCCTGCCCCGACGGCCTCTGCATCAAGCTCACGGACCGGTGCAACGGGTTCCCCCAGTGTGTCGGGAACGCGGACGAGGCCCCCGCACTCTGCCGCGACGCTGGGTGCAACGGCGACTCCTGGCAATGCCCCGGCGGCAAGTGCATCCGCGCCTCCGCGCTCTGCGACGGGTTCCCTGACTGCCCCGAGGGGGAGGACGAGGCCCAGGAGGGCTGCGCCCCATGCGACGAGGGCCTGTGGCTCTGCCCCGGCGGTGACAAGTGTATCGAGGAGGGCTGGAAGTGTGACGGCTGGGACGACTGTGACGACGCGGCGGACGAAGATCCCGAGATCTGCGCAGCGGTGGCCTGTTCCGCGGAGGAATGGCAATGCGCCGACGGCCAGTGTGTCGCACTCCACTGGGTGTGCGACGGCATGCCGGACTGCGCCGCCGAGGAGGACGAGGAGGCCGACCTCTGCGGCGGTTGGACCTGCGATCCGGGGGTCTTTCAGTGCGCCGGCGGGGCCTGCATCCCGGACCCGCTGATCTGTGACGGCTGGCCCGACTGCGGAGAGAGCGCCGACGACGAAGCCGCAGCGCTCTGCGGGGGTGTGTGCGGGCCGGACGGCTGGGCCTGCAGCGACGGCGCGTGCGTCCTGCAGATGAACGTCTGCAACGGCGTACCGGACTGCGCCGACGGCATGGACGAGGACGCTGCGTTCTGCGCAGAGTTCCTCTGCGCGCCCGACGGTTATGCCTGCGTCGACGGCCTCATGACCATCTGCGACGGGGGCTTCAAGACGGAGCTGCCCTGTGCCGTGTTCTGTCTCCTCGACCTGTTCGCCGGGTTCGACCAGTGCGGCGTCAACGAGGATCTGGGCCACGCGGTCTGTGTCTGCCTGGAGACCCTCGAGGCGGACCCCTGCGCCGGGGACGGCCGCTACGGCAACGGCGTCTGCGACAACTCCTGCGCCCTCCCGGACCCGGAGTGCGGGGACTTCTGCGAGGATCTGGGGCTGTACGGCGACGGCGACTGCCACGCCTGGTGTCCCGGCGTCGACCCGGACTGCTGAACCGCCCCAGGGTGATCGCAAAGTCGACGTTGAACGCGCTTGACCGATCCTCACCATGATCTTCACTTTACGTCGAGGCCTTGCGCTTCGGCAGAGGGAGGATCATGCCGAAGCGAGAGTCTGGAAGAGTTGATACCCCGTCGGCGAA
>JBDRIT010000020.1:0-51402 GCA_043815665.1 Pseudomonadota bacterium
CACGCACCGGCTTGCCCGCGCATTGACTCTCTCCCGTGGTGACCTCGGTATCGAGGCGGATGGCGCCTGACAGGTGCTCTGGAGCATGTGGCTGAATATTCAATCGATACGCACAGTTCGATGGATCCGCATCCCGTGGGAGAAGGCGAGGACCGTCATGGACGTCGCGCACTTGGGACAGGTGAGCGCGTCGACGGCGAGGACGCGGCGCAGGAGCTGCGCCCAGCCGAGGCGGCGAGGGCGAGCGGTCGGCGCAACGGCAGAGTCGTCGTCGGAGACATCTTCGCCATCCTCGGACTCACCTGCGTCCAACAACGTTGCCATTGGCGGCTCCAGGGAAGGAGGCAGCGGTAGCAGATCTGCCCATCCGGAATGATGGAGAGGCGCTCGAGGGACAGGGGAGACCGGAGTCCATACCGACAGAGCCGCTCCAGGCCTTCTCGGCCCGAAGCATCGACCGTGCGGGCCGCGTGGAGGGAGAAGCCGCCCACCCTCGCACACAGAGGTTTGCCGATGCCAACCGGGGGAGCCTCCAGGCCGGGCAGCAGCCGCGGCCCCGGCAGGCGCAGCGCGGCCGCGTTGGCGGCCAGGACGGGCGCGGCGTCAGCCGAGTCCCAGGGCGGTTGCTCCTGCGCCTGAGTCATGCGACGCAGGGCCAAGACGCCCAGGCGCGCGGCCAGGCGCGTCGTGAGGTGCTCGACGTCCTCGTCCGTGGGTGGCGGCAGGGGAATGAACTCGAGTCGGCCGTCCGCTCCCGGCACGAAGAGCCCGTCCGGGTGCAGGCTGTGGAAGTGCGGATTGAGGTTGAGGACGCTCCCGAAGCGGCTCCCGAACGAGGGCGAGCGCCCCCCCCCTCTGCCACGGGGAGGTCCCGTCGTCCCCTCCGGGACCGTTCGATCGGCCGGACGCTCCACCGGAGCCTCCTATCGGCTGCGCCGATGCCGGTCTCACCGGTCCATGGCGAGCAGGAAGCGCAGCTCCCAAGGGAAGGTCAGCACCCACTGCCTGTCGGGTGCCTCCGGCAGGAGCGTGCCCGGGTTCCTCAGAACCGCTTCAGGTTCTTCGCGTCGAAGGTCCACTCCGGCGTGACGAGGGTGGCGCCGAACCAGGCGGAGAACCAGGGGGATTTCTCCGGGTCGACGGGGTTCCGGAGGACGTGGATCTCCTGGGCGGGCATGTAGCTCTGGGCCAGGAGGAAGACCACCTCGCCGCTCTCGGGGTCCCTGGCCGTGTCGAGGACGATCACCGCGTGGCCGTAGGGCTTCTTCACCTGGACGAAGACGTCTCCGGCCCGGATCTCCTCGGGGCCCTCGACGGGAGTCAGCTCCTTGTCCAGGGACCGGGTGGAGGCGTACATGAAGATCACGTCGAGGTAGCGGCGGAAGGTCTCGTAGGAGGACGCGGGGGTCCCGTTCTTCTTCCAGGTCACCTTGTTGCCCGCAACCACGGGCCGGATGCCCCTGGCGTAGTCCGTCCATGCGAGCCGATCGCCGCTGGTGAAGTCAAACGCGATCTCCTTGAACTTCTTCCGGGACCAGAGCCACTCCGCCCTCAGGCGAATCACCGCGTCCGCGCATTGCTGCAGATCCCGAGTCCCGACGTCCATGATCACGATGGCGTGGTGATGGGTCTGGTTCGGCTTCGGCTGCCCCGTGTACAGGCGCAGCACGTTGTCATCCTTGAGGGGCAGGGCCCGCAGGAAGGCGGCGAAGCTGCCCTCGACCGGATCGGTCTTCAGGAAGCCCTCCGGGGGCGGGATCCCAGCCACGGTCCTGGTTCCCGTGGGCGCCGGGGCGTCGCCGGGCTGGGCCCGACCGTCCCGGGCACAGGCAGCGGAGAGCGCTGCGCAGAGGAGGATGCTCAAGGTCCGGCTCGTCATGGGGTCCCCCGCTGTCCGACGTTGGTCTGCCAGATCAGACCCCGCATCTCCTCCGCGGAGTCCAGATCGACCGCATAGCCCTGGGCACCCAGCCGGTCCACGGGCACGGCACCGACGAGGCTGTTCAGCACCCAGGCGTAGCGGAACCGGTCCAGATCCTCCAGGGTCACCGGCGCCTCGCGGACCGGGCGCCGCCCGGCCACGGCGGCCAGGGCGATGCTGGGCAGCTTCCACCGGCTCTCGGGGGCCACGAGGCCCTCGTCGTCTGCGAAGAGCAGCGCGCCGGCGCCCGTCTCCGTGAGGCGCCGCTCCCCGTCCAGGAAGGCGGCGTCCCAGGCTCCCATGATCCGGGCGCGACGGGTCGCCTCCTTGTAAGGGAGGTACGAATGGGTCTTGAACCGCGCAAGGGAGCAGACGTGGATCCCGTCGGAGATCACGATCTCCACCGGGTCGACGGGCGGAGGCTCGTAGGGGGCGGCCAGGACCATGGGGACCACGGGACCGCCCTCCCGTTCGGGTCCGAGATGCAGGGTCACCCGCGCGGTCGTCTCGGTCAGGTGGTTGTGGCGCACGACCTCGGCGAGGAGGACGTCCAGGTCCTCCGGCAGGGGCCCCAGGTCCAGGGCCTCGAGGCCCGCCGCCGCCCGTTCGAGGTGGCGCTCCACCCAGGCGAGGCGCCCCCCGGTCCACAGCAGGGTCTCGAACACCCCAACCCCATGGCAGAGCCACGGGGACTGAGGCGGGATCGGCAGGGGCCCCTGGTGGAAGCGGTCACGATAGAACACGATCATGATCCCAGTACCTCCAGGAACTTCGCCGCCTTGGCGGTGGTCTCCAGGAACTCCGACGCCGGCTCCGACCCGACCACGATACCACTCCCTGCGTCGAAGCGCAGGGTCTCCGTCTCGCGGTCCGACACCGCTGTGCGGATCGCGATGGACGCGTCCATGTCCCGCAGGCCCCGCAGCAGAACGAACGCGCCGCAGTAGATGTCCCGGGGGTGCCCCTCGAGGCGGTCGATGAGACCCATCGCAGCCTCCTTGGGACAGCCGGTCACGGAGCCCCCGGGGAACGCGTCGAGGAGCAGATCGACCGCGTCCCGATCCGGTCGGAGCTGCCCGGTCACGTCGGAGCACATCTGCAGGAGATCGTCCACCCGGAACACGTCCTTGTGCCGGGGGACCGCGACGCTGCCGTGGACGCAGGAGCGGCCGACGTCGTTGCGGATCAGGTCCACGATCATGGACAGCTCCGCGGACTCCTTGGGGGAGCCCTGGAGCGCGGCGCGGATCGCGACCTCGTCCGCGCCGGGCGAGACCCGGGCGGTGCCCTTGATCGGCTGCGACCACACGGCGTCGCCGCGGACCCGGAGGAAGCGCTCGGGGCTGGTGGAGATCAGGCGGTGCCGTCCCACGTCCATGTACACGTAGTGCGAGGCAGGGTACCGCTCGAAGAGGATCCGGAACAGGGACCAGGCGCCCTCGGGGCGGAAGGGCACCTGGTAGCGGATCGACAGGTTGAGCTGGTAGACGAGGCCGTCACGGATCGCCTCGAGGGTCTCCTCCACCCCGGCCATGTACGCGGCCCGATCCATGGACGGGGTCGGTGGGCCGCCGGCGCGGCGGACCGCGTGGGGCGTCCGCGCCGGGGGCGCCGCGGCCCTGTCCCGCAGGATCTTCCCGAGGGCCGCGTCGTCGGTACAGATGTCGAGCTGCCCGGTGTCCAGGTCCCACTCCAGGACCCCGTGGTACCTGCGCAGCAGGCCCCCCGGGAAGCCCGGATCCCGGTGGACGCCCAGGGTCGCGCCCAGGCCATAGGGATAGGAGAGGAAGCCGAGGACGGGGCCCGGGCCCGCGTCGACGAAGGCCCGGATCGCGTCCCGAGAGGTCCCCGCCTCCAGCTGGAGGGAGCCGGCGGGGGCCACGCCCACCACCCAGCGGCGGTCCAGGGGGCGGGCACCGCCGCTGAGGAACGCGTCCACGCCGTACCGGTGGACCGCCGCGTCCACCAGGGCGAGGAGGTCCCCCCGCTCAGCAAAGGTCGAGGTCGTCCAGGGCCAGGCGCGCAAGCTCACCTCCGAGGGGTGTCAGGAAGGACTCGGGATGGAACTGGAGCCCCAGCCAGGGGCGGCGGCGATGGCGGATCGCCATGGGCAGGGCGTGGCTGCGCCCCACGATCTCGAACGCGTCCGCCACCACGGGACACCAGAGGCTGTGGTACCGCCCCACGGTCCAGTCCCGATCCCAGAGGCGGACGGTGTCGGCTTCTCCGTGGACGCACCCGGCCAGGCGCCCCGTGGCGCCCCCCTCCAGCTCGTTGAGGATCTGCATCCCGAGACAGATCCCCAGGACCGGCCCCCCCCACCCCACGAGGTCCCGATATCCCGGGTAGTCGACAGGCCGCCCGGGCCCCGGGGAGATCACGACAAGGTCCTTCCCGGCCAGGGCCTCGAAGGCCGCCGGCCCATACCGGACCACCTCCACCGCCGCCCCGGCCCCAGCGAGGAGGTGCTCCAGATTCCAGGTGAAGCTGTCGTTGTTGTCGATGAGGAGGGTGTTGATTGGAGTCGCCACTCCGCGCGTATCGCGCGGGAGGGGCGGTCGAGTCAAGCGCCCCTGTGGGAGGGGCGTCCACGCCACGATTCCCCTCTTCCGACTCCCGGCGCACGTCCGTCCAACCACGGAATCATTCCAGGGGCGCCCGATCGCTCTCCCATGCGGACAAGGATCTTGTTCGAAGGCCTTCAGGGCAAGTAGAATGGCCGGAGTGCAAAGGATCAAGGAGCCTGCCTCATGAAGCTTCGGTTCGATCGACACGAGCTCGCTGGCTCCCTGGGAGATCTCGGAGCGCTGCTGCCGCTCGCCTTCGGTCTGATTATGCTCAACGGGCTGGATTCGACAGCCACCTTCGTCAGCATCGGCCTGTTCTATATCCTGGGAGGGCTCTATTTCGGCGTCACGGTTCCGGTTCAGCCGATGAAGGTGATCAGCGCCTACGCCATCGCGAATGCATTGAGCGCGTCGCAGATCTCGGCCTCGGGTCTCTGGATGGGAGCGTTGCTTCTTGGGCTTGGAGTGACCGGCACGATGACTCGCGTGAGCAAGCTCATCCCACAGTCCACGGTACGCGGCGTCCAGTTCGTCACCGGTGTCCTGCTGTTTGTGCAAGGCATCAAGTTCATGCTGGGGCAGACCAACCTGCAACAGGCCCATGGTGCGGCCGAGCCGTTTCTTTCGTTTTCGTCCGTGGGTCCCATTCCTCTGGGCATCCTCCTTGGTGTCGCCGCCATTGTCGTGACCCTGATGCTCCTGGAGAACCGGGTGGCTCCGGCCGCACTCGTCGTCGTGGTGGGTGGTGCCTTGGCCGGCCTGGCACTCGGCGGCTGGCACAATCTGGCGAACTTCCACCTCGGCCTGCACTGGCCGCAACTGCTTCCGTTTGGCCTGCCCACAGGTGCCGACTTCGCATTGGCCTTGACGGCCCTTGCTCTTCCACAGATCCCGATGACCATTGGCAATGCGGTCGTGGCCCAGGCAGATCTGACCCGCGAGTACTTCGGCGACGAGGCGGCGCGACGCAGCTCGCCGCGAGCACTGGCCATTTCAATGGGATTGGCGAACCTGGCAACGGGGGTTTTCGGTGGGATGCCCTTGTGTCACGGCGCCGGTGGTCTCGCCGCGCACTACAGGTTCGGGGCCAGGACCGCCGGATCCAATCTGATGATCGGCGGTCTGTTCCTGTTGGCCGGCGTCCTCGTGGGGGACAAGGCCGTGGTCGTATTCAGCCTGCTGCCCTGTTCGGTGCTGGGGGCGCTCTTGTGCTTTGCCGGCGCACAGCTCGCTCTCATGATCCTGGACGTCAAGGAGCGCACCGACCTCTTCGTCGTGATCGTCATGCTCGCCGTCTCGCTCGTCTCCAACCTTGGCGTTGCCTTCGGCATCGGCCTCGTGACGGCCTCTCTGTTCAAGCACACAAAGATGACGGTGTGACAGAGAGCACCTGGGGAGGACGCTGTTCGGCGCCGTAGACCTGCACCGTGCTGCGCCTCCGGCGGCCCCTTGACATCCCTTCGCCCGCAGTGTCTCCTATCGCCATGGCCGGTCTCCTCCTCATCGAATTCGCTGTCACCGAGAGCTTCCACCGGGCGGTGGAGTTTCCCTTTCTCCACGGACTGGCGAAGGCCCGGGGGGTCCCGGCGCGGTGGGTGCGCTTCGGGGTGTCCGCCGCGGCGGAGTTCCACGGCGAGGGATCCGGCGTGCCCCTCTCGGCGGAGGACGCCGCCGCCGCAGCGCGCCACATGGACGAGACCGGCGCGGACCGGGTCGTGTTCAGCCACAAGCCCGCGGCCTCCGTCGTGGCGGCCCTCAACCGGGGGCGGACCGATGTGCGGTACCGGTACGCGGAGTTCGCCAGCAAGGGCGAGGAGGGCGCCGAGCGCATGGACGGCGTCCCCGTGGAGCGCCTGCGGGGGGACCTGGGCGCGCTGGGCATCGACGGCGTCCAGGTCGGCGCCAGCCTCCTGGAGGCGGGGACGCCGGACTTCGGCTTCTTCCCCGGGAACGCCGCGGCCGCGGAGATGGAGGTCCTGCCCTTCCTGATCATCGGCGAGGAGTGCACCTGGAACCGGTCCTTCCTGGGCAACCCCTTCTACGACGGCCTCGATCTCTCGGCCTGCTTCCGGGGCGGGGGCTGCGCGTTCTGTGCGCGGCCGGACAACCGGCGCCACTGGTCCAAGGCCCCCATGGACCTCCTCGACGACCAGCTCCGCGCGGTCGCCGCCACCTGCCCGACCTTCGACCGGCGCCTCCGGCTGCGCCTGGTGGGCGAGCCCGTGATCCGGCACATCCGGGAGGTCGCGTCCCGGGTCATCGCGTCGGGCCTCCCCCCGGCGGATCTCCTCCTCGACAGCCGGGCGGACACCCTGGTGCAGGTCGCGGACGACCTGCGCCGGGCCCTCGTCGACCTGGAGGGCACCGGCCACTGCCTCCACCTCTGCCTCATCGGCATCGAGAGTTTTTCATCGAGGGAGCTGGCCCGGATGAACAAGGGCCTCCGCGGCGAGGACAACATCGACGCGGTCCGCACCCTCTTCACCCTGGAGGCAGAGCACCCCGGCCGCTTCGCGTTCCGGCAGTACGGGGGCCTGAGCCTGATCACCTACACGCCCTGGACCGCGCCCGGGGAGCTGGACCTCAACCTCGCGGTGCTGGAGCTGCTGAACCTGGCCCCCTATGCGGGAAAGCACCTCACCGGCCGCCTCCGCCTCTACCCCGGCCTGCCCCTCGAGCTTCGGACCCGGGCCGACGGCCTCCTGCGGGACCGCTACGACGATCCCCTCCTGGACACGGCGCGCCTGACCTTCTACGAGAACGAGATCCCCTGGGGGTTCAGGGATCCGGTCATGGAGCCGATCAACCGGCTCCTGGTCCGGCTGGAGCACGACGGCGACGGAGCGGACCCCCTGACTGCGGCCGTCCGCAGCCTGGATCGGGAGGCCCGGGGGGCGGGCCTGCCCCGCACCACCCTGGCCCACGTGCTCATCCGCGAGGCCCTGCGCCTGGCCTGGCCCGACGGAGAGGTCACCCCCGAGGCCCTCCTGGGGGCGACCGGCGCCGCGGTGCGCCGGGCCGCGGCCGAGGCCGCGCCCTCCCTCGAGCAGTGGACCACCCACGGGCCGCCGGACGTCGCGGACATGGGCGGGGAGGCTCTGCCCTTCGAGCGGGTCCTGGACGTGAAGCCGGTCTCCAAGATCGAGCCCCTTCGCCGGGAGGACGTGGACCTCTGGCTCGTGGCCCCGGCGATCCCCAACACCACGGCCCGACGGCGCGGCGGGGAGAGCAGCGGCGGCGGCGACGTGTGGGAGGTCTTCTTCGGTCGGGACCCGGCGGATGTGGCCCGCGCAATCCACCTCACGGACGTCATGGATGCGCAGCCCACGGAGGACGAGGAGCGGGACGCGATCGCCGCGGTGGGCGTGCTCCTCGGCTACGCACCCTGCTGCGCGAAGGCCTATGCGAGGGAGACCGCGGACGTCCGGACCTCATACTTCTGGCTCCACGTGGATCGGCGCCTGGCCGCGCCCGGGCAGGTCCCCTGGGAGCACAACCCGATCCCTGGCAAGATCATCGAGTACGTCCCCTGCGCCCTCGACTGCGCCCCCTCCCTGGCCCGGGCCCGGGCGAACCTGGACTCCATGCCCTGGACCGGGGGCAGGACCCGTGACGCCTTCGAGGCCGTGTGCCGCAACCCCCACCTCCTGCTCTGGGACGTCCAGTCCAGCGCGGTGGAGCTGATCCCCGAGAGCGCCCCCGGGGAGCGGTTCCGCTACCGCGCCGGCAGGACCTGGGGCGCGGGGCCGGACATCGACGCCCTGGCCGAGGGGGACGAGGTGATCCTGGAGGAGGAGACCGTTCGGATCCTCCGCAAAGGGCGGCCCTGGCTCTCCCTCTCCGGCCGGGCCTTCCTCTGGTGGCACGAGCAGGTCCTCCAACGAGAGTTCTGGCGGGCGATGCTCAACTTCCGGAGGGCGGTCCCCCGGCACGTCGGCGGGCCCGCGGCCGGGCAGCCGGCGCTGCGGGCTCCGGCCAACCCCACCATGGCGGTGCTGGACCGACTCCTCGACCTGTTCCGGGACAACGACGTGGACTTCGGCGGCCTGAAGCTGGCCGCCTGGAGCCACCGCAAGAACGGGCGCGCGCTGGTCCGCCTCGAGGGACCGGGGGACCGGGTGGACCTCATGGTGGAGGCCCGCAGCGAGGGGACCCCCGCGCTCTGGGAGGCGGGTCCCTATGCCCTCAGCTATCCCTCGGAGAGCCCCCTGCGCACCGACGGACAGTGGGCCGCGGCCAAGGCCTTCAAGGGGACCCTCTCCGCAGCGGTCCGCAGGCTCGTCCGTCAGTCCCGGGAGAGATAGGTCCGCAGCACGACGAGCTGCCTCAGGTTCGCCCAGATCGCGCCCAGGTTGCTGACCTTGGACTGCCCCTCCCGGCGCGGCTCCACCACGGAGGGGACGCTGATCATCCCCACGCCGTCCCGGTGGGCCCGAAGGATGAACTCCATGAGGATCCCCCAGCCCCGGCCCGAGGAGACGAGATTGTAGCGCTCCAGGAGCGCCCGGCGGAACACCACGGTGCCCTGGAAGCGGGGGAAGCTCCCGAAGAGCAGCCGCATCAGGGCCCGCTCCCCCAGGGAGAGGACCTTGCCCACCGCGGAGTCCCGGCGATCCGGCAGATAGCCCAGGACCATGTCGTGCGCCGCGAGGTGGGGCAGGAAGTGGTGCAGGGTCCACGCCGGAAACTGCATGTCCGCGGCCATGAAGGTGTTGAAGGTCCCCCGGGCCTCCGCGAAGCCCGTGCGGTAGACCCCGCCCAGCCCCTGGTTCTGCGGGTGGTGGATCACCCGGAACGGGGCCAGCTCCTCGGCCAGCGCGTCGGCCACCGCCCCGCTGCCGTCGCCGGACCCGTCGTCCACCACCAGGATCTCGAAAGGGAAGCCCTCCGGGGTGAGGGTCGCCACCAGGGAGCGCACGAAGGGCTCCAGGGTCCCCACCTCGTCGTAGCAGGGGATGGTCACCGTCAGGTACGGCGGAGCGATCATGGCGCCTCCCGGGGCCGGAGCGCGTTGGAGACCAGGGCGTGGCGGAGGCCCCGCTCGACGGTGAGGCCGCCGGATCCGCAGGCCACGTCGCCGGGTCCACAGAAGAAGGGCAGGTCCTCGAGGCGGGTGATGCAGTGGACGGGCCCGTCATCGAAGAGCCCGCGCTGCGGTCCCCGGGGGATCCGGGTGACCGCGCCGGCCCGATGGAGGATGGGCTCTGCGTCCACCGCGCCGAAGAAGCCGTCGTCGTCGGTGAGCATCCGCACGGGGCGATCCAGATCGTGGAACAGGGCCAGCTCGTACACGTTGAAGGCCACCACCTGGGCCGCGGGGGCGCCGCGGTCCCGGATCGCGGCGGCGAAGGATCGCTGGTCCGGCGTGAAATCCGCCTGGAGCAGGTCGTAGGCGCTGGCCTGGAAGAACAGCGTCAGGGCCGCGAGCACCGCAGCCACGACGACCAGGGGACGGCCCAGGAGGGGACGGAGGAGGCGCGCGGCCGCGAGGCTCGCCGGGACCAGGGCCGGCAAGAGGTAGTGGGGCAGACGCGTCGCGCTGAGCTGGAACGGCAGGAAGGCCACGACGAACCAGAGCACCAGGAACCGTGCGTCATGCTCCCGCCGCCGCGCCCAGGCCCAGACCACCGCGCCCAGCCCAACGCCGAGGACGAGGGCCAGGAGCCCCTCGGTCTCGACCAGGTGCCGGCCGTAGTACAGCGGGTCCTCGGCCACATACAGGGACTCGGTCATCCGCCCCGCGACGTTGAAGCCGAGATACTCCCGCCAGAACCCGGCCCCATGGCGCAGGGTCTGGATCAGGTGCCACGGGCCGGCGACCCCCAGGGCCGCGGCGGCGCCGAGCCAGGGACCCCGGGTCCTCAGCGCCGCCCAGCGCCGGTCCTGGAGCAGGTCGACGGCCATGATCCCGAGGGGGATGACCACCAGCGCATGCTTGGTCATCAGGACCCAGCCGAGGGACGCGCCCGCGGCCAGGGTCCAGCCCGGGCGCTCCCGGGCCCGGAGCCAGGCGTACAGCGCCGCCAGGATCCCGGCCAGGGCCGTCGTATCGGTCATGGGGCTGCGGGCGTTGTGGTAGAAGGTGTTCGCCGCGAGCAGCAGCAGGACCCCGAGGGCCGCGGTCCGGGCACAGCCTGTGAGGCGGCGCCCCAGGAGGAAGGTGAGGAGGAGACAGAGCGCGCCCATGAGCATCGACGGCATGCGCTGGGCCATGAGGGACCCCGGGGCCGCGACCTCCGCCGTCGCCAGGAGCCAGATCGCCAGGGGCGGGCGCTGGGGCGCGACCTCCCCCATCCACTGGAGGTCGAGGAGCTCCCCGCTCCGGGCCATCTCCCGGGCCATCTGCAGGTAGATCACCTCGTCGCCGTTGGCGTGACTCCCGCGCCAGAGACCCCCCACCAGGAGCGCCGCGGCGATCACCGCGACGACCCACGGGAGGCGGGAGGGGGAGGTCGCCGGGGCCGTCCCCGCACCGCTCACGGCGTCTCCCCGACGGGCAGGGCGGGGGCCACCAGGAAGGTCGCGCGCAGCCCCTCGACGATGCTCACCTCCCCGGCCTCGCAGCGACCCCGGAGCGCCGCGCAGAGGTCGGGGACCCACAGGGCGTCGGTCACGCAGACGAAGGGGCCGGCCAGGAGGCGGGGCGACAGCGCCCCGGGGGGGATGAGCTCCACGGTGCCGGTCCTCCCCCACATGGGGATCGCCACCAGGGTGTCGTGGAACCCCGACTGGTTGGTGAGCATCCGGATCGGACGGTCCGTGAAGTGGAAGAAGGCCATCTCGAAGCGGTTGTAGGAGAAGACCCGGGTCTCCGGGTCCTCCACCCTGGCCTCCACGACCTCGGCGAAGCGCCGCTGGTCTCCCGCGTACTCGGGGTGGAGGTTGTCCTGGTTGTTGTCCAGGAACAGGCCGGCCAGGAGCACCAGCACCGCGGGGAAGACCCAGGGCCGCCCGAGCACCGGCGCGACCAGCCGGGCGGCGATCAGGGACAGGGCCGGCACCGAGGGAATGAAGTAGTTGTACAGCCGGGTGGAGCTGAGCTGGAAGGGCACGAAGAGGCACAGCAGCCAAAGCAGCAGGAAGCGATCCGCCGGGTCCCGGGTCCGGTAGAGACGTCCGCCCGCCGCGGCGATCCCGAGGATGTACAGCCAGGGGATCACCCCCTCGCAGCGCAGGAGCTGGCGGCCGTAGTACAGCGGATCCGACGCGAAGAACAGGGATCCCCCGGCCCGGGCCATGACGTTGAAGCCGATGTACTCGCTCCAGAAGTCCCCGCCGTGGCGCAGGGTCATGACCAGGTGCCAGGGCGCGACCAGGGCCAAGGCGACCCCCAGGGCCACGAAGACCCGGCGGTCCAGGAGGAGCCGCCAGCGCCCCCGGATCAGCCAGTGGAGGCCGGCGAGGCCGATGGGGAGCGCCGCGACGACGCTCTTGGTCATGAACATCCACGCGGCCGCGACCCCGAAGCCGATGACGGCGGCCCACCCCCGCTCGAAGCGGAGGTGACAGAAGAGGAACCCCGTGATCCCGGCGAGGAGGATGACGTCCGTGGTGGCCCCCCGGGCGTGGAAGTAGAAGACGTGGGTGGCGAGCATCAGCCCGACGCTGATCCATCCCAGCCTCTCGTCCCGGAGGAGCTCCCGCCCGATGAGGAAGGTGAAGAGCAGGGACACGAGGCCCGCGAGGATCTGGGGGAGGCGGGCCGCGAAGACCGATGGGCCGAAGGCGCCCCGGGACGCGGACAGGAGCCACACAGCGAGGGGCGGACGCTGGTGGAGCACAACGCCCTGGAACCGGAGCTCCAGCCAGTCCCCGGACTCCACCATGGTCCGGGCGTGGTCCACGTACATGTAGTCGTCGGAGTTGTAGAGGCTCCCCTCCCAGCTCCCCCAGAACATCGCAGCCACCGCGGCGACGGCGAGGAGGACCGAGACCCACACCGGGAGGGTCCGGACGGGCGCGGGGGCAGGGCGGCTCATGGGGTCCCGCTCCGCCGGAGCACGGCGAGGAGGGATGACCCAGCGGGGAGGACACCACGCAGGGCCGCGTGGTGCTCCAGGTTGGAGACCCCCTCCAGGAGACGGTTGATCAGGGGCGGCGGCGTACGGACGGTGTCAGCGCCGGCCCCCAGGAGGGCCTCCTTCATGCGCACCAGCGGCTTGGCCGGGACGGTCCAGCCGAAGAAGTAGTGCAGGCGCAGGACGTCGAGCCCGGCGCTCCGGGCGACGGTGCGCAGGGTCGCTCGGGTGTAGCGGGTCCGGTGGAGGTTGATGTCGTCGTGGTGGGTCCAGAGCCATGGGAACGCCGGCACCGTGAGGACCAGGAGCCCCGCGTCGGAGAGGAGATCGTGGGCCCGTCGCAGGAACGCGCCCTCGTCGGAGGCGTGCTCCAGGACGTCCAGCGCGGTGATCAGGGGATAGCGGCGGTCGGGACGGAAGGTCTCGTCGAAGGGACCCACGTGGATGCGGCCCCGGGCCCTCCCCTCGGCGGTGACGACGGTCCCGTCCGCCTCGACGCCCTCGGGGGTCCCCCAGGCGCGCAGGACGGGAAAGAAGAGGCCGTCACCGCAGCCCACGTCGAGGACGGGCCCGAGGTCCGCATCCAGGGGCAAGGTGCGGAGGACCGCCCGGAGGAAGCGCTCCCGGGAACGCCACCACCAGTGGCGCCCATAGAGCTCCGCATACTGCCGGGCGTAGGTCTCCTTCATGGCCTCTCTCGAGCAGGTCCGGCGCAACCGCGGCGGGGGGCACGGGATGATTCTGACCCGATGAGAGGCCGGACGCAAGGGTGCGGCTACTCGTAGATCTTCTCCTCGACCTTGTCCGCGTTGGCCGCGTCGGCCTCGTAGTCCCGCCAGGACGGCCCGGCGCCGGCCTGCTCCTTGTACCACTCGGTGGCGATGATCTGGGCCATGACCTCGTTGGTGCCGGTCCAGATCGACGCCAGGCGCAGGTCCCGGACGATGCGCTCGATGGGGAAGATGTCGGTGTAGCCGATGCCCCCCATCACCTGCATCGCGTGGTGCGCGGCCTGCTGGCAGGACTCGGTGACGAAGCGCTTCGACTCAGACACCATGCGGCGGATCCGGTTGGGGTCCTCCCCCGCGTCCACCGCGGTGGCCGTCACGTGGATCATGGCCCGGGCCGCGTCCAGGAGGGTCACCGCTTCCGCGATCTGGAAGCTCACCCCCTGGAACCGGTTGATCGTCCGGCCGAAGGCCTTGCGCCGTGTGGTGTAGCGGGTCGCCACCTCCACCGCGGGCCGGGCCGCGCCGATGGTCATGGCCGCGGTGCCCAGGCGCTCGGGGATCATCATGGTGTAGAACACCGCGGAGGCCCCTCCGACGCGCCCCAGGACGTTCTCCCGGGGGACCCGGACCCCATCGAAGACCACCCGCCCCGCGCCGCCGCCGCGGCAGCCCATGAGGCCGTAGAGGTACTCGGTCTTCACCCCGGGCCCCCGGTCCACGAGGAAGCAGGTGAGGGCCTCGTGATCCGGCGCGTCGGGATCCGTGCGGGCATAGACGAGGAAGTAGTCCGCGCCCTCCGCGCCGACGATGAAGCGCTTCTGCCCCGAGAGCTCCCAGTGGTCGCCCCGGTCCACCGCCGCGGTGGTCGTTCCGAAGAAGTCGGACCCGCCCCGGGGCTCGGTGAGGCACTCCGCCGCGAAGATCTCACCGGCGAGGAGGGGCTTCACATACTTCGCCTTCTGCGCGTCGGTGCCGTGGAGGATCACCGCGTCACAGACCAGCTCCGCGCCGACGCCGAAGACACAGGCGAAGATGTAGCCCAGGGTGCCGACCTCCTCCATGATCATGCAGGTCGTGGCCCAGTCCATGCCCCGCCCACCCCACTCCACGGGATAGCGGCAGCCCATGAGGTTCCGCCGCCCCGCCTCCCGGAGGAAGTCCTTGGGGAACTGCACCTCGTCCCGATCCATCGCGAGGATGAGGTCCCTCGGGACCTGGGCGACGAGGTCGCGGGCCTCGTCCCGGATCCCCTTCTGGGCCGCGCTCAGGAGGTGGTCGAACATGTCACTGCACCTTTGCCTTTCCGATGGTGAGGACGAAGCGGTTGCGTCTCATGCGGCCATGTTGACACCCCGCCCCCCCGGGGGTCAAACTCATTGCGCTGCCATCGGAGGAACCCATGCAACCCCTCGATACCCTGCTCGAAGCCGGGCCCCGCGTCCTCTGGGTCGGGGCCCACCCCGACGACGAGTCCTTCGCTGGCGCCGTCCTGGCCAAGGCCTCCCTGCGATGCGGCTGTCCCCTTCACTTCCTCGTCCTCACCCGGGGTGAGGGCGGGGAGTTCCCGAAGCATCTCCGGGACGGCCGGGATCTCGGGGAGGTCCGGGGGGGGGAGCTGGGCGAGGTGGTCCGCCTCTACGGCGCCACCCTGGAGCTCGAGGCCTGGTTCAATGCGTCCCTGCCGGTGAACAGCTTCCCGTACCGCCACGACCTCGCCGCCCGCTGGGCCGCGGACGCCGGGGAGGACCCCGGGGCACGCATCGCCCGCACGATCCGGGCGTTCAAGCCCGACGTGGTGATCACCTTCGCACCGGAGCATGGCGCGACGGGCCACCCGGAACACCAGATCGCGTCCCGGTTCACCACCTCCGGCATCCGCCTGGCCGCGGACCCGGCGGCGCCCCTGGAGGGCCCCCCCCATCGGGTTCCCCATACCTACTATCTGTTGCATCGGTACAAGGGCCTGCGGCTCATCGGCATGAAGCTGGATCCCCGGGAGCCGACGGAGACCTTCGACGGCCGCCAGGAGTGCGTGGACGGCCGCACCTGCTTCCAGGTCATGGCCGCCAACACCCTCCCCCATCACACCCAGAAGAACGACATGGGCATGATGCGCCTCGTCTCCCGCTTCCTCCGCAAGGTCCACCTCTACAAGGCCGATCCCTTCACCGAGCTCCACGACCCCTACGAAGAGCACAGGGTGCGGGGCATGGGCTGAACCCGTCCCCTATCGTCCCAACCCCGGGGATTTGTACGCAGACCCGATCTCCGATAGAATTGCTTCGACCCCAGACTGGAGGGATGCGGATGAGAATCGGGGATCAGCTGTCCTTGGCCGCGTGGTCCTGCGGGATCCTGCTGGCCCTCGCCGCCTGCTCCCCTGGAGCCGACGGCGCCGGGGATGCGGGGTCCACGGACACCCCCGCCGAGGTGATCTGGGGGGACGCGGGGCCCGACGGGAGCCGCGGGTCGGACGGGACCCCGGAAGAGGTCGCCGATGGTCGGACCGGCGATGTGCCCGGGGACGGGACGGCCGCTGAGGTGGTGGGGATGTGCCTCGTCGAGGGGAGCTTCGGCTGTCCCTGCGGCGGGCCCGACGATTGCCTGGAGGGGTGGTGTGTCGACAGCCCCGACGGGAAGGTCTGTACCAAGACCTGCCTCGAGGAGTGCCCCCAGGGCTGGTCCTGCGTCCAGGTGGACACCGGCGCGGATCCGAGCTTCATCTGCCTGCCCTCCCACCTGTGGATCTGCCGTCCGTGCACCACAAGCGCGCAGTGCAACGAGGGCCTGCCGGAGGGAGAGGACCGCTGCGTGGTGTTCGGAACCCAGGGCGCCTACTGCGGCGGCGCCCGCGTCATCGACGAGGACTGTCCGGCGGGGTTCCTCTGCCAGGAGATGGAGACCACCGAGGACGGCTTCTCCAAACAATGCGTCGCCGAGGACCTCGAGTGCGAGTGCACCGACAAGCACACCGACGCGGGCAGCGCGACGTTCTGCCAGAACCAGAACAGCTTCGGGGTCTGCGACGGCCAGCGCACCTGCACCCCGGAGGGGCTGAGCCCCTGCGAGGGTCCGATCCCGTCCCAGGAGGCGTGCAACGGAGTCGACGAGGACTGCGACGGCGAGATCGACGAGAACGTGATGCCCACGGAGTGCAACGTCCCAGGTGAGTTCGGCGTCTGCACCGGGCTCACGGAGTGCGTGGGCGGGCAGGAGATCTGCGTCGGCGCAGCGGCCAAACCCGAGGTGTGCAACGGCCTCGACGACGACTGCGATGATGCGGTGGACGAGGACTTCACCGACTCCGACGGCGACGGACAGGCCAACTGCGTTGATTCAGACGACGACGACGACGGGGTCCTGGACGACGTGGACAACTGTCCCCTGGCCCCGAATCCCGGTCAGGGCGACGTGGACGGCGACGGCCTCGGCGATGTCTGCGACGAGGACTCCGATGGCGACGGCGACCCGAACACCACGGACTGCGCGCCCCTGGACCCCCTCGTTCACGCGGGCGCCCAGGAGAACTGCCTCACCGCGTACGACGACAACTGCGACGGCGGGACCAACGAGGAGAACGGCGTGGCCTGCACCGCGTACTACCTGGACGGGGACGGCGATGGGGTCGGCGTGCAGTCGTTCCTCTGCCTCTGCGTCCCCGAGGGACCGTACTCGGCGTCGGTGGTCGGGGACTGCGACGATACGGATCCCAAGATCCACCCCGGCGCGGTGGAGGTGTGCGAGACCGCGTGGGACGACGACTGCGACGGGGAGACCAACGAGGAGGGCGCGCCGGGCTGCGTCGGCTACTTCCTGGACGACGATCAGGATGGCTTCGGCGTCGGAAGTGCCTACTGCCTCTGCACGGGCTCCGGCACGGTGAACACCACCATCGCCGGGGACTGCGACGACGCCGATCAGGACACCCACCCCGGCGCGGAGGAGCTCTGCGACGGCGAGGACAACAACTGCAACGACGGGATCGACGAGGTCTTTCCGGACAACGACGGCGACGGCGCCGTGGACTGCCTCGATCCCGACGACGACAACGACGGCACCCCCGACGTAGACGACTGCCAGCCGTACAACCCCGGCGTCCCGACCTGCCAGAACAAGGAGTGCGGGGACGACGGCTGCGGAGGTTCCTGCGGGGTCTGCCCGGGGGGCTCACAGTGCGACGGCGGCAAGTGCACCTGCGTCCCGGACTGCGGGAGCAAGCAATGCGGCAGCGACGGCTGTGGAGGCACCTGCGGCGCCTGCCCGCCCGGCTACGTCTGCCAGAACAACCTGTGCCAGTGCCTTCCGCAATGCGCCGGGAAGCAATGCGGCGCGAACGGCTGCGGCGGCTCCTGCGGCTCCTGCCCGCCCGGGAACATCTGCCAGAACGGCTGGTGCCTCTGCCAGCCCAACTGCGCAGGGAAACAATGCGGCTCCGATGGCTGCGGCGGTGACTGCGGCACCTGCCCCTACGGCTACAGCTGCAACGCCTCGGGCCAGTGCCAGATGCTGGCCGATCCCTACGGCTGCGAGTGGAACGAGTGTGGGAGCTCCAGCGCGGGCTGCTGGTGCGACGCGGCCTGCTGGACCTATGGGGACTGCTGCTACAACGTCTGCTCCACCTGCGGATACTGCTGGTAGCCGGGCGACACCGGATCAGCTCGCTACAGGCAGTTGTTCAGGGTGGGAGCAGCTCACGCGACCCCACTCGAGGATGGTGTTCCCGTCTGTGTGCACAGCCCGCCTGACGCGATACCGATTGCGTCAGGTCGTCGTCGGGGGGAGAATCCAGATCATGAACCGACTGAACGAAACACCACCGGACTCCTGGCGCCTCTGCAGCAGCTGCAAGAAGCCCCTCGCGTTCGGCGCGATCTACTGGGTCTGCAACGTCTCCACCTGCAACCGCAAGCGCACCGGGCTGACCTTCTGCTCCGTCACGTGCTGGGACGCGCACGTGCCGCTGATGAACCACCGGGAGAGCTGGGCCGAGGAGCGCCGGGCGCCGCGCCGAGGGGAGTGAGCGATCCTTCGGGGCGCCGCCCCGGAGCGGGGAGGAAGACGATGCGGTGGATTCCGATTCTCCTCCTCCTCACCTCCTGCACGACAGGCCCCCGGGTCCACCCACCGGGCTCCGAGCTCCGCGACGCGCAGACCCGGGAGTTCGCCGCCAGGATCCACGAGCTGGCCCGGGACGGTGACTGGCTGGTGGTGCGGGGCTACCATGGGACCGACAGCATGGTCGTGGTGTTCACCAACATCCCCCTGAGCCACGCGGCGGTGTACGACGCCGCAGAGGATCGCGTCGTGGAGGTGAACTCCTCAGGAGTCCACGCCACGGAACTGAACAGCTGACGAAGGTTGGAACCGGGTGTAGGAGCTCTCGAGGCGGGGTCCACCCCGAAACTGCGTCAACGGGAGAGGAACGAGCCCACCACCGAGCGGAGCTCTTCCGGACGCTCGCCGAACATGGAGTGACCCACCCCGGAGATGACCAGGAGCTTCACGTTCTTGAAGAACGGGAGGTGCCTGCGCTGGTGCTCGGGACCGATGAGGGCATTGCACGCCCCGGCGAGGAGGAGCACCGGGCCCTTGAAGGTCTCCAGGCCGTCGGTGAAGCCCAGACGGACCGTGCCGTCCGCGTCCTTGGCGGCGGCCATCATCGCCGGCATCACCCGGGCGCCGTGCCGCCAGGTGGGGAGCGCCGCGTTCTCCAGCTTCCCGCCGCACCAGTACCCCTCCACGGGGTTCCCCTCGACGTCCGACGTCATCATGTTGGCGACGAGCCAGTCCCGGGCCGCGTCGTCGTCGGGCCCGTCCACGTGGAGGGAGCGGAAGAAGATGTTCGCGGCCTTCCAGAGGTTCCCCGGCGTCAGGGGCGGCCGCATGCCGCCCGTGGAGGTCATGAAGTCCTCCATGATCTCCGTGGTGAGGAAGCCGGGCTCCGCCAGGACCGCCCGGGCGACCTTGTCCGGGTGGCGCCCGAGATAGGCGGCCGCGAGCATCGCCCCCCAGGAGTGCCCGACCAGGTGGACCTTCCGGCCGCGGCCGTAGCGGTCCACGACGCCGTCCAGCTCCTGGATCAACAGATCAAGGGTGTACTGCGCGTCCGGGAGGCGCTCGGACAGCCCCGAGCCGCGCTGGTCGTAGAAGACCACGAAGAACTCGTCCCCGAGGCCAGCGAGGTCCAGGAGCCCCCGGTAATCCCCCCCGGGGCCGCCGTGGAGCACGATGATCGGAGGATTCCCCGGATCGCCGAAGGCCTCGGCATGGAGCAGGACCCCGCCCACCGCGATGCGGGGCAGCGAGGGATCATCCACCACGGTCGCGGGCACCACGATCTCCCCGCGGGTGCTGACGTAGAGCCCGGCGGCCAGGGCCGCAACCAGGAGGACGAGGCTCCCGAGGATGATCCCGATCCACTTGAACGCGCGCTTCATCCTCGACCTCGAAGACAATTTCTGACGGCCCATGATAGAGAGTTCGGCCAGGGACAGTCAAAGGAGGAATCCATCCATGCTCCACCACCTATGGACGCCCCTCCCACAGTCAGGGGGCGCGGGCTTGTGGGGGCTGCTGGGGGGTGAGGCCGAGGAAGCCGAGGATCCGGCGGGCGCTGGCCTGGGGCTGCTCCCAGAAGAGCATGTGGGCGCTGTGGGCCATGTGGACGTGTCCCGCCAGGACCTCGGGGCGGAGGCCCGCGGCGATCTCTTCCTGGTACCTGGGGGGCAGCACCGGGTCGTAGGCCCCCGAGAGCACCAGGACCGGGACCCGGACCTCGGCGAGGCGCCCTCGGAGATCATAGGGGTCCCGCTTCGTGCCGGCGAGGAGGCAGGCCGCGGGTTGCTGCTGCGCCCAACCCAGCTCCCGGCACGCGACCACCAGGAAGAGGGCCTCGGAGGAGAGCTCGTCGAGGCGCAGGACGCTGGCCCCGCGATCGAGACGCTCCTGGAGCAGGCTCGTGCCCCCGTCCGCGAGCTGCCGAACGATGGAAACTGCCTCGTACTGGCCGCGCAGGGTGTAGGTGAGGTCGAAGAGGACCGACTCCTCCAGCTCCGTCCAGCTCAGGCGCTGCTCCCGGTCCCCGATCTGGACGAGGAGGCCATCGGGCGCCTTCGCCTTCGCCCGGTCCAGGGCTTCGGCGAAGCCGGGGAACCTGCGGCCCAGCTCCTCCATGAACCGCGCCTTCACCTCGTCACGGGCAGAGACATACTCGTGCCAGGCCGCGGTCGCGGCCAGCACCACCCGTGCGGTCCGCTCCGGCCACGCCAGCGCGAACTTCAGGGCCAGGAACCCGCCTGCGGACTTCCCGAAGAGGATCACCCGGCCCTCCCCGCCCCAGAGCGCGTCGTGGAGGGTGCGGGCGTCCTCGGTCATGGCCGCCAGGTTGAACGCCCCCAGGCGCTTCCGCTTCAAGGTCGCCAGGGACTCCAGGCGCCCCGAGCGCCCCGCACCCCGCTGGTGGAAGTAGACGATGTCGAAGGAGGCGCGGAGCCCCGCCCAGAGCGCCCCGGATTCCGGGTGCCGCACCGAGGGGAAGCCGGGGCCGCCGTGGAAGACGATGATCCGCCCGGCCGGGGTCCCCCGGGGCTGGGATCGGACGTAGTACAGCGGCAGGGTCCCGCCGTCGGGTTCGTCGTAGTACAGGGGCACACGGATGCAGCCTGTGGTCTCGGTCCAGGCCTCGGCCGTGCGGGTGGTCGGCTTGCAGGGATCATCCCCGGCGGAGGCGGCTGCGCAGCAGACCAGGAGGCCGATGAACAGGAAGGGCAGCGCGACCGGACAGGGGCCGGGCGACAGGCATCGGGCTCGGGTTCGACGGGGATTCACGCGAAGAGCTCGGCGGCGGCCTTCTCCTCGATGAACTGCTTCAAGCGGAGGAGCGCGTCCCCGGCGATCTCGGAGAACTGGACCCCCATGGCGCCGGTGATGTCCCCCGGGGCCGCGTCTGGGGCCGCCTCGCGGACCCACCGGATCACAGCCCGGGCGCGGAAGACCGGGCCCGCGGTCGTGAGCCGGAACTGGACCTCGATCTCGCTCCCAAGAGGGCCGGGGTTGTTGAGCCGGATGCAGCACCCGCCGAGGCTGAGATCGCTCATGAGGGCGTCCGTCCCGTCCACCTCGATCTGGTCGTGGTAGACCGTGCCGATGTTCACGGCGACCCGCGGCGCTCTCCGTTTGTCCCTCTCGGACATGTCGCTCCGCTCCCCTCGGCCGGTTTCCGACGGCCTCCGGGCGATTATAGACCTGCGTTCGCTGAGGCGCAATCCGCAGGGGTCAGGGACGCTCGACGCTGCGGAGCAGCCACTCGAGGCCACGCCTGCCGAAGGTGAAGTGCCAGATCTCACCGCCAGCGCCCTTGTCCGTCGCCGGCGGCGCGAAGTGGATCACGATCTCTTCGCTAGAGCGCCGGGTCATATCCAGGGGCTGGTCCAGCGCCACCTGAAGATCCGCGGGGTCGCGCAGGGTGCCCGCGGCCTCGACGAACGCGTCGCGCCAGGCCTCGATGCCCTCCCGGCGCTCGACCAGGCGTCCCTCCAGGAAGAGGTCCGCCCATTCCCGCCCGCGCTGCAGCTCGCCGTCTACGAGCTCCGCGGTGTCGACGAAGCGCAGGACCGGCTGCGCTTCCTCCGGATCCGGGACCTTCCAGAGGGCCCGCGCGAAGCCGCGGAACCCGTCGAGGGGAGCTCGGCAGCGCTGCGCGCAGCCGCCCACGAGGATCTCGCGTTTCTCCTTGTGGGCGCCCAGCATCTCCTTGACCTTCACGGCCTCGGCTTCCTTCTCTTCTGCCGCCGCTGCGGCCTCCCGGGCGGCGACCACGGCGCCCGCCTTCGAGATCTCCGCCGCACGCTTCGGAGGCGGGGGCGGTGGGATCTCCCCCTCCCTGGCTGGAGGGGGGGCCTCCCCCCGGCATGCGGCAACCAGGAGGACCGCCAGGACGAACAAGACGATGCGCTTCATGAGTACTCCTCACTTCCCGATGCAGAAGTCCTCGAAGATGCGGTCGAGGACGTGGTCGTCGTAGCGGCGGCCGGTCACCCCGGCCAGGGCGTCGAGGGCAGCATGGATCTCACCGGCGATGATCTCTTCGGGCAGGCTGGGGACCCCTTCGGCCGCCCCCTCGAGGAGCGCTGCGGCCCGGGCGACGCCGTCCCGCTGACGGACGCTGACCAGCCAGAGATCGTCGGCCTCCATGCGGGGCATCCGGTGCTCCAGGCGGGCGGTGATCGCCCGGATCAACCCGTCCAGGCCATCGCCGGTCTTCGCGGAGACCACCTGGACCCCGGGATCCCCGTCGAGGGCCTCGGGCCAGCCCTCCGCGGCGGGGAGATCCGCCTTGTTCAGGACGAGGATCTCTTCAGGACCGGCCGGGGCGTCCGGCGCACCGGCGGGGTCCGACCGGTCGACCACCCGGAGGACGAGATCCGCCTGCTCCAGCTGCTCATGGGTCCTCCGCACCCCCTCACGCTCCGCGGCGCCGACCGCCTCCCTGAGGCCTGCGGTGTCCACGAGGACCACCGGGGTGCGCTCCAGGAGCACCGTCTCCTCGAGGTAGTCCCGGGTGGTGCCGGGCTCACCGGTGACCAGGGCGCGGGGATGCCCGACCAGCGCGTTGAACAGGGCGCTCTTGCCCACGTTGGGCGGCCCGGCGAGCACGACCCGGAGCCCCCTGCGGATTGCCGCGGACGCGTCGAAGCTCCCCGCCAGCTTCGCGAGCCGGCGCCCCAGCTCCCCGAGATCCGCCGCGAGGCGATTCCGCGGCAGCTCCGGGACGTCCTCCGGGAAGTCGAGATCGGCCTCAAGGCGCACGAGGAGGTCGCGCAGGCGATCCTGGAGGACCCCGAGGAAGTCCCCGGCCCGGCCGGACACCTGGCGACCCGCAGCCTCCAGCGCGGCGGGAGACATCGCGTCGATGATCCCCGCGACGCCCTCGACCTGGACCAGGTCCATACGGCCGTTGAGGAAGGCCCGCAGGGTGAACTCCCCGGGCTGGGCGGCGCGCGCCCCGCAGGCCAGGACCGCATCCAGAGCCTCGCGGACCACGAGGGGGCCCCCGTGGAGGTGCAGCTCCACCACGTCCTCGCCGGTATAGCTCTTCGGGGCCGGGAAGCGCACCACCAGCGCGTCGTCGATGAAGCCACCCGCATCGGACCCGCCGGGGCGGCGCAGGATCGCCCGGCGCAGGCAACGCGGAGGGGGCGCCGGAGCACCGCTGAGGCGGGCGAGGATCCCGTCCGCCGCGGGGCCGCTCAAGCGCACCACGGCGATGGCTCCCCTCCCCGGCGGCGTCGCCGTCGCGACGATGGTCTCAACCGTTGGCACCCACGCTCCTCCAGCGACGAAGTCTAGCAGGACCGCTGCGGGCTTGCACCATCGCGGCGGATCGATAGGATCGGGGAGCCAGCCCCCGCGTCCCCGAGACGGAGGAACGACGTGAACAAGGTGAACACAGCGGCAGCGATCTTCCTGGCCCTCGTCCTGCTGCCGATCCATGCGGCCCGCTCCCAGGAGTCCGCCGTGGAGTTGGCCGGGCTGGTCCTCGAGGACGTGAACGGAGAGGAGCTGCGCCTGGCGGACTTCGCAGGGAAGGATGTCCTTGTGATCAGCTTCTGGGCGACCTACTGCAAGCCCTGCAAGACCGAGATGCCCTTCCTCCAGGAGCTCCACGACCGGTACGGCGCCCAGGGCCTCAAGGTCGTCGGCATCAGCCTCGACACCCCCGAGACCGAGTCCGGGGTGGTCCCCTTCCTCTCCAAGAACCACTACACCTACACCGTCGCGGTGGATCGACAGAGCGAGCTCACCAACGTCCTCAACCCCAAGACCACCCTCCCCCACCTGGTCATCTACGACCGCTCAGGGCGCAAGATCCTCGCCAAGGACGGCTTCACCCCCGGGGACCGCCCCGGCCTCGAGGCGAAGGTGAAGAAGCTCCTGGCCGCGGGGAATCCGGGTCGCGGGCTCCCCGGCTCGGATCACACGGCGCCGCCGGCGCGCAAGGGGAGGATCGACTGGGCGGGCCTCGCCCGGGACTTCCGTTACGACATCACCAACTCCACCTACGGCGAGTGGCACCAGGACAACCACAACCGGCTGACCTGGGACGACGACCTCGTCTCCATCAAGGACCGGCTCAACGTGCGCCTGGGCACCCGGGGCTTCACCGTGGGGGGACGCTTCGACGGGAGCCACTTCTTCCCGGTGAGCGACGGGGGCACCTTCCCCATGGATCTCGGCGGGGTCGAGCGGAGCTTCGGGGACATCTACCCCTATGACTACCGCGTGGAAAAGATCTTCGCGCAGCTCCGCACCCGGAAGGCGACCCTGAAGATCGGCGACTTCTACGTCTGCCTCGGGAAGGGCATGACCGCGTGCATCCAGAAGCTGGACGAGCTGGCCATCGACGCGACCCTCCGGGGCGCGAAGGCCACGGTCCGCACGGAGCTCTTCGAGGCCGTGGCGTTCTCCGGGGTCAGCAACATCGTCAACGTCGGAGACCAGACCCAGGTGAAGCTCCCGGATCCGAATGACTGGCTCTCGGGTGCGTCCCTGAAGACCCGCTTCATTCCCTTCGTCAACCTCGGCGTCCACGGATCTTACCTGAAGGATGACGTGAACTTCGGCGAGCTGGTCGCTGACACCACGCGGGAGCACGTCTGGAGCATCGGCGGCATCGTCGAGGCCCCCAGGTTCCTCTGGGGCCACGCGGCCGCGGTCTCGGAGTTCGACTGGTTCCGCCACCACGAGGTGACCTACGAGCACGGCGAGAAGTCCTACGACTCCGGGTTCAGCAACCAGGGAGACGACGGCTTCGCCTGGTACTCTACGGTCTCCGGACACGTGTCGGTCGTCGGGATGCTGATGGAGGTCAAGTGGTACGAGGGCCTCGGCGGCTACGGATCCCTCTCGAAGCAGGTGGACCGCTCCCTGGGATCCTACAGCCTGAGGTCCAAGGAGATCTTCTACCACAACCTCCCGCCCCTGGAGGACGAGGGCCTCTTCCTGCGGCCCAGCTACTACGACGCCGTGGGCTTCCGGGGGCACCTGGACGCGGCGATCCCGGGCACGGGCATGATCTGGGTGATCAACTACGCACACCACGACGAGGTCAACAAGGGCGGCCTCGACCACGGCAAGAACGACTCCTGGGTCCGCCACGTCTACGGCGGCGTGCAGCTCCGCTACGACGCCGTCGGGGTCACGGGCAACGCGCAGGGCGGATGGCGGCGGGACAAGGAGAGCACCGATTCGATCCACGACTACACCATGTGGCACGTGGACGCCGACGTCACCTTCCCCATCTGGCGGCGCCTGTCCATGGAGGTCTCCGGACGCTACGAGAGCTACAAGTGGGAACAGGGCTACAGCGAACCAGACTTCTCCATCGCGCAGAGCAACGCGACCCTCAACATCGCGCCCTGGATCTCCATCGCAGGGATGTACGAGTACTCGGACCAGCCGCCGGTCTTCGCGCCCAATTACAACCACCACTATGCGGGCGCCATCACCTATCGCTTCATGCCCGGCTCCTGGCTCCGGGTGTTCTACGGCTCCACCCGCGGCGGGCTCAAGTGCTCCGGCGGCGTGTGCCGCGTGTTCCCGCCGTTCAACGGACTCAAGACGGAAATCACGGTGCGCTTCTAGCGCGCCCGAGAGAGAGGCACATGAAGGCGAAGCTGCTGAAGGGATTCAGGGACTACGGCCCGCGGGAGATGCTGGGCCGGAAGGCCATGCTCCAGGTGATCGAGCGGGTCTTCCTCGAGTTCGGCTACGGGCCGCTCTCCACCCCCGCGCTGGAGTATGCGGAGATCCTCCTGGGGAAGTACGGGGACGAGGGCGAGAAGCTCCTGTACCGCTTCGAGGACAACGGGGGTCGGGACGTGGCCCTCCGCTACGACCTCACGGTCCCCCTGGCCCGGTACGTGGGGACCACCCCGGAGCTCAAGATGCCCTTCCGACGCTACGCGCTGGCTCCGGTCTGGCGTGCGGAGCGTCCCCAGAAGGGGCGCTTTCGGGAGTTCATGCAATGCGACGTGGATCTCCTGGGCGCGGAGACGGCGGTCGCGGACGCAGAGATCCTTCTGGTCGGATCCCGGCTCATGGATGGCCTCGGGCTCCCGGACTTCCAGCTCCGCCTGAGCCACCGGGGAGTCCTGGACGGCCTCATGGACAGCCTGGGGGTTGCCCCTGGGGACCGCCTGGGGGTCGTCCGGCAGCTGGACAAGGCCCACAAGGTCCCCCGGGACGCGCTCCTGGAGGGCTTCCGTGCCCTCGGCCTCGGGGACGGACAGGTCCAGGGCCTGGAGGCCTTCCTCTCCATCGACGGTGACAACGCCACCCGGCTGGCCGCAGTGAAGACCCACACGGGCGGCACCGAGGCCGGGCGTGAGGCCTGCATCCGCCTCGGGGAGATCCTCCTGCACCTGGACGCCGCCGGGATGGGGGACCGGATCCTCCTGGACCCCACCATCGCCCGGGGCCTGGACTACTACACCGGTGCGGTCTACGAGACCTTCCTCCTGGACAACCCGGAGTATGGATCGGTCATGTCCGGGGGCCGGTACGACGGTCTCCTCGGCGAGACCGCGGGGCGGGACCTCCCCGCGGTGGGGATCAGCGTGGGCCTGGACCGGCTCTTCGCCGCGCTCCTGGATCGGGGCCACGTGGCCCTGCCCAAGGGCGTCTCCAGCGTCATGGTGGTGCACTTCGAGGAGACAGCGTCCCACGGCTTCCGCCTGGCGGACCGGCTCCGGACCCTGGCGCCCCCGGAGACCGGCGTGGAGTTCTATCCCCGCCCGGCGCGCCTGAAGAAGCAGCTCCAGTACGCCAACGAGCAGGGCATCGCCATCCTGGCCCTCCCGGGCCCCGGCGAGGTGGAGCGGGGGATCTTCACCGCCCGCAACATGGTCTCGGGGGAGCAGCGCGAGGTCCCCCTCGGCGACGAAGATGCGCTGCGCACGCTGCTCGAGGACTGGCTGGTCTCCTGACAGACAACTTGGGAGGCTCGTCCACGGGCCCTGGTTGAGTCGAGCGGGACGTAGCCCCGCTCCTACGAAACCTATGCCCTTTGGGTAATCGGGGCGTGGACGCCCCTCCCACAGGGGGGATCAGTCGCAGGGGTCGGGGTAGGTGTAGCCGGCGGAACAATCCAGGGAGAGCTTGCCCTCCGGGTCCTCGCCGACGCCGCCGCAGTCGTACCAGCCGTCGCCCTCGAGCCAGCCGCAGCCGTCCTCGCCGCAGTCGCTGATCACCAGGGCCCCTTCCTCGCAATAGACCGAGAGCGCACCGTCACAGCATCCGTCGAAGGAGATCCCGCCGCAGGGATCCGCGCAGCCGGGCACGCACCCGCCGTCCTGGCAGACCTCGCCCTCGCCGCAGTCCCCGCAGGAGCCGCCGCAGCCGTCGCCCCCGCAGGCCAGGCCCTCGCAGCCCGCCTCGCAGGGGAACCAGTCGCACATCAGCGATCCGTCGGGGGCGGCGGAGGCCGGTGGATCCACGCAGAGGAAGAAGTCGCCCCCCCAACCGCAGGTCCCGTCGCCGATCCCGCAGGGGAGGAAGCAGAGGCAGGTCTCCATGCCCCCGGGACACTCCTCCCCACCGAACCCGCAGTAGTAGAGATCATCGCCGCCGCAGCATCCCACGGCGTCATGACCGCTGCAGTCCACCGACAGCGCGTCGCCGCCGAGGGGGCACTCCCCGAGGGAATCCGGGTTCCGGCACCCGCCCCACTCGCAGCTCTGCCAGGGCGCGCAGTCCGTACAGGTGCCGCCCTCCTGGCACGCCCCCTCGAGGCAACCCTGACCCTCGGGACAGAGCCCGCAGACCCCGCCGCACCCGTCGGGCCCGCAGTCCTTCCCGTCGCACGTGGGAGCGCAACAGATCCCCCCGAGGCAGGTCGTCCCGCCGGAGCACTCTCCACAGCTGCCGCCGCAGCCGTCGCCGCCGCACCCTACGCCGGCGCAGAGGGGCGCACAGGCCTCCAGGCAGGCCCCGCCCTCGCAGCCAGCGGCGCAGTCCTCGACCACGTCCCAGCCCGTGGCCGACCACAGGCAGCGTTGGAGCGTCGCACCGTCGCAACGGTGTTCGCCGGGAGTGCAGACCGGATCCGGTTCTCCCCCGGCGTCGCCGTCACATCCAGAAGCACCGCAGAGGGCGCACACCAGGAGCAGAATGGTCATGTGTTTCATGCCGCCAGTCTAGCTCCTCTCAAAGGAGATTGGAAGGGGGCGGAACGGCTTCCCCCAGGACGCAGCAGGGAGTAATATCGAGCCTCCACAGGAGGACGCCAATGATCCGTACCCATGCACCATGGTGGCTCTGGTCCGTTGTTCTGCTGGCCCTGGCGGTCGGCTGCGCTGCGGAACGGGCACCCATCGATCGGATCCAGCCCTTTGCGCTGGACAAGACCTTCTTCGTCGGCGAGGACCTGGCGGATCCTGGGGACAACCCCGAGTTCTGGACCCAGGCCACCCTGGTCGACGTGGGGTTCGGCGAGCATAGCTCGAGCCTGTTCACCTCCTCGGACGCCCAGCGCCTGGCCCGGATCCGGTGGCAGATCACCGAGGACCTGCTCATGGCCCGCCTGGCCTACGAGCGGATCGAGGGCACCGACGGCCGCGGGGTGGGCGCAAAGATCGACGAGGGCATCGTGGTGGCGGCCTTCGCCGTCGAGAAGCACTTCGACATCGTCTACGACTACAACAGCACCACCGGGGAGAAGATCAACGTCCTCCTGGAGAACGACGTCGATCGCCCCTGGAACGAGCGCGGCTTCATGCGGGTGGACTTCTCGAAGAACCTCGTCACCGACAACTACGACTTCGACACCCTCTCCCTGATCGGGGTGTACGACGGGGTGGAGTATGAGCCCCTGGCCTACTACGTGGACGACCCCACCCACCCCGACGCGCCGGTCCTCGACCTGGAGCAAGGCTACCTCGACGTCACGGTCAAGGCCTTCGCCAAGCCCCAGCTGGTGGATCTGAGCGATCTGGGCTGGGGGATCGACTCCTTCCCCGCGTGCTTCCTGGAGTACGACTTCCTCTCGGGCACCTTCCCGTCGGGGAGCTGCAGCCCCGCCGAGCTGACGATCCGTCACTCCTTCCGGAGGATCGAGGCGTCGGACTACGAGCCCGTGGAGTGGGACGGCCACCGCTTCCAGGCCTTCGGCGGGTTCTACGTGGAGCGCTTCGGGTATGACCGGAACTATGGAATGAGCGATGCGCTCTGGCACCGCTTCCTCACGCGCTACGATCTCTGGGAGCGGAGCCACTACTACGCCGATCCCGAGGCCATGGAGGGGCCGGTCGAGTGCTTCACGCCCGAGACCACGCCCTTCGGCGGGGACGCCCACCGGGACGAGGACGGGGACGGCACCGAGGACGAGTGCGCCGCGGTCGGCCGCGGATCCCGCTGCGACACCTTCCGGCAGCGCTGCACCCTCCCCTTCCGGGACCGCACCGCGGTGGCGATCCCCTGGTACTACACCGAGGGCTCGAACCCCGAGTTCTTCGAGTCCACGGAGCGCGCCACCCACCAGTGGGACGTGGCCCTGCGCAGCGCGGTGGCCACGGCCCGCTACACCGAGTGCACCCGGACCGGCGGCGACGGCTGCAAGGCGCGCTTCCCGATCTGGACCGGACAGTCCGACGACAACCAGGATGCGATCGTCCTCGCCCTGGAGGTGGACGACTGCCGCAACGGTCGCGCCTACGAGGATCGGGGCCGCGATCCCAAGAGCTGCGCGGCCCTGGCCGACGAGATCGGCGAGGCCCGGGGCTACTCCGCGGGGGTCGTGGCCCTGGCGAAGACCGAGGAGCTCCTGGTGCTCTGCCACAGCCCGGTTCGGGCTGACGACGCCCTCGAGTGCGGCGAGCGGCGGCTCCCCGCAGGGATGTCCGCAGCGGACTGCGAGGCCGCGGAGGCGGAGCTGTCCGGGGGCGCGGACAACGCGACCCTGGCCGGGACCGTGGCCGCATGCCGGGGCGCGCTGCGCGTCCGCCGCGGGGATCTGCGGTACAACAAGATCAACGTCATGAACGAACCCCAGAGCGCGTCCCCCTGGGGCATCTACATGGACTCCGAGGACCCGCTCACGGGGATGAAGGTGGCGACGAGCGTCAACGTCTGGTCCCACGTGACCGACACCTGGGCCCAGAAGGTCGTGGACCAGATCCGATACATCAAGGGGGAGCTGAACACCTCGGACGTCACCGAAGGAGAGTACGTGGACGACTGGGCCCGGGCGGTGGAGGCGGCCTCCGGGGGCGGCCAGTTCCCCCGGATGAGTCGAGCCCAGGTGGACCGCCGGCTCTCGGAGTTCGCCGCAGGGAAGGCCATCCCCACGGAGATGAAGGGGAAGGAGTGGGCGGGGGCACACCCCAAAGCGATGTCCGCCGCCCGGTCCCTCGTCCAGAGCTTCCGGGGGGTCCGGGCCTGGGTCCACGCCGCGTCCACCTGGTCACCGATCTACTCGGCCCGGCGCAAGGCCGCTGCCGGGACCCAGGTCGAGGCGACCCTGCTCAACCGCATGATCCAGGAGCTCCATGGCGCAGCGGGCCTCCCCCTGGAGGGGTCGGTGCTGGAGCGTGTCTCCCCCCTTCGAGCAGGGAACCCCGCGGTGGAGCGTGACCTCCAGCGGCTCAAGCGGGTGGCGCGGGCGAAGCGGGGCGGGTGCCTCCTGGAGGAGGCCCAGGCCCCCATGGACATGGTCGGGCTGGCCGACATCCTGGAGGCGAAGTTCGGCGCGTTCGATCCGGCGGATGCCCCGGGGGTCCAGGCCGAGAGGGCCGAGCGGATGCGGCGGTTCCTGGCGCGGCGGGTCCACCACGGCGCGGTGGTGCACGAGATGGGGCACTCCATCGGCATGCGCCACAACTTCGTCAGCTCCGCGGACGCCTGGAGCTACCAGCCCCAGTACTGGCAGCTCAGGAGCCGGGACGGGAGCGTCACCGAGACCTGCGAGGACCTGAGCCCCGACGGGGAGGACTGCGTGGGGCCGCGGTACTTCGATCCCGTCACCCCGGGGGAGCGGGACAACCTGATCCAGATGTTCATGTACTCCTCGGTGATGGACTACCCCGGCGAGACCACCCAGGACATGGTAGACCTGGGCCCCTACGACTTCGCCTCGGCGCGGATCTTCTACGGGGACGCGGTCGCGGTCCATGCAAACCCGATCTATGACGTGGGAACCCCGCGCTTCGTGACGGTCCAGGACAAGACCGACGACTTCGGGGGCATCCTGGGGATCTCCCACTGGTTCAAGGACGAGGAGATCCACTACAGCGCGCTGCAGAAACACTTCAAGCTGATCTCCGACTGCGTCGAGGTGGACCCGGAGATCTTCCAGCCCGCGCGCTGGGACACCGCCAGCGACGGCCTCTGGCACCCGGTCCTCGACGGCTTCATCGTCGCGGTCGACGGGGCCCACACCCGGTGCCGTCAGCAGCCGGTGGACTACGTCTCGTGGTCCAGCCTCCGCACCCCTACAGAGGACGAGTACCAGGGCTGGAATCCGACGGTGCGCACCATCGATCCCCAGGGGCGGACCCGGGTGCCCTACGGCTTTGCGACGGACTCCTGGTCCGACCTCGGGAACGTGAGCGTCTACACCAGCGACAACGGCGCGGACGCCTACGAGATCTTCAACTTCCTGATCACCCAGCAGGAGGTCTCCCACATCTTCGACAACTACCGCCGGGGACGGCAGGAGTTCAGCATCCGCAGCGCCGCGAACCGGTCCCTCTGGCGGTACAACGAGAAGATCCGGGATGGCGCCAAGGGCCTGGCCCTGATGCGCAACGTCTACCAGGACTGGGCCCTCGAAGAGGGGTACGACTTCGACGAGTTCTGGTGGGTCGTGGCGCCCTACTGGTTCAAGGACAACATCATCGCTTCGTCCCTGGTCTTCGACCACTTCACCCGCATGGCCTCCCGGCCCGAGGCGGGCCCCCACTACCGCAAGGGGGACGATCCCGTGCTGCGCTCCGCGGCGGATCCCCTGGGTGACCCCGGGGAGACCGAGGTGGTGATCCCCAACGGCGCGACGGGCCGCTTCGGTACGGTCTCCCCGGCGGGCCGCCCCATCGAGAACCGCTACGCGGAGGACATGGGGGAGTACAGCACCGAGATCACCGTCAACGCGGGCTCCTACTACGACAAGATCTACTCTGGCATGCTCCTCACCGAGTCCGTGGACAACTTCATCAGCGACACCCGCGCGGACTTCGTGGACGCGCGGTACCGGGCCACGTCCATGGCCGACCTCTTCCCGGAGGGGTTCCGGCGCTTCCTGGGGAATGCGCTCACGGGCGACGACTTCCTCAAGGGGCCCCGGCTGGCCGCGAACGCAGAAGGCTCTCCCCTCCTCGGGGACGACGGGTTCCCCGGTCCGGGGATCGGCTGGACCTCCTGGTGGGGGGAGACCCCCTCCGCCTGCTTCCCCTCGGAGGGGACCGCGGTCTGCGCGGTCTACGGCGACAACGACTACTACCTCTCCCCCTCGGAGCCGATCCACCTCACTCCCGTGGATCCGCAGATCGGCTGGGAGGAGCAGAAGTTCCTCATCGCCTGGACCCTCCTCTACCTGCCGGAGAACCAGCAGCAATGGTGGCTCAACCAGCTCCGCATCTGGGAGCTGGGCGCCGACGCGGATCCGGGCTTCCCCAATCGGATCGAGTTTCACCATCCCACAGGCCGGATCTTCGTGGCCAAGACCTTCGGCAAGGAGGAGATCTTCGGCCGGACCGTGCAGCGTGGGATCGCTGCGAGGGTGCTGGAGTACGCCAACGAGCTCATGGCGCGGGCCTACGTGACCACCGATGGTCCGGACCTGGACGAAGACGGCACGCCGGACTGGCACTACGCCGAGATCAACCCGGACACGGGGATGCCCGTGGTGGCCTGGGACCCGGCGATCGAGGGAGAGTACATCGTCCCGGAGGGCTGGCCGGACTGCAGCGAGGACGACAACTCCGGCTGCACCTGCTCGGACAACCGGGCCTGCGTCGAGCTGGAGCGCTATGTGGAGATCCCGTTCTTCATGCGCCAGACCCTCCAGGCCTACCAGCTCACGGATCTCCAGCCGGACGGGATCTGGGACTGAAGATCTCTCTGTGGGAGGCCCTTCAGGGCCGACTCTTCTGGGCTGAAGCCCCTCCCACAGGAAGAGACCTCAGCGGCGGCTGATGTAGGCGGCGACGTCCACGGCGTTCAGCTCGTCGAGGTTCCCCCTGATCCTGGCCACCGCGGCGAGGAGCCGTTCCTGCCACTCGGGGCCGCCCTGGAGATAGGAGTAGTGCATCCAGATGCCCTTGTGGTTCGCCACCTCGTCGGTGACCGGGAAGGACAGCGCCTTCATGTTCTGCGGCGCCTGGATCCCGTCGCCGTAGCGCTCCCGGAGCATGGGCCACTGGTCCGACCGGGCGTTGAAGAGGGGGTTCTTGTGCTGGGCGACGTAGAAGGGCCCGTCCAGCTCGAAGCCCTCCGCGTGGAGCGCCGCAAGGAACTTGTTGCGGTGCGCGCCGCCGAAGGCCTCGGCGTCGTAGTTGATGATCGTCTGGTAGCGCCCCTGCGCGGTCTCCCGGGGATCCCGGGCCACGGGGGCGAGGCCGCCGATGGCTGCGAAGCCCTCGGAGAGCCGGGCGAAGCCCTCCTCACGCCGGGCGTGGAGCTCAGGCCACCGAGCCACCTGGGCCAGGAGGACCGCGGCCTGGAACTCCGTGATCCGGTAGTTGAACCCGAAGGGCACCCCGGGGAAGTCCTCGTACCAGCCCTCCTTGCGGCCGCAGTTGACGTAGGAGTGGAGCTTCCTGACGAGGGTCTCGTCGTCGGTGGTGACGAGGCCCCCCTCCCCCGCGGTCATGGACTTGGAGGACTGGAAGCTGAAGCTCCCTGCGGTGCCGAGGCTGCCGGCCCCCTTGTCCTTCCAGCGGTTCCCATGGGCGTGGGCGCAGTCCTCGATGACCGCCAGGCCGTTCCTCGCGGCGATCACGTTGAGCCGGTCCATGTCCGCGGTGCTGGAGGCCATGTGCACGGGCATGATGGCCACGGTGCGGTCGGTGATCGCGGCCTCCACCGCGTCGGGATCCATGCAGTAGTTCCTCGGCTCCACGTCCACGAAGACCGGCACCGCGTTGACGTGCACCGGCGCGGCACCCGTGGCAACCCAGGTGTAGGCGGGGACGATGACCTCGTCCCCGGCCTTCACATCCAGGGCCCACAGGATCAGCTCCAGGCTCACGGAGCCGTTGGTGCAGCAGATGCCGAACCGCGAATCCGAGAACTCCGCGAACTTCTCGGCGAACTCCGCGGCTTTCGCGTTGGGCTCCGGGTATCCGCCCCACTCGCCGGAGTCGAGGACCGCCAGGATCGCGGACCGCTCCGCCTCGCCCCAGTGAGGCCACTTGGGAGGGGGACCGTCGTAGACCGGGGTGCCGCCATGGATTGCCAGCTTGCTCATGTCGTCAACTCCTCATCTGGCCGTGGGAGGGGCTTCAGCCCCGACGAGTCGGCCCTGAAGGGCCTCCCACAGTCGTCACGTCCTCATATCAGCCCTCGTTCGATGATCTCTGCGGCCACCCGCGACGCCACCGTAGCGGAGGGCACCAGGGGGTGGGCGTTGAGCGCCATGAGCATTGCATCTCGATCCTTCTCCACCGCGGCCCTGACGCCGAGGCGCTCGTACGACTTGACCTGCTGGATCAGGCCGGCGATCCGCTCCTGGGGCGGGTCCAGGGGCAGCGGTGTGACCCCGGTCCGGTCGATCCTGCAGCGCACCTCGATCGATGCGTCGTCCGGGAGGGTCGGGATCGTGCCGCGGTTCGTGGTGTTGACGATGTGGACAGCGCCCTCCTCGGAGCGCAGGGCCCGCATGACGTCGCAGGCCACCCGGCTGTACCACGCGCCGCCCCGCTCCGACAGGAGCCCGGGCTTCTCGACCACCGCCTCGTCCCGATAGAGTGCGAGGAGCTCCTCCTCGATCCGCGCCACCTCCTGGGCCCGGGTCAGGGGGCTGCTCCGGATGCCGTCGAGCATCCGCGCCGTCTCGTAGAAGTACCGCACATAGGACGACGGGAGCATCCCCAGGGCACGCAGGAAGCCCTTGGGATAGGAGATCTCGGGGATGTTGGCCGGGCCGCCCGGCGACTCGAGGGTCCGGAGGACGGTGGGCAGTACGTCCTCGCCCTTCACCAGGATCTTCCGGATCCAGCCCAGGTGGTTGAGGCCGATCCAGTCCAGCTCGATGTCCTGCTCTCTGACGTCCAGATGGGTGGCGATGTCGATCTGCAGCTCACGGGGAACATTGCAGAGTCCCACGGCCCGCGGGGTGCCGTGGTTGAGGATCGCCTCGGTGACCATGCCCGCGGGGTTGGTGAAGTTCACCACCCAGGCCCCCGGGGCCTCCTCCTTCGCGACCTCCACGATGTCCAGCACCGCGGGGATCGATCGGAGGGCCTTGGCCAGGCCGCCGACTCCGGTGGTCTCCTGGCCGATGAGGCCGTGGCGTAGGCCCAGGAGGATGTCCTGGTGCCGCCCCATCTGCCCGCCGACGCGGATCTGGATCACCACGAAGTCCGCACCCTGCAGCCCGGCCCTGAGGTCGGTGGTGGTCTCCAGGGTCACGGGGCTGCCGGAGTGCCGCAACATCCTGTGGCAGAAGCCTGCGACATCGTTCAGGCGCGTCTCGTCCACGTCCACGAGGGTCACCCGCCCGGGCCCCCCGGGCTCCAGGGCCCAGGCCCCGATCCCCTCCAGGAGCTCGGGCGTATAGGTGCTGCCGCCGCCGACCACGGTGATCTTCATCTCACGACTCCTTCTCTGCCAACGCGAGCGCAGCCCGCACGGCCCCCTCCACGGGGCGGGCCTGCAGCCGGACCGGGACCGCCGCCGGGAACTCCCTGTGGACCTCTCCGATGAGCACGTCCCGCATGCGGTCCACGGACCCCTTCTGGAGCACGGAGCCCCCCATGACCACGGGGAACGCCTCGTCCGCGGCGAAGAGGGGCCGCGCCACCGCCCGCGCTGCGTTGCCCAGCTCCTGCCCGGCCCACTCCAGGATCCCCAAGGCCTGCTCGTCACCGTCCGCCGCCGCGTCGAAGACCAGCGGCGTGATCAGGGTCGTGGACCAGGAGGCCCGGCTGTCTGCCAGGGTGTAGTCCACGATGTCGTCGAGGCGCCCCAGGTGAAACCTCTCGACGATGCGGTCCACCAGGCTCGTTGCGGGCCCGCGTCCGTCGATGGAGCGGAACGCCGCCTGGAGGCCCCGGACCCCGATGTCGGTGCCGCCGCCGAGATCCCCGAACTCCGGTCCCAGGCCGGCGACGCGGTGCTTGTGCCCCGCCGCGTTCTCGCCGGCGCAGTTCGCGCCGGTCCCGGACACCAGGCCCACCCCCACCCCATCGGGGGTCCCCGCACGGAGGACCAGGTAGGTGTCGTTGTCCACCCACATGGGGCAGGGCAGCCCGAGGCGCTCCACCAGGGCCCGGATGTTCTCCTCGTCCCGGGGCCGGTCCCAGCCCGAGAGGCCGAACCCCGCCGCGGCCAGGTCCGAGACCTCCGCACCGGCGCGATCGAGGAGCCCCGCCAGCAGGTCCGACCACACCGCCAGCGCCGCCTCCCCGCCGACGGCCTGGTAGTTGGAGGGCCCCCGGATCAGGCGCGCCACCGTGGCTCCGTCGGGAGCGGCGAGCACCCCCTCGGTCTTGGTGCCTCCACCATCCACAGCGAGCACATATCTCTTGTCTTTCATTGCGTTACTAAGCGCTTGCTAAAGTTTGGCCTTCATCTTCTTGGCGTAGGTTCGGGCGTCCTCGGTCTCCCATCCCAGGTCCTCGGGCTTGTCCGATTCGTTGACGCACCTGTCGTACATCAGGGCCGCTGTCTCCTTGTCGCCGTTGGCTGCGTAGGCCGCGGCCAGCTCCAAGAGCAGCTCCGCATCCCGGGGGGCGATCTCGTAGCCTTTCTTCAGCATCTCCAGGGCCTTCTTCTTGTCCCCCCCGAACAGTCCGGGCACCTCCCGGAGCACCGCGCCCAGGGCCATGTACCCTTCGAACCGGCTGGGGTCGTCCTTGACCATCTTGTCCAGGAAGTCCCGGACCACGTTGGCCTGCTTGAGCGCGGCCTGGATCCCCTCGGACTCCCGCGCCTTGAGGGAGGTTCGGGCCCACCAGTAGCGGCCGTCGTAGTCGTTCTTCTTGATCTCCAGCATGCGCTGGGCGCAGGTCACGCCGCGCTGGGCGACCTCCGCCTTGTCGTCCCCCTCGAGGCGGTGGGCGCAAAAGTAAGCCGTCCGGGCGCAGAAGAGCTGGATCTCCTTGTCCCCGGGATAGGCCTCTGCGAGGTCGCTGAAGGCCTTGGCGGCCTCCTTGTGCTTCGCCACGTCCGCCCGCTGCCCGTAGACCTCAAGGACCTTCGCCAGATCCGCACGCCGGTCCCCGGCCACGCTCGGAGAGGTCCAGGAGGCGAGCACCAGCGCCGCCGTGAACACCAACATTCCCTGCCGCATGAGGACCTCCTTGGTTCAACGGAAAGAAGGTATCGAATCCCCACGCCCAACGCAACAGGCGTACCGGGGTGCGTTCAGGGTCCGGGGGGGTCGTCCGGGGGGAGCTCCAGCTCCTCGAGGAGCTCCTGCGCCGAGAGGTTGTCCGGATCGAGCCGGGCAGCGAAGCGAGCGATCTCGAGGGCTTCCTCCAGGCGCCCCTCGGTGATCCGGACCCGGGCACGGGCCACGAGCCGCTCGGCGTGGACGCGACCGTAGTGCGCCTCGAGATCCCGCCGGACCGACCGGTGGTGGGCCTCCCGTTGGGGGGTGTCGATGGTGGCAGGGGGATGCCAGGCGGCCATTCCGAGGCCGACCAGGGCCAGGATGCACACGAGCCATGTGGTCGGCCACCTGAGCCGCGCCCGGAACGGGAGGCCCGTCCCTCCCAGGCCCCTGACGCCGGCCACGAGTCCAACCGCGGCCAGGAGGGCCCAAAGGGGCAGAGTGGGAAGGAGGTACCGGGGCCAGCGGAGGTAGTAGCCGGTGATCGCGGGCAGGCCCAAAAGGAGCACCCCGGCGAGGAGGGCACCGGCGACGGGCCGCCGCCGCTCCCGGACCAGGACGAGACCGCCGAGGCCGGCCAGCGCGAAGAGGATCGGCGCGGTGAACAGCGCGACGGTGGGTGAGCCGCCCAGGAATGGGCTGGGGTTCCCGGGGCCGTAGAGGCCCACGGGATCCACGACGCCCAGCCAGAGCCGGGCCAGGGGTCGCTCGATCGCGTCGAACTCGAAGAGGCTCTGCTGCAGCTCCACCCGCTCCAGGCGGTGCTGGAACATGGTCACCAGGACGTCCAGAGGGTCCCCCCAGAGCGCGGGGTTCGTGCCGATGAAGACCACCGACGCAACGAGCAACGACCCAGCGCAAGCCAGCAGGGCCCGGCGACGGTCCACGGGGCGACGCCACGCCCACGGGATGGGCAGGACCGGGAGCAGCCAGAGCGCGAGCCCCGTGATCTTCGTACCGGCGACCAGCCCCAGGGCGAGCCCGAGGACCCCTACAGCGATCCACGGGCCGCCGACACCCCGGTCAGCGCTGACACTTCGGAGAAGGACCACGAGGGCGGCGATCGCGGACAGGGCGAAGAGCAGGAACCACGGGTCAGCGAGGGCAGCCCCACCATAGGCTCGGATCAGCGGGTGGAGGGCCAGGGCGATCCCTGCGACCACCCCCGCTCCGGGGACCAGGAGCTCACCGACCCAGGTCACGAGACCGACGGCGCCCGCCGAGGCCAGGGCTCCGCCGACCCGTGCCCGCTGCAAGGCATCCGGGTCGACACGGCGCCAGATCTCCGCGAGGAAGGGGCCTCGCTGCAGCATGTCCAGGTCATACCTGTGCCAGAAGTCCTTGTCCCTGGTGGTCTCCCGGAGGGGACCCCCCAGGGCGGCGCAGATCCCGATGACGTACTTCCCCACGGGCGGATGGTCCACGGCGTCGGTGTTCTGCCAGGCCTCCGACGAGACGTCACCGGACGCGTAGAGCCGGGCGTAGACCGTGGAGAACAGCCACGCGGCCTCATCGGGCTCCCGGCGGTCCGTGCGCCCCGCTGCGAGCGCGCAGAGGAACGCCCCGGCGAGGGACGCCACGAGGACCGCCCGGACCGCTGGTCGAGCCAGGATGGGGAGCAAGTTCCGCATCCGGGTACCATGCCACGCCGGGGATCCCAAGGCAATCCACAGGAGACGGATCCCGTCAGCGGGTGGTCGCCTCGATCGCCAGGTCCAGGTAGGACGAGTCCCGGTAGAAGGGCTCCTCGCGCAGGAAGCGGAACATGGGGAACTCGGTGTAGGGCATGTCGTCGGTCACAGCGGGGAAGCCCTGCGCATAGGCCCGCACCTGGGCGTCCGTGAGCTGGCGCCGGGTGGTCAGCAGGTCGAAGAGGGCCTCCTTCACCCGCGGGGTCGCCGGGTAGCGCTGGAGCCGCTTCGCCAGCTCCCGGGGCGCCGGGTTCAGGAGCACCTGGTCGGAGGAGGTCCCCACCAGGAGCGTGCCGAACCCCGAGTCGTGGGTCCAGGCCATCACCCGGGGGAAGACCTCGGTGAAGTTCCGGGCGATCATCCAGAAGTCGCTCTCGAAGCAGGGCACCGGGACCCAGATGGCCAGCAGGCCGGAGTCGGTCAGCCGGTCATGGGCCAGCTGCACGAACTCCCGGGTGTAGAGGTTCACCGTGCCCGACGCAAAGATCGGAGGGGAGCCGTCGACCACGATGATGTCGAAGCGATCCCGGGTCTGCAGCAGGAAGTTGCGCCCGTCGTTGCGCACGATGTCCACCCGTGGATCGTCGAGGAGGGCTGTGTGCTTCGGGTGGAACAGCGGGTAGGCCCGCACCACCTCGGGGACCAACTCGGCGACGGTGGTATGGAGGCCGAGCTGCCAGAACCCCGTGGCCGCCTCCCCCGCCCCCAAGCCGACCGCCAGGGCCGCCTCGGGCTCCGGGTGGAGGGCCGCAGGGAGGTACGCGAAGAAGAGCCGGGACATGTTGCCCTTGCTCGAGACGTGCTGGCCGTTGATGTAGAGGAGCAGCTCCCCCGCGTCCACCACGGTGACCGCGCCGGAGCGTCCCTCGGTGTGCAGCAGGACCTCCGCGTCGTCGGGGAGGCGCCGCATCAGGATGCTCAGGATCGGGTCACGGAAGCTGAAAGAGAGCGCCCCCACGAAGATCAGCAGGCTGACCAGGGCGGCGACGCGGAACCGGGCCAGCCCCGTCGCCGCGGACACCTTGAAGAGCAGCCACGCGCCGAGGACGCAGGACAGGAAGGCGAGGATCTGCAGCGTGCTGAGGCTCCCGAGCAGGGGCAGGAGGACGAAGCCCGTGAGCAGGGAGCCGATGATCGCGCCCACGGTGTTGATCCCGTACAGCCGGCCGACGGAGTCCGAGACCCGCCGGGTGAGCCCGGCGTGCATCCGGACGACCACCGGGAAGATGGCCCCGGAGGCCAGGGTCACGGGGAAGACGATGAGCAGGGGATACAGGGGCAGGTCCAGGAAGTCTCTTGCGGACCAGATGCGGCTGTAACGATACTCCGGGAGGTTCTGCTGCTCCCCGAGGAGGACCAGGAGCACCACGGAGACCACGGCCAGGATGCCCGTGGCGACGAGCAGCCCCGCCAGGGCGGCCACCGGGTGCCTGAGACCTTCAGCGTAGCGGGCCATGATCGCCGCCCCCGCAGCGATCCCCAGGAGGTAGATCGAGAGCATGCAGGAGAAGCCGTAGACCGAGTTGCCGATGAGCTGGATGAGGAGCCGGGACCAGACGACCTGGTAAGCGAGCGCGGCCAGCCCGCACCAGGCATAGATCCACAGGAGGGCGCGCCAGCTCAGGATCGGGGCAGCGGCCGCGGTCCCGGCCTCGTGGGTCGGCTCCGGCGGGGCCTCGTCGGTCCTCCCCCGGGCCAGCAGCCAGGCCAGGACACCCACCAGGACGTTGCAGGAGACCGCCACCAGGGAGGTGCCGGTCTCCCCCGCAAGGCCCAGGAGGAGGAACCCGGACAGGAGGATCCCGACCACGGCCCCGCCGGTATTGGCTGCGTACAGGACACCCACCCGGCGTCCCGCAGTGGCCGGTGTGCGCGCTGCGAAGCCGGAGAGCACCGGCAGGGTCGCCCCCATCAGGGTCGTCGTGGGGAGGAGCGCCACGGATGCGATGAGGATCTGGACCGGCAGGCGCAATGCGCTCCCCGTCCCCAGAACCGGTCCCAGGGCCTGCAGGATGTCCGGCAGCGCCTGCATGAGCAGGGTGGCGATCAGGGCGGAGATCCCGATGAGGACCTCGATCCCTGCATAGACCTTGAGCAGGTTCTTCCATCGATGGGTCCTTTTGCCCGCAAGGAACGACCCCAGGGCGAGGCCCCCCATGAACACCGCCAGCACGGTTGTTACGGCGTAGACCGTCACCCCGAAGGCCCGGATGAGCATCCGCAGCCAGACGACCTCGTACATGAGCCCGCCGAGGCCGGAGAACAGGAAGAGGAGGACCAGGATGGAGAACGCCGGTCGTCTCGACGCGGCGGGTTGTCCGTTCATGGAGTGCCTCGTGGTCATGCTAGGGCAGGATCAGGACCTGGCCCTTGAGATAGGCCGCGTTGAGCTCGTTGAAGCCCACGGGCTCCGAGAGCATGTCCATGGAGAACTGGAAGCCGCTGTCCGAGCCGGGGCCAGCCTGCATCAGATTCAGCCCGTCGGTGTCCAGGTGCGCGCCGTCGCAGGCAGCGGGGTTCTCGACGAACGCAGCGTTGGTCTCACTCCCGAAGAGGCCGTGCGGCGGGGCCCCGTAGGCCACCAGCCCCACGGCGTGTCCGATCTCGTGGACCGTGAGCGCCGCAAGACCGAAGCCCAGGGCGTCCACCATGAAGTCCCAGGTCTTCCGTCGCTGCAGGGCCGCCGCAGAAAGCTCGTTGTCCGGGACCGTGGGGTCGACGACCAGATGATCCTCGGGGTGTTCGCCGAAGGCTGTGCCGCCAAGGAATGGGGTCACGCCCCCGAGCGCGATGGCCGCGAGATCCTGCAGATCGGGATCCGCGAGGAGCTGCGAGATGATGGTCTCGAAGAGAGATGTGGTCAGACAACCATAGCCGGCCTTTGCGTTGTCTTCGTTCCCGTCGTTCCTCGGATCAACGGACTCGGACAGCCCCACCCAGGGCAGGGAGAGATCCCCGCCACCGAAGCCGATCTTGGAGAACTTGCGGCTCGCCTCGTCCCCCGAGAGGGTCTCGTATTGGAACGCAGCCGGCTCCGGGGCCCCCTCTTCACCCTCGATCAAAAACAGAATATCTGCGCAATAGTCTCCGCATGTTCCATCTTCTTCCTTAAAGTAGAACTTGTATGCCTCCGGACGAATCGCTTCCAGGATCGCCCGCACCGCGCACTCATTCCCACCCTGGGCCCAGCCGCAGTCGAGCGCGGCCCACTCCGGGGTCGGGTTCGGGGTCCCGAGGCCCAGGAGCCAAAGGTCCTCGATGAAGTCCCAGGTTCCGTTGGCCCCATCATCCGACCAGACCACGACGCCCTCCCCATCCTCGGCCAGCCCGATGGCCCGGTGGTCACGACGCCAGACCAGGAGCCAGGGATCCGGAGGCTGGAAGGGGTGGAGGGCCGGGGTCGGCTCCACGAGCTTCACCTGCAGACAGGTCCACTCGGTCGGGTTGCCGCAGGCGTCGTTGGCCCGGGCGCAGAGCCCGGCGGGCTGGGCCGGCAGGGAGAGGTCCTCCGGCACATCCCAGCGCCAGCCCCCGTCCCCGTCCGCGATGAAGTGCTCCTCCAGACCGAAGATGGGCATGTCTTCATCCGTGGCGAGGAGCACCTCCAGCGCTTCGTCAGCGCAGCCGCAGGGGCAGTCCGCTGTCACATTCCACACAAAGCCCCAGGTCGGCAGGGCCAGGTGGAAGGGATGCTCCAGGAGGTCGTTGGCCAGGTAGGGCTGGGATCCGTTCATGGTGGCCGGGATCTCGTTGACCGTCACCGCCACCGTCGGCGGCGCGCAGTTGCAGGCGGGGAGCTCGGCGGGGAGATCGGGGGGAGCATCAGGAGACACCTCCAGCGGCCCCGGGAGATCGGTGAGCACGTCGGCATCGATGATGTCCCAGGGGTCCGGCGGGCAGTCCGTGCCACAGAGGGTGTCGACGGGGATTGGGATCAAATCGGAGAGGAGATCGACCGCATCCATTGTCGCCAGATCCGCGAATTGATCCTTCCCGGCACGGGAATCACAACCGCCGACATGAAGCACCACGCCCAGGATGATCGTCACTGTTCTTCCTGTCATGCCGCTCTCCTTCCCGCCGCTGTACCGCAAATCCTACCACAACATCTTCCAGACGGTGACCGTAGACCGGACATCTTTGGTGGGCGATGAACAACAGCTCAAGAACTGGCCAAGCTGTGGGAGGCCCTTCAGGGCCGACTCCCCTCCCGCTGTGGGAGGCCCTTCAGGGCCGACTCCCCTCCCACAGCTGCTCCCCGCTCCCGTCCAATCCAAACGGCAAACAACGGCTCGGTTGACAGAGCCCGGTCCGTCGATGGAACCTTCCAGACAGAGGCAGAACCACGGAGCAACACATGGCGAGACCACGAGGCGCAGGGCAACTCTTCGTGCGCGGGGACGTGAACGGGTTCTGGGCCCTCTTCGCGGACAACCTGGCCAACATGATCATCGTCTCCGGGGTCTGCACCTTCGTGCTCAAGATCCCCGGCGAGGTGGTCTTCGGGCGGATCCTCCCGGCCCTTGGAGTGTCCCTGGTGCTGGGGCTGGGCTTCTACGCATGGCTCGCCCGTCGGGTGGGGGCCGTGGAGGGGCGGGACGACGTCACCGCCCTCCCCTACGGCATCTCGACGCCGATCCTCTTCGTCTACCTCTTCCTGATCATGAAGCCCATCGCCGAGCAGGGACTCCGGAGCGGCCTCACGGAGGCCGAGGCCGGCCTCCTCGCCTGGCGGGTGGGCATGGCCGCGGCCTTCCTGGGCGGGCTCATCGAAGCCGGCGGGGCGTTCATCGGACCGTGGCTGAAGCGCCACCTCCCCAGGGCCGGGATGCTGGGCACCCTCGCCGGCATCGCCCTGGTCTGGATCGCGACGGTCCCCCTGGCGGAGATCTTCGAGGACCCCCTGGTGGGCTTCGCGTCCATGGCCATCATCCTGGCGGGGCTCGTGGCCCTCTACCGCCTCCCCTTCGGGATCCCTGCAGGCCTCGCTGCCATCGCGGTGGGGACCCTGGTGGGCTTCGCCACGGGGCACTCGTCCTTCACCGTCGAGGGCGTGGGCATCTACGTCCCCCTGCCGGTGCTCGGGGACCTCTGGCTGGGCCTCGAGGCGCTGTTCTCCAACCCCTGGATCCTCGCCATCGTCCTCCCCGCAGAGGTCTACAACTTCATCGAGACCATGAACAACGTCGAGTCCGCCGAGGCCGCCGGAGATCGCTTCCCGGTGGGCGTCTGCCAGGTCGCGGACGGCGCCGGGACCGTGATCGGCGCGCTCTTCGGCTCGGCCTTCCCCACCACGGTCTACATCGGCCATCCGGGCTACAAGCGTCTGGGCTCCAGGGCCGGCTATGGCCTGGCGGTCGGCCTGGTCTTCTTCGTAGGGGCGTTCTTCGGCCTGATGGCCTTCCTGCACCACCTGGTTCCCATGGCCGCAGTGGCGCCGATGCTGGTCTTCATCGGCATCGTGATCACGGGCCAGGCCTTCACGGCGTCCCCGCCCGCCCACGCCCTGGCCGTGGCCATGGCCATGCTGCCTCACGTCTCCAACCTGCTGATGGCCAAGTGGATGTCCCTGGGCAATGTCCTGGCGGGCAACGGCGGGATCCTCTTCGACCCGTCGGTGATCTCGGCCATGGCCATGGAGGGCGCCCACGTGGTGGGCCATGCGGCCCTCTCGAGCGGGGCGATCATCATCGGCCTGCTCTGGGGCTCGATCACGGCCTTCCTGCTGGATCACAAACCGAGCCACGCGGCTTGGACCGCGGGCACCGCAGCGATCCTCACCGCCGTCGGCGTGATCCACGCCTCCACCCTCGGGTTCTCCATCACTCCCATCGCCTGGGGCTACGTCATCGTCGCTGGGGTCTGCGCCGCGCTGCGGTGGTCATCTGTACCGGCGGACCCCGGCCCACAGCACCACCAGTGACACAGCGGACAAGGCCAGGAGCCAGAGCCCCTGGGTGGTCCGCAGCAGCAACAGGCTCCCGATCCCGAAGTTGAGGCTGAACAGGGCCACCAGGCCCACGAGCCAGAGCAGGAGGGCCCCGACAAGGAAGGGGCGCTGGGTGATGCCGTGGCGCCGGGCCACCTTCGCCCACCCCGGTGACCCCGGGCGGACGCGCCGCAGAAAGTCCGCAAGGCGTGCGTCGTCCACGGGCGGCGTGAGGAAGGTCACCGCGACCCAGACCACCGTGGTCACGCCCACGATGACCAGGAGCTTGGATGAGTAGAGCCAGTCATTGTGTGCGATCTTGATGTACGTCGCTACGACCCCGGACGTGACCATGGCGCTGAGCTCGGTCCATGCGTTGGCCCGCCACCAGAACCAGCGGACGATCCAGGTGAGGCCCGCACCGGACGCGAAGGTGAGCAGGAACTTCCAGGCGCCGCCCACGGAGTCCATGTTCCGGGAGAGGATCACCGCCACGGCCAGCAGGAGCCCCATGGCCACCCGGGAGGCGAAGACGTAGTGCCGGTCCGACGCGTCCTTCACCATGAAGCGGCGGTAGATGTCGTTGATGATGTAGGACGCGCCCAGGTTCAGGTGGGTGTCGATGGTGGACATGAACGCGCCGATGAGGCACACGACCACCAGCCCCAACACCCCCGCAGGCAGGACCCGGGCCATCATCATGGGGTAGCCCATCTCCGGATCGTCCATGGGCCCGAAGACCAGCAGCGCCGCCAGGGCCGTCAGGATCCAGGGCCAGACCTGGAGCGCGTAGTTGGCGAAGGTGAAGAAGAAGCTTGCTGCGACCGCGTGATCCTCGTTCTTCGCCGAGAGCATCCGCTGGATGTGCTTCCCGCCGCCGTCCGCGTACTTGTGGGCCCACCACTGGACCATGACGTAGACCAGGAAGACCGAGAGGGGCATCAGCGACCCCTCGTCGAAGCCCGGGAAGAACGCGGTCACGCCAGGGCCATGGCGGGCCTCCAGGCCCTCGGCGAGGGCGCGGAGGCCCCCGGCCTCGGCCACCGCGTACACGGCCAGGAGCACCGACCCGAGGATCGCGACGAAGTACTGGAAGAAGTCCGTGAGGACCACCCCGTAGAAGCCCGACGCCACGGTGTAACCGAAGACGAGCACCGTCGCGACCACGAGGACCACATCGACGTCGAGATCCGTGACCCCGCCGATGACCTTGGCCAGGGCCAGGAAGACCCAGCCCATGATGAAGGCGTTGAAGATCACGCCGAAGTAGAAGCCCTTGAACAGGCGCAGGAACGACGCGGACCGGCCGCTGTACCGCCCCTCGATGATCTCCGCGTCGGTGATCACCCCGGCCCGGCGCCAGAGGCGGGCGAAGAGGAAGGTCACCAGGACCGCGGAGATCGCCGAGGCCCAGAAGAACCAGACCCCGCCGATGCCCTCCCTGCCCACGAACCCGGTGATGGAGATGGGCGTGTCGATGGAGAAATTCGTCGCGGCCATGGAGACACCGATGAGCCACCACGGCATCCCCCGCCCGCCGACGAAGAAATTCTCCACGGACTCCCCGGCCCGCTTCGTGAGCACTACCCCCACCGCGAGGACGATGGCGAGGTACGAGGCGATGACCACGTAGTCGAGGGCGGCGAGGGTCCGCAAGTCTTCTCTCTCCCTCTCCTGTGGGAGGGGCGTTGAAGTCGAGTCGAGCGGACGAAGCTCCGCTCCTACGAGACTGACACCCTTTGGGTGCCACGCCCCGATTCCCTTCAGGGTCCCCTACTCGTCCTTCAACACCACGCTCTCGAGCCAGCTCTTCCCTTCGATCTCCACCGGTTCCTGACCGTCGATCTTGATGGTCGCCGTCGTCGTCCCCCGCATCCGATACGTGATCGGGTTCCCCGCCACCATCTTCACCACCCCCGCCTGGGCACCGCTCATGCGCTCGAGCATGGCGTCGCGGTCGTGGAGCGCATCGCCGGTGGCGACGCCGGTGACCTCGATCCCTTCGCCCGCGTACGCGAACTCGTACTGTTGGTGATAGTTGTGCCCCTTGGGGTCCTTGATCTTGCGCTTCGGCGTCAGGGCCAGGCTGGTGCTGTGCACGAGGACCTTCTCGCGGTCCGTGAGGATGAACCGATGGTGGGTCTTGGCACCATGTTTCTCCGGTGTGAGGAAGCTGATGAAGATCACCGACCAGTCCTCGTGGAAGAAGCGGTTGACGAACCACCGGGACGCATACTCCGAGCCCAGGATGTTCTGCCGCAGGTGATCCAGGTACCCGTCCCCCCGGAAGGGCACCTTCGTCCCTCCCAGGACCATGGTGCCCTTCACCGAGGCTCGGGGCGCGTGGACGAAGATCTGGAGCCACTTCTTCTTGTCCGCGCCCCACCAGGACCTGCCGTCGTGGAGCTTGACGCCCTCGGTCCAGGAGGTGAGCTCGAGGTCCAGCGCGAACCCCTCCTCCTTCACGGTGAGGAAGAACACCTTCCCCTTCTTCCGGAGCGCGTTCGGGCCGATGGAGATCGTCATCGTCTCCGGGTCCGCCTTGAAGTCCTTGGGCTTGTACTCGTAGGCGAGGTGCTTCGCCTGCTGGTCCGGCAGGGTCAGGGAGACGCTCACCCCCGCGCCGCCCTGGAAGACCCCGATGTTGGTCCGCAGGAAGTTCACGTACAGGACGTGGCCGCGGTCGGAGCGCAGCATGATCATCCAGTTCTCGGTGTAGGTCTTGTCGCCGTGCTCCTCGGGGAGCCAGTCGGCCTTCTTCACCGTGTTGGCCAACGGTCCCTTCCCCGACAGGATCATCTCCGCGGCGGACGCCGGACCTGCCAGGGAGAGCGCGAGGAGGACGAACAGGGGGACGATCCGGGGGGTCATGGGCGCCTCCTCTTCGGTCACTACAGGGTCATCACGATCATTCCCTGGCGGCCGTCGGTGGCTTGCAGGCTGGGGTTGAAGGGATCCGTCCGGCCCACGCCGCCGTGGCCCGCGTCGCCCTGATACTCGGGCTCCAGGTCCCCGCCGGGCTTCTCGTACCATCCTGCGACGCTGGCGCCGGAGACGCCCACTGCGATGTAGCCCGTCCCGCCGCCGCCGCCGCCGCCGCAGTAGGTCCACTTCCCCGCGCCGCCGCCCCCGCCGTAGTAGCCCGCGCCGCCGCCGCCGCCGTGGCCGTTGCTGCCGCTGTTGCTTCCGCCCTGCTGGTAGCTGGCGGAGGCGCCCTGCTGGCACTGGCCGGCCATGTTGGCGCCGCCGGTGTTGGCGCTCCCCGCGAAGCCGGAGATCGAGCACTGCGTGTAGACCGAGTTGTCGTTGATCGTCCCCCCGGCGCCGCCGCCGCTCTGGGTCCCCCCCTTGCCGCCCCCGGCGCCGCAGCTGTACTTGTTGTTCTCCACGCCGTCCTGGCCCACGCCGTAGGGGTTGCCCCCGCCGCCGCCCTTCCCGGCCCCCGGAAAGAGATCCTTGGTGCAGCCGGAGCAACCATCGGACCCGCCGCCGCCCCCGCCGGCGATGATGACCACCGGGACGCCGTTTCGGAAGACGTAGGACGCGCCGCCGCCGCCGCCCTCGGCCTCACCGCCCTCGGCGACGCGCAGCTCGATCTCATCCCCGGCCTGGACCGGGACGGTCCCGTGGAAGAACGCGCCTCCGCCGCCGCCGCCGGGGGCGCCACCGCCGCCGCCCCCACCCCAGACCTTGACGCCGATCGCGGTCTTCCCCTGGGGCACGGTCCCCGTCACGATCTGCCCGCCCTGGATGTAGATGGTCTGCCCCAGGGGGAGGAAATCGACGCAGGCCTGCGGGTTGCAGGACTCCGTGGAGGAGCCTGCGCCGGCGCAGGCCGCCCCGCCACAGGACGGGGCCGGGTTGGTGCAGGAGCGGGTGCAGCTCGAGGTGCCCCCGCCGCAGGCGACGGAGCACGCGCCGCAGGACCAGTCGGTCCAGCCGCCGTTCACCGGGTCGCAGCAGGGCTGGGCGTTGCAGCTCAGGACCAGGGTGTCGTCACCCGCGCAGACCGCGCCGCCGCAGGAGGGGATCGGGTTGGTGCAGGTCCGGGTGCAGATCTGCTGCCCGCCGCCGCAGGCCGCGGAGCAGTCCCCGCAGGCCCACTCGGTCCACCCACCGTTCACCGCGGAGCACCCCTGCACGCACTCACCACCGATGCAGGTCCAACCTGCGGGGCAGAGATCCCCCTCGTCCACCTGGTTGTCGCAGTCGTCATCCATCCCGTTGCAGAGCTCCACGGCGGTCTCGGTGCAGGTCCCCCCCTGGCACGCGCCGTCGCAGACCCCGAGCTGGACACAGGCCTGGCCCTCGTTGGACGCCGGAAAGCTGCAGACCCCGCCGTCGAGGCAGAGGTCCTGGGTGCAACCGCTCCCGTCATCGCAGGTCCCGCAGGAGCCGTTGCAGCCGTTGTCCCCGCACTCCTTCCCGTCGCAATCGGGGACGCATCCGGGGACGCAGATCCCCTCCATGCAGATCAGGTTGGCGCCGCAGGGTGTCCCGTTGAGCACCGCATCGTTCACGCAACCGACCCCCGCGCCGCAGCTGTCCTCGGTGCAGGGGTTGTCGTCGTCGCAATCCGAGGGGCTCGTCTCCAGATAGCACCCCGTCGCCGAGTTCCAGTGTCCATCCCCGAGATCGATGTGGGTGCAGTACGCCTGCACCACGGTGACGCACGCGCCGGCCGGGGGCATGCACCAGAGGTTCGCCATCTCCGCATCCAGCGCACAGCCGCTGTCCAGATCGCAGGCGATCCCCGCCTTGAGGCAGGGCAGCACCGGGAGATCCATGTCCTCGAGGCAGTCCTCCTTGGTCTTGCCCTCGCCGGGTTCGCAGAAGCCGAGGGTCTCCTTGCCCAGGGGCCCCTCGCCGGTCTCGTCGAGGACGCAGACGTCCCCGATGGTGCAGCCGTTGCCGTCGTCGCAGGCCGCCTCCAGGGTCGCGCCGGGGAAACAGTAGCGGACCCTCTTGGTCGGATGGGTCGGGTTGCCCGGGTCGTCGATCCAGTGACAGGTCAACGCGGTACAGATCTGGCAGTCCTGGGCGCAGCCGTTGGGGTAGTCGCCGTCCCCGCACACCGCGTCGAAGCCGTGGTCCACCTTGCACTCTCCGGCCTGGCAGGACTGGCCCGTACACACATCCTGGGCCGCCTGGCCCTCGATGTCCCCCCAGCACTGGGCTCCGTCCGCAGCGAGGATCTCCACGCAGGCGATCTCGCTGTCCACGCAGAGGACCTCGTCGACGCAGCCGAGGGGATCCAGAGCGTCATCGAGGGCCTGGCACTCCGTGGCGAGGGCCGTGGGGGTCGCCTGGGAGTCGTCGACGTCGCCGCCGGTGCAGACGATGCCGTCCCAGCAGTTGGAGCTGACCACGGTCTCGCCGTCGGGGATCGGGACCTCGATGCAGCTCCCGGTGCCGAGGTCGCACACCGGCGTCGTGCAGGGGTTGCCGTCGTCCTCGTCGCACTGGAGCGCATCCCCGCCGAGACAGGCGCCGGACACGGAGCAGATCCCGCCGGCGGTGCAGCCGTCGTCGCAGGCGACCCCCTCCGCGGCCCAGGTCAGCACGCAGCAGCCGTCGACGCACGCAGTGGCCTCGAGGCAGCCGGCGATCCCGGGGCAGTCCGCGGCGGTCCCGCAGGGTCCGTCCATGCAGAAGATCATCCCGTCCGGGGCGGTGTCCTCCGCGACCGAGTCGATGCCGATGGACTCACCGGTCCCCGAGGTGTTGCAGCCGATGACCAGGACCATGAACAGACCGACCAGCAAATACCGAGATGTCATCCCATCCTCCACGGATCCTGATGTTCCGGTGATTCTCAGGCCTCGGGACACTCCATGTCAACGTGGGAGGAGGGCTTGGGTGTGATCGGAAACAGTTGGTCGATGCAATGGGATCAGTCACCGGGGTGAGCGTCTTCTTGTCATCCCGAGCGCAGCGAGGGATCTCAAGTGAACACTCTCGGGTACAGCGACCCCTGAGGTCCCTCAGTCGGGCAGCG
>JBDRIT010000021.1:0-9157 GCA_043815665.1 Pseudomonadota bacterium
CTCCGCCCCGCCTCGCGCGCCCGGGCGCCGGCGTCGTCCCCCCCGCCCCCCGGGATCCCTTCCCCAGCGTCTCTGTCAGAGGTACCGATCCAGCCTGGGTCCGAAGAGCCTTCGTGCGTTCTTCAGGGTCACCGAGGCGAGGTCGGCAGCGTCCATCTCCCGCAACGCGGCCACCGCCGCGGCGATCTGCGCGACGTGTCGGGGCTCCACGTCCTCCGCGGGCACCCCCTCCAGGCCGATGGCCGGCGCGTCGGTCTCCAGGAGGATCCCGTGGCCCGGCAGCTCCCGGGCGAGGCGGTGGACCCGCTTCGCCCCGGGGCGGGTGACCGAACCGGAGAAGGAGACGCACCAGCCCGCATCGACCAGCCGTTGGGCGATGTCCGGCCCCCCGGGGAAGCTGTGCAGGACGCCCCGTACCTGGGGAAACTCTGCGAGGATCTCCGACACCCGGGCCACCGCGCCCCGGGCGTGGACGATCACCGGGAGGTTGAAGGTCTGGGCCAGCGCCAGCTGATCGCGGAACCAGCGCTCCTGGACGTGGGCGGGGGTCTCGATCTTCCCGTCGAGACCGATCTCTCCGATCGCGACGACCCCCGGGGTCGTCGCCAGCCGCGCCAGCGCGGCCATGTCAGGGCCCGGCTCCAGAAACCAGGGGTGGTAGCCCACCGCCGGGGCGAGCCCGGGGACCCGGCGGGACAGGTCCAGCACCTGTGCGTTGGTCGTGGCGTCCAGCCCCGCCGCGATCGCCGCCACCACTCCGGCCTCCCGGGCCCGGACCATCACCCCCGAGGTGTTCGGATCCATCGCGGCCTCGAAGGGGTGGACGTGGACGTCGATCAGCAAGGGACGCCGGGCCCGCGGGCCGCCGCGATCAGCGCGTCGAGCACCGCCATGTTCGCCACCGCGTCGGCCCCGGTCCAGCGGGGGGCGCGCCGGGTCGTCACGGCCGCCGCGAAGTCCTCGATCTCCAGGCGGTAGGTGTCCGCGCCGGGCACGGCGATGACCGCGTCCGGCTCGCCCCGGCGACGGACGATGATCCGCGTGTCCTCCCGGCCGGGGATCCAGGGGTCGGGGAGGACGAGGGTGCCTTCGGTCCCGCGGATCTCGGCGCGGTGGTCCTCCGCACTGGCGATGCTGGTCTCGAACCGGGCCAGGACGCCCCCCGGGAACTCCATGATCCCCATGAGGGTGTCGTCCACCGCGTCCCCCACCTGGAGGGCCGTGACCCGCACCGGTTCCGACCGGGCCACGAGCCGGGACAGGTTGACGCAGTAGCAGCCCACGTCCATGAGCGCGCCTCCCCCGAGGGCCGCGGACGCGACGACGCCGGTGCGGTCGTCTTCGAAGAACGAGAAGCGGCTGTCGATGGAGACCAGCGCGCCGATGACTCCGTCGTCGAGGAGCCTGAGGGCCGCGTCGAAGACCGGGTGGAAGCGGTACATGAATCCCTCGGCCACGGGCAGCCCGGTCCGGTCAGCGACGGCCATGACCTCCCGGGCCTCCCCGGCGTTCATCGCGAAGGGCTTCTCGCAGAGGACCGGGATCCCCGCCTCCAGGGATCGGATCGTCCAGGGGGCGTGGAGCGCGTTCGGCAGGGGGACGTAGACCGCGTCGACGTTCCCTGCGGCGAGGAGGTCGTCGTAGGCTCCGTACGTCTCGGGGATCCCCATGTCCGCGGCCCAGGCCTTGGCCCTGGCGCCGTCCCGGCTGGCCACGGCCTGCACGACGCTCGTGTCGCTGCGGCGGACGGCCTGGACGAAGGTCTCTGCGATGGATGCGGTCCCCAGGATCCCCCAGCGAAGCTTCATTTCCCGCCCTTCCGTGGGTCGCACAGCGCGCGGATCCGATCCGCGATCACCCGGCTGATGTGGCCGTTCGCCCGATCCGTGGGGTGGCCGTCCCCGACGAAGGAGAGGGTCGGGTCCAGATGCCACTTCTGCGGCCCGCCCTCGATCTCCAGGGGATCGTCCGTGCCCCGGCTCGCCGCGGCCACGTCGTCCCATCCCACGAAGACGACGCCGTCGGTCTCCCGGTGGGGATCGAAGATCGGGTCCACCTCGAAGTACTCCATGACCACCAGGGGGATGCCCCAGGTCTGCAGCTGCTCCACGAGGTGGGAGAACCGCTCGCCCAGGTCCGCGCGATCGTCCGCGAGGTGCTCTCCGATGCCGTACTGGTGGTAGGTCTTGCTCGTCCGGTGGAGGTCCTCGGTCACCCCGAAGAGCTTGAGGGCCACGACCATCGGGCGGGGCAGGGCCGTCTTGATGTCCACCACGTCCAGGGGCAGGCGGTCTCCGTGGATCAGGTACCCCATCACCACGATCTCGGGGTGGAGCCGCGCAGCGAAGGTCTCCAGCGCGTCGCAGTAGTACCGGATCCCCGATGGGGCGATGGCGACGCTCACCACCCGCCAGGGCGGTTGGGAGTGATCTCGATTCAGGATCCGCTCCAGGCGACGCGCGAGGATGTCCTCCTGCCGGACGCCGTAGCCCTCGACGAAGGAGTCCCCGACGATCACCGCCACCCGGCGCCCGGCGAGGTCCTCCTCGGTCCATGGATCGTCACGATAGCCCATGGGGTTGGTCCGAACCTCGAAGTCCGGCATGTCCGGCCCGTTGCCCGGGAAAGTCCCGACCATGCCCCCGGGGTAGGAGGGGCGGAACCCGTAGGGGTTCAGATCGAAGGGGCGCAGCTGGGGTCCCCCGTCCATGGCGAAGGAGAAGGCGATGAACGCCACGAGGGGCAGGCACGCGGGGAGAAGGCCCCAGGGCAGGCGCAACATCCGGGTCCCCCGGCCCCTCCCAGCGAGGAGGGGCCGACGAGAGAGCCCCAGGGCGACCCCGAGGAACACCAGCGCCCAGGTCTTCCAGGAGTAGAGGACGAGGAAGGCCCCGTAGACGAAGGGCATCAAGAGGATCCAGGTGACGAGCTTGAGCGCCAGGTTGACCCCGAGCCACGACGCCAGGGCCACGCCCGGGGGCCAGAGCATCCTCCCCACGGTCTCCGCCAGGCCGCGCTTCGTTCTCGTCGCTGGGTGCGGTGTCTCCGACACGCGTCGCCTCCCTGCAGGATCTACCAGTCTACCGCGCCGGGGCCCTTCCTTCCAGAGTGTAAAAAGTCCTTACACTCGCCCATGCGCTGTGTCAAAATTGCGTCCACGTGGTCAAGTTGTTTACATTTGGGGGGAGTGATGCGCTACACGATTCCGGCTCTTCTGGTCTTCGCCGCCCTCGCAGCGCACCCCGGCTGCCGCCGGGAGCCGCCCTCCGAGCCCCCCGTCCCCGCTGCGGATCCAGCCGCCGCCGAGGCCGCGGCGCTGGCCCTCGCCCGCTGCGAGGTCGCGGCGGATCGGGGCTGCGTGGCGACCCATCTGGATCTGGACGCCAAGGCAGGGATCCTCTTCGGGGCGCTCTTCACGGAGGCGAACGATGCGACCCGCAAGGCCGCCCGCACCATGCTCCTGGATCTCTTCATGGCCGCCGGACCGTCCCTGCGGGAGCGGCACTTCGGCGGAGGGGTGGGGGAGTGGAGCGTGGACTCCGCGGACGGGGACCGGGCGGTGGTGATCGAGGCCGGGGAGACCCTCCGCCTGGAGTACCGAGTCCGGCGCACGGAGGCCGGTTGGCGTGTGGAGGATCGGGTGCGCCTCCGGGGGGAGCACAGGGCTGATCCCAAGGTCCTGGTCGACAAGTTCCTCAGGGACTTCGAGAAGCAGCACGACCGCAAGGCCACCCTCGCCGACGTGAATCGGGATCTGCCCGGGTTCGTCGGGTCCCACCGCGCGCGCACCTTGCGCATCCCGAAGAAGGGGGCGAAGAGGGCCGAGGGGAAGAGATGAGCGGCCCGGGGACGAACCCTGGGGATCTCCTTGCGGGCCGGTACGTGGTCGTGCGGCCCCTGGGCGAAGGGAGCATGGGGGAGGTGGTCCTCGCCCGGGACACCGCCCAGGACGATCTGCCGGTGGCGGTGAAGCGGGTCAAGGACGCCCGGGCAATCCGCTGGCTCAAGAACGAATACGAGACCCTCGCCCTCCTCTCCCACCCCAACATCCCGAGGACCTGGGACTTCTGCTACGACCGCTCCCGCCGGAGCCACCTCTTCAGCGTGGAGTACGTCAAGGGCGTCCCGTTCACCGAGGCCATGGAGGGCGCCTCCTTCGAGACCCTCGTGGACTACACGGTCCGCCTCTGCCGCGCGCTCGGATACGTCCACGGGCGGGGGTATATCCACTGCGACATCAAGCCCGAGAACGTCCTCGTGGAGCGGGCCGACGACGGGACCCTGGGGGAGCTGAAGCTCCTGGACTTCGGTCTGGCGATGCACGCGCCCAAGGAGTCGCAACCTGCCCGCGGGACCTTGTACTACATGGCCCCGGAGTGGTTCTCCGAGGGCGTTCCCGCGCCGGCGTCGGACTGGTACTCCGTGGGGATGCTCCTCTACTACGCGACCTACGACGTCCTGCCCTTCCCGGACGAGGTCGATGAGATCATCCGCTTCCACGTCAACGATCCCCTGCCGATCCATCCTGCCGATGGGATCCCCGACTGGTGGGGGGCGCTGCTGCTCCGGCTCACGGCGAAGGACCCCGTGGAGCGCCTGGCGGATCCGAGCCATGCGGTCCAGTTCATCAACCGCAAGGGAGGCTTCGAGTACAGCCTCGAGTCCCAGTCCTCAGGGGAGCCCCCCTCCGCCGGCGGCCCCTGGCTGGGGCGCGAGGAGGCCCTGGACGAACTGGTGGGGTGGTGCCGTGCGGTGGCGGACCCCGAAGCGGCGCCACAGTCGGCCGTGGCGGCCCGGGTCCGGGGCGGCGAGGGCGTGGGCAAGACCCGCTTCCTCGAGGAGGTGAAGCGGGTTCTCCAGATGGAGGGCCACGACGTCCTCTACCTGGGCCCGTCCGTGGGCGGGGAGCCCGCCGTGCGTCTCGCGCATACCCTCTCGGCGCGCCTCGGCCGCGACGAATCGACGACCCGCCGGGGTGACGAGGCCCGGGAGCTCGGCGGCCTGGTCGGGGAGGCCGTGGAGCTGGCCCTGGAGGCCGCCGCGGCGGGGCCCCTGATCCTCCTCCTGGACGACGTGGACCGTGGCGGCCTCACGGGGCCGGCGGTGTTCTCGGGGATCGCCCGTGCCCTCGAGTTCGCGCGGCTCACGGGAGAGGTGGTGCCGCCCGTGGCGTTGATCGGGGCCGCCCAGTCCGGGGCCCTGGAGGAGGTCGGGGTCGAGGCGTTGATCCTCGACGTGGAGGTGGGTCCCATGAACCGCCGGGACCTTGGACGCTTCCTGGCCCTGCAGTTCACGTCGGAGCCCCTGCCCGATGCGCTCATGGACGACCTGTGGGCCGTGGCCCACGGGAACCCCCGCTGGGCCGGGGAGCTGGCCGCCTGGATGCTCCAGGCCGGCGTCGCCCGGATCATCGGTGGTCGCTGGGAGCTGGATGCCCGCCGACGGCGTGCGACGGGCCTCCCCAAGACCATGGAGCAGGCCGTGCGCGGCGCGCTCGCGTCCCTGGGGGACGTGGAGCGCACGATCCTCGCCGTGCTGGCCGCAACCGGCGCACCCACCCGGCTGGATCGCCTCGCCACGGCGGCGGGTCAGACCCCCTGGGATGCAGACGCGGCGGTGGAGCATCTGGTGGAGCGCGGGTACGCCCGCTTCGAGCCCATCGGCAGGAGCTTCCTGCCGGTGGTGGACAGCCCGTCCCTGCAGCAGCTCGTCCGGGAGGAGCTGGGGGACGAGCGCTGGGCCGCGACCCACGGCGCGCTCCTCGACGCGATGGGGGATCCCGAGGCGTCCGCCCGCCGACACCCGGCGGAGGTCACCCTCCACGCGTTTGCGGCGGGTCGCCTCGACCTGGCGCGTCGCTGGGCCCTGGAAGGGGTTCGGGAGCTCGTGGATCGGTGCGAGTTCGAGCGCGCGGACAAGGTGGCGGAGGTCGCGCGGGCCGCGGGCTGCGATCCGGTGGAGGTCGCGCTCCTCCTGGTTCGGATCGCCACCCTGACCGGGCATTACCAGGACGGCATCAAGCGTCTCTGGGCCACCCTGGATGCCGGGGCCCTGGATGGAGCCGGGCGCGCCCGCCTCCTCGAGGCCCTGGCAGAGCTCTACTTCCGGAAGGGGGAGTACAAGGAGTCCCTGGGCATCCTGGACGGCGCGGCCACCCTGGCGGATGACGCCGGGCGACGCCGGATCGGGGCACTCCAGGCGCGGGTTCACATGTACCGCGGCGACTTCGACGAGGCCCTCGCCGCGGGCGAGGCGGCGAACGTGGACGACGACCTCGAGCCGTGCAGCCGCTTTCGGGGTCTGAACATCATCGGCCTGGTCCACTCCTACCAGGGCGACTTCGAGCGCGCCGAGGACGCGCTCCTCGAGGCCCGGTCCGGCCTCGCCCTGTGCGGGGAGCGGATGGATCAGGCCTTCGTGCTCAACTCCCTGGGATTCCTCTACCAGAAGAAGAAGGCCTATGACGAGGCCGAGAGACATTACCGGGAGAGCCGGGACGTCGCGCGTACTGCGGGATCCGCAGAGCGGACCAACGTCGCCGGGATGAATCTGAGCGTCCTCCTCCAGGAGCGCGGTCGTTACGCGGAGGCGATCGAACAGTACCGGGAGACCCTGCGCCAGGCCTACCGCATCGAGGACAGCAGCCTCCTGATGCGGATCCAGTCCAACCTCGGGAACATCCACCGCTACCTGGGAATCCTCGACGGCGCCAGGGAGTGGGCCGAGCGCTCCCTGGCCATCGCGCACAGGACCCGGACCAGGCTGATGATCGGGATCAACGGGATCCTCCTCGGAGAGATCGATCTCCTCGCCGGCCGATCGCGGGAGGCCCTGGACCGGACCCGGGAGGCCCTCGCAACCTTCGAGGAGCTCGGGGTCCTGGACGAGACGGTGGAGTGCCTCATCGACCTGGCCGCGTGCCACCTGGAGCTGGGGGAGTCGGGGGAGGCCCTGGTACGGGCCCGGGCTGCGGAGCAGCAGAGCCGGGACGGGCGTCTCCCGAACCACCTCCTGCGGACCCTGCTGGTCCTGGCGCGGATCGGCCTGGAGGCCGGGGACGCGGCGCCTGACCTCGATGTCGAGGAGATCCTCGACGAGGCCCGGGGGCTCCTGGATGCAGCGGGCACTCCGGAGCTTGCGTGGCGGACCTATCTCCTGGGGGCCCGGGACGTGGTGGAGCGGCGCCGGGGGATCCCGGACACCGCCTTGACCCTGATGGAGGCCGCGCTGCAGGACCTCACCGCCTCGGTCCCGGAGGCCTACCGACGCGCGTTCTTCGCCAGGCGGGACCGGGCCATGCTCAAGACCGAGATGGAGCGGGTCCGGACGGCCTCCACGGCCCTCGGGCGCACCATGGTGGTGGGTGCTGGGCAGCTGGTGGGTCCCGGGGCCTCGTCCGCGGAGGACCTGCGCCTCACCCGCAGCCTCCTGGAGATGAACCGGCACCTGGCGGACGTTACGGATCTGGAGCAGATCCTGGAGATCTTCATTGACATCATGATCCCCCTGGTGGATGCGGAGCGCGGCTTCGTGCTCCTGCGGGGGGAGGACCGCTTCAGCGTCGTCGTGGCGCGCAACCTGGACGGCGACGCCGTGCGGCGGAGCAAGGCCAAGATCAGCCGCTCCATCGCCGACCGGGTGCTGGAGTCGGGGAAGCCCCTGGTCCTCGAGGACGCGGTGGAGGACGAGTATTTCTCCACCAAGGAGAGCGTCCTGGCGTTGCGGGTGCGGAGCATCGCCTGCCTGCCCCTGACCGGTCATCAGGGGGTGGTTGGTGCAATCTATCTCGACAACCGATTCCAGCCGGGGCTCTTCTCCGAGCGGGTCGTGGGCATCCTGGACATCTTCGCGCGCCAGGCCGCGCTGGCCATCGAGAACGCGCTCCTCCACGAGCGCAACCGGGAGATGCTGGAGCAGCTCACGTCGTCCAACCGGGAGGTCGAGCGTCTCAACAAGCGCCTCCAGGAGGAGAACCAGGCGCAGAAGCTCGTCCTCGACGAGACCCGGGAGGAGCTGGGACGTCGCCAGGACGCGCTGGAGGAGCGGTTCCATTTCGACCGGATCGTCGGACAGTCCCAGCCGATCCGCACACTGTTCCAGGCCATGGAGCGGGTGGCACGCACCGACGTGTCGGTGCTGATCCTCGGCGAGAGCGGCACCGGCAAGGAGCTCGTGGCCCGGGCGCTCCACTACAATGGACCCCGGGCTGCGGCACCCTTCATCGCAGTGAACTGCGGGGCCCTGCCCGACAATCTCCTGGAGTCCGAGCTCTTCGGTCACGAGAGAGGAGCGTTCACCGGCGCGGTGACCCAGCACAAGGGGATGTTCACCGCGGCGGACAAGGGGACCCTCTTCATGGACGAAGTCGGGGACATGAGCGTCGCGATGCAGGCGAAGCTCCTCCGCGCGCTCCAGGAGGGGGAGTTCGTTCCCGTGGGCGCTACGGCGTCCGTGCACGCGGACGTGCGCATCATCACTGCGACGAACCGGGATCTGGAGGCCATGGTGCGCGCTGGGAGCTTCCGGGAGGATCTGTACTACCGGCTCAACGTGGTGCGCATCGTGGTGCCTCCGCTCCGGCGCCGCACCGAGGACATCCCGCTCCTGGTGGATCGCTTCCTCTCCACGTACTCGGAGCGCCACGACCTGGAGACCCCGGTCCGCATCGATGACCAGGCCCTGAAGGCCATGATGCTCTACTCCTGGCCGGGGAACGTGCGGGAGCTCCAGTCCACGGTCTGGACCGCCGCGGTGTTTGCGGAGGACGGGGTGATCACCATCACCTCGCTGGAGGCCCGACCCGAGGTCCTGGCGCCCATCCGTAGCGGGGAGGACATGCCCGTGGCGATGGACATCATCAACCTCCGCGACCTCGAGCAGCGCGCGCTCCGGGAGGCCCTCCGCCGGACCGCCGGGAACAAGGCCCGCGCCGCCAAGCTCCTTGGCATCTCCCGCCGCGCCCTCTACAACAAGCTCGAGGCCTTCAACATCGGGTAGCCGAGCCCGCCCCCGGACTCAGGGTGATCGCAAAGTCGACGTTGAACGCGCTTGACCGATCCTCACCATGATCTTCACTTTACGTCGAGGCCTTGCGCTTCGGCAGAGGGAGGATCATGCCGAAGCGAGAGTCTGGAAGAGTTGATACCCCGTCGGCGAA
>JBDRIT010000022.1:0-20001 GCA_043815665.1 Pseudomonadota bacterium
CGGCTTCCGCTGCATCCCGCCCTGCTGCGTTGCTCTCCCTGCGACGCACCAGTCGTGCGCCTCAGTCGAGGGCCTTGCATCCCGGGCGCATCGGCACCCTCACCTTGATCACTTTGTTTCGTCACGGGCCCAAAATTTCCGCGCTTGCTTCCCCGGCGGACCGCTCCGTCGAATACCTCTGCTGTGAACCGCAAACACGGAGGTGTCCCATGGAGGTCTCGAAGAGACTGGTGAAGCTCGTGAAGAGCCTGGAGACGAAGTTCGGGCAGGGCGCCGTGGTGCCCATGGACGGGACCGGCGCACGGGGGGTGGCGGTGGTGTCCAGCGGCTCCCTGGGCCTGGACCGGGCCCTGGGGATCGGGGGACTCCCCCGGGGGAGGATCGTGGAGATCTATGGCCCCGAGGCCGGGGGCAAGACCACCATGGCCCTCCACGCGCTGGCCGAGGTGCAGCGGGCCGGGGGGGTGGCGGGGTTCGTGGACGCGGAGCACGCACTGGACCCGTCCTACGCCGCACGGATCGGCGTGAAGGTGGAGGAGATGCTCGTCTCCCAGCCCGACTGCGGAGAGCAGGCCCTCCAGATCACCGAGGCCCTCTGCCAGTCCGGCATGGTGGACCTCGTCGTGGTGGACTCCGTGGCCGCGCTGACCCCCCGGGCGGAGATCGACGGGGAGATCGGGGACCAGCACATGGGTCTCCAGGCGCGTCTCATGAGCCAGGCCCTGCGCAAGCTCGCCGGGTCCGCGTCCAAGGGAGGCACCACGGTGATCTTCATCAACCAGCTCCGCATGAAGATCGGGGTGATGTTCGGGAGCCCGGAGACCACGACCGGGGGCCAGGCGCTGAAGTTCTACTCATCGGTGCGCCTGGATGTCCGCCGCAAGGGCGCCATCAAGGAGGGCGAGGAGGTCATCGGAAACCGGGTGCGGGTCAAGGTGGTGAAGAACAAGCTCGCGCCCCCGTTCAAGGAGGCGGAGTTTGATCTGATCTTCGGGCAGGGCGTCCACCGGGCGGGGGAGATCCTGGACGCAGCCCTCGAGGCCGGGCGCATCCACAAGGCCGGGGCGTGGTTCAGCTGTGGAGACGAACGCATCGGACAGGGGCGGCGCCAGGCGGTCGGATGGCTGGAGTCGCATCCGGACGAGATGGACGGGCTGCGGCGGGTGCTGCTGGCGCCGCCGGTGGTGGAGGTCGCGGCGGAGGCGACTTGAGAACTCTTTGGGAGGGGCATCCACGCCCAGAATCGGCCCGTGGACGGGCCTCCCACAGGGGAGAGGAATCGGCCCGTGGACGGGCCTCCCACAGTTGAGCGTTGCCTGGGATCGGTGTTTCAGCTACCGTCGGGGCAATTCCCAGGAGGGGAGCCCGATGAATCGAATCCTCGTGACCCTGATTGTACTGACCTTCGCAACCGCGTGCCCTTCGAGGCTGGACTACCTAAAAAAATCGCCGGAGTTCACCCATGCGGCGATCGAGGCCGGGGGGATCGCGTTCACGCCAGCGGGCTGCATGGTGAGTCCCAAGAAGGTCTCGACGAAGGACCTGGCCGCACTGCGGGAGGACGCGGTGATCCTCCTCGCGAGGGAGCGACCGAAGATGCCCGTCAAGGCCGCGCAGGACACGGACCTCGCGCTGGGGGACGACGTCTGGAATCCGCTGATGACCTACACCAAGACCGGCGCGCTGCCCGGCCAGGACCTCGAGGACCTGGCCACCCGGGCGGGGGTGCGGTTCCTGGGTCTCTTCCGGGTGGAGACCTGGGAGCTGGGGCATTCGACCGATGCGATCGAGATGCCCGGCGAGGATGGGGAGAAGAACAAGATCTCCTACCGCAAGCGGTCCTGGGCGACCATGCAGCTCCGCCTCACGGTCTACGACAACAAGGACGGCAGCCTCGCGTGGCTCGGCATCGAGGAGGGCTTCCTCGCCAACGACGATCTCGGCCCCTTCGTGAGCCCGGACAACGCCGAGGCGGTGCGGGTCGCGGCGGAGGCCTCGGCGAAGATACCCTACCCCGCCTCCCCCTCGCCCGCAAAGGTCGGGGAGATGATCTTCCGGAAGTTCGTGGAGCATTTCCCCGAGGCGAAACAGAAGTAGAGAGGCCGGTCGTCGAGCTCCCGGTTCGGATTGATCCTTCCTAGAATTCGTACTCGGCGACGAGACCGTAGCTGAGGATGTGGGGATCGTCGAAGCGGAGGACGGCGTGGCCCTGGTTGGTCATGAAGACCTGCGCGATGTTGCCGTCGTAGCGGTAGCTTACCTCCCCGATCATGGCGAAGGCGTCACCGAGGTTCCACTTCAGGTCGAAGCGGGCCATGAACACCAGCCACTCCTCCTCCCCCGCTGGCAGCATCTGCCAGTCAAAGGAGTTGGAGCCCTTGACCACCACCTTGTGGATCCCCTCCTCCACCGAGGCCGCGTAGGGGCCGGTGAGGGTGGAACCCTGCATGTTCGGACGGTAGGTTGCGGGCCGCAGCACCCCCAGGGAGAGGGCCGGGGTGAGGCCGACAGCCTTGATGAAATAATCCACAGAGAGGACGCCGAAGACCTCGGGCTTCACCTCGGCGGCCTCGGGGAGGGCCTGGTAGGGCACGAAGCCCGGGGTGTTGTAGACGATGAAGCTCAGGTCCCGGAAGATCAGGTTGACGTGGGTCCGGAAGTTCCGGAACCGGAAGCCCGCGGTGAAGGCCGCGGCCCGGGCCTGCTCGAGCTTGGTCGACGCTGGGTGATCCGGGTCTTCGAGGACCTGGGCCAGGTGGGTGTACTCCGCTGCGACGTCGAAGCCCATGCGGCCCTGGTAGGGATCCTCGCGCAGGCTGTAGCGGGTGGGATCCTGGAAGTAGAGGTCCAGGTCCAGGCGGCTGCCTACCACGGAGCCGTGCTTCCAGTGGACGATCGCGGTGCCGCCGCCGGAGAGGATTGGATCCCCCAGGGTCGAGTCCCTCGTCGAGGTGCCCTTCTGGAAGAAGGCGCCCTGGAGGTCGATGCGGAGGCCCGTCCCCGGGATGTCAACGCCGATGCCCAGGAGGGCCGCGTAGTACGCCCGCTCCACCAGTTGGGTGGTGTTTCCCCCGGGGTTGTCCAGGATGTCCTCAGCGGGGCTCCGGATCAGCGCCGCCTTCATCCCAGCGAAGACGTCGAGGATCTCGGTGTCCAGGTCCAGCTTGAAGCCGGGCACCAGCCCCGCGCGGAAGTTCCGGGGGAACGCGTTGGACCCGCCCCAGGTCACGTCCCAGTTGTGCCCCAGGCGGAAGCGATCCGTGTCCACGGGGTACGCCCTGAACCCGAAGCTGCTCTTCTCTCCGGCGAAGACGTAGCGCAGGGACAGGTTGGAGCCGTAGTCGCCCAGCGCGTACTTCCCGTTGGTGTCCACCTTGAACCGCACCAGGAGCTCACCGCCGGGGGTCCAGCTGCCGACCCTTCCGGTGCTGGCGATGCGGAGCAGGGTGGTGGTCCCCTCGAACGCGGGGTCCTCCACGCGGTTCAGGGACCCGTCGGGGGACTGGCCGAAGAACCCCGTGGGGGAGTTCTGCCGGGTCTCCCCCGCGTCCTTCAGCGCGTTGTCGTCCGCGAAGGAGAAGGACAGGGTGGTGTCGAAGAGGTTGCCCTTGTCGTCTCCAGCCACCGCGGTCACAGGGATCAGGAGGGCCACCAGGGCCAGGGTCGCGAAACGTCTCATCGGTCATCCTCCTCGGCCAGCTCCACGTCTTCGTCGAAGCGCGGCAGGATCATGGTCAGGATCAGGGAGCAGCGCTCCTCCTCACAGGGGCCGGTATTGCATAGATAGATCTGCCGGTAGTTGCCCGTGATGGAGGCCAGCTCCATGGGCGGGCACCGGTACTCGAGGAACAGGGTCTCCCCCATGAGGACGGGCTGGGGGTTGGGGAGGACCTCGCCGGTGTCGGGGTCGACGTACTCGGAGCAGCGCCCGGACTGATCAGGCTGTCCGATGAACGAGATCTCCAGCGGCACGAGGTCCTTGAGCATGTCCAGGGCCACGAAGAACTTCTTGCCGATGGCCGCGTAGACCGAGACCTGCTGGTACTGGAAGAAGCTCTCGAGCTGCGTACAGAGGGGATCCTCCTGGCATTCGTCCCGGCAGGTGTCCTCGTCGCCGTTCCCCTCGATGGACCCGTTCTCGTCCGCGTCGCAGGCGAGGTAGCGGGTGGACATGGACAGGTCCCGCACCTTGATCAGTCCCGCCTCCAGTGGCTCCAGGGCCCGCGCGTTGGCCATGACCTGGTCCCGGTAGTCGGGACTCGAGGACCTCTCCTCGACGAGGAGGTCGGTCACGTCCACGGCCGGGGGCACGTCGAGGTCCACGGCGGGGCCGGGGATGATCCGATCGTGGCACTGCCCGTAGCTGACCGTGTCCCCCTCGAGCTGCTTGGTCTGCACGTCGTAGAGGACCTCGAAGGAGGGGAACTTGAGCTGGGTGTTCCCCTGGTACTCCACCACGCCGCCGGAGATCGAGCAGAGGGTGTCCCCGTACCGGATCCCCACGGGCTTGTTGAAGGTGTACACGAAGAGGGAGTTGAAGTAGCCGGGGGTCCCGTTGTCCAGGACCTGCTGGTGCTGGTCCAGGTCGGTGACGAAGAAGCCGCTGGTCGAGACGTTGGTCACCACCATCCGACCCCTGGCGATGGTTACGTCCGAACCCTGGAGGGGGGAGGAGGCGACGTCCCCGGTGTACTGGAGGTGACGGATCGCGGGCGTCTCGAACCAGAAGGTGGGGCTCAGGCCCGTGGCCCAGCTCGGGGGGGCCTCCTGGCCGTCCGTCGCGCCCAGGCAGTCGGGGTCCGCGAGGTCCACCCAGCCGTCCCCGTCGTTGTCCTCCCCGTCGTTGCACTGGCCGTAGGCGCCGTCCACCGGCGCGGCGCCGGTGTCCTCCACCCAGAGGTGGCTGTCCCCCACCGCCCGGGCGATGAAGGTGCGCACGTCCCGGGCCTTGCCGTTCTCCAGGCGGATGTTGCGGAAGGGCGGCGGGATGAAGCCCGGGTGCATGTCCACCTCGACCCAGAGACGCCAGGGCTCGGTTTGCCCCTCCGGCGCCTGGTAGAGGCTGCCGTCCCGGAGCACCGCGTCCACGTCGATCCACACGGGCCGGGCGCAGACCTTCGCGCAGCGCTCATCCGCGGGGCAGTCGTCGTCGTCGCCGCAGAGATCGCCAGATGCGCAGCAGTAGCCCAGGCATTCCTCGCCCTGAGGGCAGGGCAGGTTCTCGCAGCTGGCGCCGGAGACGTAGGGGATCCTGGCCTCAGCAGCGCCGGTCTCCACCCCATGGCCGGGGGCGAGAGAGACCTCGAAGCTCTCCAGGCGATTGGCGTCCTTGTACTCGGTGACGCAGCCGGCCGCCAGGGCGGCCAGGACGAAGAGGCCGATGGCGGTTCTAGTATTCAAGGTCCAGATCCTCCGGGTCATTGGGCTCGAAGCCGAACTCCAGCTCCTCGAGGTTCTCGGGGAGGATGCGGCCGATGCGGCCGTCCACCTGGGAGTCCACGCAGGGCACCGCGAGGCACCGCTGCTGTGCGCGCCAGAGGTTGTTGGTCCGACAGAGGGCCTCCCCGGTGAGCTCCTTACCGCAGGCCAGGGGCTCGCAGGTCCCCCCTGCGCAGGCTTCGCTCGGCAGGCAGTCCGCGTCCTTGGTGCAGAGGGGTCGGCACCAGTTGTCCACGCAGGCCGCGGGGAGGGTCACGCAGAGCCCCTTGGTGCAGCGGAGATCCCCCTGGCACTGGGCGTCCGCTTCGCAGGACTCGCAGGGGCCGGCGCAGCCGGAGCCCTGGCAGCTCCCGCCGAGATCGTCGGGGACGCAGAGGAGGGCCTGGCACCGCTCGTCGTCGCCGCAGTCGTCGTCCTTCTGGCAGGGCGCCGCGTCGCCGAAGCAGGCCCGGTGCGGGTCCGCGCATTCCTGGTCCGAGAGGCAGGGGACCGAGGGCTGCGGGTAGCAGCCGCCGCCGACACAGCGGAGCTGACCCGGCGGGGCCTCCCCGGGACAGTCCGCGTCGGCCTCGCAGCGGTGGAGGCAGCGGCCCCGGATGCAGGAGATCGAGCGCTCCACGCACCAGTCGTCCACGCAGAAGGTGTTGGCCTGCTTGCCCAGGCACTCCGCGCTGGACTTGCAGGGCTGGCAGCCTCCGTCGGCGCACATCACGTCCACGGGGTAGCAGTCGTCGTCCTTGAAGCACGCGCCGGTGTCCACGCCGCAGCCCATGGGCATGTCGGTGAAGTCCGCCGCCATGGCCGGGGTGAGGGTGTGATCGATGCCCTCGCAGAAGCCGTTCAGGAACCCGCCCACCTTCGCGAGGCAATCGTTGTAGACCGGGCAGCCCGCCAGGTCGGGATCCCCGTCCCGGTCCAGGCACTGCTCCACGCAGGGCTCGGAGGTGAGGATCACCTCGAGGACCGCATCCCGCAGGGGCAGGCCCGTGTCCTGCTGGGTGTTGTTGCTCTTCAGGATCGTGAACTCGGAGCCACCCTGGGCGATGTAGTCGTTGGTCGCGACCTCGTAGACCTGCTCCGGGATCAGGAGCTTGGTGGTGCAGGTGGCCGGATCCACCACCGCGCCGGGGTCGGGGCAGGTGGTGATCCGGATGTTCTCGGCCCGGGGGAAGCAGTCGTCCAGGCAGACCAGGAGCTGGTCCATGCCGGCCTGGGTGGGCGACGCCTTCACCGCAGGGAGGCACTCGTTCATGCAGAACGCGTCCTCGACCTTGTCGCTCCGGGAGGTGACGCAGGCCCCGTAGCCGTCCAGGCAGCCCTGGCGGCAGGACTTGGAGGTGCCGCAGTCGGCCAGGCAGTCCGCTGCGCAGCCCTCCCAGCCAGTCTCCACGAAGTCCCCGTCCCCGTCGAAGTGCCCGCAGTCCCAGCACTCGTAGTACTCGGGAGGCGGATCCCCGTTGCAGTTCATGGTGAAGATCGCGCCGGCGACCTGGAGCTGGGAGACGCAGCCGCGCCCAGAGGACCGCTGGGCCACGTAGTCGAAGAGGCGCCGGATGTCCACCCCGGACATGTACAATAGGGTGATCGTGTTCTCGAAGGGGAAGATGTTGAACATGTCGTCGAGGGTGATGGGCCCCGGGTACATGTTGGAGCGGATCCCCAGGGTGTTGGTGAAGCCGATCTCCACCCTGGCGAACCTCCGGATCGCCTCGGAGACCAGGTTGCCCAGGGACGAATCCCCGCCCTCGAAGCCATACTTGGTCAGGAGCTTCGCGCTGTACCCGAAGACCGAGGTGAGGTCGATCTGCTGGTTGAGCTCCAGCCGGTACTGGTGCATCAGCTGGGCCATCTCCGGGTCCTCGGGGACGTTCTTGTCCACGGGGAAGAGGCTGTAGTCGTGGCTCCGGATCCGGTAGCGGCCGGTCTCGGGATCCATGCGGACCACCGCGTCGATGCGGCCCACGTACTTGGCGAACGCGCCGGAGTGGACCAGGATCACGTCCTCGCCCACCCGGTTCTTGATCACCTTGGGCGGATCCAGGACCACGTGGAGGTGACCCCCGAAGACCATGTCCACGCCCTCGGTGGCCTCGATGAGCTCCTGGTCGTGGCTGAGCCCCGCGTGGGAGAGCACCACGATCAGGTCCACGTTGGGTCGCAGGAGGTCCACGTAGTAGTCCACCGTCTCCACCATGTCGAGGGGAAGGATCTTCAGGCTGTTGCCGATATCGGTGATCGAGGAGAGGGAGCTGAAGTCGCCGATGCCGAGGAGCGCGATGCGGAGGCCGTCCTTGTTCACGATGGTGTAGGGCTGGACGAAGTTTCGCAGGTCGTTCTCCTCGAGGAAGTAGTAGTTGGCAGCCAGGTAGGGGAACGAGACCCAGTTCTTGGTCTGGACGATGAGGTTGGAGAGCCCCGTGTCGAACTCGTGGTTGCCGAGGACGAACGCGTCGGGGTTCAGGTAGGACATGGACCGCAGGCAGGCCTCCCCGTCGAACACGTTGAAGATCGGGGCGCCCTGGAAGACGTCGCCGGTGTCCACGTAGAGGACCCGGTCCCCCCGCGCCCGCTCCCGGTTGACGATGTGGGCCACCCGGGCGATGCCCCCGAAGGGCTCGTTCTCCTGATCCAGGCCGAGCTCCTCGTCGGTGAGGGTCACCTGCATGCGGAAGGGCAGCAGGCGCCCGTGCATGTCCGAGGTGTGCAGGAAGGTGAGGCGGACGTCCTGCCCGGAGAGATCGGGGTTGTCGTGCTGCTCCACGCAGCCGGACAACAGCACCGGCAGGACAATCCAAAGGGCGAGCGCAGCGCGCATGGCGACCTCCTCCGCGACGCGGGTGGACCCGTCTGCGTCTAGCACCCGGGACGGCCGGGGTCAACTGAAACCGGGTACACGTGAACGACGGGGAGGCACCCGGCACCGGATCCCGCTCAGAGCAGGAGCAGGTCCTTCTGGATCTCGCCGGCCACCACCACGGTGCCGTCGGGCTTGATGAAGACGTCGATCTCCGTGCGGACCCCCATCTCCCCCTCCAGGTAGATCCCCGGCTCGAGGGAGAAGCAGATCCCGGGCACCAGCTCCCGGTCGTCCCGGGTCTCGAGGTTGTCCATGTGGACCCCGTTGCCGTGGACCGCGGTGCCGATGGAGTGGCCCGTGCGGTGGACGAAGTACGGCCCGTAGCCCCGCGCCTCGACGACGTCCCTCGCTGCCTTGTCCACCTCCCAGCCGAAGATCGTCTCCCCGGCGCCCAGGCGGGCCTTCACCAGGTTGAGGGCCGCGTTGCGGGCCTCGATTGCGGCCTCCCAGATCTCCACGTACTTCCTCGGGGGCTCGGCCCCCACGTAGCCGCACCAGGTGATGTCGTAGTAGATCCCGTCGGGCAGATCTCGACGCGCCCAGAGGTCGATGAGGACCTTGTCGCCCGCCTGGATGGCGACGGTGTTCTCGGGGGTGGGCTCGAAGTGCGGATCAGCCGCGTGGCCGTTGACCGCGACGATGGGCCACTCCCCGTCACAGTTCAGCCCGTTTTCGGTGAAGCCGCGGATGATCTCCTGTTGGACATCGTATTCCGTCAGGGTCTCGCCCTTGCGCACGGCTTCGCGGATCCTCTCGAAGGCCCGGTCCTTGATCTCCTGCACGATCACCGAGGCCTCCAGGTGCCGGGTCCAGCCGTCCTCTCCGAGCACCGCCTCGAACTCCTGCACGAGATCCGCGCTGCCCACCACCTCCACCCCGAAGGACCGCACCAGCTCCACGATCCCGGGGTCGGCCAGATCGTTGTAAGGGATGTTGTTCATGGGGGAGTACTGCATCGCCACCCGCCCCGCGTCACCCAACAGGATCCGCAGCTCCGCGTGGAGCTGCTCCCAGGGCAGGTAGACCACCCTCTCCCCGGGGAGCGCGTCGAGCTTGCCCTTCTCCACGGAGTGGACCAGCTTCCGGGGCGCGCCGACTGCAGGCACGAAGTAGAACCACCGCCGGGACGTGAACTTGTCCACGGGCAGCCCCAGGATCCGGCATCCCACCGGATCCCGGTGATGAAAATCACAGAACAACCATCCGTCCATCCCCTTGGCCCGCAACGACTCCTGGATCTTCTCGAGCTTCATGGTTCCTCCCTCGTTCAGCGTGAAGCTTAGTCCGCGCGAGGTGGGGTGTCCAGCCCCCACCCTTGGGGTCCAGAGCCCCCACTTTCGAGGGAAGTCGAGATCCAAGTTCTAAGCGATTTCAACAGGTTATAACCACATCACCCACTGGCACGGCCCGTGCAATTCCTCTCCGACAACCGCAAGGAGGGGGGGCAGATGGAGATCACGACTCGGGAGATCGGCATGGTGTACCGGTTGGCGCAGCGCCTGACCGCGGGCTGGGGGCCGGGGCCCTGGCGGGAGGACCTGGTGGGCTCAGGCCTCCTGGGTCTGGCCGAGGCCGCGAGGCGCTTCGACCCCGGCCGAGGCACGCCCTTTATGGCCATGGCCGCGATCTCCGCGCGGGGCCGCATGCTCGACATGCTCCGCCGGGAGCGCCGCGGCGCCCGGCCCATCGATCACCGGACGCACCTGGACACCCCCGGAGGCGAACTGATCCTCCAGGCCCGGGACCCGGCGTGTACGCCGCCGCTGCCCCGCGCGTCGAGCTTCGAATCCGTCCTGACCCGACGGGAGATGGTCCGCGCGCTCCGGGGCGCCATCGACGCCCTCCCCCACCGGGAGCGCCACGCGATCATTGCCTGCGTCCTCGAGGGCCGCCCCACTGCGGACATCGCGGCGGAGCTCGGCGTGAGCCGCCGCGCAGTGAACCTCATGTGCACCCGGGCCCGTCGGCGGCTCCGGGAGCAGCTCGCCCACCTGGGCAAGGACGCCATGAGCCTGCTGGACTAGAAATCTCCCCGGTAGGAGAAGCCGAGACACCCAACCCGCCCGTCGAAGCCTTTGAGGCGGAGACGGTGGACCACGGGCGGGTCGTACTCGTCGAGGAGGGAGGCCGGCAGGGCCGCGAGGGTGGCTTGGAACTCCGGGCCACGGACCAGGACCGCGGTGTCGAGCTTCTTGTTCGCCTGCTCGAGGCGCGCCGCGAGGTTGACCACGGGGCCCAGGATCGTGAAGCGCTGTACCGGCTCCTTGCCCACCACGCCGCAGAATACAGGCCCCATGGCGAGGCCGATCCGGTTCACGACCCTGCCGGAGCCGAGGGAGAACGCACCGCATCCGCGCCGCATCTCCAGCGCACACTCCAGGGCCGCGCCGGGGAACGCATCGGACCATGACGGGAAGCCCCAGAACGCCAGGATCCCGTCCCCGAGGAAGCTGTTGACCACGCCGCCATACCCATGGATGAGGCGGCACATCTCCGCGAAATACTCAGAGAGCTCGTCCGCGATGGTGGTGGGATCCTCCACGTCCCGGGTCAGCCCCGAGTAGTTGGCCACGTCCGCGAAGAGGACCACGCAGCGCTCGAGACGCCGCGGCCCCTTCACCCCCATCTCCGACGCATAGAGCGCGTCGACGGCCTCCTTGGGCATGTGGTTTCTGAGGATCGAGTAATAGCTCGAAGCGGAGGCCTGAGAGGCGGCCTTGTCCTTGAGGGCCCAACCGAGCTTGTCCGCGAGGAGACGGGCGACGTTTCCGGCGAAGACGGTGCTCTCCCCGAGGAGCGCGACGAAGACCTCGCGGCGGAGCTCCACCACGGGCCCCGGGGTCTTCACGATCGCCGTCGCTGACCGCGGCGAGCCGGAGACGAGCGCGCGCTCACCGATGGTCTGGGGTCCCCGCGCCGTCGCGTAGGTCACCCCGTTCACCGCGAGGCGCACCTCGCCGCGCTCCAGGAGGTAGCAGGCCATGGCTTCGTCGCCCTGGCGGAACAACACCTCGTCGTCCTGGAGATGGCGGATGTCGCGGGGCTCGAGACGACGGGCCACCGCGGCGAGGTCCGCCGCGGGCATTCCCTCGAAGAGCGGATAGAGTCCGAGGTCCATGGTCGCGCCTCCCCCTCAAACCGATCATTGGTCCTCAGGAGACTATAGACCACCGTTCGAAGATGATCCAAGCCCACGGCCCCAGGGTGAGCTCCCCCCCAAGGGAGAGCACGGTCCCGATCCCACCTCCCGCGGAGACCAGCCCCCTCCGGAAGTCCATGGGCGCCTCGGGGAGCCAGAGAGCCGCGGGCTCGGGCCGAAGATTCACGGCCACCACGAAGGCCTTCTCGCCGCCGTGAGCCGGTGGGGGAATCCGCGCAAAGGCCACGACCCCCGGGTGCCCGGGATCCAACGGGCGGAGGCTGACCAGGAGCCACGCGTTTTGGGAGCGTCGATACAGCCGCGGCCGGTCATAGAGCCGCGGAATCACGAAAGAGAACCCCTGCCCTGCGTCGTCCATCTGACACCTCCTCGCCCTGTGGAAACTGCAAACATCGGGCCAGCCATACGCCTCGACAGGGAGGGAGAGCCAGACTAGCATACCCGCAAGCTCCCACGGAGGACACGGAGGCAAAGATGCCCGGTAGCCATTTCACCCAGCCCTCGACGATCCGGAAACCCTCGGACGCGGAGATCCCGGACCTCGACTGGCTTCGGAGGGTCCCCAAGACCGACCTCCACTGCCACCTGGGGGGCGGGATCCGGCTCTCCACCATCCTCGACGAGGCGAAGCGGCAGGGGATCAAGCTGAAGGCCTGGGACAAGGTGCGGCAGGAACGGGTCGAGATCGATGTGAAGAACGAGGACGACCTGCGCCCCTACGTCGTGAAGAACCACGCGGAGTCCCTGGTGGACTACCTCGACGCTTTCCCCATCACCGAGAGCGTGATGAAGGACGAGCAGGTCCTGGAGCGGGTCGCGTACGAGCTCTGCGAGGACGCGTTCGCGGAGAACGTCCGGCTCCTGGAGATCCGATACGCGCCCACCAACTACCGCACGCCGTCCCTGCGGCTCTTCGAGATCGTGGAGGCGGTCCTGGCGGGGATCGAGCGCGCCCGCGAGGACTTCGACATGCTCGCTGGCCTGATTCTCTGCGGGATGAAGCAGGACGAGGAGTCCATCGAGGAGGTGGTCCGCCTCACCGGGCAGTACAAGGGCCGCGGGGTCATCGGCTTCGACCTCGCCGGGCCGGAGCGGGGGTTCAAGACAAAAAAATACGAGAAGCTCCTGGAGTCGGTGTTCATGAGCTTCGTCCCCGTCACGATCCACGCGGGCGAGGCCTTCGGCGCCAAGAGCATCGCGGAGGCGGTGATCTACCTCAACGCCCGGCGCATCGGCCACGCGACCAACCTCTTCGAGTTGTCGGGCCTCGCTGACTATGTGGAGATCACCGGGCTGGGCCTGGAGGTCTGCCTCTCGAGCAACCTCCACACCCGGGCCATCCCCTCGATCCAGTCCCACCCCGTGCGCCAGATGATGCACCGGGGCCTCCGCTTCTCCCTGAACACCGACAACCGCACGGTGAGCGACACCAACATCACCAGGGAGATGCAGCTCGCCGTGAGCGAGCTGGGCTTCAACAAGGGCGCGATCATCAAGTCGGTGAAGGACGGTGTGAAGTCCAGCTTCTTCCACAAGGCCGAGAAGCGCTGGGTCCTGGACCGGATCGACGCGGACCTCGCCGCACTGGATCTCGCGTAGAACCCGGGTCCCCCCCCCTCCTGGAACAGCACTTGCTTTGAGGACGGGCGTGTCATCCAACCGGAGGAGGCCGTCATGGAGCGGCGGAACGAGAAGCGGCTGTCGAAGTTCCTGGCCCTGGTGCTGCGGCACAAGGCGGAGCGCCACGGGCTCACCGTGGAGGAGGGGACGGGCTGGGCGGACCTGGACGCGGTGCTCACCCTCCTGGAGAAGAAGTTCGGGCGGCGGTTCGTCCGCCGGGAGCTGGCGGACCTGGCCTTCGCCAGCCCCGACGGGAAGGTCCGCTTCCAGGTCGAGGGGCGGAAGATCCGGGCCCTCTACGGCCACTTCCAGGTGGAGGTCCGGTACCCCGTGACGACTTCGCGTTCATCTGGATCCCCGACGAGATCCCGGCCCACTTCCCCACGGACACCACCACCATCCTGACCCTCGATGTCGTCGGGACCACGAACTCCGTGGACACCGCGGCCATGGGCTACGCCCCGATCAACGAGGCCCCGAAGCCCACGGTCACCCTCACCCTCGCCACGATCCCGCCAGAACCCATCCTCACCTTCGGCGGCATGTACGACACCACGAAGGCGCAAGATTTCTGGGAAGATTCCGTTGGCGTCCTGCCCCTGATCCGGGCGCCGCATCCAGGCGATGAGCTGGTCTTCGAAGTGGATCTGTCCTCGACGCCCTGAAGGGTGTTCAGACCGGGAGCTTCGTGACGATGCGGTAGCCGGCGCCTTTCGCAATCGTGGGGTAGTTCCGAACCGAATCGCGGTCCTTGTCCTTTTCCTCCTCGGAGAGTTGCGTGTAAGGGATGAGGAGGTTGTGTCGGAGGAGCGCGTTGTCACGTTTTCTGTTGAACTCCCACCCGTTCCTGTACTTGTAGGACATCCAGCCGTCGTGCTCGGCCTCGGCCAGAAGTTCGATTTTCTCCTCGAGGATCTCCTCGATCGCAGCGGCCGACTCCGCACTTGCGACCTCCCCGGCCACCAGGCTGAGCCCCGCGAGCTTGAGGATCTTCGGCATCCGGAGCGCAGGAGCGATATTGTCCGCTTTGCTCGCTGAGGGCAGATCATCGTACTTCTCCGGCATGTCCGGGGTGTTGCCCTTCTTCACCTCGGAATCGTACCAGACCTTGTGGAAGGCCGGCGCCAAGCTCTCTGCGTATTTCATGAACTCCTGGTCCCGCTCCGCGATGCGCATGAATTCGTCGAAGTCCGCATGGAGCTCGAGGAGGGCAGCAGGAGGCAGATCCGACCGCCGAAGTCGGCCCCCCTTGCCTCGCTGCTTCACCTGCTCGAGGATCTTCTCGAGGGACCGCGCACCATGCTCGTATTTCGGGATCTCCAAGAACGCGGAGAGGAGCCCTGGGTCCATGTCCAAGAGCTCGTTCTCGTCCAAGCCGAGCATCGCCCGGAGGAGAATCGCCCGGCGCAGGGGGAAGCAGATGTCGCTCGGCTGCGGAATCCAGTCCTCCTTGTCTGCCTTCCATTCGCACCGGGGGTTCGGTCCCAGGACGTTGAGGTAGCCGCTCAAACGGCTGAGGAAGTCCGGCCCCTTGAGGAGCTTGAACGTTGCCCAGGCTTTCATCTCCTTCTCATAGGTCTCCAGATTGTCTTTGTCCTTGTCCTTGTCCGGCTTGGGCGGACCGAAGTTCTCGTAGTCCCAGCTCGTCCCGCCCGCGAAGACGAAGATGCACTTCCCGATGGGATGGCTGACCTGTCCCTCCTGGAAGGCCCCGTCCTGCATCGGTGCCAGGAGATACTGCAGCCAGAAGTATCCCTTGGAGTCGAACTCGTCCCAGAACACCACTGGGGTCGTCCCCTTGAGGACCAGATCCCGCACCTGGTGAAGCGCACCGATGAGGTCTCCGGGCTCGTTGAACTGAGAGAGGTTGAACTCCGGAAGTGGGACCTTCTTGCCCAGGATCCCCTCGGCGATCTGCTTGATACCAAATGATTTCCCAGATCCTGGCGGTCCGAAGACAGCCAGCGACAGGGGCTTCTTTCCCTTGTCGTTCTTCTCATAATCAAGAATGAGCTGCCGCAGGTTCCGCAGGCTCTCGATCTCTGCGCGATCCATGGTGAGCATCTTCCCGAAGCTCTGGTAGGGCACGACACTCTTCAATCCGCCAGGCCCCTTGAGCGCCAGGCAGCGTGCGTGGCCGTACACGGGCCGGGACGACAGGGTCGACCCCGGGGCCCCGGCGAGGAAGCTCCAGCCGCCCCCATCTCCGTCCGCCATGACCGGGACCGACACCTCTGCGAAGCCGCCCTTCACCTCGTCGGAGGCCATCGCCGCCGCGACCTCCTGGAAGGGGAAGCCCTGCGCCTCCTTGCTTCCGACCTCCCGGTGCCCCTTCTCCAGGAGGGTGCGCATCCCCAAGAGCCCCGCCTTGACGCCATGGATCACGGCGTCATGGTCATCCTTGTCCCGGTCCCTCTCCTCGGGCTTGTACCCTTCCTTCCCCTCGTTCTTCGTCTTCTCTTCTTCCTCGAGATCGATCGCCAGGCGGGAGACGACTCCCGCGGTCAGGGTGGACATGAAGCCCATCCCCGTGCCTTTGATGTCCGCACCCCAGTCGCCCTCCATGTGCTCAGCGTCGAAGATCAGGGAGAACGACTTCTTCTTCCCGGGTCCGCGCCGGACGACGAGGGCCCCCTCGAAGCCGATCCGGACAATCAGATATCGAAGCACCTTGAGTGGTGCGAGGACCGCGTTCTCCTCCAGCTCCCCGACAAGGTCCAGGGCGGTGCGCTCCCAGGAGATCCCCTTGGTGACCCGGACCTCCTCGCTGCGGATGTCCTCGAGGTTGACCAGCGCGATGGTGCGGGCGCCGTGGTGATCCCTGCAGGCCCGCCAGAGATCCCCCTCACAGAGGGGATCGGACATCTTCAACACGATCCACCGGGGCGACCGGATCCCCTTCCCGCGGACGGGCTGCGGCCACATCTGGCTCGCTGAGAGCGAACGGAAGCCCAGGTTCCCGTCATCGAGGACGTAGAGATCGGCCGCTGCCCGGGTCTCAGGCTTCATCTCCACGAAGACGCCAGGGGCGTCGTGGGAGCCCCCGTACCCGAGGGGCCGGTCGAGGCGCCAGACCTGTGTCTCCCGCTCCTTCCCATCGGCCTCCTTCTCCTTGGGGCCTTTCTTCTCCTCCCAGAGACAATAACCGTGCAGGTTGCTCCATTCCGAGAGGTCGGTGCGGAGGCTCTCGGGGAGACCGGAGAGCGTCTCGAAACGCGGCCCAAGGTCCGCTGACCTCCCGGAGAGCGAGATCGACGCGATGATGTCGTGCAGCAGGAAGGCGCCACCCGGCGTCTTCACGGTCTCCGTCCCGGGTCCCTCCTGGGTCCAGGGCCTCGCCCGCTTCCCGTGGTAGATATTGACGTCCAGGGCGACATCGCCGGTTACAAGAGCCTTCTTCATCTCCGGTCCCCCGCTTCTCACGTGGATACAAGGTCTTTGGAATGGTGGTATTCGATCCCTCGCACCATGACAAGCGCTTCGTCTCAAGCGCGGATCTCGGGCATCAGGGCGATCATCTCGCCCTTGAGCTCCAGGACGTCCCGGAGGCCGTTCATGCTCTTCCGGGAATCCCGCTTGGACAGTGCCTCGGACTGGTCCACGAGGGCCAGGAAGTCGGCGAAGGCGTAGCGGACGGCACGGCGCTCGTAGACCGCGGCGATCTCGTCGCAGATGACCCGCTCCAGGGCGGGCTCCTCGTTCGCCCAGCCGAGGGCCTTGCGGAACAGCTCCACGGCCTGCGCGTCGTCTCGACCGACCAGGGCGCGGGCGAGGCGGAGGTTCTTCTTCGCGGTCCCCTTCTTGACGAGGACCAGGACGCCGACGAGCCCGGCGATCCCGAAGAGCACGAAGATGTAGATGTCCCAGTGATCCATGATCAGTCCCTCCTCTCCGTCCCCGCGGGCCCCTGTCGAATCGAATCCGAGATGCATCGAGGAGCCCGGCGTCGAGGCCGTCCTTGACGTCCACTGCGGGGATCGAGGTGAGATCGCCGGACCGCGAGAACCGCAGCGCCTCCAAGGCCCCCGGGGTCCCGGTGAGGTGGCGGCCGTCGAAGCAGACCCAGCCATCGTCCAGGAACCGGACCACCCGCACGAGGGTCCAGGTCGCCGGGTCCTCGCCGACGGACCAGATCCGGAGCGAGCCGTCGTCGTTTGCCGCGGCCAGCCAGCGACCGCACGGGGAGAAGGACAACGCGCACACCCTCCGGTCCCCGCCCCGCAGGTCCCCGACGAAGTCTCCGGTGGAGACGTCCCATAAGAGGATCTCGGGCCCGTAGGCCCCCGTGGCAAGGAGCGCCCCGTCGGTCGAGAAGGCCGCACATCGGGGGTTGTGGCCGGGCCGCCGGACGCACCACCGCTCCAGCCGCCCCGGGAGGCCCCAGAGGACGAGGGACGCGTGGGCGTCGCGGGGGTGGAAGACGGTGTCGTTCGGGGGAACATGGACGAGGGCCAGCAGGTGCCCGTCCAAAGAGACGGCGAGGGGCTCGCTGTGCATCCCGACGTTCACGCCGCCCAGGAAGCCCGAGGTCTCCTGCAGCCGCCGGAGCGAGATCTCCCCGGCCGTGGGCCGGACCAGCGACAGCCAGCATCCGGCCACAGGGAGAGAATGCTACCTGCCTGACCTTGCCACGTCCCTTCGAGACAAGCGTCCGAACCCCCGGGTCCCTGGGCGAGAGGAGCCAGACGCGATGCTCCCGGACGCCGTCGCAGGCAGCAACAGCGAGCCGGTCACCGTCCGGGGACAGGTCCATGTGCCGAAACACAGCCCGATCGTCGGGGTCCGGCCTGATCCCCCAGACCTGCACTCCGCTCTCCGCATCCCAGACCCCCAGGTGCCTGGCGTACAGGATCGCCAGGTGACGATTGTCCCGCAGGAACGAGCAGGCCTCGATCTCGTGGAATCCTGGACGGATGGAGCAGGTTTCTCGCCAACTCCCAACATCGAAGATTGTGGTCGTCCCCGATCCGGTGTTGATGGCCAGCCGCCGACAGTCCGGAGACATGGAGGCCCAGAGGCGGGCCCCACCGAGAAACCTCCGGATCTCCACACGTGTCCACCCCCGCGGATCGAGGAAGATGGCGACCCCCCGCTCCATCAACGCGATCAAGCGATCCCCGTCGGGAGTGAAGCCCGCCCAGGCGATGCGCCTCTCCTCCGGGGCCTAGCGGTGGACGAGTCCGCCAGTCCTGACATCCCGCACCTCGAGCCCGGACTCCAGCCCGTAGATCATCAGCTGGTGTCTTCCGGGGGCGAAGGCACAGCCCACACGATACTGCGTCTCCCCGAGACGGAGGCGACGGACCAGGGTGCCGTCCGCTGCGTTCCAGATCCAGATGCTCGGTTCGTCATCCAGGGTAGCGATCAAGCGCCCGTCGTTGGACCATGAACAGGCCTCGAACGAGGCCCGCTACGTGACCACCGGACCATGCGCACAACCATCCATGCTTCTACCTCGAGAATCCCATGACGATATTCGCCCTTTCCCAGCACGAACTCAAACCCGCGGTCGGCCAGCGCTCTTCGACCCCCTCCGCAGGTGGTCGAGGATCCGCCGCAACGATCGGGCGAGGCGCAAGAGGTCGTCCGCGAGCCGCTCATCCTCACTTGCCCACCATCACTCCGCGTACCGTCCATGACGCCTCCCACGAGCCCCGGGAGGGGAGTCTCCCCCCGGGGTATTTCGGTCAGCACTCCCAGGAGCACTCGGCGTCGACGCACTCCAGCAAGTCGATGAGGTCGTCCGCACCACCGTAGTACGAGTAGATGCAGGACTCCATGCACGAGTCGGAGCCGCAGCCTGAGAGGCACTGCATCAGCGACGGGCACTCCCAGTTGGAGTTGCACGCGCTCGCCTCGTACGCACACTCGGTCTCCATGCAGACCCCGCACTCGGAGACGCACTCCCCCGCGTCACAGACATCGCCGGAGCTGCAGGATCCGCAGGTCCCGCCGCAACCGTCGGGACCACACTCCGCGCCGCCACACTGGGGAACGCAGACCCGGGGTTCGACCCCGGGCTCCGCCTCGGCCCCCTCGTACACGTCGTCCTCGAACACGTCCGCACCCTGCTCCAGCGCGCCGCTCTGCTCCTCGTTGCCGTCGCCGCCGCTGTCGCAGGCAGAGAACAGCGCCACCATGCCGACCATCACCATCCAGGCCATCCAACGCTTCATGGGGAACCTCCTTCCAAGTCCAACCCCGCCGCCGGCAACCCACCGGTGACACCCTCCAGTAAAGCAAGGTCAGTGCCAACCCCAACGAAAGCATGGGTTCCGTTGCATTTCAACGTGTTGAAAGGACCGTGGACTCCTCTGACCGAGACGAAGATGTCCAAGATGAGACACATGGGTCTCGTTCTGGACGGGATCGACACCACTGGACCCCCGCATTGACTTTCAAGAAGGCGGACGGAGGATCCTGGGTGGTCCAGCGCGGGCAATTCTTCCCTCTCTCGGCCGTGGGATTCGACCCTGGCGGCTCGAAGCTGTTCTGTCTCGCCACGGAGCTGATGGGAGAGGGTCCGGTACTGAGCCTCACTCGCACGTAGTGCGTCTTCCGCTCATTTTTGGGCCGTGACATCGTGCACCGTCGCCTGCAGGGCGGGCGCGCCGTGCAGGTCGATCCGGCACTTGGACACCTCGGCGTCCAGGAAGGCGCCGCCGCATCTCGTACCTCCACTCGAAGCTTCGTGGCCCCTCCGTGAGGACGGTCTGTGCCAACGCGTCCCCCGCCTCCTTCGAGTCCCGACCGTCGGGCTGTCTGGGTGTGACAAGGATAGCGAACGAAGGCGATGCCGAGTATCGTTGAAGCTGAGTTGAGCGGACGAAGTTCCGCTCGTACGAAACTTATACCCGCAGGGTGCGAGTTCGAGTGAGCATGGCGAACGGTCTATCCGCCGTTCAGCACTGGCAGATCGGCTGCC
>JBDRIT010000023.1:0-5980 GCA_043815665.1 Pseudomonadota bacterium
CGCTCTTCAAGGGCTCTCTCGATGCGTCGACGCGCGTGGAGGCCTCGGAGGTCGTGCGGGAGTTCGTGACCTCGCTGACCTACGGGGACAGCAGCGACCGCATACGGTCCACACTGCTGCTGTTCAACATCGCCACTCTGCTCGAGAATACGGGCTCCAAGTACCGATTCCCGTTCGACCTCTACGAGAAGCAGCGCTGGGACATCGAGCACATCCGGAGCGTCACGGAATACCGACCGCAGCGGATCGAGGATCAGAAGGCCTGGTTGGGTCAGGTCCGGAAGTACTGGGAGGCCGTCCCCCCGGCCGACGAACACTCCGATCTTCCTGCGGAATCGGATCGTCTGCTCGCAGATTTCGATCGGAGCAGATTCGAGAAGCTCTACGAGCGGATCGTCGAGGCCTTCGGAGAGCTGGTGGGCACCGAGGTGGACAATCACATCGGGAACCTCACGCTCCTGGACGACCGCACGAACCGCAGCTACAAGAACGCTGTCTTTCCGATCAAGCGGCAGCGGATCCTGGAGCTCGACAAGATCGGGACCTTCGTCCCCCTGTGCACGACGAACGTCTTCCTCAAGTACTACAGCCGGAGCGAGATGGGACTCCTGCATTGGACGAAGGACGATGCGGAGGCCTACCAGGATGCCATGGTCAAGACCCTGGCGACGTTCTTCCTGGGAGGTGACGTATGAGCTGGACGCTGGCGGATGTCCTTCGGAAGTGCAGTTTCATCCAGATCCCCATGCTCCAGCGCGACTTCGCGCAGGGACGCGCGAGCGCCAAGGCGATCCGGGAACGTTTCGTGTCGGCGCTCCACGAGGCGCTCACACAGGATCCGGAGGAGCCCCCCCTCGATCTGGACTTCGTCTACGGCAGCATCGACGGCGAGGACGTCTTCCGTCCGCTGGATGGCCAGCAGCGGCTGACGACCCTGTTCCTCCTGCACTGGTACCTCGCCCAGCGCGACGGCTGCGCCGGGCAGCTCCGGGAGCTCGCCTGCGTCGGCGCCAACAGCCGGTTCGGCTACGACATCCGACCCAGCAGTCGGGACTTCTTCAACGCGCTGGTCAGCTCCGAGGTGGACCTCGATGCCCTCGGCGACGCGTCGGATCATGTGCTGTCCGACCACCTCAAGGACACGGCCTGGTTCTTCCAGTCCTGGAAGCAGGACCCGACCATCCAGTCCTGCCTGACGGTACTGGACACCCTGCACCAGGTCTTCAACGGTGCACGCGGGCTGTATTCGCGCCTCGTGGATGCCGAGCAACCAGCGATCACCTTCCAGTTCCTCGATCTCCAGTCCTTCGGGCTGACCGACGACCTCTACATCAAGATGAACGCCCGTGGGAAGCCGCTGACCACCTTCGAGACCTTCAAGGCCAACCTGGAGCAACGCGTCGCGCGTCTTTTCCCGGAGGAGCAGACGGAGGCTCTCGGATTCCCAACGTCTCTCCAGGACTACGTGAGCCGGAGGTTCGACGGGCGGTGGGCCGACTTCTTCTGGAACCACCGGGAGTCCAACGAGACCTACGACCGTCAGGTCATGAACGCGATCCGGGCAGCGGCCCTTGTGGCGACCCCTCCCCTCGAGGAGAACGATCCCTTGTTGGATTCGCTCGTGAGCGACGAGCTGGACTCGTTCTACGAGTACGAGAAGATCGGAGCGCTGGATGGCGCGTTTGTCCAGACGATGAAGAACCTCTTCGACCGTTGGTCTGAGGACCACGGAGAGCTCGGTCCCTACCTTACGAGTCCAAGCAGGTTTGATGAACAGGAAGTCTTCAAGCGAATGCTCTCGGGGCGAACGCGCGGCCCGGGGTCGATGACCTATTCCCTCTGGATCCAGTTCATTGCGTGGTGCTTGTTTCTTCTCAGCGAACGCCCCCCTTCGGCGTTTGACGAGTGGATGCGCGTAGTCGTCAACCTCGCCGAGAACACAAACTACAACCGCCCCCGAGAGTTTCGGGCCTCCCTGGCTGGGGTGCACGCGCTGCTGCAGCAGGATGACCTGCTCGGCTACCTGGCAGATCCAGAGAACAAGATCGAGGGGTTCAACCGCCAGCAGGTCCGTGAGGAGCGGCTCAAGGCTCAGCTCCTTCGACGCGATCCGGCGGGCTGGCGCCCCTTGATCGAGCAAGCCGAATCCCACGGGTACTTCAAGGGACAGATCGAGTTCCTGTTCTCGTTCTCCGGGATCCTCGAGCGCTGGCTGGTCAACGAGGAAGCCGACTGGTCGGACGCCGAGGATGACGCGTTCCGGATGGCCTTCGCCGAGTGGTACCGGAGGGCGGACGCGGTGTTCGATGGCGGTGTCGCTCCCGGATTGAAGGAGTTCCCGCGGAAGCTGTGGCAGCGCGCCCTCCTGTGCGAAGGAGATTACCTCCTTCGGCGTGGCTCCAACCATGGGTTCCTCGACAACACGGACCGCGATCTCGGGTGGAAACGCCTTCTGCGGTCCGACCCGAACGACCGGGCGGACAAGAAGCGCGCCATCGTCGGTCGGGTGTTGCAGGACGTGGATCCGGACGACGTGGAAGGATCCCTCCAGCGCATCGTCTCCGGCGGGGTCCGGGTGCCGTCAACCCGGTTCCCCGGGTGGCGGGAGCGCCTCGTGGAGCATCCGGAGCTGCTCGAGTACTGCCATAAGAGCCAGATCAGGGTGATCGACGGGAAGACCATCTACCTCCTGCGCCAGACCCAGCGGAACGGATACCATTGCGAGCTCTACACAGCGCACCTCTTCCACGCGCTGAGGTCAGCCCTGGACAGCGGCTCACTCCTTCCGTTCGACCGCCGAAGGCTGGACGAGGTCTACACCGACTCCATCGAGCCTTTCCTTCGCTTGACATCGAGCGCAAACGCCGGACTCGAGATGCAGGTTACCTATGCAGGAGGGACATTCGCTGGGTTGGTAACCTACGACGGAGCCACGATCGACGGTTGGAGCGCCGAGACTGACGATGGGATGGCAATGTTGCTGGCGTCAGCGGAGAAGGTTCGAGTCGCAGGATACTGAGGTCTCCCGGGACCGGGGGGCCTGCTTCGGGGGGACCTCCCCGAGACGAGCAGGGTCCAGGGCGACCGGCCGATCTCCGGTGAGCGTAGCCGGCACTATGCCTTCTTCAGCAATACTCCAAGTGCAGAATCCACACAGAGCAACACGCTCTTCCTGAACCCCCTGGGTCCGATCCTGCCCTCGTCGAAATCGATCGCGACGGCGATGTTCGGGTTCTTGGATTCCAGGACCTCGAAGGCATCATCCGCCATCGTGCTCTTGACCGAGGACAGGACCGCCTCTCGCACCTGCTTCGATATCGTCTCCAGATCATCCATCGGCAGCCCGAGGAGTTGAAGAGTACGCTTCGACACCCGGACCTCGACGACACCCATGGCGAACGGCAGGACTGGCACGAGCTGACTGCGGTGCCCCTTGTGATTTTTCTGGAAGAAGAGGTAGCGGCCGGCATTTCCCGGGTTGTCAGAGTCGTAGTTTTCGGTGTTCGGCTTGGGGCCGCTCAGGATGGTTGGATGTTTCTTCTGGATCGCCCGCAACCCGTCCTCTCCCGTCCGGACGAAGCGCTGCTCTGGATCCATCTCGCGGATGACCAGGCGAGCGGCGAGCACGGCGGCCAGGATGGGCACGGCAACCGATCCGATGTCCTTGATCGCGTCGACGACCGTCTCGCCGCTGAATCCCTTGATGACCAGACCGACGAGAACCGCGATGGTGACGACCGCGGCGACCCCCCAGATCTCCCAGTGCTGCTGTCTGTCCTCGGATCCCATGTGCTCGGCCTCCTTCTAGGTGGTCCACCACTCCCCGTCGGAGTGGAGCTCGACGTTGCTGAACAGGTCCCCGAAGCGCTCGGGAGCCTCTGTGTGTATCGGCACGACGCGTTTGGGAGAGAGGGCCTCAACGAGTCGGGCGAGATCCTCGACGCTCGCGTGCCCCGAAGTGTGGATCGGGATGAGGGGGATGCCCTGCTCGCGAAGGAAGGCCGAGAGCCGCCGGCCCGCTTCTTCCCGGAGGTACCCTTCCCACAACGACCAGACAAGGCTGGCGTCTCGCAGACAGCCCGCACGGGCCAGTGCCCTGGCTTCGCCCTGTCGGAAGAGCAGGACGTAGTCCGAGGGGTTCCGGGCGAGGTCCTCGGTGTAGACCCGGTACCGCTTGATCTCGTCGACCCGGTGGAACTCTGCGGTCTTCTTGACGCGGAGCCGCTGGCCGAGGGGGACGAGGATTCGCAGCCCCCGGTGGCCGGGCTGGGGGATGGATGCGCGGCCCGTCGCCCGGGCGATGGTCGCGGTGTAGAGATCCACTACGAGATGTCTTTGTGCTCTGATCGCCGCCCGGTACATGGTCGTCAGACGATCGATGTTCTGGGCCGAGAACACGATGAGCGCCATCCCAGGGATGCTCCGGAAGGTGTCGGTGAGCTTCTCTTCGATCTGGTCCTCGGTCGGGAGTGAGCGTTGGGCATCACCGGAGGTCCTGATCTGGGTTCCTTCGGTCAGCAGGACGTCGACACCCCCCGGTGGCTCCCGGAGGAGCCGCTCGAAGAGTGCCGCCTTCCGTCCGTGGCCCCGGAAGTCCCCTGTATAGAACAGGCGCCTCCCGTCCGCCTCGACGAGGAGGGAGTACGCATCGAACGCGCTGTGATCCACAAGGTAGGGCGTCACCCGGAAGGGGCCCAACCGCAAGGGCTCCTGATCCCGGAGGAAGCCGGCCGGCGTGCGGGACATCCCCGTGACCCCGAAGAAGGAGGCTTCGGAGAGGATGCGGGAGGCGGCCTCGCCGATGTAGACCGGGACAGCGGGATGGACATCCTCGAGCAGTCCGTAGTGGTCCTGGTGGGGGTGGGAGAGGATCACGCCGAGGAGGGTCGGGTCGTCTCCGGTGTCGAGACCAGCCGCGGGCGGCAGTGGGACCTCTTCGTCGGGCTCAGCCCAGAGCGGACGTCCGAGGTCGAGGATGACACGTTGTCCGTTCGACTCCAACTCGACACAGTTCCCGCCGATCTCGCTCGTGCCCCGGTGGATTCGTACCCGCATGGAATGCCCTCTGTCCCGCTGGCTTACTTCGTGTGGGTGACGGTGTCAAGGGACACCTTCTTGACCCCCGTCCGGGTGAGCCGGATGGCCTCCAACAGATGCTCCTCGGACGACATCAGCTCATCAGCCCACCCGAGGGACAGGACGATCTCCGGCGTGAACACACTCGGCACCAGCCCTCGGAGGGTCACCGGGAGATCGATCGCGATGCAGGTCGACAGACCCTGACGCAACGTCCTGATCTGGGTCCGGAACCACGGTCCGCTGTTGAGGGCGGCAGTGGTCCTACCCGACACCCTACTCCAGGAGGATCACCAGCGTGGGCACGTTCTTGCCGAACAAGTAGGCCCCGATCTCCCCGTGCTCGGTGGAGATCGCCTTCTCGAGGCGCCCGAATACGGTGCCGTCGTCCATCGCGTCCAGCACCCACTGGTTCTGGAAGTGCTCGGAGCAACCTCCAGGCAATCGAATCCCCTCTGGAGAGCCTGGTTGTTCTCGAACACCTGGTTGCCGGAAGCCCTTGCTTGATCCAGCAGGGTACCTGCTCCATCATGAGGAACCGACGGCAAATGCGACGGTGGTTCCATGAGGATCGACTCCCAGCTCCAGAATCTCTTCGACCAGTACACTGTCGAGGAGAACAGGGTCACGAACGCACTTCTACAGGTCCTGGTCAGTTCCCCGGTGCTTGTCCGGCGGTTTCTTGAACGCTTCTGTCCGTCGATCTCGCTCAAGGGCATCACCACGGTCTCCATCTGGACGCAGCGGAAGCCCGGCGAGGGCGCCGACGCGGGCGGGGACGCACGCGACACGGTGCCGGATGGGTGGTTCATTCTCCAGGACGCGGAGGACAACGTTCTTCGCGTCGTCGCGTTGGAGGTGAAGATCGTCGAGGGGACCGCGGACCGGAAACAGCTCGAGGGGC